>NZ_JBEBMG010000003.1:0-373952 GCF_040081975.1 Mesorhizobium hunchu
ACCCGAAAGACGCCGATCCCTTACGACTTCGAGGCCTACAAGGTCCGTAACACGATCGAGCGCTGTTTCAACAAGCTCAAGCACTTCAGACGCATCGCCACACGCTTCGACCGCCGCGCGGCCTACTTCCTAAGCTTCCTGCAACTCGCCGCCGCAATGCTGTGGATGCGATGAATGTCGATTCTGCCTAGAGCAATTCCAGCAAAAGTGCGCAGCGGTTTTGCGTCCGGAATTGCGTAAAAACAAAAGGATAGAGCATTGAAGGCGATTCTGTTTTCGCCGGAAATGCTCTAGGAACGGCATCATCCCGGAAGCCGGCCGAAGCGAAGGCCGGCTGCCCGGTATCCAGCCGTCACGGGACGATTGTCCCTAAGCGGCAGCCTTGCCTACTTCAACCGCTCGATGAGCGGCCTGAGCTTGTCGCCGTAGCGCGTCCAGAGGTCGACAGATCCCTTGTACATGGGCTGGCGCACCTGTGCGGCAGACGCCGTGCGCACGGGCCGGTCGGCTTCGTGGAACGCCAGGACCCGGTCATCCCACGGCAGGCCGAGATAGTTCATCAATGCCCGGCTCTGGCCTTCCTGATCCGCAACGAAATCCTCGTAGCGAACGTCGTGGACGACGCCCGGCAACACCTCGCGCCAATGCCGCATCATGTCGGCATAGAGGTTGTGGAAATCGGCCAGCTCGGCGAGATCGTAGCCGTAAAGATGCGTTTCGCCGCGGAAGTTCGACTTGAAGATCGACAGGCAGGTGGCGGCCGCGTTGCGGGCACAATGGACGATCTTCGCCTTCGGCAGCATCATGTGCAGGAAGCCGACGAACAGGAAATTGCCCGGCATCTTGTCGGTGACGTGCCGGTGCTGCGGATAGCGCTCGTTCAACATGTCGAGATAGTCGCGTCCGGCGTCGGCGAAGGCCTTTGCCGGCATGTCGGCGATGCCTTCCGGAAAGCCGCCCTTCATGTTGAGCGGAAAGCCCTTGCCGACCGCCGTTCGCAGGATCGTCAACTCGCCCGCGCCGAAGACCTGCGGATGGCTGGCGATGATCTGTTCCACCAGCGTGGTGCCGGAGCGCGGCATGCCGACGACGAAAATCGGCGTGTCGTCCTCGATATCGCTCGGCGCATGGCTGGGGAAGAAATCCTTGCTGAAAACAGCCTTCATCATCGCGAAATCGGCGCGCGTCTTTTCGCCGTCATAGGCGAAGCCGGCGCGGCGGATCGCATTGCCTTCGGCGAAATAGTCGAAGGCGCGCCCATAGTCCTTGAGATCGTCGAACGCCTTGCCGAGGCCGAAAGCGATCTGCATGCGCTGCTGGCTTCCCGCCTGGCTTCTGCCGTGCTGCTCGGCCATCGCGGCGAGTTCGCTGTCCGCCTCCTGCTGCCGCTTGACCTGTGACAGCAGGAGCCAGGCTTTTCCTGTCGCCGGGTTGGCCGCCAGCGCCGCGCGCGCCGCTTCGGCGGCACCGGCCAGGTCGCCCTTTTCCAGCAAGGCCACGCCCAGCGCGGTCAGCAGGTCGACGTCCTTCGGGCGGATCGTCAGCGCTTCGCGCAGGACGGCGATCGCGCCGTCGCTGTCGCCGGTCTCCTGAAGGGTCTCGGCGAGACCCAACCGGGCCGGCATATGAAACGGGTTGCGGCCGATCGTGTCGCGGTAGGCCTGCGCCGATGCCTCGAGCCGGCCGAGCTGGCGCTCGACGGAGGCGAGATTGTCGCGCGCCGCCAGATTGTCCGGCTTGGCCGCCACCGCCTTGCGGAACTGCTCCGCGGCCTGGCGCGGCTGGCCGAGATCGCGCAGCACCGTGCCGAAATTGTTCATGAAATCGGCATTGCCGGGCGACGACTTCAGCGAGCGCTCCATCAGCGCGATGCCTTCGGCGCTGCGGCCGTCCTGGTGCATCAGCAGCCCGAGGAAATGCAATGCCGGCGCATGGTCGGCGCGGCGCGCCAGAACCTGCCGGTACAGCGCCTCCGCCTCCGGCTTGCGCCCCGATTGGTGCAGCTGCAGCGCCTGCCGCACGTGCCGGTCGAGCTCGACCTGGATGCCGCCGGACGCGCCCTGCCCTCTTCTCGTTGCCCTGTTGATGGGAACCTGCCGTGTCGCTGATTGAACCAGAGCGGTCTAGGCGATTGCCCCGGCCGGTTCAAGACGAAAGCTGGCCTGCCGGCGAGACCACGCGGGCAACCGATCGCGTCCGCTCGCGTTGCCCAAGCAAGCCTCTTTCACGGAGAACGTCATGCCGCACGACAGCAATCTTACCGCCTTTGCGCTCAACTGTTCGCTGAAACCCTCGACCGCCAGGGAAAAATCCTCGACCGACCGGCTGCTCGGCGATCTCCGAGCCGCATTGGAACGCAACGGCGTGGACACGCCGGAAAATCCGGTGCGCGCCGCCGACAGGAACATCAAGCCCGGCGTCCTGTCGGATGAAGGTGAAGGCGACGAATGGCCGACGCTGCGCCGGAAAATCCTCGCGGCCGACATCTTTCTGCTCGGCCTGCCGATCTGGATGGGACAGCCGTCCAGCGTCGCCAAACGGGTCATGGAGCGCATGGACGCCTTCCTGTCCGAAACCGACGACCGCCAGCGGATGCCTGCCGCCGGCAAGGTCGCGCTGGTGGCGATCGTCGGCAACGAGGACGGTGCCCATCACTGCCATGCCGAATGCTTTCAGGCCCTGAACGACGTCGGCTTCACCGTTCCGGCCAATGGCGGAGTCTACTGGGTGGGCGAGGCGATGGGCAGCGTCAATTATGTCGACCTGCCCGCGCCGCCAAAGGCTGTCGCCGGCATGATCGACATGGCGGCGTCGAACGCCGCCCATCTCGCGCGCATGTTCATCAAGGCCGGGACCTATCCCGGCCTTGCCGGCGGCTGATCCCGTCAGCCCCTGCAGGGGCCGCGACCGATCACGCGATAGTCGGAGGCGCGCGCCGTACAGGCGTTGGAGAAGGTGCGCAAACGACCGCGCTTGTTGCCGCACACGGGTGCATATTCCATGGTGCAGGCGCGCGGCGGCGGACGGCTTCCCACGTCATCGTGGCGGCGGCATTCGCCTCTGGCGACGATGCGGTATCCTGAACGCTCGGCCTCGCATCCGTTGGAGAAGGTCTTGCGGTCCCGGCCCCGGCTGGCGCAGACCGGCTCATATTCGCGCGTGCAGTACCGGTGCTCCGGTCGCGGCGGCGGACGGTAGCCCGGCCCTTCGTCCACCGCGACCGTACAGGCCGCAAGCATTCCCGAAAGCGCAAGGACAGCCGCCCCCTGCAGCGGTAGCATCACAGAAAGCCTCATATGTCTCCCTCCTAACAATGCAGCGCCGCAACGCCCGAGCCGATCCTCGCGTTTTCGGCACCGGTTGCAAGGATTTTCGCCCTGTCGGGCCATATTCCAGCCCGGAGTCCTCGTTCCATTCGACGGGAACGGAACCGGATTTCCCCTGGGCCTACGCTTGCGATCCTGTGGCCGATGACCCCAATGGGGCGCAGGCGTATCGCGGGCCAAACGTGGGAAGCGCGTCTGCGCGACGTCGCCCGCGGCTGTTGTCTTGCAACGATCACATTTCCGTGCAATAGATTTTGTCGTTCGGGCATTTGCGACCCGGAGACTGGAACGTTTGCGCGACCCTTTCCCCGATAGTGTGAATCTCTGACGGCCCCGTTTTTCGGCGGGGGGTTTTGTCGTGCACGGTGCACGATCGCCGAAACAACCACCGGAACCTGCCTCCGATGCCAGGCGGCCAGGACCACCAGACTGAACGGGTGAAGGAGTTTCCCCAATGTCCCAGACCGGCACCGTAAAATTCTTCAACGCCACCAAAGGCTTTGGCTTCATCACGCCGGACGATGGCGCCAAGGACGTTTTCGTCCACATCTCGGCCATCGAGCGGTCGGGCATGCACACTTTGGTCGATGGCCAGAAAGTGTCCTTCGACGTCGAGCCGGACCGCATGGGCAAGGGTCCCAAGGCGGTCAACCTGCGCGCGGAATAAGCGAGCCGGCTCCGCCGGAAACCAACAACCAAACCAGCGACCTACGGAAAGGCGCGACGGCATCGTCGCGCCTTTTTCGTTTGCCGGATTGGCAGTCCCGCGCGGCCGCGACGGCGCCTCGCGGCGGAGCGGCAATGAAAAACGCAAAAAAGTTTCGCTTGCCGATGCGTTCAAAATAAACGACAAATTTTGTTTCCGGGCGCCTTGTGCCAGCCCGGGAGCAAGACGATGGGATCAGAGGAGCTTCCCATGCCGCAGACCGGCACCGTAAAATTCTTCAATCATGCCAAGGGTTTCGGCTTCATCACGCCGGACGATGGGGCAAAGGACGTGTTTGTCCATATCTCGGCTGTTCAGGCTTCGGGGCTTCCGGGCCTGGAGGACGGCCAGAAGGTCTCATTCGACACCGAGCCCGACAAGCGCGGCAAGGGCCCGAAGGCAGTCAACCTGACCGTCGGTTGACGTGGATGGCGCCGCGGCGCGGCGCCAGACCGTTTGGCTGCTTCGACAGCCATTTCCAGTTGCGCATCCTGGCAGCCTGATGGTCGGCTGTCGTCGCATCGATGCGAGGAATGAAATCAAGCCGGTTAGCGCTGCCGTGTCCGTCAGGACGTCCCCCTGCTGCGGCGCATAGCTGAAATTTCGTTCAGCCTCCGTTCAGCCAACATCTCCTACTACTCTGTCGCAAAGTCGGGCGGCGTTCCCCTGGCCGGCCGACAGAAGGAGATTACGATGAAAAGGTTTCTCAAGACTGCCGTTTTGTCCGTCGCGGTCGGCGCGACCATGGTTGCGGCCTTGCCGGCGGCCAATGCAGGCGACCGGTACCGGTATCGCCACTACCACCACAGCCACCACGGGCACGGCGACGCCGCCGTGGCGGGCATTGCCGGTCTTGCCGCAGGCGCCCTGATCGGAAGCGCCCTGTCGCGCCCGGCGCCGCCCCCGCCCTACTATGACGATTACGACGCGCCGCCGCGCTATGTGGTGCGCCGCGACGTCGTCGTGCGCCGCGCGCCCGTCTATGCCGGCGGCATAGAGCCCTGGACGCGCGACTGGTACGAATACTGCTCCGACCGCTACAGGAGCTTCAACGCCCGGACCGGAACCTTCACCGGCTATGACGGCGAGCGGCATTTCTGCGTCGCCAACTGAGTACGATCCGGAATGAACGAAAACGCCGCCCACGAGGCGGCGTTTTTCATTGCGGCAACCGATCCGCCGGCTGCACTGGCATGTCCGCCGGCGACTGACGGGATTCGTCAGGCCAGGAATGGGTTCGTCAGCCGCTCCTCGCCGAAACGCCCGCCCGGCCCATGCCCACACAGAAAGCCGATATCGTCGCCGAGCGGCAGCAGCTTCTCCTTGATCGACCTGATCAGCGCCTCATGGTCGCCGCCGGGCAGGTCGGTGCGGCCGATCGAGCCATGGAACAGCACGTCGCCGACATGCGCGAACCGGGCGTCGCGATTGTAGAAGACGACGTGCCCCGGCGCGTGACCCGGGCAATGCAGCACCTCGAAGAGGTGACCGGCGAAGGACACGGTTTCGCCCTCGGCCAGAAACCGGTCCGGAACGCAGTTGCGCACCGCGCCGGCCAGTCCGAAGCGCTGGGCCTGTGTTTCCAGGTTGTCGAGCAGCGTGCGATCGGCCTCATGCGGGCCGATGATGTCGACGCCGAGCGCTTCTTTCAGGTCCACCGCGCCGCCGGCATGGTCGATGTGGCCGTGGGTGATCCAGATCGCCTGCGCCTTGATGTCGTTCTCCTTCAGGGCAGCCAGGATCCGGTCGACGTCGCCGCCCGGATCGACGACGACGCCAACCTTGTCGTCCGTATCGAACAGGATCGTGCAGTTCTGCTGGAACGGCGTGACGGGAACGACGCCGGCGTTGAGTTGACCCATGAGTGACCTTTCCCGGAAACAGGACCGATGTAGGCGCGTGATATGGCGGCGTCCACTCTCCTGCGCGCACGGCAACGAAAAAGGGCGGCCGCAGCCGCCCTTTAGCGAGGCAAAACCCAGGCTTATTTCTTCATCGAGCCCATCACGGCGCCGACGATGGCCGTGAGGATCGCGCCGCCGCCGACGCCGCCGACGATGTTCTGGATGTTGAGCGAGGAACCGAGGCTTCCCGCGGCCTGCGCCACCGCGGCCGGGTCGATCGATCCGCCCATGAGGCTGTTGAGGATCGCGCCGCCCGCCACGCCGCCGATCGCGCCGCTGAGGATCTTCGGCAACTGGCTCATCGCCGCCTGCTTGACTGCCGCACCGACGGCCTGGCCGCCGATGATGCCGGTAACGATCTGAACAATGATGGGAAGAAGTGTTTCCATAATCGTAGTCCCTCCATAGCCGCCGCTTTCCTGACGACGGCGACATGAGACGACGAATCCTGAAAAAGTCAAATTCGGAAATGCTGATATATGAAGCGTGACCGCTCGAGTCGTCCGCCAGCCGCCAAAGCTTGAGGGTTTTCCGTAGATTCCGCCTGCTCCGCCCCAATGGCGCGGTTGGCTCTGCAGCCGCCGGACAGGCGCTCGTCAGCGCTTCGGCGATCCCGCCAGCCCCGAATCGGCGGGGTACGATCCCGAAGATCGGCGTGGTTTCCCGCGGCCGCGCCGTCCAGGACACCCTTGGCCAGCAACCTGAGACAAGCCGAAAACCGGCATCGACTTGCCTTTTCGCTCGCAATCGGTCCTAAAGCGTGGGCAGATTTACCATCGCTCGCTCGCAGGAGACCCATGCCGGATCGCAGCCTTTCCGACGCGGAGCCAATCAGGACGGCGGTCGTCGACGACGAGGGAATCGATTTCACCCTTATCGAACTCTTCTTCTTCGCCTATCGCGATTTCACCTCCGATCCCGACGAGATTCTCGAGGATTACGGTTTCGGGCGGGCGCACCACCGCGTGCTCCATTTCGTCAACCGGCGTCCAGGCCTGACGGTCGCCGAACTGCTGGACGTGCTGAAGATCACCAAGCAATCGCTGGCGCGCGTGCTCAAGCAACTCATCGAGACCGACCATATCGTGCAGGTCCAAGGGCCACGCGACCGCCGCCAGCGCGAGCTTTACCCCACGGCGCGCGGCCGCAAACTCGCGCTGGCGCTGGCAAGGCCACAGTCACGCCGCATCCATGAGGCATTGCAGGGTTCCGGTGCAGCCGATCGGGCCGCGATCGAGCGTTTCCTGAAAGCGATGGTCAATCCGGAACGAAGAGCGCAGATTGACATCCTGCCGAAGAACTCCGCCTGAGGAAAAGCCATGGAAAGCACGGAGAACCTTGAGCGCACGACCGCACCGGACGACGATGCGCCGCATCTGCTGGTGGTCGACGATGACACGCGCATCCGCAACCTGCTCAAGCAGTACCTGACCGAGAACGGTTTCCGCGTCACCGTCGCCGGCAATGCCGACGAGGCCCGCCGCAAGCTGGTCGGGCTCGATTTCGACCTGCTGGTTCTGGACATCATGATGCCGGGCGAAACCGGAGTCGAACTGACCAAGGCGCTGCGCGCCACCAAGGACGTGCCGATCCTCATGCTGACGGCCCTTTCGGAGACCGACAACAGGATCACCGGGCTGGAAGCGGGGGCCGACGACTACCTTCCCAAGCCGTTCGATCCGCGCGAACTGATCCTGCGCATCAACAACATCCTCAGGCGCGGCGGCCCCACCCCGACCCCGAAGGTCGAGCAACTCGTCTTCGGCCCCTACACCTTCCAGATCGCCAAGCGGGAGCTGAAGCGCGGCGGCGAGTCGCTGAAGCTGACCGACCGCGAGCAGGAGATCTTGGCGATCTTCGCCGCCCGCGCCGGCGAGACCATTCCGCGCCATGAACTGGTCGGCGACGATTCGGAGGTCGGCGAGCGCACGATCGACGTGCAGATCAACCGGCTGCGTCGCAAGATCGAGCGCGACCCGTCCAACCCCGTCTGGCTGCAGACGGTGCGCGGCATCGGCTATCGGCTGAGCGTTGAATAGGCGTGTTCCCGGCAAGCCTTCCTTGCGGGACCATGCCGCCGAACGAGCATTTGCAGCAGGATGCCTGATGCAAGTGGAGTGCATCCTGCGCTAGAGCAATTCCAGCAAAAACGCGCAGCGGTTTTGCGTCCGGGATTGCGTAAAAACAAAGAGATAGAGCATTGAAGGCGATTCTGTTTTCGCCGGAAATGCTCTAGAATGGACCGCCGCCGGGCTCGACCGGCACGCCCGCGCGGGCCGATGGAAGACATGGCGACCACCGAGCTTCAGCAACAGCACAGAGATCGTCCACCCGAGCCGACGGTGACCGGCCGTCTCGGCCCGTTCGCCGATGCGCTGCACGATCGGTGGCGCCGCTTCTGGCGTCGCGTTTCGCGCCACATGCCGAAGCGGCTCTATGCCCGCTCCCTCATCATCGTCATCGCGCCGATGATCCTGCTGCAATCGGTCGTCGCCTTCATCTTCCTCGAACGCCATTGGCAGACGGTCACGCAGCGGCTCTCGCAGGCGGTTGTGCGCGACATCGCCGCCGTCATCGACCTGATGGAGACCTATCCGCACGATGCGGACTACGCCAATATCATCCGCGTCGCCCAGGACAGGCTGCAGCTGAAGGTGGATATCCTTCCGCCTGACCCCCTGCCCCCGCCCGGACCGAAGCCGTTCTTCTCGTTGCTCGACGAAACGCTGTCGTCGGAGATCACGCGCCAGATCAACCGGCCGTTCTGGATCGATACGGTGGGCAATTCCAACATCATCGAGGTGCGCGTCCAGCTCGAGGACAAGGTGCTGAGAGTGTTCGTCCGCCGCAGCCAGGCCTACGCCTCGAACACCTATATCTTCCTCATCTGGATGATCGGCACCTCCGTGGTGCTGCTGTTGATCGCCGTTCCCTTCCTGCGCAACCAGATACGCCCGATCCTCACGCTCGCCGAAGCCGCCGAGAGCTTCGGCAAGGGCCGACCGATGCCGGATTTCCGCCCGCGCGGCGCCGAGGAAGTCCGTCGCGCCGGCATCGCCTTCGTGCAGATGCGCGAGCGTATCGAGCGCCAGATCGAACAGCGCACGGCCATGCTGACCGGCGTCAGCCACGATCTCAGAACGATCCTGACCCGCTTCAAACTGCAACTCGCCCTGACCGGCTCCAAGGCCGGCGCGGAAGCGCTGAACCAGGACATCGAGGACATGCAGTCGATGCTGGAAGGCTATCTCGCCTTCGCGCGCGGCCAGACCGCAGAGGACGCGGGCCGCATGGATATGGAGGCGTGCTTCGCCAAGCTCTCGGAGGAGGCGCGGCTGCGCAAGCGCAAGCTGACCACGAAGATCGTCGGCAATCGCGAGGTCATGGTGCGCCCGACCGCTTTCGCTCGTCTCATCTCCAACATCGTGTCCAACGCCTTCCGCTATGCCAAAACGGTGGAGATTACCGCCGATCACGGCGGCGGCATGCTGACGGTGACGATAGACGACGACGGCCCCGGCATTCCGCCCGAAAAGCGCGAGCATGTCTTCAAGCCGTTCGTGCGGCTGGACGAGGCCCGCAATCTCGACGCCAGCGGCACCGGGCTCGGCCTGTCGATCGCCCGCGACATCGCGCGCGGGCACGGCGGCGACATTACGCTGGCGGAAAGCCCGCTCGGCGGGCTGAGGGCCGTCATCAAGGTTCCGGCCTGACGGGAGCCGACCGCCGCGACCGCTCCGGAAGATGATCTGTTTCTCAGAACAGGCGGCCGCCGTCAGGCACCTTCTGCTCGATGGCGCCGAGCACCACGGCCCCTTCCTCGTCGGGGAAGCCGAGCGTCAGCACTTCCGACATGAACGGCCCGATCTGCCGCGGCGGGAAGTTGACCACCGCGAAGACCTGGCGGCCGATCAGCGTCTCGGGCGAATAATGCTTCGTGATCTGTGCCGAGGATTTCTTCACGCCGATCCCAGGGCCGAAATCGATCCTGAGCTTGAACGCCGGCTTGCGCGCCTCGGGAAAAGCCTCGACGGCGACGATCGTGCCGGCGCGAATGTCCACTTTGTCGAAATCGGCGAAGCTGATTTCGGGCTTGCGACCGCTGTCCGTCGACATGACCTGCCGGCGCTCAGGCGTTGCCCTGGGTCTCGAACAGGACGCTCGACAGCGCGTCCCGCGCCGAGGTTCCCGACCAGACCACGAACTGGAACGCCTGGAAGTAGCACTCGCAGGCTTCCAACGCCGAGGACAGCAGCACCTCGACCTGCTGGCTCGACGGCTCGACCCCGCCGGCGAGCAGCAGCGACTGGCGGAACATGATGGCGCCTTCCTGCTCCCACAGGTCGAAATGGCCGAACAGCATCTGTTCGTTGATAAGCGAAAGCAGCCGCATCACCTCCAGGGCGCGCGATTCCGGCACCTTGATATCGAAGGCGCAGGCCAGGTGCAGGGCTTCGAAATCCTCCATCCAGGAGAAGGAGACATGGTAGTCGGTCCAGGTTCCGGCAACGGAGATCGAGATTTCGTCGTCGCCGGCACGCTCGAACGACCAGTCGTTGTTGTGCGCCACCTGCTCGATCACATCCACCGGATGGATTTCCCGCGAAATCTCGAGTTCGAGAAGTTCCATGAAATGCTTCCTGTCGTTCGGGGAGCGCCACCACGCGCTCCGTGGGAAGGCACGCACGACGAACTGATTTCGACGAACACGTTTCCTAAAACCGGAACGGCATGGACTGCTCGACGCACGACCCATGACCCGACCTCACCGCCCGGCGCATGACCATCACTCGAATCATGCAGCAAATTCAGTCTATTGATCGGGAGTCGCGTGACCAGCCCAATTTTTTGCATGGGCTCATTCGCATGTGGAAAGCGCTCGCGCGCCGAACCACGCGAACCCGGTAAGCGATTCACGCCAAAGCGATTTTCCAGAATCAGGCTTTGTGGAAAAGTTTAACGGCTTATGTCTTCGCGCGGGGCTTGGCGGACGTGCTTTTCGCCGCTTCGCTCTTCCCCGAAGCCGTTCCGGCGAGCTTCGCCTCCAGGGCCTCGATGCGCGCGGCGAGCTTCGCATTCTCCTCGCGCGCCTTCGCAGCCATGTCGCGCGCGGCCTCGAATTCCTCGCGCTGGACGACGTCCATGGAGTTCAGGACCCGCTCGGCCTGCGCCCTGAAGGCGGTTTCCACCTCGCGGCGCATGCCCTGCGCGGCGCCTGCGGCATCCGTCATCAGCTTGGCGAACTCATCCAGAATGCGGTTCGGTCCGGTCGACATGGCAAAATCCTCGCTGCCTGAAATGACCTAGTGTCCAAGGCGATCGAATGCAAGGGACCGCCTCGCCTTGACCCGGTCAAAACCCTGCCGCATGGTCCGCGCCGAACGCGACGCGCCCCGCGCCAGCGCATGAGGTTTTTCCTTGCAGATTGCCGAAATCCCCTTCCCCAACATCGACCCGGTGCTCGTCACCATCGGCCCGCTGGCCATCCACTGGTACGGCATCGGCTATATCGTCGGTATCCTGTTCGGCTGGTGGTACGCCAAGCGGCTGGTGACCAGCCCGAAGCTGTGGCCGGCAGGCGTCTTGCCGATGAAGCCGGAAGACATCGACGACTTCGTCGTCTGGGCGGCGATCGGCGTCGTGCTCGGCGGCCGCACCGGCTATGTGCTTTTCTACGACTTGCCGCGCTACATCGCCAATCCGCTGGACATATTCGCCGTCTGGCAGGGTGGCATGTCGTTCCACGGCGGCCTGCTCGGCGTCATCCTCGCCATGATCCTGTTTTCCCGCTCGCGCGGCATTCGCGTCTGGACGCTGTTCGACGTGGTCGCAGCCGGCGTCCCGGTGGGCCTCGGCCTGGTGAGGCTCGCCAACTTCATCAACTCGGAACTGTGGGGAGGGGTGACCGACGTGCCCTGGGCGATCGAGTTTCCCAATGGCGGGCCCTTCCCGCGTCATCCTTCGCAGCTTTACGAGGCGCTGCTCGAAGGGCTGGTGCTCTTCTGCCTGCTGCGCTTCCTCACCCATTCGCGCCTCAAGCTGGCTTTACCCGGCTTCGTTTCAGGCGCCTTCATCGCCGGCTATGGCTGCGCGCGCATCTTCGTGGAATTCTTCCGCGAGCCCGACCGGCAGTTGGGCTATCTGCTCGGCACGAACTGGCTGACAATGGGCATGATCTTGTCGACGCCGATGGTGCTGCTCGGCATCTGGGCGATGGCGACGGCGCGGCCGACGCCCCAGCCGGCCGAAAACCGGACCGCATGAGCCTGCCCGACAACATGACTCTGAAAGAACGGATCGCCGGCCTGATCGCCGCGACCGGCCCCATCCCGGTCAGCGAATATATGGCGACATGCCTGTTCGATCCGATGGACGGCTATTACACGACGCGCGAGCCTTTCGGCACCGAAGGCGATTTCACGACAGCCCCCGAGATCAGCCAGATGTTCGGCGAGTTGATCGCCGTATGGCTCTACCGGGTCTGGCAGGGCCTGGGAAAGCCGATGCCGCTGACGCTGGCCGAGATCGGGCCGGGGCGCGGCACGCTGATGAAGGACATGCTGCGGACGCTCGACCGCATCGAGCCGGCGTTCCTTGCGGCTGTGGATGTCGCCATGATCGAGACGAGCCCGCGCCTCGCTGAGGTCCAGAACGCCACCCTGGCGAGCGCCGGCAAGGCCGTCTCATGGCACCGGACGATCGAAACGCTGCCGCACCAACTTCTCCTCATCGTCGGCAACGAACTGTTCGATGCCATCCCGGTGCGCCAGTTCGTCAAGCAAGGGTCCGGCTGGCGCGAGCGCATGGTCGGGCTGGACGAGGCCGGACGCCTTTCCTTCTTCGCCGGCGCCGCCTCGCTCGATTGCGACCTGCTTCCGGATGACGCGGAGGGCGCTCTGGAAGGAACCATCCTGGAGATCGCACCGGCGCGCGCAGCACTGATGCAGGCGATCGCCGAGCGCATTGCCGCCGCTGGCGGCGCGGGACTTTTCATCGACTACGGACATCTTGTCCGTGGATTTGGCGACACGTTGCAGGCCGTGCGCGCCCATGCCTATGAGAACGTGCTTGCCAGCCCCGGCGAAGCGGACCTCACCACGCATGTGGATTTCGCCGGTCTGGCCGCCGTCGCGCGCGCGCAAGGCCTTGAAATCGGAGCGTCTTCCCAGGCCGAGTTCCTGCTTGAACTCGGCCTGCTCGAACGCGCCGGGCGGCTCGGGGCGGGAAAACCGCAGGAAGAACAGGCGGCAATCTCGGCGGCGGTGGAACGGCTGGCCGGCCCCGATGCGATGGGCGACCTGTTCAAGGTGCTGGGCGTCGCGCCCGCCGGAACCGAACTGCCGGCGCTGCGGCCGATGCCTGAGGCGCCGCGCGTCGCCCGGTGACCGTCTCCCGTCGAGCCGCCGTGAGGCAACACGTCCTATGGCAGCCGCGATTGACTTGCCTGAACCCCTGCCCCACCATCGCGTCAACGCAAATCAGATCGTCGAAAAAACATGACTATTGACCCGAGACCGGAACCGCTCCGGTCGCCTCTTCTTGATCGTGCCGGTGAAACCGGCATCCGACACGGCTTCTTCACCCGCCGGGGGGGCGTCTCCGCCGGTATCTACGACAATCTCAACACCGGACCCGGCTCCGACGACGATCAGGACAAGGTCCGCGAGAACCGCCGCCGGGTCGCGGATTGGATGGGCGTCGCGCCGGACCGCCTGCTTGCCTGCCATCAGATCCACTCGCCCGACGTGATCGTGGCGAGAGAACCGTTTTCCGGTCCGCGTCCGCGCGCCGACGCACTGGTCACGGATCGGCCGGGCATCGCCGTCTGCGCCTCGACCGCGGATTGCGGCCCAGTCCTGTTCGCCGATCCGCAGGCGCGGGTCGTCGGCGCCGCTCATGCCGGCTGGCGCGGCGCCTTCGCCGGCGTTCTGGAGAATACGATCGCAGCCATGGAAGGCCTGGGCGCGTCGAGGGAGAATATCGTGGCGGCGCTCGGCCCGTCCATCGGCCCGAAAAACTACGAGGTCGGGCCGGAATTCGTCGATCGCTTCATCGAGGCCGATGCCGCGAACGATGCCTATTTCGCACCTTCGAAGAACGCCGGTCACGCCATGTTCGACCTGAACCGCTATACGGTCGACCGGCTGCGTAAGGCCGGCGTCAATGCCGAGGGCCTTGACCGTTGCACCTACGACGAGGAAGACCTCTTCTTCTCATACCGCCGTGGAACCCATCGCGGCGAGCCCGATTACGGCCGGCAGATTTCGGCGATCGTACTGGAGGAGATCTGATGGCGCTGCACTTCGAACAGTCCGAATTCGACGCCCGCCGCGACAGGCTGATGATCGAGATGGCGGAGAAGAAGCTGGACGCGCTTTTGCTGTTCGCACAGGAGAGCATGTACTGGCTGACCGGCTACGACACGTTCGGCTTCTGCTTCTTCCAGTGCCTCGTGGTGAAGGCCGATGGCTCGATGGTATTGCTGACCCGCTCGGCGGATCTGCGCCAGGCGCGCCATACCTCGACGCTGGAAAACATCGTCGTGTGGACTGATCGCGCCGATGCCAATCCGGCCATAGACCTGCGCAACCTTCTCAACGATCTCGACCTGCTCGGCGCGCGCATCGGCGTGGAGTACGACACGCACGGGCTGACCGCCTACAATGGCCGGCGGGTCGACGAGCAGTTGCAGACTTTCGGCCAGATCGCCGACGCGTCCGGCATCGTCGGGCGGCTGCGCCTTTTCAAGAGCCCGGCCGAGATCGCCAAGGCGGAGAAGGCGGCGACCCTCTCCGACGAGGCGCTGGACGCCGCTCTGCCGCTCATCAAACAAGGCGGCGACGAGGGCGCGATCCTTGCCGCCATGCAGGGCGCTGTCTTCGCCGGCGGCGGCGACTATCCGGCCAACGAGTTCATCATCGGCTCCGGCGCGGACGCGCTGCTTTGCCGCTATCACGCGGGCCGCCGCAAGCTCAACAAGAACGACCAATTGACGCTCGAATGGGCCGGCGTCTTCCATCACTACCATGCACCGATGATGCGTACCGTCTTGACCGGCAAGGTCTCGAAACGTCACCAGGAACTGTTCGACGCCTCGCGCGACGCGCTGATCGCGGTGGAAAAGGCGATGACGCCCGGCAACACGTTCGGCGACGTGTTCGACGCCCACGCCCGCACCATGGAGGCGCACGGCCTCACCCGCCACCGTCTCAACGCCTGCGGCTACTCCGTCGGCGCCCGCTTCACCCCGTCCTGGATGGACATGCCGATGTTCTATCAGGGCAATCCCGAGCCCATCGCGCCCAATATGACGCTGTTCGCGCATATGATCATCATGGATTCCGAGACGGAGACCGCGATGACGCTCGGCCGCACCTACCTGACCACCGAATCGGCGCCCAAGCCGCTCTCGCGTCATGATCTCGACTTGATCGTGCAGTGATCTCACCATGTCACAAAGGCAGGGCTTCTCTCCCTGCACGATTGGGCGGCAGGGAGCTATCCGGCCGATGAAGCGCTGGTTCTCGACGAGTATCTTGTTTCTCGCGGCGTCGGCGCTCGCCGCCTGCAACAGTGCCGGAGACGTCCTTCAGCCCACCGCCGCCGACAGGCAGGCCGCGGGCACGACCCTGCCCGCGCAGGCAACCGCGCCAGCGACGCTACAAGCTCCATCGTCTGCCGCAACACAATCCGCTGCCGGCACGACGACGGCACCGCCTGCGCCCGGCCAGTCCCCACAGGCGCAGGCCTCCCAGTTGCAGCATGCCGGCGTTCCCGCGATCGGCAGGATGCGGCTCCGGATCGCCCCGCTCGTCGGCACGTCCGTGGAAGCCGCCGGGCCACTGACGGAACGCCTGAACGCGCAGGCGCGCCAGCGCGGCATCACCCTTGCCGGCAGCGCCGACGCCTCGGCGACCAATGTGCTGAAAGGTTATTTTTCCGTGCTGACCGAAGGCAAGAGCACAACGGTCGTTTATGTCTGGGACCTTTACGACATGTCGGGCAACCGGCTACACCGCATCAACGGCCAGCAGAGCGCGCCCTCGATCGCAGGCAAGCAAGGCTGGGCCGCGGTTCCCGTAGCCACCATGCAGGCGGTGGCCGACGCCACGGTGGACCAATTGGCAGGCTGGCTCTCCGGCAAGAGCGGCTGAACGTCTCCAGGACCTCGACCAAGGCCGGGGATTTCCCGACATCAATGCTTGCAATAGCGGCGCGGAGCGCTAAAAGCCCGGTAGTACTCCCTCCATCGAGACCGGTGCATGAAACTCTTCGCGGGCAATTCCAACAGGGTGCTGGCCGAAGCGGTCGCCCGCTATCTCAACATCCCTCTCGGAAAAGCCAGCGTCAGGCGCTTCGCCGACCAGGAAATTTTCGTCGAGATCCAGGAAAACGTGCGCGGCGAGGATGTCTTCATCCTCCAGTCCACGTCTTTCCCGACCAACGATCACCTGATGGAAATGCTCATCATGATGGACGCCTTCATGCGTTCGTCGGCGCGGCGCATCACCGCGGTGATCCCCTATTTCGGCTATGCCAGGCAGGATCGCCGGGCATCGGGCCGCACGCCGATCTCGGCCAAGCTGGTGGCCAACATGATCACCCGCGCAGGCGCCAACCGCGTGCTGACGCTGGACCTTCACGCCGGCCAGATCCAGGGCTTCTTCGACATCCCGACCGACAATCTGTTCTCCGTGCCGGTGATGGCCCGCGACGTGAAGGCGAAATACAAGCAGATCGGCAACGTCATGGTGGTGTCGCCCGACACCGGCGGCGTGGTGCGCGCCCGCGCGCTGGCCAAGCGCATCGACGGGCAGCTCGCCATCGTCGACAAGCGCCGTGAACGGCCCGGCGAATCGGAAGTGATGAACGTCATCGGCGATGTGCGCGGCAAGGACTGCCTGCTGTTCGACGACATCGTCGATTCCGGCGGAACGCTGTGCAATGCCGCCGATGCGCTGCTGGACAAGGGCGCCTCCAGCGTCACCGCCTACATCACCCACGGCGTCCTGTCGGGCGGCGCCATCGCCCGCATCACCGGCTCGAAGCTGCAGGAACTCGTCATCACCGATTCCATCCAGCCGACGCAGGCGGTGCTCGACGCCCCCAACATCCGCGTCGTTTCGATCGGCGACCTGATCGGCGAGGCGATCTCCCGCACCGCGACGGAAGAATCCGTGTCGAGCCTGTTCGACTGATCCGACAGGCCGGCCTGCGCTCAGGCGACCCTTCCCTTGCTCTTAAGATAATCCCGCGGCGCCTTGCCCAGCATACGCTTGAACATGGTGGTGAAGGCCGGCACGCTGTCATAGCCGAGGTCGAGCGCCACCTGTGTCACCGGCTCGCCGTCGGCCAGGCGGGGAAGCGCCGCGAACAACAGCGCCTGCTGGCGCCAGGTCGACAGCGAAAGCCCCGTCTGGCGATGGAAGACGCGCGTGAAGGTACGCCGGCTCATGCCGACCGTATCGGACCATTCGTCGATCGTGGCGCGCGACGACGGCGCCGCGACGAAGCGGCGGCATAGCGCGGCGAGGCGCGGCTCGGCCGGAAACGGCAGGCCGAGCGGCCGCTCGGGCATGGTCGGGATCTCGTGCAGCAGCAGCGTCAGCAGCAGCTCGCCGCGGATCGAAAGCCGCACCTCGTCCGGCAGGCTGACGGCCTCGACGATCAGGCTGCGCATCAACTGGCTGACACCGACCACGCGCAGCCGCTCCGGCAGGCCTTCGATCGCATCCGGCGCGACATAGACCGAGCGCATCGACACGTTGCCAAGCATGTCGACCTCGTGCTCGATGCCGGCCGGAATCCACATGGCGTGGTCGGGCGGCACGATCCAGCGCCCGTAGCGCGTGCGCACCAGCACGACGCCGGTCAGCGCATGCAGCAACTGGCTGCGGCTGTGACGGTGCTCGGGCACCGTATGGCCGTCGGGATATTCCGAAGGCAGCGCCACGATCGCGCCGTTCGCGCGTTCCAGCCACTCCAGCCGCTCGCGATGCCTGCGGGCAAGCTCGTCGACTGGACCATCAAGATCAGGGACTGTGGCTGGCATGGATGGCCCACTCGCGAAGATAATGGACCAAACCACGAAAGAAGTCTGTCTGCAACAGGTCTATAAGCGCCCCCGCGGTTCTGCCGCCTATAGCCTATGGAGCCTTCTCCGTGACCGACACGACTGCAAATTCCCAGACCGGCCCTTCGTCTGTCTCTTCTTCCGCACAGGCCACCGCTTTTGCGGTCATTCTCGCGGTGAGCTTCTGCCACTGCATCAACGACATCATGCAGTCGCTTCTCGCCGCCATCTATCCGCTATTGAAGGACAATTACGGCCTGGATTTCTGGCAGATCGGCCTCCTGACCTTCACCTTCCAGGTGACCGCGTCGCTGCTGCAGCCGGTGATCGGCATGGTGACCGACAGGAAGCCCATGCCCTATTCGCTGCCGTGGGGCATGGCATCCTCGCTGATCGGCCTCATCGTGCTGGCCTATGCCGGCCATTATTCGCTGCTGCTTGCGGGAGCGTCGCTGATCGGCATCGGCTCGGCGATCTTCCATCCCGAATCCTCGCGCATCGCCCGCTTCGCCTCCGGTGGCCGTTTCGGCCTCGCCCAGTCGCTGTTCCAGGTCGGCGGCAATTTCGGCCAGTCGATGGGGCCGCTGCTCGCCGCCTTCATCGTCGTGCCTTTCGGCCAGACCAGCATCGCCTGGTTCTCGGTCGGCTCGCTGATCGGCATCTTCGTGCTGTGGCGCGTCGGCGGCTGGTACACCCGCTACCGCGCCTCGATGGCGAGCCGCAAGGCAGCACCCTTCGTCTCGCCTTTCGCGAAAAGGAAGGTGATGTGGTCGCTCGTAGTGCTGACGCTGCTGGTGTTCTCGAAGAACGCCTACATCGCCTCGATCTCCAGCTACTATACCTTCTACGCCATCCATAAGTTCGGCGTGTCGGTGCAGATGTCGCAGGTCATGCTGTTCCTGTTCCTCGGCGCCTCCGCGCTCGGCATCCTGCTCGGCGGCCCGTTCGGCGACCGCTACGGGCAGAAGGCGATGATCTGGTTCTCGATCGTCGGCGTGCTGCCCTTCACGCTGGCCCTGCCCTACGCGAACCTCGAATGGACGCTGGTGCTTACCGTGCTGATCGGTCTGATCCTGTCGTCGGCCTTCTCCAACATCGTCGTCTTCGCTCAGGAACTCGTTCCCGGTCGCGTCGGCATGATCGCCGGCATCTTCTTCGGCTTTGCCTTCGGCATGGGCGGCATAGCGGCGGCGGTCCTCGGCGTCGTCGCCGACGCCAAGGGCATCGACTATGTCTACAAGGTCTGTGCCTTCCTGCCCTTCGTCGGCCTGCTCACCATCTTCCTCCCGAACATGAAGGAGGCGAAGAAGGCAACTGCCTGACCGAAAAGATCGCCGGCCAGAGTCAGGGCTGACGTCTTTCAGGCCATATCTTGCGCGCGTGGCCGGCTTCCGTTATAGAGCCGCCACCCGCGTAGACACCCTTGGAGGCAACGCGGACGAGAGCCGGCGGCTCGCGTGACCCCGAAATGGACATCCGTCTTTGCAAGGTCATCGCAGGCATGGCGGCTTTCTACATTTTCGGCCCTGCCCTGCGGCATCCGGAAATGCTCCAGTAAAACGCGAAAGGAAATGCCATGAGCGCTCCATACGAGCTCAAGGCCGAAGCGCGCGAACAGGTCGGTAAGGGGTCCGCCCGTGCAGTTCGCCGCGAAGGTAAAGTGCCAGCAGTCATCTACGGCGACAAGCAGCCTCCCCTGGCGATCGCCCTGTCCTACAAGGAC
The DNA here is from genome assembly GCF_040081975.1 of Mesorhizobium hunchu. Taxonomy (NCBI): domain Bacteria; kingdom Pseudomonadati; phylum Pseudomonadota; class Alphaproteobacteria; order Hyphomicrobiales; family Phyllobacteriaceae; genus Mesorhizobium; species Mesorhizobium hunchu. Next base: position 19,733 of record NZ_JBEBMG010000003.1, read on the forward strand.
ATATTCTACAAGATTCACGGCGGCGGCTTCCTGACCACCGTGGCGACGATCGACGTCGACGGCAAGAAGATTCAGGTCCTGCCGAAGGATTTCCAGCTCGACCCGGTCAAGGATTTCCCGATCCACGTCGACTTCCTGCGCGTGGGCAGGAACACCGAGGTCAACGTCAACGTTCCGGTCCACTTCATCAATGAAGAGAAGTCGCCCGGCATCAAGCGCGGCGGCGTCCTCAATGTCGTGCGCCACGAGGTGGAATTCCATTGCCCGGCCAACGCCATTCCGGAATTCATCACCGTCGACCTGTCCGGCGCCGAGATCGGCGATTCGATCCATATCTCGGCCGTGCAGCTTCCCGCCGGCGTGAAGCCGGTCATTTCCGACCGCGACTTCACCATCGCCACCGTCGCCGGCTCGTCCGCGATGAAGTCGGACGCCAGCGAGGCCGAAGAGACGGCGGCCGTCGCCGACGACGAAGCGGAAGAGACCGAGGAGTAATCCTCGCCGCCCGGAGGGCCAATCCGATGCTGCTCTTTGCAGGTCTCGGCAATCCGGGCGCGCAATATGCGGACAACCGGCACAATGTCGGTTTCATGGCGGCGGACGCGATAGCCCGCCGCCATTCCTTTTCGCCCTGGTCGCGGAAATTCCAGGCGGCGATCGCGGAAGGCCGGCTCGGCGGCGAGAAAGTGCTGCTGGTCAAGCCGCAGACCTTCATGAACCTGTCGGGCCAGGCCGTCGGCGAGGCGCTGCGCTTCTACAAGCTCGACCCTTCCGCCGTCACCGTGTTCTACGACGAGATCGACCTCGCGCCCGGAAAGGTGCGGGTAAAGGTCGGGGGCGGCTCCGGCGGCCACAACGGCATCCGCTCGCTCGACCAGCACATCGGCCAGAACTACCGCAGGGTGCGCATCGGCGTCGGCCATCCCGGCGTCAGGGAAATGGTGCACGGCCATGTGCTCGGCGATTTCTCCAAGGCGGATCACGAGTGGCTGGACGTTCTGCTGGACGCGATCGCCGACGCTTCCGACCTGATCGCGAAGGGCGAAGACAGCGGCTTCATGAACCGCGTCACCCTTGCCCTGCGCGACAAGCTTCAGCCGACGGGGCCGGACGACACGCCGCCGCCCAAGGCCAAGGGGTCCGGTGCGCCTGCCAAGGGGCAGAGCCATATCCGCCAGGCACGTCCGAAACAGCCGTCCGTCAAGCTGCCCGAAGGCGGCCCGATGGCGGATATGCTGAAGAAGCTGCTGGGCAAGGGTTAGGCCGTACTGACAGAAGTGGGCGCCTGCGGTAGGATGAGGCACATGCGCAGGCGCGTTACCATTTCTGTACCCGATGACGTCCATTCCAAAATCAGGGAATCGGCGACTGCGCAAGGTATGAGCATGTCGGCGTGGCTTGAACGGATGCTGATCGAGGATCTTGCGGCGAAGGGAATCGAATTTCGCAAGCTGCAACCGGATCACCGGAAACCGCCTTCGAAAGCTTGACGATCCTCTCTCCTTTCGCCCATAGCCCTGAGCAGTTTTTCTCTTCCCCTTAGGACCGTTTCATCATGGGTTTCAAATGCGGCATCGTCGGCCTGCCGAACGTCGGCAAATCGACGCTTTTCAATGCGCTGACGCGCACCGCTGCGGCGCAGGCCGCCAACTATCCGTTCTGCACCATCGAGCCGAACACCGGTGAAGTCGCGGTGCCCGATCCGCGCCTGGACAGGATCGCGGCGGTCGCCAAGTCCAAGGAGATCATCCCGACCCGCATCGCCTTCGTCGATATCGCCGGGCTGGTGCGGGGCGCCTCCAAAGGCGAGGGCCTCGGCAACCAGTTCCTCGCCAACATCCGCGAGGTCGACGCCATCGTCCATGTGCTGCGCTGTTTCGAAGACGACGACATCACCCATGTCGAAGGCCGCATCGACCCGGTGGCCGACGCCGAGACGGTCGAGACGGAGCTGATGCTGGCCGACCTCGACAGCCTGGAGCGCCGCGTCACCCAGATCCGCAAGCGCGCCCAGGGCAAGGACAAGGAGGCGATGGCCGTCCTGCCGGTCATGGACCAGGCGCTTGCGCTGCTGCAGAACGGCAAGCCGACGCGCCTTCTGCGAAAGGAACTGGCGCCGGAGGACCTGACCGTCCTCGACGGCCTCAACTTGCTGACCTCGCATCCCGTCCTCTATGTCTGCAACGTCGCCGAGGCGGATGCCGCCACCGGCAACGAACACACGCAGGCCGTCGAGAAAATGGCCGCCGCGCAGGGCGCCGGTACCGTCGTCATCTCGGCGGCGATCGAGGCGGAGGTGGCGCAGCTTCCCGACGAGGAGGAGCGCGAGTTCCTGGCGTCGATGGGGCTCGAGGAACCGGGCTTGGACAAGCTGATCCGCGCCGGATACGACCTTCTCCATCTCATCACCTATTTCACCGCCGGACCGAAAGAGACGCGCGCCTGGACGATCGAAAAGGGCACGAAGGCGCCGCAGGCCGCAGGCGTCATCCATTCCGACTTCGAGCGCGGCTTCATCCGCGCCCAGACGATCGCCTATGACGACTATGTCGCGCTGGGCGGAGAGGTGGCGGCCAAGGAGGCCGGCAAGGCGCGCGACGAGGGCAAGGACTACGTCGTGCAGGACGGCGACGTCATGCTGTTCAGGTTCAACACCTGACGGGCCGCGCGCGCCCATCTTCCGCCTTATTGCGGCGCGATTGACTCCACGGGGACGACATCGAGACTTCAAGGAGAGGACTGACCTCATGAAGACGAATGGGTTTATCGTTGCAGCCGCCCTCGCCGCCCTGGCCCTGTCGGGCTGCGCGCAGACGGAATCGCAGCAGCGGGCCGGCACCGGCGCACTGATTGGCGGTGCGGGCGGGGCGCTGGTCGGCCAGGCCATCGGCCGCGACACCAAGAGCACCGTGATCGGCGCGGCGAGCGGCGCGCTGCTCGGCGCCGTCATCGGCTCGTCTACGGCGCCGAAGTCGCGCGACGACGAGCGGATGTGCCGTTACCGCGACTACAACAGCGGCCGCGTCTTCGTGGCGCCCTGCGACGACCGCTACTATAACGGCCAGTACTGACCGGACCGCGAGGGGCGGCGGCGGCCTGCTCCTCGCGCCAAAACAGTGGGCAGCGGGCGCTGCGGCTTGTGCCGGGCCGCCCGCTGGTTCATGGTGAATCGTACAAGCTTGAACGGATTGTGCGATGACCGGCAAACGATGGGCGTATGAGGATTTCGCCGAGGGCGCCTCGCTCGACCTCGGCGCAAGGACGGTAAGCGCCGAGGAGATCGTTGCGTTTGCCTCCGAGTTCGACGCCCAGCCCATGCATCTCGACGAAGACGCCGGCAAGGCCAGCATTCTGGGCGGCCTGTCGGCGTCCGGCTGGCACACCTGCGCCCTGTTCATGCGCATGCTGTGCGACGCCTTCCTGCTCGATTCGACGTCCCAGGGCGCGCCGGGCATCGACCAGGTGAAGTGGAAGAAGCCGGTGCTCGCAGGCGACACGCTTTCCGGCCGCGTCACCGTGGTCGGCAAGCGCATCTCCAGATCGAGGCCCCGGCTCGGTTTCGTGTCCATGCACGCCGAGCTCTTCAACCAGCATGGCGAAAGCGTCTTCGAACTGGACAACACCGGCATGTTCCTGACGCGCGAGGCCACAGGCGCATGACCCTGGACGACTTCTTCCGCGTCGGCGTCACCGTTCCGCTCGGAACCTACACGTTCACGCCCGAGGCGATCGTTGCCTTCGCGCGTCAATTCGATCCTCAGCCCTTCCATCTCAGCGAGGAGACGGCGCAAGGCAGCGTCTTCGGCCGGCTGTGCGCTTCGGGATGGCATACGGCGGCGGCCTGGATGAAATGCAACCTCGCCGCCAAGTCGGGCGCCGTCCGGTGGGACGGCCCCGGTCCGGAGCCGGAATTCGGCCCCTCGCCGGGGTTCAGGAACCTGAAATGGCTGAAGCCGGTCTACGCCGGCGAGACCGTTTCCTATACCCGCACCGCGCTGGAACACAGGGCGCTCGCCTCGCGGCCTGGCTGGCGCATGCTGACGATGCGCGGCGAAGGCTTCGATTCCGCCGGCGACAAGGTGATCGAATTCGACAGCGCCGTGCTGGTGAAGGTCGGGTAAGCGCCCTGCCTGTTCGAAGGCCACCCTCGCCGCCGTCCTCCCGGTCAAGGGAGTGGATGCTACCCGCGGTCCGATACGCAACCTCCTGACGCCACGATGTCAGGAAGGATGCGCTATCGCGTGGTCCTGCCGCTGCCTGTCGGAACCCGCCGTCCACAATGTACGCTACCGCGCTCTGGCTTTATTTCGTCCTGCTGGTCGGCATCATCGTCGTGCCCGGCATGGACATGTTTTTCGTGCTGGCCAACGCACTGACCGGCGGACGCCCGGCCGGACTGGCCGCCACCGCCGGCATCATGCTGGGCGGCGTCTGCCACACGCTGTTCGGCACCATGTTCGTGGTCGGACTGTCCAGCCTCGTACCGGCCATCTCGAAGGTCATGCTGCTCGCCGGCTCGCTCTACATGCTGTGGATCGGCATCTCCCTTCTGCGCTCCACCATCGAGGTGCATTCCGTGGCAAAGGCGGTACACCGCTCGACGCCTGCCATCTTCCTGCAAGGGCTGCTCACCTGCATCCTCAATCCCAAGGCGTGGCTGTTCGTCCTGGCCGTATTCCCTCAATTCATGAAGCCCGAATACGGGCCGATCGGCGTTCAGGCGTTCGTCATGGGCCTTATGACCGTCTTCGTGCAGATGACGGTCTATGGCGGACTGGCGCTCGCGGCGGGAAAGGGTCGAGAGGCGTTGACCGGACATCCGGCCGCGACGGTTCTGATCGGCCGCGCCGCCGGCGCGCTGCTGGTGGCGACCGCCGCTTTTGCCCTGTGGGAAGCCCTGAGCCGGACCTGAGGCGAAGGACCGCCCGACTGCTTCCCCGACTGCTTCAATGGCCCTCGAAGCCGATCAGCGTGCGGACCGGAACGCCCAGCGCCTCGAGCTTTTTCCGTCCGCCGAGATCGGGCAGGTCGATGACGAAGCAGGCGGCGACGATATCGGCGCCGATTTGCCTGAGCAGCTTGACCGCTGCTTCCGCCGTGCCGCCGGTGGCGATCAGGTCGTCGACGAGAATGACCTTCTCGCCGGGGGCCACGCCGTCCTTGTGCATCTCCATCTCGTCCAGCCCGTATTCCAGGCTGTAGGCGACGCGCACCGTCTCGTGCGGCAGCTTGCCCTTCTTGCGGATCGGCACGAAACCTGCGGAAAGCTGATGCGCCATCGCCCCGCCCAGGATGAAGCCGCGCGCTTCGATGCCGGCGATCTTGGATATCTGCAGGCCGACATAAGGATGCACCAGTTCGTCGACCGCGCGACGGAACGCCTGCGCATTGCCCAGCAGCGTGGTGATGTCGCGGAAGAGGATTCCGGGCTTGGGATAATCCGCAATGGTTCGGATGGAGGCGAGCAGCGTGTCTTCGAGCGAGGCGTTCATCGGCGGTTTTCCGTTCAGCGTTCAGTTCTGCCGCTTCGACCGGCAAAAGAAAAGGGCGAAGTCCGGGTTCGCGAACGCCAATTGAAAGGTCCGGCAGAGCTTTCAGACGAACGGAGCGCCCGAGGTCATTGCCGAAGGCCGGACGTGAAAAAGGGCGCCCCAAAAGCGCCCTTCTCGAAACAGGTCTCCGCCGCTCAGTGCGGCACGTCGGCCCAGACCCTGCGCTTGGTCACGTACATCAGGCCGGCGAACAGCAGCAGGAAGATGACGACGCGGAAACCGGTCTTCTTGCGCGTCTCCATGTGAGGTTCCGCCGCCCACATAAGGAACGCCGAGACGTCCTGTGCATACTGATCAACCGTCTCGGGCGAGCCGTCGTCGTAGGTCACCTGGCCATCCGACAGCGGCGGCGGCATCTTCAGCGACACGCCATTGGCGAAATACGGGTTGTAGTGCGTACCCTCGGGAATCTTCATGCCTTCCGGCGGCGTCTGGTTGTAGCCGGTCAGCAGCGAATGGATGTAGTCAGGTCCGCCCGCCGAATACTGGGTAAAGATGTCGAAGACGAATTGCGGGAAACCGCGCTCGACGCCGCGCGCCTTGGCGAGAAGCGACATGTCCGGCGGCGCCGCGCCGCCGTTGGAAGCGGCCGCCGCCTGCTCGTTGGCGAACGGAGCCGGGAAGTAATCCGACGGCTTGCCGGGGCGGTCGAACATGTCGCCGTCGTCGTTGGGACCGTCGTTGATCGTGTACTCGGCGGCGAACGCCTTCACCTGCGCCTCGGAATAGCCGAGGTCGCTCAGCGTGCGGAACGCCACCAGGTTCATCGAGTGGCAGGCCGAGCAGACTTCCTTGTAGACCTTGAGGCCGCGCTGGAGCTGTGCCTTGTCATAGGTGCCGAACGGTCCGGTGAAGGACCAGCTCATTTCCTTCGGCTCGTTGATCGGGAAGTGCGTCGGATTGGCTTCCGAGTGGCCGGCTTCCTTCGCCGGCTCCTGCTCCTGCGCGATGGCCGTTGCGGCGCCGGCGAGAACCAGTCCTGCCGCGGCGAGCGAAACGAGAATCTTCTTCATGTCAAATCCCCTCGATTCCCTTCGCTCAGCCCTTGGCCTGCGGTGCGGCTGCCGCACCGGCCGGATGCGCGCTGCCTGACCCGCCGTTCTTTTCCAGCACCGCCTCGGTGATCGAATTGGGCAGGCGGCGCGGCGTCTCGATCAGGCCGAGCACCGGCATGACGATCAGGAAGAAGGCGAAATAGAACAGCGTCGCCATCTGCGCCATCAGCACGAAGGCGCCTTCAGCCGGCTGTGAGCCCAGCCAGCCGAGCAGGATGCAGTCGGCGGCGAACAGCCAGAAGAACAGCTTGTACCAGGGCCGGTAGACGGCCGAGCGCACCTTGGACGTGTCGAGCCACGGCACCAGGAACAGCATGGCGATGGCGCCGAACATGCACAGCACGCCGCCGAGCTTGGAATTGATCGGCCCGATGTTGAAGGTGATGGCGCGCAGGATCGCGTAGAACGGCAGGAAGTACCATTCGGGCACGATATGCGCCGGCGTCTTCAGCGGGTTGGCGACCGTGTAGTTGTCCGGATGGCCGAGATAGTTCGGGATGTAGAAGACGAAGTAGGCGAACACCAAAAGGAACACCACCATGCCGAGCGCGTCTTTGATGGTCGCGTAAGGCGTGAAGGCCACCGTGTCGGTCTTCGACTTCACCTCGATGCCGGTCGGGTTGTTCTGCCCGGTTATATGCAGCGCCCAGATATGCAGGACGACGACGCCGGCGATCATGAACGGCAGCAGATAGTGCAGGGCGAAGAAGCGGTTCAGCGTCGGGTTGTCGACGGCGAAACCGCCGAGCAGGAGCTGCTGGATCCAGTCGCCGACCAGCGGAATGGCCGAGAAGAAGCCGGTGATGACGGTGGCGCCCCAGAACGACATCTGCCCCCAGGGCAGAACGTAGCCCATGAAGCCGGTCGCCATCATCAGGAGGTAGATGATGCAGCCGAGGATCCACAAAAGCTCGCGCGGGGCCTTGTAGGAGCCGTAATAGAGACCGCGGAAGATATGGACATAGACGGCGATGAAGAAGAACGAGGCGCCGTTGGAATGCAGGTAGCGCAACAGCCAACCCTGGTTCACGTCGCGCATGATCTTCTCGACCGAATCGAAGGCGAGCCCGGTCGAATCCGAATAGTGCATGGCCAGCACGATGCCGGTCAGGATCTGCGCCACCAGCATGATCGACAGGATGCCGCCGAAGGTCCAGGCATAGTTCAGGTTGCGCGGCACCGGATAGGCGACGAAGCTGTCATAGACCAGCCTCGGCAGCGGCAGGCGGGCGTCGAACCAGCGACCGAGGCCGCTCTTCGGCGTGTAGGTGGAATGTCCCTCGTGCATGATTTCCCCCTGCCTCAGCCGATGCGGATCTTGGTGTCGGAGATGAACGAAAACACCGGAATGGCCATGTTCTCGGGCGCCGGCCCGTGGCGGATGCGGCCCGCCGTATCGTAGACCGAACCATGGCACGGGCAGAACCAGCCGCCGAACTCGCCTTCCTGGCCGAGCGGAATGCAGCCGAGATGGGTGCACACCTGAACCATCACCATCCAGGCTTCCTTTCCGGGCGTGGTGCGGTTTGCATCCGTGGCCGGTGCGTCGGACGCCAGATTGGCGTTGCGGGCGATCGGATCCTTGAGGTCTTCGAGCTTGACGTCTTCACCGCTCTTGATCTCTTCCGGCGTGCGGTTGCGGACCACGACCGGCTTGCCGCGCCACTTCACGATCAGCGACGAACCGGCCGTCAGCGACGAAACGTCCACTTCGACCGTGGACAGCGCCAGCGTCGACGCGTCCGGACGCATCTGGTCGATGAACGGCCAGGCGAAGGCGCCGGCTCCGACCACGCCGGCCATGCCGGTGGCGATATAGAGAAAATCGCGGCGATTGGGATCGTGGGTATCGTCTGTCGCGCTCACGGCTGCCTGGTCCTTTCGCCTCTTCTACCGAAAGGCCGAGCCACTTGTCCCCGCTCGACACGCCGGCCCGATACCGCATGGCAACAGGCTAGCGAATTTCCCTCCGGCATTTGGAGTTCGGTTTATGCGTGACGATGATTTTTGTCCAGTCGGGTTAGGACATGACGGCAGATTGTCGCGGCCACCTTTTGGTCACACTCGCCGGCGCCGCGTAAAAGCCCGCGCTCAGCGCGCGCCGAGCCGCATAAGCACCTCTTTGGGAATGGCGAATTCCCTGATGACCGAATCGTGCCGGCGGAACCCGCACAATTCGCGCTGGATGAACCAGGCATAGACGGCGTCGGCGGCTTCTTTCAGCAATTGCGAGCGCAGCTTCTCATATGCCTCGTCTGATTCGACCGGCGATCGACCATGCGCCTTGAGCCGTGCCAACTGCCTTTCGGCACGGTCGCCGGCCCGGCCGAGCGCCGACGCCTTTTCCGCCAGGATTTCGTGACCGAGCGCGTCGAACAGCACTTCGGACACGGAAGCGGCGGCGAAACTGCTGGGCGGGCGCACGGACATCGCCCTCAGATATGGCCTGCGGCGCCGCACCGCAACAGCGGTGGCGCGACGCATCGGCGCGGTCGCAGCATGTCAGGCCGGCCGCGTCTCCTCCAGCGGGCTCTCCTCGTTGAACAGGAAACCGCCGGATTGCCGCTTCCACAGGCGCGCATAGAGCCCGTCGCGCGCCACCAGCTCGTCATGCGTGCCTTCTTCCACGATGCGGCCCTTGTCCAGCACCACAAGCCGGTCGAGCGCGGCGATGGTGGACAGCCGGTGGGCGATGGCGATGACGGTCTTGCCCTGCATCAGCCGGCCGAGGTTTTCCTGGATCGCCGCTTCGACATCGGAGTCGAGCGCCGAGGTCGCCTCGTCCAGCACCAGGATCGGCGCGTCCTTGAGGAAGACGCGGGCAATGGCGATGCGCTGGCGCTGTCCGCCCGAGAGCTTGACGCCGCGCTCGCCGACATAGGCGTCGTAGCCCGTCCTGCCCTGCACGTCGCGAAGCGACAGGATGAAGCCGTCCGCCTCCGCCCGGCGCGCCGCCGCCATCACATCCGCTTCCGTCGCCTGCGGCATGCCGAGCTTGATGTTGTCGCGCAGCGACCGATGGAACAACGCCGTATCCTGGCTGACCACGCCGATGGTGGCGCGCAGCGAATTCTGCGTGACCGAGGCGATGTCCTGCCCGTCTATGTCGATCTCGCCGGCTTCGAGGTCGTAGAGCCGCAGCAGCAGGTTCACCAGCGTCGTCTTGCCGGCCCCCGAGGGGCCTACAAGGCCGACCTTTTCCCCGGGCCGGATCGTCAGGTTTATGCCGTCGAGCACGCCCGAGCCCTTGCCGTAGTGGAACACGACGTTCCTGGCGTCGATCCGTCCGCCGGTGACGACGAGAGCCTTCGCGTCGGGCGCGTCGGTCAGGCCGAGCGGCTGCGAGATCAGCGCCTTGGAATTCTCCAGCACGCCGAGATTGCGCAGGATGCCGTTCAACTGCATCATCAGCCGTCCGAGCAGCATGTTCATCCGCAGCACCAGACTGAGGGTGAAGGCGACCGCGCCGACGGTGATCGACCCTTCCACCCACAGATAGACAGCGAAACAGGCGATGGCCGTGATCATCACGCCCGACAGAACCGTCAGAGCCACCCGCACGCCGGTGAGGCGGCGGGTGAAGGGCCGCAGCGCGTCCAGATAGATGTCGAAGCCGTTGCGGATGAAGCGGTCGTCGCCGTCCGCGGCGAACAGTTTCAGCGTCTGCACGTTGGAGTAGGAATCGATGATGCGGCCGTTGATCATCGAGCCGGCCTCGGCCGTAGCCTCCGCATTCCTGCGGATTTCCGGCAGGTAGTGCCGGGCGAGCAGCGCGAAGGCGCCGATCCACACGATCACCAGCGCCGCCATGCGCCAGTCGAGACCGGCCATCAGCGCCAGTGTGGTGACCGTATAGACGATCATGAACCAGACGACCTCGATGAAGCTTTCCATCAGGTCGCCGGTGGCCTGGCCGGTCTGCCATACCTTGGTGGCGATGCGACCGGCGAAATCATTCTGGAAGAAGGTGTAGGACTGGCGCGAGACGTGCCGGTGTGCCTGCCAGCGCACCAGGTTGGAGAAGCCCGGCGTGATGGTCTGCTGGTCCACCAGCGCGGAGACGGTGACGACGACCGTGCGGATCACCAGCACCACCGCCACCATGAACAGAAGCTCGCCGCCGGCAGCGTTCCACAGCGCCGCCCAGCTCCGTTCGCCGTGCACCTCGTCGAGTATGTCGACGACCCTGCCGACGAAATAGAACAGCCCGGCCTCCACCAGCGGCGCGATGCCGCCAATGACCAGCATCAGGAAGAACGCCCCCTTCGCCTGACCGACATAATGCCACATGAAACCGGCCGTGGTGGCGGGCGGGCGCAGATCGGCCGGCTCGCGAAACGGCGGAACCCAGCTCTCGAACCAGCGGTAGACGGGACTGAGAAGGCTCATGTGTCCCCTCCCCCTTGCGGGGAGGGGTTAGGGGTGGGGGTTATGCCTTGGCGAGACACATCTCTCATTCCGCCGCTTCTTCCTTCATCTCCGCCACGCCGAGCGACATGCGCGCCGCCGGCTCGTGCGGGTCGTCGTGCAGCAGGAAGCCGCCGGACTGGCGTTGCCAGAGCTGCGAGTAGAGGCCGCCCTGCGCGATCAGCTCGTCGTGCGAGCCCTCCTCCACGATTCGCCCCTTGTCCATCACCACCAGCCGGTCCATGGCCGCGATGGTCGACAGGCGGTGGGCGATGGCGATGACGGTCTTGCCCTGCATGAGCTTGTACAGATTTTCCTGGATGGCGGCCTCGACCTCGGAATCTAGCGCGGACGTGGCTTCGTCAAGGATCAGGATCGGCGCGTCCTTCAGCATCACGCGAGCAATCGCAATGCGCTGGCGCTGACCGCCGGACAGCTTGACGCCGCGCTCGCCGACATGGGCATCGAGCCCCTTGCGGCCCTTGGCGTCGGCAAGCCCGGGAATGAAGCCGAGCGCTTCGGCGCGGCGCGCGGCTTCCACCACTGCCTCCTCACCGGCATCGGGGCGGCCATAGAGGATGTTGTCGCGCACGGAGCGATGCAGCAGCGAGGTGTCCTGCGTCACCACGCCGATCGCCGCGCGCAGCGTGTCCTGCCGCACCGCCGCAATGTCCTGGCCGTCGATCAGGATGCGCCCGCCCTCGAGATCGTAGAAGCGCAGCAGAAGGTTGACCAGCGTCGACTTGCCGGCCCCCGAGCGCCCGACGATCCCGACCTTCTCGCCGGGCCGGATCGTCAGCGTCAGGTCCTCCAGCACGCCCTTGCCCTTGCCGTAGTGGAAGCGGATGGCGTCGAAGCGGATTTCCCCGCGGTCCACCTTGAGATCGAGTGCGTCGGGGCGGTCCTCGACCAGCCTCGGCAGCGAGATCGAGGCGATGCCGTCCTGCACCGTGCCGATGTTCTCGAACAGGCCCGACACCTCCCACATGATCCATTGCGACATGCCGTAGAGGCGCAGCACCAGGCCGACCACAACCGCGACCGCTCCGATGGTCACGACCTCGTTCAGCCACAGGCCGATCGCCAGCGCCCCGACGCTCAGCAGCAGCAGCGAGTTGAGCCCATAGACGACCATGTAGAACTTGCTGATCAGCCGTCCCTGCGCATAGGCGGTCTGCATGAACTCCGCCATGCCCTCGCGGGCATAGTCCGACTCGCGCCGTCCATGCGAGAACAGCTTCACCGTCTGGATGTTCGTGTAGCTGTCGACGATGCGGCCGGTCATGATGGACCGCGCGTCGGCCTGCGCGGCCGACACCTTGCCGAGCCGCGGGATGAAATAGCGCAGCGCAAGCAGATAGCCGGCGAGCCACAGCGCCATCGGCGCCGCCAGCCGCCAGTCCGCCGAGCCGACGATCACCAGCATGCCGAGGAAATAGACCATGACATAGTTCAGCACCTCGGCGAACTTGATGACCGTCTCGCGCACGGCGAGCGCCGTCTGCATCAGCTTGGTGGCGATGCGCCCGGCGAACTCGTCCTGGTAGAAGGCCATCGACTGCTTGAGCAGGTAGCGGTGCACCTGCCAGCGGATGCGCATGGGATAGTTGCCGAACAGCGTCTGGTAGGTGTTGAACGACGACAGCGCCACCAGGAGCGGCAGCGCCACGCCGACGATCAGCGCCATGCCCGCCAGCTTCCACCATTCCGTCTGAAGGAACGTCTCGCGGTTCTGCACCGACAGCCAGTCGACGATATGGCCGAGGAAGCCGAACATCCAGACCTCGATGATGGCGATCAACGCCATCAGAACCGCCGCGAGCAACACGAACGGCCATGCCGGCCTGGTGAAGTGCCAACAGAAGGCAAGCAGAGCGCGCGGCGGCTCGACCGGCTCCGCGACGGGAAACGGATCGAGCCTTTTTTCGAACCAGCCGAACATGATGCGTGCCTCCAGCTACGTCCTTTTCGCCTCAGGCGGCGCGCGCGAGACCCTGCACCCCGGACGAATCATCCGGGGTGCAGGTCTCGTCGCGATCACTATAGGCGGGCGACTGCCTGTCGCCGATGGTCTTGTCCAGCGAGCCCTGCTCTTCGGCCTTGCCGCCGCCGAGCCCGGCCAGGCGCATGATCCTGCGCACCAGCGACGGCCGGCTGTAGTCCGGCACGGCGCGCGAGAAATCGACGTCGGGCAGCATGCCGCGATGCGACCGGCGGCGGGTCTCGGCATGCACGGACGAGGAATGGGTCTCGCCGATCAGCAGCGCCCAGGTCGCCAGCTTGCGTTCGTGCAGGCTTCTCGAACCAGGAACCTTGTATGGATCGAACATCGGTCCGTCCTCCATTGAAAAAATGACGTTTGAAAAAGCGGATTCCCGACCGCCGGCCCACGGGATGCCGGTGACGGATCGGTGCACAGGGATATGGTCAGACGGGGCGGTGCGCCCCTTGGAAAGATTGAAAAACATCGCGCGAATCCTTCGAAAACCTGGTGAGGGTTCCGGCGGAATCCGTGTCGAGCGAAGCTAGTCTGTCAGATAGAGCGTCGAACCGAATGCCGCCGTCAGGCGGTGAGCCCGGAGACCGGGCGCATCCCCGATACGGGACGCATCCCGAATCCGGAGCAGACCCAGGCGCGGGGGCGGTGGATGTCTACGGTCGTCATGAATTCCATATCCGCCTCCGTCGGTTCGCGTTGACAATGGCGGCTTCATACACGCATTCGCAGTCGATGACCACCCGCAGGCGCGCCGCCGCCGACGGCCGCTGCATCCCTGTGGCGAATCTGCCACGCAGGAAAAACACATGAATCCCAAGCAGGATCTGCGCATCGCGCTCTACCAGCCGGACATCGCCGGCAACACCGGCACGATCCTGCGCTTCGCCGCCTGCATGGGGATCGCCGTCGACATCATCGAGCCGGCCGGCTTCGATCTCTCCGACCGCAATCTCAGGCGCGCCGGCATGGACTATCTCGAAATGGCGGCGCTCACCCGGCATGTCGACTGGGACGCCTTCCAGCAATGGCGGATCGCGCAGCGTCGCCGCCTCGTGCTCATGACCACCAAATCCGCCCTGCCCTACACCGACTTCGCCTTCGGCGTGGCCGACATCCTTTTGTTCGGCCGCGAATCCGCAGGCGCGCCGAACAAGGTCCACGAGGCGGCGGATACGCGCGTGACCATCCCGATGCCCGGTGGCGGCCGCAGCCTCAACCTCGCGCTCTCGGTGGCGATGGCCACCGGCGAGGCGATGCGACAACTCCGATAGCGCCCGCGCCTCGCGCAGGAGGAAGCCGAGCGCTTCCAGCCGTGCCATGCCATATCCGAATTCATGCTTTCCGTCGCGTCGCTGCATAGCGGCCTCCTCGGTTGCAGGGTGGAGGCGGATTGGATAAAACCTCAACTAATATTGAGGTCAAGCGGAAACAGACGGAGGCAGCGGAGGCATGGCGCTCGCTCGCGAACTGACGGTGGGACAGGTGGCGGCGCGCGCCGGCGTTGCCGTATCGGCCCTTCATTTCTACGAGGCGCGGGGCCTGATCCGCAGCCACCGGACCGCCGGAAACCAGCGCCGCTATTCGCGCGACGTGTTGCGGCGCATCGCCATCATTCGGATCGCCCAGGAGGTCGGCATCTCACTGGCCGACATCGCCGGGGCGCTCAACGCCCTGCCCGAGGGCCGCACGCCGAACAGGCGGGATTGGAATCTGCTTTCAACGACATGGCGCAACGATCTCGACCACCGCATCAACCAGTTGAAGAAGCTGCGGGACGGCCTGAGCGACTGCATCGGCTGCGGCTGCATGTCGATCGACAAATGCCCGCTGCGCAACCGCGAGGACCGGCTGGCGAGCGAGGGGCCGGGCGCGCGACGGCTGGCGGTGAAGTGAGGATGGCAACGGACGAGGCAGGCAATTCGGGCCGAGACGCCTTGCGCGCGGCCGCCGATCTCTCCGGTGCCGATCCGAACTCGCCAACCAAAAACCCGCTTGACCAATCCATAACCATTCGATTATACGCCAATCAATAACCAATCAGTTATCGATTTGATGCCCACGACCGACACCCTTTTCCGCACCCTCGCCGACCCGTCCCGGCGCGCCATTTTCGAGCGCCTGTGCCGCGAGGGGGAATTGACGGTCGGCGCGCTGACCGCCCAGGCCGGCATCTCGCAGCCCGCCGTGTCGAAACATCTGGGATTGCTCAGGCAGGCCGGGCTTGTGCGCGACCGCCATGAAGGCCGCCAGACGCATTATCGCGCGGACCCCGAGGCATTGGCCCCGCTCGCCGACTGGACGAGACAGATGGCCGGCTTCTGGGAAGGCCGCTTCGATAACCTTGAAGACCTGCTCAACAGGATGGACCAATGACCGAAACCCGATCCGTCGTCGTCGAACGCGAATTCCCGCACCCGCCCGAAAAACTCTGGCGTGCGCTCACGCAACCGCATTTTATCGAGGAATGGCTGATGAAGAACGACTTCAAGCCCGAAGTGGGTCAGCGCTTCGATCTCAGCGCCGACTGGGGGTCGGTGGCCTGTCAGGTCAAGACGCTCGAAACGGCAAGGACGCTTTCCTATAGCTGGAACACCAAGGATCTCGACAGCGTCGTCACCTGGACGCTGACGCCCACGCAGGCGGGAACGCTGCTGCGCATGGAGCAGACGGGTTTCCTCCAGGACCAGCGCTCCTACTACCAGGGCGCCGTCGTCGGCTGGCAGCGCTTCTTCTCCAATCTGGAAGAGGTCGTCGGAAAAATGGACTGAGCGCGCACCTGAAACGCCCGCGCCATGCCCCGAGCCAACCATCGACAGGAGACCGCATTGAACGTGAACCATTGGATCAGGCAGTTCCACCGTTGGGTATCCGTTATCTTCACTGTGACGGTGATCGCCAATTTCGTCACCATGGCCTTTGGCCAGCCGCCCGCCTATGTGGTCTATTCGCCCCTGCTGCCGCTCTTCCTATTGCTGTTTTCGGGCCTCTATATGTTCGTGCTGCCCTATATGGGAAAGAAGCGCGCCGCACGGCGCGCCGCCGCATAGGAAACGCGACGGCAGCCCTATATATGGGCTGATGCCGAATAGAAGGCGATGACGACATGAAGACGAAAGCGGACGCTGCCGGCGATAAATCCCCCGCGCAGATGATCGACGCGCGGATCGAGGAATTGGGCGACTGGCGCGGCGAGATGCTGGCCAGGCTGCGCGCCGTCGTCAGGCAGGCTGACCCCGAGATCGTCGAGACATGGAAATGGCGCGGCGTTCCGGTCTGGGAGAATGCCGGCATCATCTCCACCGGTGAAACCCACAAGAGCGTCGTCAAGATGACCTTTGCCAGGGGCGCGTCGCTCGACGACCCCAAAGGCCTTTTCAATTCCAGCCTCGAAGGCAACACCCGCCGCGCCATCGATTTCCACGAGGGTGACGAAGTCGACGAAGAGGCACTGAAGGCGCTGGTGCGCGCGGCGGTGGACCTGAACCTGTCGAAGAAAAAGCGCTGAGGGCAGCCCCTCCGGCCCACACCGGATTTCCGCGTATCACACGCCCGGTGCTCAATCGGCCGCCGGCAGCCGCCTGATGGTGAACTCGATCACGTCGCCCGGGCGCTCGAACCAGCTTTCGATTTCCGTCCAGTAGGCCTGCTTCGGCCAGCGGTCGAACCATTCCCTTGCCTTGCGGCGCGCATCGGAGCGCGGCAGCACGAAGGTCTCGCGCAGGAAGCCGTCCCGCGGCTTGTCGCCGCGCTCGGCGCGGGACTGGTCGAGCCTCCTCTTCAGCCCATCCAGCGACGGTCGCGAGGGAGTGCGCACAAAAGAACTCCTTGACCCAAGTCAAGGACAGACTAGGCATCGCTCCGGGAAAAGACGAGTCATTTGTCGGACATGGGGTCCGAAGGCGGAGAGTGCATTTTGGAACGACCGGACATCGAGGCGGGTCTCCCCGTCGACATCGAAGACAAGAAGGAATCGGCGCGCCTGTGGTTCGAGGGCCTGCGTGACCGCATCTGCGCGGCCTTCGAGGGCATCGAGGACGAATTGAAGGGGCCACAGGGCGACTGGTCCCCCGGCCGCTTCGAAAGGAAGTCGTGGCTGCGGGACGGAGGCCCCGATGGGGAAGACCGCGGCGGCGGCACAATGTCGGTCATGCACGGCCGCGTCTTCGAGAAGGTCGGCGTCCATACGTCCACGGTCCACGGCGAATTCTCTCCGGAGTTCCGCAAGCAGATACCGGGTGCCGAGGACGATCCGCGCTTCTGGGCGAGCGGCATTTCCCTCATCGCCCATCCCTGGAACCCGAACGTGCCCGCCGTCCACATGAACACGCGCATGGTGGTGACCTCGCGGCAATGGTTCGGCGGCGGCGCGGACCTGACGCCGGTGCTCGACCGCCGCCGCACGCAGGACGATCCCGACAGCCTGGCCTTCCATCGCGCCATGCGCTTCGCCTGCGAGAAGAACGCGGCGGTCGCCGACTACGACCGCTACAAGGCCTGGTGCGACGAGTATTTCTTCCTGCCGCACCGCAACGAGCCGCGCGGCATCGGCGGCATCTTCTTCGACTGGCTGCATTCGCCGCAGGAAAAGGGCGGCTGGAACGCCGACTTCGCCTTCGTGCAGGACGTCGGCCGCGCCTTCCTGGTCGTCTACCAGCATCTGCTGCGCGCCAATTTCGGCGCGAACTGGACCGACGGCGACCGGTCGGAACAGCTTGTCCGGCGCGGCCGCTATGCCGAATTCAACCTGCTCTACGATCGCGGCACCATCTTCGGCCTGAAGACGGGCGGCAATGTCGAGTCCATCCTGTCGTCGCTGCCGCCGGCGGTGCTCTGGCCCTGAGGAAACGGAGCGGCGGGTAAAGGCATCGCCGCTTTTTCACATTTCCCGCAACCCGAACCGTCGATCCGTGTTATTCTTCCAAACCAACCGTTCATGGAAAGGAGGAAGCCCATGAAGGAATTTCAATGCGGGTCGCTTGTCCCGGGTTGCGACTGGCACACGCGCGCCGAGGAGGAAGCCGAGGTGATGCGCCGCGCCGTCGAGCACATGCGCGAGACGCACGGCGAGGACACGATCCGCGAGACCATGATCGAGGCGATCCGCTCCCGGATCGAAAACGTCCGCGACGCGGCCTGATCCGGAACTGCACCTATTCCTTTGCCGGACCTATTCCTTTGAAAGACTTGCGGCGCGCTCGAGCAGCGCGTCGCGGCTAATTGTGAAGCCAGCCTCCACCCACTCGTCTTCCAACTGCTTCAAGGCCTTGCCGAGACCGGGACCGGCGCGAAAGCCGAGCGCCGCGAGATCCGCCCCGCGCAGAGGGAAATCGGGACGCTGCCATGCCGCCGCGAACGACAGCAGCCTGGAGAAGCCGCCGGCTTCCATCATCGCCCTGTCGTCCTCGACCGCCTTCGACCGGGCTGAGGCGAGCGACAGCCGCAGGCGGTCCGTTATGCCTTGCCTGTCGCCCCGATAGAGCGTCTTGGCGAGCACGGTCTCGGTGGTTTTGCTGTCGAGCGGTGCGGTCATGGCCCAGCGCTGCAGCCGGTTCGTCTCCTCTTTCGACATGCGCAGCCGCGCCGTCATCGCCGTCATGCGCGTTGCGTCCGGCGGCACGATGGCTTCCAGCCTGAGAAGCGGTTCGGGCGCCCAGCCGAGGCTCTTTTCCGTTGCGACCAGCCCGTGGACGGCGTCGATGCCCCATTTCTCGCTTTCCGGCAGCACGCGCGTCAGGACGCCGGCCTGCCGCATCCATAGCAGCGCGCGCGAGGGATCGGGCGCGGCGAGCAGTTTCTTCAGTTCCGACCAGACGCGCTCCGCCGAAAGCCGGTCGAGCCCCTCCTTCAGCCGCGCGCAGGCCTTCAGCCCTTCGGCGTCGGGCCGGCCGTCGCCATACCAGGCGAAGAAGCGGAAAAAGCGCAGGATGCGCAGATAGTCCTCGCGGATGCGGGTTTCGGCGTCGCCGATGAAGCGCAACCGCCGCGCCTCGATGTCAGGCAAGCCGCCGACGAGATCGACCACCGTGCCGTCCGCTTCGGCGTAGAGCCCGTTGATGGTGAAGTCGCGCCGGCCGGCATCCGCCGCCCAGTCGCGGCCGAACAACACCTTGGCATGGCGGCCATCCGTCTCGATGTCTGCGCGCAGCGTCGTCACCTCGAAGGGGCGCCCGTCGATCACCGCCGTCACCGTGCCGTGCTCGATGCCGGTGGGCACCGCCTTGAAGCCCGCTACCTTCACCCGCCGCATGGTCTCGTCCGGCAGCGTCGTGGTGGCGATGTCGATATCGGCCACCGGCTGGCCGAGCAGTGCGTTGCGCACCGCCCCGCCGGCGATGCGGGCAAGTTCGCCGTCGGCCGAAAGCGCTGCAAGGAGCTTTTGCAGGTGCCTGTCGTCCAGCCAGTCGCCCCGGCCCGCGATCGAAACCGCAACGGTCATGCATAAAGCCTTTCATAGAGCGTGCGGATGATGCCGGCCGTCACGCCCCAGATGCGGTTGCCGTCATAGGGCATCTCGTAGAAGAACCATTCGCGATCGTTCCAGAAGCGGCTGCCACGACCGTGGTTCGCCGGGTCCATGAGAAAGCGCAGCGGCACCTCGAAGGCCGCGTCCACCTCTGCCGGATTCAGCGTCAGATGAAAGCCCGGCCGCACCACCGACAGGATCGGCGCGATCCGGTATCCGGAACCTGACACATAGTCCGGCATGCGCCCCACCACCTCGACGAAGGCCGGATCGAGGCTGACCTCCTCCTCGGCCTCGCGCAACGCCGCCGCTTCCGGCGAGGCGTCTTCCGCGTCGATGCGCCCGCCAGGAAACGCCACCTGCCCGGTATGGTTGCGCAGCGTCTCGGCGCGCTTGGTCAGAAGGACGGTCGCCTCGGCGCCACGGTCCACCACCGGTATCAGCACGGCGGCATCGCGCAGCGCCGTTTCCTTCAGCCGCAGGCGCGGATGACCTGGATTGAAACGATGGTCGCCGAAGCTGTCCCCCGCTTCCGCCGGCGACTGGGCGGCGGCGCGCTGCCTGAAATCGGCTGCCGAAAAAGGTCTTGCCGCTGTCTGGTCCATCATGCGCTCAGCTTGGCCAGCCGCTCCGCCGGCATGATCGGGAAGACCGCGCCGCGCGAGCGCACGGAAAACATCGGGATGCCGTCCACCTCGATCTCCTCGCCATGCCCGACCAGTTCGTACATGACCGGCCGCGCGACCAGCGCCTCCAGCCGCCCGCGCACCAGGAGATAGGGTTTCAGGCCGCCCGTCTCCTCCTCGTCGACGAAGCGCAGGGGATGGTCCGGGCCGGCTTCCACCACGTCGCCGACATTGGTGCGGAAGGTGATGACCTGGTCCTTGCCTTCTCCCGAAACGTCTGCCTCCACCGCCACGAAAGGCGCGTCGACCACGCGGATGCCGACGCGCTCCACCGGCGTCACCAGATAGGTTCCGCCGTCCGCGTCCTTGCGCAGCACGGTCGAGAAAAGCCGCACCAGCGGCGCCCGGCCGATCGGCGTGCCCATGTAGAACCATGTGCCGTCTGGTCTGATCTCCATGTCGATGTCGCCGCAAAACGGTGGATCCCAGCGCTCGACGGGCGGAAGGCCCTTGCCGGCGCGGGCCGCGCGGGCGATCAGGGCCTCCAGGCCGCGCGCATCGGAAGCGGCGGCGAGCCCGTCTGGATCCTGGCGGGAATGTTCGGTCATCGTCACGAAATAGTCACTGTTGTCGCGCTTGTCAGCCGGGGTTCGTGATTTAAGTTTTGCATGGGTCACGCTGAATCGATTCGCGGCATCGCGCGTTTTGGCGCGGCATTCCAGCCAGGGGAACCGTTGCGGATGAGCGTGATCGTCAAGGAAAGCCCGATCGACGAAAAGGAGATGATCGCTGAGGCCGAAAAGGCGCTGGCCGACATCTCCCGCATCCGCGAAAGCGTCGGGCGCGTCATCTTCGGTCAGGAAAGCGTGGTTGAGCGCACGCTGGTGGCGCTGCTGGCGGGCGGCCACGCGCTTCTGGTCGGCGTGCCTGGGCTGGCCAAGACCAAGCTGGTCGAGACGCTCGGCACCGTGCTGGGACTCGATTCAAGCCGCATCCAGTTCACGCCCGACCTGATGCCCTCCGACATCCTCGGCTCCGAGGTGATGGAGCAGGATGAAACGGGAAAGCGCTCCTTCCGCTTCATTTCCGGCCCGATCTTCACGCAATTGCTGATGGCCGACGAGATCAATCGTGCCTCGCCGCGCACCCAGTCGGCGCTGCTTCAGGCAATGCAGGAATATCACGTCACGGTCGCCGGCCGGCGCTACGACCTGCCCTCGCCCTTCCACGTGCTCGCCACCCAGAACCCGCTCGAGCAGGAGGGCACCTATCCGCTGCCCGAGGCGCAGCTCGACCGCTTCCTGATGCAGGTCGATATCCTCTACCCCGACCTGGAAGCCGAGCGACGCATCCTGCTCGAAACCACCGGCGTCGACGAAGCGAAGGCGGCCAATGCCGTCCAGCCCGAGCGCCTGAGGGAAATCCAGACGCTGATCCGTCGGATGCCGGTGCCCGAAAGCGTGGTCGAGGCGATCCTCGATCTGGTGCGCGCGGCCCGGCCCGGCCAGGGTAACGAGGAAACCGACCGGCATGTCGCCTGGGGTCCCGGCCCGCGCGCCAGCCAGGCGCTGATGCTGTGCACCCGCGCCCGCGCGCTTTATGACGGGCGCCTCGCGCCGTCCGTCGACGACGTGCGCGCGCTGGCCGAGCCGGTGCTGCAGCACCGCATGGCGCTGACCTTCGCCGCCCGCGCCGAAGGCATGGGCGTGCGCGACGTGGTGGCGAGCCTCGTGAAGGGAATTTGATGGCGAGGGTCGGCGAGGCGCAGGCACCGATCGAGGCCCGCGACGCGCTTGCCCGTGGCCGGCTCAGGGCATCGCTCGTGCCGGACCTGCTGGTCGAGGCGCGCCGCATCGTCAACACGGTGATCGCCGGCTGGCACGGGCGCCGCAAGCAGGGCATAGGCGAGAATTTCTGGCAGTTCCGGCCCTATTCGGAGGGCGAGTCGGTCAACCGCATTGACTGGCGCCGCTCGGCCCGCGACGACCATACCTATGTGCGCGACCGCGAATGGGAGGCCGCCCACACGGTCTGGCTCTGGGCCGATCCCTCGCCGTCGATGCTCTACAAATCGGCCGGTGCGTCCGTCTCCAAGGAGTCGCGCGCCTTGGTGCTGGCGCTGGCCATGGCCGAACTGCTGTCGCGCTCCGGCGAGCGCATCGCCTGGCCCGGCCTGACCGACCCGTTCACCAACCGCAACGGCGCCGAGCGCATCGCCTCCCGCTTGATGCACGCGGCGAGCCTGCCGGCGCGGCCGGACCTTTCCGCGATACGGCGGTTCTCCGACGTCGTGCTGATCTCCGATTTCCTCGATCCCGCCGACGAGATCATGGCCTGGCTGGATGCGCTCGCCCGCCACGGCGCGCGCGCCCATCTGGTCGAGATCGCCGATCCGGCGGAGGAGACTTTCCCCTATGCCGGCCGCACCGAATTCACCGATCCCGAAACAGGCGACAAGCTGACCGCCGGCCGCGCCGAGCGGCTGGCGCAGGATTATCGCCATCTCTACGCCGCGCGCCGCGCCGAGCTTGCCGCCTGGTGCAAGCGTCTGGGATGGAGTTTCACCACCAACCACACCGACAGGCTGGCGTCCGAAGCGCTGGTGCGCCTGCATCTGGCGATGGGCGACGACGGCGGCTACGGCGGGAGCGTGCGGCCATGAGGCGCTGCTCTTTTTCAACAAAGGTACCCCCACCCCTAACCCCTCCCCACAAGGGGGAGGGGGAGCTGCCGCCTGCCAGGTCCCCCTCCCCCTTGTGGGGAGGGGTTAGGGGTGGGGGTTCGACACACCCGACATTTATAGGAAGGTTTGTTCACGCAAGCCGCCGGAGACTTGCGTCATGAGCTGGCTGCCGCTCTCCTTCGGCGCGCCCATGGTGCTGTGGGGACTGATCGCCCTGCCCATCATCTGGTGGCTGCTCAGGCTGACGCCGCCCAAGCCGCAGGCCGAGGTGTTTCCGCCGCTGCGCATCCTGGCGCGCGTGCTGAAACGCGAGGAGACGCCGCAGCAGAGCCCCTGGTGGCTGACGCTCCTGCGTCTGCTTCTCGCGGCGCTGGTGATCATGGCGCTCGCCGAACCTGTGTGGAACCCGCGCGAAAAGCTGCCGACCGGCGGCAAGGCGCTGGCGCTGGTGATCGACAACGACTGGGCCGCCGTCCCCGACTGGGACAAGCGCGTCGCCACCGCCGAGCGGCTGATCAACGATGCCGGCGCGAACGGCGTTCCGGTGGTGGTCGCCTTCACGGCCGAGAAGCCGAACGCCGAGATCGGCCCGTTCGACGCGGCCGCCGCGCTCGACAGGCTGCGTGCCGCCAAGCCGCGCCCGATCCCGACCGACCGGCCCGCCGTCTATGCGCGCGTCGCCGAAACCCTGAAGACCCTGCCCGGCGCCTCCGTCGCGGTGCTGGCGGACGGGCTCGCCGCCAATGACGATCAGCAGGCGTTCCGCACCCTGCTGTCGGAGAACGCCGGCGACCTCATCTGGGCCGTGCCGGAGCGCATCCAGCCGATCGGCCTGACGGCGACCGAGAACGACGTCGACGGTTTTTCGCTGACCGCTATCCGTGCGGCCGGCAATTCCGGGCCGGCCCAAGTGACGGCGGGCGCCTTCGACGACAAGGGCCACCGCATTGCCGACGCGACCCTGACCTTCGGCCCCGGCGCGACCAGCGCCACGGGCGAGATGAAAGTACCCTTCGAGCTGCGCAACGACTTCTCTTCCGTCGCCCTCGACGGCGAGCGCCATGCGGGCGCGGTGCGCGTGCTGGACGAAAGCTCAAGGCGCCGCCGCGTCGGGCTGCTCGCCCAGGCCGATGCCGACCAGGCGCAGCCGCTGCTGTCGCCGCTCTACTATATCCGCCGGGCGCTTTCGCCCTTCGCCGATCTTGTCGAGCCATCCAGCGCCGACCTCGCCGAAGCGATCCCGCAGATGCTCGACCGCAAGCCCGCGATGATCGTGATGGCCGATGTCGGCACCATCCCCGAGCAGGTCAGGCCGCGTCTGGTCGACTGGGTGGAGAACGGCGGCATGCTGGTGCGCTTCGCCGGTTCGCGCCTCGCGGCCGCCGGCAACGACGACGAGTTGCTGCCCGTACGCTTGCGCACCGGCGAGCGCAACCTCGGCGGCGCGCTGTCCTGGACCACGCCGCAGCCGGTCGCCGATTTCCCGAAGAACGGCCCCTTCGCCGACCTGCCGCCGCCGGCGGAGGTCACAGTCTCGCGCCAGGTGCTGGCCGAGCCGTCGCCCGACATCGTCGACCGCACCTGGGCGAGCCTTGCCGACGGCACGCCGCTGGTCACCGGCCTGAAGAAAGGCAAGGGCACGCTGGTGCTCTTCCACGTCACCCCCGAAGCGACATGGTCGAACCTGCCGATCTCGGGCAGCTTCGTGGAGATGCTGCGCCGCATCGTACAGATGTCGCGCAATCAGGGCAGCGTCGCGGCGCAGCCGGAAGCGAGCGCGGCAGCGCTCGCACCCTATCGCATGATCGGCGCCGACGGCGCGCTCGCACCGCCCTCGCCCGACGCGCGCCCGCTCGTGCCACGCGCCGGCGCGCCGGTCACGCTGGAAAATCCGCCCGGACTCTATGGCTCGGAGGCCGGCGTCGTCGCCCACAATCTGCTCGCCGCCGACGCCGCCTTCACACCGATCGCCCGCCCGCAGGTTTCCGTGCCGGTGACGACGGTGCACTATGCCTTCGACGAGTCGGAACACTTGAAAGGCCCTCTGGTGGCAGCCGCCCTGTTCCTGATGCTGCTCGACACGCTGGCCGTGCTGTGGATGGGCGGCCTGTTCTCGCGGCGTGGACGCGGGCGCGCCGCAGCCACCACCGCCGCGCTGCTCGTCGCCGCAGGGCTTGCCGTCATCCATCCCGACGTGGGGCGCGCCGACGATTCGAGGCCCGGAGACGCCACCGCGATCGCGGCGGTCGAAAAAACCCGCCTCGCCTATGTCGTCACCGGCGTGCCGGGCGACGACGCCGTCAGCCGCGCCGGCCTGGAGGGCTTAACCCGCTTCCTCATCGACAAGACCGCGCTGGAGCCGGGCGCACCGGCCGGCGTGGACATCGCCAAGGACGAGCTGTCGTTCTACCCGATCATCTACTGGCCGATCGATCCGGCAGCACCCATGCCCAGCCAGGCCGCGATCTCGCGCATCGATGCCTATATGAACCAGGGCGGGACGGTGCTGTTCGACACGCGCGACCAGTATTCCACCGGATTCGGCGCGGATGCCGCGAGCCCCGCCACGGAACGGCTGCGCGACATCCTGTCGGGCCTCAACGTGCCGCCGCTGGAGCCGGTGCCGCCGGATCACGTGCTGACCAAGTCCTTCTACATCCTTCCCGAATTTCCCGGCCGCTTCAACGGCGGCCCGCTCTGGGTCGAAGCCTCGGCGGAAGCGTCCAACGCCGACAACCGGCCCGTGCGCACCGGAGACGGCGTGTCGCCCATCATGATCACGGCCAACGACTTCGCCGGCGCCTGGGCGATCGACGAGAACGGCCAGCCGCTGCTTCCCACGGTTCCGAACGACCCCATGCAGCGCATCTACGCGCTGCGCGCCGGCGTCAATATCGTCATGTACATGCTGACCGGCAACTACAAGTCCGACCAGGTCCACGTCCCGATCCTGCTCGAAAGGCTGGGACAGTGATGTCCGAGGTTTATTTGATCCCTCGTACCCCCACCCCTCAAGAGAGAGGGGGACTCGGGAACGCTGCTGCCAAATTCCCCTCCCCCTTGAGGGGAGGGGTTAGGGGTGGGGGTACGCCTCTCAACGACGACGTCGTCGCTGTCGAATTCATGGCAGCGTGCCCATGAACTGGTCGCTGTCCTTCGAGCCACTGCTGTCGTGGACGCTGGTCGCCGCCGCGCTGGTTCCGCTGACGGTCCTCGCGCTGCTGGCGCTGTGGATGCGCCAGCGCGGGTCGTGGCTGCGCATAGCGGCGCTGGCGGCGCTGGCGCTGGCGCTGGTCAACCCGGTCTTCCTCGACGAGGTCCGCGATCCCTTGAAGAGCGTGGTCGCCGTCGTGGTCGACCGCAGCCAGAGCCAGGACATCGGCGAGCGCACGAAGCAGACAGACGCAGCCCTTGCCGGGATCAAGCAGCGTCTCGCCCGCTTCCCGCAGTTCGATGTCAGGGTGGTCGAGACGGGCCGGTCGCCGGCCGCCGAGGAGCGCACCGAGACGCGGCTCTTCTCCGCGCTCGACGGCGCTTTCCGTGACGTCCCGCCCTCGCGCATCGGCGGCGCGATCATGATCACCGACGGCGAAATTCATGACGTGCCTTCGGGAACGCCCGAAGTCCATTCGCCTGTGCATGCACTGATCACCGGACAGGAGCACGAGAAAGACCGGCGCATCCGGTTCGAGAAGGCGCCGCGTTTCGGCCTCGTCGGCAAGCCGCTCGACATGACCTATCGGGTCATCGATTCCGAAGGCGGTTCCGGCTCTGTCGACGTGCGTGTCTCGGTCAACGGCGAGCAGGTCTCGGTCGAGCATGCTGTCGTCGGACAGGAAACGCCGCTGTCGGTGACGGTGCCGAACGCCGGCCGCAACATCGTCGAACTTTCCATCCCGACCGAAGAAGGCGAACTCACCGACACCAACAATCACACGGTCGCGCTGATCGACGGCATCCGCGAGAATTTGCGCGTCCTGCTGGTTTCAGGCGAGCCGCATGCCGGTGAGCGGACCTGGCGCAATCTCCTGAAATCCGACGCCTCGGTTGACCTCGTCCACTTCACCATCCTGCGCCCGCCGGAAAAGCAGGACGGCACGCCCATCAACGAGCTGTCGCTGATCGCTTTCCCAACGCGCGAGCTGTTCGTCGACAAGATCAACCAGTTCGACCTGATCATCTTCGACCGCTACCAGCATCGCGACGTGCTGCCGATCCTCTATTACGACTACATCGCCCAGTATGTCGAACAGGGCGGCGCGCTGCTGATCGCCGCCGGTCCGGAATATTCCGGCGAGCAGAGTATCGCCCGCACGCCGCTGATGCCGGTACTGCCCGCGATGCCCGATGGCAATGTCGTCGAAAAGGCGTTCTACCCACGCCTGACGGACCTTGGAGAGCGCCACCCCGTGACGCGCGGCCTCGACGGCTCGCAGAGCGAGCCGCCGCACTGGAGCCGCTGGTTCCGCACCATCGGCATCGACAAACCGGAAGGCCAGGTGGTCATGAAGGGAGCCGACGACCGGCCCCTGCTCGTGCTCGACCGCAAGGGCGAGGGCCGCGTCGGCATGCTTCTGTCCGACCAGGGCTGGCTGTGGGCGCGCGGCTACGAAGGCGGCGGCCCGCATGTCCAGCTCTACCGCCGCATCGCCCACTGGCTGATGAAGGAGCCGGAACTCGAGGAGGAGCGGCTGACCGCCGACGGGCGCGGCATGGTGCTGGAAATCCGCCGCCAGACCATGAGCGACGATCCGGGATCCGCAAAGGTCATCACCCCATCCGGCAAGGCGGTATCGGTCAAGCTCGAGAAATCGGAGCCCGGCGTCTTCACCGGCAGCCTGGAGGTCAAGGAGATCGGCCTTTATCAGGTCGGCAACGGCGATCTCACGGCGCTCGCCCATGTCGGGCCCGTCAACGCTCCCGAATTCGCCGACGTCGTCTCGACCGAGGACAAGGTCCGCCCGGCCGCGGAAGCGACCGGGGGCAGCGTGCGCCGCCTCGCCCCTTCGCAACTCTCCGTCTCGTCCGGCCAGACCGTTTCCCTGCCCTCGATCATCCCGGTGCGCGCCGCCGGCGAAGCCTCGGGCCGCGACTGGATCGGCCTCAGGACCACCGACGACAGCGTGCTGAAATCCGTCAGCCGGGTGCCCCTGTTCGGCGGCTTCCTCGGCCTCGGCCTGCTGCTGCTGGCGCTGGGATCCATGTGGTACAGGGAGGGCAGATAGTGCGCCCTCCCTCCCCCTTGAGGGGAGGGTGGCAGGCCGAAGGCCTGTCGGGAGGGGTCGCCGACCGTAGGGCGCGACTCCATTTTTGCGTGAGAGCAGCGGAGGTTACCCCTCCCACCTCGCTTCGCTCGGCACCCTCCCCTCAAGGGGGAGGGAAAGCTCTCCTACTCCTCCGGCTCGGTCGTGAACGTCAGCGGATAACCTGCGGCCTTGCCGGCGTCGGTGGCGCGGGTGGCCTTGGTCTCGGCGACATCCCTGGTGAACACCGCGACCACGCACACGCCGCGTCGATGCGCGGTGATCATGATGCGGTGCGCCTGGTCCTCGCTCACGCGGAACTCCGCCTTCAGCACACGCACCACGAACTCGCGCGGCGTGTAGTCGTCGTTGAGCAGGATGACCTTGTAGAGCTTCGGGCGCTCGACCTTGGGCTTCGCCCTTGTCCGGGGCCTCGTGATGATATCGTCTGTCATGTGCGGTGCGACCGTGTCGCAAAAGATGCCGCAATCGTTGCGGCAGGTATGAATATGTTGTCGCTCCGACGTCGGATTCAACCCCCGTCGTGAAACCACGGCTTCCCTCGTCCGCGCGGCATTGCCGGCGAAGCGGGGCGGGCATAAAGCCGGGGCCATGAGCGAACCTTCCGAGTCGCGGACCGACCACCCGTTCCCCGTCGAACGCGCGCCCTATCTGCGCTTCGTCATCCCGCTGACAGTGGCCATAGCGTTCCTGATGGAGCAACTGGACACCACCATCATCACCACCGCCCTGCCCGACATGGCCGCGAGCCTGGACACGACGCCGGTACGGCTCAATCTGGCGATCACCACCTACATCCTGACGCTTGCCGTCTTCATTCCCGTCAGCGGCTGGTTCGCGGACCGCTTCGGCGCACGACGCATTTTCGCGTTGGCCCTGTTCATCTTCACGGTCGGGTCGGTCCTGTGCGGCCTGGCCCAGAGCTTCGGCATGCTCTTGGCGACGCGGGCGCTTCAAGGCCTTGGGGGCGCGATGATGACGCCGGTCGGCCGGCTGATCCTCCTGCGCTCTTTTCCGCGCGCCCAACTCGTCACCGCCATGACCTACATGACGCTTCCCGCCATCATGGGTCCCGTCATCGGCCCGCTGCTCGGCGGCGCGCTGACCACCTATGCCTCCTGGCGGTGGATCTTCTTCGTCAACATCCCCTTCGGCGCTCTCGGCATCGTGCTGGCCCTGCGTTTCGTTGAGGAAGTCAGGGACGGCACCCGGCAGAAGTTCGATCTTCCGGGTTTCCTCATGGTCGGGGCCGGTGTCGCGTTCCTGCAGTTCGGGCTGGAGAATATCGGCCACCCCACGCTTCCCAGGAGTTGGGTGGGATTGATCCTCGCGGCCGCTATCCTGCTGCTTCTGGCCTTCGGTCGCTATGCGAAGAGCGTCGCAGCGCCCGTCGTCGACCTCGGCCTGTTCGGCTCGCGCGCCTTCGGCGTCGGCACGCTGGCGGGAGGACTATGCCGGATCGGACTGAACGGCGTGCCCTTCATGCTGCCCCTGATGCTGCAGGTCGGCTTCGGCATGAGCGCCGTAGGCTCCGGATCGATAACATTCGTCGGCAGTTTCGGCGCGCTGATGATCCGTCCCATGCTCTCGGCGCTGCTCCGCAGGTTGGGTTTCGCCAGGATACTGATCGGCAGCGCCGTCATGGGGTCGGCGGTGGTAGCCGGATTTTCCCTGCTCGAGCCCGACACGCCGCACTGGGTGCTGATCGTCTATGTCGCTCTGTTCGGCCTGGTCCGTTCCGCGCAGTTCATGACCTCCAACACGCTCTCCTATGCCGACCTGCCGGCCGAGAAACTCAGCCGCGCAACCAGCATGGGAGGCGTCCTGCAACAGCTCAGCGTCTCCTTCGGCGTGTCAGTCGGCGCAACCCTTCTCGGGTTGGTATCGCTGAACGATCCGATGCCGACGCCGGCGCATTTTCATGAAGCGTTCCTGCTGGCCGCCGTCATTCCCCTGCTGTCGATCCCGGGTTTTCTGCTGTTGCGCCCGCAGGATGGCGCCCAGGTCAGCGGATACCGGCCAAGGCGCTGAGCCGGTCAGAACGGCAAGGACGGCAAGGACGGCAACCAAAAAGCAGAAGCCGCCCGGCGGGAACGCCCGGGCGGCCTGGAGATGAAGTTGCGATGCGACTACATCGTCTTCTTGGCGTCGGCCTTCTTCGGAGCGACCTTCGAGGCGGCCTTCTTGTGCTTCTTGATGATCTTCTTGTGCACGACCTTGTGCACAGGCTTCTTGGCCGTGCTGGCGGCCGGCGCGGTGGTCGAGGTGGCTGCGGCGGTCGAGGCGGCGGCATTGGCACTGACGGTCATCGGCAGCGAGAAGGCCAGTGCGATGGCGATGCCGGCGGCGGAGAGGAGGGTCTTGTTCATGGGTCGGTTCCTTTGTTCGCAGATCTGGCGGAGCTTCACGGATCGGTCGGTATCACTCCAAGGAGCTTCAAAGCGTCGGCGAGCATGCGGATTCCCTGCGCCTGTTTGCGTTCGGAGCAGTACCGTTTCGCCTTCTTTTGAAGCCCCTTCGCCTCGGCGACCTGCATGGCCTTGGCGTGGGTTTCGATAGCCTCGTCGACCTGTCGACTGAGCCTGTTGCAGCGTTCGCTCCGGGTCATCGTTCCCCTTGCGTCGGACGGCCCGGCGGCGAACACGGCAAACGACATGCCGATGAACACCAATCCGGAGCAAAGTCTGCGCATGGTCGGTTCCTGAAACCCGGAACATCTTCGGCAACCGGCCGTCCGGCTGCCGTGGGACAAGCTTATGCCGTTGATTTCTTTCGTCCGTTTTTCCGGATTGTTGAATTTTGTTTCCGGATTGTTTCCCGCCCGGCTTTTGCCGGAGACGGCCTAAATTAAGCCCGAAACAAGGCGGCAAGGGACGGTCTGCGAGCCACATATCAACGGCGACAAGCGATGAAGCCCGACGCCCACGTTCTCATCGTCGACGACGACAGGGATATCCGCGACCTGTTGCAGGAATTTTTCAACAAGCGCGGCCTGAGGGCGTCCGTCGCCGCCGACGGCGATGCGATGGAGGCGGTGCTGCGCCGCAACCCCGTCGACCTGGTGATCCTCGACGTCATGCTGCCGGGCCGCAGCGGGCTGGAGCTCTGCCGCGAAATCCGCGCGCGGCAGGCGACGCCGATCATCATGCTGACGGCCGTCAACGAGACGACGGATCGCGTGGTCGGCCTCGAACTCGGCGCCGACGACTACGTGCCGAAACCGTTCGACCCGCGGGAACTGCTGGCGCGTGTGCGCGCCGTGCTGCGCCGCAACGGCGCGAAGGAGGACAAGCGCCCGCCGGCGCGCCAGATCTGGCATTTCGCCGGCTGGACGATGGACTGCTCGCGCCGCCGCCTCGTCGCGCCCGGCGACGTGCGAATCGAGCTGACCGCGGCTGAATTCAACCTTCTTCATACGTTCGTGCGCAGCGCCCAGCGCGTCCTGACAAGGGACCAGCTCATCGAGCTTTCCGGCGGCGACGGCGGCATCAATTACGACCGCTCGATCGACATCCTGGTATCACGGCTGCGGCGCAAGATGGAGGACGACCCGAAGAAGCCGACCCTGATCCAGACGGTGCGCAGCGGCGGCTACCAGTTCATTCCCGAGGTGACCAGCGAATGAGGCGCCTGCTGCCGCAGACCCTGCCGGTCTGGGTGTTGCTGATCGTCATCGCAGGACTGCTGGTCAGTCAGGTGACGACGCTTTTCCTGGTCGCTCGCGACCAGGCCGCCTCCAGCGACGTGGTCGACTATTATCGTCTCAACGACCGCGCCTTCGCCGTCGTGCAACTGCTCCATTCGGCCACGCCGCAGGCGCGCGCGGCGATGGTTTCAGGGCTTTCCAACAACGGCTATTCGCTGAGCGTATCCGACCGGCCGGCCGTCGCCACTTCGATCGCCCAGGACGACGAGTTGGCAGAGCTGGAGGACATACTGGTCGCGCGCCTGACCCGTTTCGGCGTGACAGAAGCGCGTGTGCGCCGTGACCGCGCGCCCTCCTTCGAACGCAGGTCCGGGCACCAGCCGGCAGACACCGACATCGGCGATGTCGAGAAGGATCTGCTGACGCTGACCGCCGGATTCGCCAAGGGCCGCGAACTGACGGCCTCGATCCAGTTCGCCGACGGGCAATGGCTGAACTTCTCCGAGCCGATCATTCCGCCCGGCCCGGTGCTGAGCCCGGAGAGCCTGCCGCTCTACGGCGTGGTCGCGGCCCTCGTGGTCGCCATGTCGGTCTGGTCGATCCGCCGCCTCACGGCGCCCTATCGTGTCATGGAAAGCGCGGTGAAGCGGATCGGCGAAGACCTGAAGAGCCAGCCGCTTGCAGAAACCGGAAGCCGCGAGACGCGCACCGCCGCCCGCGCCATCAACACCATGCAGGAACGGTTGCGGGACTATGTGGAGGGTCGCGAACAGCTTGCCGCCGCGCTCGCCCACGATCTTCGCACGCCGCTGACGCGCATGCGCCTGAGGCTGGCGCTGCTGCGCGCCTCCCGGGTGCGCGAGGCGCTGGCGCACGACCTCGCCGACATCGAATCCATCGCCAGCTCGGTGGTCGACTTCGCCACCTTCGAGGTGACGGAGGAAAAGGCCGAGCGACTGGATTTCCTGTCGCTGGTGCAGTCCATTGCCGACGCCTATCCCGAAGTCACGCTGAACGAGGCGGACCTGCCGTCACGGACGCTTGTCTGCCTCGCCCGCCCGGTGGCGCTGAAGCGCTGCGTCACCAACCTTGTCCAGAACGCGGTGACCTATGGCCACAAGGCCGAACTGTCGCTGCGCCATGACGATGCGCGCGTGACCCTGCTCATATACGACGAAGGTCCCGGCATCCCCCAGACCAGACTTGATTCGGTGTTCCACCCCTTCGTGCGGCTGGAAGGCTCGCGCAGCCGCGAAACCGGCGGCCTAGGCCTCGGACTGGCGATCGCGCGGGCCATAGCGCGCAGCGCCGGCGGCGATATCCGCCTGTCCAACCGCCCGGAGGGTGGCCTGGAGACGCAACTCACCCTGCCGCTGGCGGCTTGAGGGTTTTCGCCGCTCCCGCCGACTGCGGAGAAGGAAAGCGTCATCGCCGAGGGCTTCCACCCCGCTCGCCGGCCCATTCGGCAATCGCCGTCGCGACGGCGGCGAGATTGTCGTCAGGCTTCAGGCCATCCGACTTGCGCGGCTTGAGATCGTGGTCGCCCGGAAACCAGCGGATCGATATGGCCTTCGACAGGCTATAGGTATCCACCTCGTCTTGGCTGCCGAATGGGTCGCGCGTTCCCTGGCAGATCAGCGCCGGGCATGTCAGCCCTTCCAGATGCGCGGTGCGCAGCTTCTCCGGCGATCCCGGCGGATGGAAAGGATAGCCGAGGCAGACGAGGCCGGCGACCCGGCCGTCCGCGAAGAGGTCGTCCGCCACCATCGACGCCACGCGCCCGCCCAGCGACTTCCCGCCGATCAGCAGTCGCCCGGACGCCCGTACCGCATCGACTGCGGCCCGGTATTCGTCCATCAGTCTTTCGGCCCTGGGCGGCGGCTTGCGCTGGCCAGAGCGTCGCGCCGCCATATAGGCGAATTCGAAACGCACGGTGCGGATGCCCTGTCCAGCCAAGTGCCCGGCCACGGCCTGCATCCAGTTCGAGTCCATCGGCGCGCCGGCGCCGTGGGCAAGCAGGAGGGTGGTTTCGGCGTCGCTAGGGCCTGAAAGGAGAAAATCGGGCATTATGGCTCCCCTTTCGTCTCCCCCGAAGGGAGAGGCGAAAGCCGCGTCACCGCCGCAGCACCGCGCTCAGCACGTCCCGCACCCCGATCGCGCCGACGAAACCGGAGTGGTCGTCGAACAACGCCACCGGCGCCGTCTGCGAGCGATGGATCGCCAGCATCACGGTCTTCAGCGACGTGCCGGGCGTCGCCCAGAACACCTGCCCGCCGTCGGCGGGCCGCTGCTCGATATCGTCGCACGACACCCAGTCGACCGGCTTGCCGTCGCGCTCGGCCGCGATCACCAGGCCATGACCGTCGAGCTTGAAGCGCGTCGTCTGGCGCCGGTCGAGCCAGATCCAGCCGTCGCCGTCCTTCTTCAGTTCGTGCAGGGCGCGCATCACGTTCCATGCCGTCAGCACCGAAAGCGGGTTCACGTTGGAGATGAACTCGCGCACATAGTCGTTGGCCGGCTGCAGCACGATGTCCTCGGGCGTGCCGGTCTGGACGATGCGGCCGCCTTCCATGATGGTGATGTGGCTGCCGATCTTGAGCGCTTCCTCGAGATCGTGGCTGACGAAGACGATCGTCTTCTTCAACTCCGCCTGGAGTTGCAGCAGCTCGTCCTGCAGCTTGGTGCGGATCAGCGGATCGAGCGCCGAGAACGGCTCGTCCATCAGAAGGATCGGCGCCTCGGTGGCGAAGGCGCGCGCGAGGCCGACGCGCTGCTGCATGCCGCCGGATAGCTCGTGCGCGTATTTCTTCGCCCACGGATCGAGATTGACCAGCTTGAGCTGCTTGGCGACTCGCTCCCGGCGCTCGGCCTCCGGCACGCCGGCAAGCTCGAGGCCGAAGCCGACATTCTCCTCCACCGTGCGCCACGGCAGCAGGCCGAACTGCTGGAACACCATCGCCACCTGCTTCTGGCGCAGGCGGCGTAGCGTGGCGTCGTCGCAGGTCACGACGTCGACCATGCGCTCGCCGTCCCTGACCAGCACCTCGCCGCGCGAGACCACATTGAGGCGGTTGACGGCGCGCAGCAGGGTGGACTTGCCCGAGCCGGACAATCCCATCAGCACCGAGATCTCGCCCTCGTTCACCGTCAGGTTGGCACCGGCGCAGCCCAGCACGTTGCCGGTCCTTTCCAGGATTTCGGCGCGCGAGGCGCCGGCATCGACCATTTTAAGCGCTTCGCGCGTGTCGGACCCGAAGACGATGTCGACATTCTTGAAATCGACCGCGACGCTCATTTCTTGCCTCCCACGCCGATACGGGTCATGCGGTCGAGCACGATGGCGAGCACGACGATGGCGAGGCCGGCTTCAAGCCCGAGGTCGATCTTGCGCGAACCGAGCGCGCGGTTGATTTCGGTGCCCAGCCCGCCGGCGCCGATCAACGCCGCGAACACCACCATCGACAGCGACAGCATGATCGACTGCGTCAGCCCCGCCATGATGGTCGGCAGGGCGGAAGGCAGCTCTACCTTCCACAGGAGCTGGCGCCTTGTGGCGCCGAAAGCCTCGCCCGCCTCGATGATGGCCTTCGGCACCGACGTGATGCCGAGATGGGTCAACCTGACCGCGGTCGGAATGACGAAGATGATGGTGACGATCAGGCCCGGAGCGTTGCCGAGGCCGAAAAGCGTCAGCACCGGAATGAGATAGACGAAGGTCGGCAGCGTCTGCATCAGGTCGAGGATCGGCTGCATGATCCTGTAGACCTTGGGCTTGTGGCCGGCCCAGATGCCGAGCGGCACGCCGATCAGCATCGAGAAGAAGGTGGCGGCCACCACCAGCACCAGCGTCTGCACCGTCTGCTTCCAGAGCCCCTGGTTGAGGATGAAGACCAGGCCGATGAAAACGCCGAATGCCAGCGTCTTCGATTTCTGCAACCACCAGGCAAGCAGCGCGATCAGCGCGGCGAGCAGCACCGGCGGCACGACGAGAAGTCCGCTGACCGCACCGTCGAGCACCGCGTTGAGGCCGCTCGAAATGCCTCGGAAAAACGTATCGAAATGGTCCGTCAGAAAATTGAAGAAGTCCTTGCCCCAAGTCCCGATCGGGATCTTCCAGGCGGCCAGGAATTTTGAAACCGGATCCATTACGCCCCTCTCCACCGCTTGCTGCGGTCGTCTTGTTCAGGTCCGTCATCCATTCGACGGACAAAGGGCGGCCCGCGACGGAGCCGCCCTTGCTTCGATCTCATGCAGCCGGCATCCGACTCAGCTTCCGAGCGCGGTCTTGATCGCCGCAGCGGCATCGCCACCGTCGAAGGTGGTCACGCCCTGGAGCCACGGCCCGACGACGTCGGGGTGCTTCTTAAGATAGTCGGTGGCGGCCGTGTTGGCGTCGGCGCCGTCGAGGATCGCCTTCATCATCTCGCCTTCCATTTCGAGATTGAACTTCAGGTTCTTGATGAAGGCGCCGGCATTCGGGCATTCCTGCAGATAGCCCTTGCGTACGTTGGTGTGGACGGTGGCGGCGCCGAAGCCGGAATCGCCCATGCCGTCGAGATAGGTGATCTTCATGGCGCCCATCACCGGGTGCGGCGTCCAGCCGAGGAAGGCGATCCACTCCTTGTCCTTCATCGACTGCTCGGCCTGGGTCAGCATGCCGGCCTCTGAGGACTCGACCAGTTCGAAGCCGGAGAGGTTGTCGGCCGGGTTCTTGATCATGTCCAGGATGATGCGGTTGCCGTCATTGCCGGCCTCGATGCCGTAGATCTTGTGATCGAACTTGTCGGCGAACTTGCCGATGTCGGTCAGCGTCTTGACGCCGGCGTCCGCCACATAAGTCGGCACGACGATGCCGTAGCCGGCGCCCGACAGGTTCTCGCTGATCGTCTCGACCGAGCCGTCGGCGGTGTAGTCCTTGATGTCGTTGGTCATCGACGGCATCCAATTGCCGAGGAAGACGTCGAGATCCTTGTTCTTCAGCGAGGCGTAGGTCACCGGCACGGAAAGCTGGATGACCTGCGGATCGTAGCCCAGCGCCGTCAACAGCACGGAGGCGACGCCGGTGGTGGCCTGGATGTCGGTCCAGCCGACGTCGGAAAGGCGCACCGTCTTGCAGCTTTCGGCATCGCCCGCGAAGGCGCTTCCCGTAGCCAGTCCTGAAGCCAGGAACGTCGCCACGCCCAGGCCGGCGACGAAAGTCTTGAAACTCGACATCGATTGTTCTCCCATTGTGATGGCTCCGCAGCGGGGCCGCTGCGCGATTCTTCTCAGGCTGTCCGCCTTCGTCTTCAGCCAAACACCATTTTGGTGCTCTTTCAAGAAGCGCAACTGCACGAGCGGCGGCGCCGGCTGGCCGAACAGCGACACGCCTCTTCCTTTTTGGTGGATGGCCTGGGCGTGCCTCTCCCCGCCGCCGTCCGCTTGCGCTTAAAAGGACGGATGGCCAAGCTCTACTTCCATTACGCGACGATGAACGCCGGCAAGACCACCATGCTTCTGCAGGCGTCCTACAATTACCGCGAGAGCGGCATGGCCACCATGCTGTTCGTCGCCGGGCACTACCGCAAGGGAGACCGCGGCCTGATCTCCTCGCGCATCGGCCTGGAGGCGGAGGCGGAAATGTTCCGCGATGGCGACGACCTCTTTGCCCGTATCGCCGAGCATCATGAGCACACAAGCATCCACTGCGTCTTCGTCGACGAGGCGCAGTTCCTCGAGGAAAACCAGGTATGGCAGCTCGCCCGTATCGCCGACCGCCTCGGCATTCCCGTCATGTGCTACGGCCTGCGCACCGATTTCCAAGGCAATCTGTTCTCGGGTTCGCGCGCGCTGCTGGCGATCGCCGACGATTTGCGCGAGGTGCGAACCATCTGCCGCTGCGGACGCAAGGCGACGATGGTCGTGCGGCTCGGCCCCGACGGCAAGGTCGCCAGGCAAGGCGAGCAGGTGGCGATCGGCAAGGATATCTACGTGTCGCTTTGCCGCCGCCATTGGGAAGACGAGATGGGCAGGTCGCGCCCGGAAGATATGATCGGATTCGCCAGGCCTTAGCAGGGATTTCCTATAACCTGCTGTGAACGCTAGGAAAATCCGTCAA
Source organism: Mesorhizobium hunchu (assembly GCF_040081975.1). Classification (NCBI taxonomy): domain Bacteria; kingdom Pseudomonadati; phylum Pseudomonadota; class Alphaproteobacteria; order Hyphomicrobiales; family Phyllobacteriaceae; genus Mesorhizobium; species Mesorhizobium hunchu. The sequence goes on from NZ_JBEBMG010000003.1 coordinate 57,525, forward strand.
GACGTGAAAGTTGGCTAACGTTAGCCTATATAACCCGCAGGGTGACGATGGCCGCTTTCGCGGCCTGTTTTGTTTGCACCCAATCAACCGAGAAGGAGAACGAGAGCATTGCGGGTACTGGTACGCGATAACAACGTCGAGCAGGCCATCAGGGCGCTGAAGAAGAAGATGCAGCGCGAAGGCATATTCCGTGAAATGAAGGCGCGCCGCGCCTATGAGAAGCCGTCCGAGAAGCGCGCCCGCGAGAAGGGGGAAGCGGTGCGGCGCATGCGCAAGGCGGCGCGCAAGCTGGCCGTCCGCGAAGGACTGATCGCCGGCCCGGTCAAGAAGCCGCGCCCGGCGGCCGCTCCACGCAAGCCGCAGTCCGCGGCCTGACGAGACCTACGGCCTCTATCGGAACAAGGAAGGCTGGCGCGGTGCGTCCGGCTCCGGACGATGTCCGGGCAGAACGACGTCGTCGCACCGCCTCCCTCCGTCTGCACCCATCGTCCTGTCGGCCAGGTTTGCGCGGACAGTTCCAAGCAGGGCGCCAGGCAGCGCCGTGACCTTGCCGCGTTGAACTTTGCTTCCCTTCACCGTATGGCCTCCCTATATTCGCGGTCGCGCGCCGCGCGCGGGTGACATTCAAACGGAGGGGTGCCATGGCGACGTTGCAGAATTTCGATACCGAGATTGCCAGGACCAAAAAGGTCGTCGAGGACATGCGCTCGAAGATCGAGCAGTCCGGCACCGTGCTCGATACGCTCGCCGACGCCGACAAGGCGATCGGCAACGCCAATTTCGACATCGAGAACGCCCGCATCCAGGACGTGCTGGCCCAGCAGAAGACGATGGAGGCGAACATCGCCGACCTCATCATCGGGCTGGAGGACGCCACCAACGTGTTCGGCGCCGAATTCGAATCGATGAAGAACTACACGGGCTGGGAAAAGTTCGTGGGCATCTTTTCCAAACAGCGCCAGCAGCGCCTGCGCACCGACCGCGTGCGCAACATGAGCCTCGCCGGCAATCTCCAGGAACTGCTTTCCAAGTCCGACACCATCGTCGGCATCCTCAAGGCGCAGAAGGACATTCTCGACCAGCGCTACAAGACGTCCGAGACCAGCCTCGGCCAGGTGATCGAACGCCGCAAGGCGACCATCGAGACCCTGACGGCCACGCAGAAGCGCATCGAGGAACTCAACCCTCTGCTGCTCGACATCGAGAACAAGATCGCCTCTTCGACCAGCCAGACCGAACGCACGCAACTGGAAGGCGAGCGTTCCAAGATGGCGACCGAATACAACGAGAAGCAGGCCAAGGAGCAGGAGCTTCTGGCCGAGAGCCAGACGCTGGAACGCTACACCTCGATGTTCCAGACCTTCGTCGATTCGCTCAACAACCAGATCGCCGCGCAATCGACGCTCATCAACAAGCTGACCATCGACACCGAGCAGCGCATCGTCCTCTACAAGGCGCTGGAGGATTCGCTGAAGACCGCCGCCCAGCAGGATGTGGCGCACAAGATCAATACGCTGGGCTCCAAGGTGGATACCACGGCCGAGGAGACGATGGCCGGCATCGGCGCGGCATCGCAGAAGCACATCGGCGACCTGCTCGAACTGCACGAGAAGAACATGGTGGCTTCCGCCGACATCCAGCGCCGCAAGAAGCTGGCCGACGACGCCTTCGCCCGTCGTTTCGAGGAGGTGATGAGGAAGCACAACGCCGCCGACTATGTGAGCCAGTCGTAGTCCGTGCAAGTGCAGCAAGCGTTGCGCTCTTCCATGACCCCCGCCGACGATCCCGCCGAGCGCTATTTCGCCGCCATTACCGCGGCGCTCGCGGGCCTCGAGATCTTCATGCGCGACGACCGCTCGCCGCTCTACCGCCACGGCATCGTGGCGCGGGTCGTGGCCGAATACATCGCGCGGCTGGAAAAGTCCTTCGCCTGCTGGCGCAACCGGCTGGGGTTCATTGACACGTTCCGCATCTCGCGCGCCGAAAGCGGCTTCCCCGTCTTCCAGAACCTGCTCGAGCTGGAGAACGACCGCCGTCAGGCCGACCAGCGGCTGGCAAACATCCCCCAGCCGGCCGAGCTGCGCGCGGAGATGGCCGACTTCATCCTGCGTCACAAGGAATTCCCAGCCGCGCTCCAGAAGTCGATGGCCGAGCGCCTCTACCTGGAAGACATAAAAACCGGCGCGACCTTCGGTCCCTTCACGCTGGCGCAGACCGCCAAGGTGTCGGTCAATCCGAAGACCATGCGGCCCTACTACCTTGTCCATTGGGCGACCTTCGACGGCACCGCCAACCTGCCGCTGGTCTATATGGTGACCGTGGAGGACTCTTCCGAAGGATTGGTGGGACAACTCGTCGACGCCAACGGCAAGCTCAACGAGAAAGTGGAAATTCCCCTGCCCGTGGATGGCTTGCTCAATCCGGAGCTGGCGCATCGCTTCGACGATTTCACCGAGAAGAACTCGGCCTATTCGCTGTCGCCGCTGACGATCGCGATGAATCTCGACAAGGACTTCCCCGACCTTCACCCCAAACAGTTGCGCCGCGTCGTGCTGGGGCCTTTCTATTCGGCGGGCATCACCCAGAACAATTCGGTCGTGGCCGACGTGCTGGCGAAAGTGCGCAAGCCCGAAAACGCCTGGCTGCTCACCTGGACGATCCAGGAAGTCTATTCCAAGGCGGAGAAGCCCGGCCGCAAGGGACTGTGGTCCAGCCAGCCGGCCGAGGAGGAATTCTTCATCGACACCGACGACCTGGAAGCCACGCGTCAGGGCGTCTCATCCTACGAGAACCACGCGCTCGTGCCGCACGAAGCCTACCAGGCGCTCTATGCCGCCGGCGAGGCGCAGAAGACGTTCGCCGGCTACAAGGTGCACATCCTGTCGAATGGACAGGTGATTAGTGACGTGTGAGCAGGGAAATACCCCCTCCACCATGCTTCGCATGGTCCCCCTCCCCCGCTTCGCAGGGGCGGATCCAGCGCCGCCGAGTATCCTCCCCCGTTCACGGGGGAGGTGGCCCGAAGGGCCGGAGGGGGTATTTCGCTACTTGGGGCGGAGGAAAACATGGATACCGGCCTGACCACCATTCCCGAAGCGGCGATCGAGAAGCACCGCGCCACCGCGCAGAGCTTCATCACCCGCGTCGTCGTGCTGGAAGACCCCGCGCGCGAGTCGGGCACCGCTCTTGCCGGCACCAACCGCCGCTTCGTCTCCACCGTCTCGACCGGCTCCGTGCGCCGCACGCGCGAGGTGGAACTTTCGAAGGCCGTCCAGGCGGTTCACCCCGACGACCAGTTGCTGACCATCCCGCAACACACCCTGCTCTACCGCGCCCGCCGCGGCATCCAGGTCGCGCTTGCGGTCGCCGACACCTTCGCCGAAGGTACCGATCTCGAAAGCCTGCAGGCGAAGAACGCCCGCGCGCCCTTGCAGGGCGACGAAGCGGCCGCCTTCAAGAAGCTGCTCACCGCTTCCGGCTACATCGCCGCCTTCGCGCTGGCCGCCTATCTCTTCCAGTTGATCGATTCCGACGGAGAGGCACCCAACGATACACCCGAACCGGATTTCCTGTTCGACACGCCGCAAGACGCGGTGAAATCGCTGGTCGCCGGGCTCGACAGCGCCATTGCCGGCTCCAAGGACGACGCCGATCTCCTCACCCGTGCACGCGCTTTCGCCCGCACGGCGATCGACGGCCTGCTCCAGCGCAAGGCCCGCTTCGACGGCGCGCTCGGCGCCTTCGAGAACACCCACATCCGCATCGACGGCGACGATTTCACCCTCGACGGCTTCGACGTCGCACCGGGCAAGAAATCGAAGCCCTTGGTGATGACCTTCAAGAAGCCGGAAGAGGTCGTCGGCAATCACATCGCCAAGTACCAGTCCGTAAAACTCGCCAAGATGCTGATGGCCTACGACTTCGACCGTCAGATGAACCCGTTCGTGGAACTGGGCGGTTTCCTGTTCACCTTCATCGGCGATGGCGCGCCCGGCACAGGCAAGACGACGCTGATCCAGATGATCGCCGGCCTGCTCGACAATTACTGCAATGTGGCCGGCTACCCTTTCGTCTACGAGAATTTCGGCGTCGACCAGATCTCCTCCTACCAGGGCAAGTCCGGCCAGAACTGCCGCCAATTCATCGAGGATGTGCTCAACCCGCGCGCCATCGGCTTCGGCACCATCGACGACATCGACCAGGTGGCCGCCAAGCGCTCGGACGACCGCGCCTCCGCCGGCCAGCAGGAGATCACCGGCGTGCTGATGGACGCCTTCGCCGGCGCCTCCACCGTGGTGCGCGGCAACTGTTCCTTCGGCATGTTCTCCAACTATCCGGAAAACGTCGACGACGCGCTGCGCCAGCGCGCCGGCGCCCGCTGGCTGGTCGACGGCCCGCAGACGCTCGACGACTACATCGACATCTTCGTGCTACTCGCTGGAAAGAATCACGAAATCCCGCTCGGCGACCACAAGCTTTACGCCGCGCAGGAAATCCAGCGCGCGGTGGCCGAGGAATACGGCTCCTATGCGAAGCCGCATGAAGATGGATTGAGGAAAATCTACGACCGCTTCGTTAATGAGGTGGGAGAACCGAAGACGCTGGCCGACATCGGCAACTACCTGCACCTCATCAAGGAAGCGGAGCCGCGCTTCACCGGCCGCGCCATCAAGAACGTCACCGACGCGATAAAAATGCGGGCGATGGACATCGAACTGCCGGACGAATGGTTCGAGACGCCCGAGACGTTCATGCACAAGCCCTACGACGACAAGAAGGCGATGATCGAGGAATTGCGCGGGCCGTTCGACATGGCAATGGTCATGCAGGAGATCAACCGTTACGCCGACTCCGAGTTCCGCTACGCCGATCGCTCCGACGACACGGCGGTGGACAAGATGCTACGCGACGCCCGACTGCGGGAAAGAGCGGCCAAGGAAATGGAGGAGCTGAAGAAGAAGGGGCTGTGGAATGCATGAGGCGGTGCGACGCCTCTTGCCCCTACCCTCTCCCCGTAGAAAGCTAGGAGAGAAAGTCGCCGACGTTGGCGTTCCCCTCTCCCCGTCCTTCACGGGGAGAGGGTAAGGGTGAGGGGCAATCTTATGCGGGGACCTCGAAAAGCTCGTACCGAACGCGCTCGCTCATTGCGTAAGGCTGACAATGACGCTGAACGTGCACTGTGGTCTGATTTAAGAGGCCGGCAGGTTTGCGGCGCAAAATTCACCAGACAGCTTCCTATCGGCCCGTACTTTGCTGATTTTGCCTGCCGCGAAAACCAGTTGGTTGTCGAACTCGATGGCAGTCAACACGCCGAAAGCACATATGATCGACGCAGAGATGACTTCATGATCGCGGAAGGTTGGTCAGTGCTGCGATTCTGGAACGCCGATGCGCTGAGGGAACGCAACGCGGTCATCAATACGATCATTGCCGCCTTGGAGCGACGACTGGCGCCCGTTGAAGCGCCGGACCTGCGTTTCGTCGCCACCTCAACTTATCGGGAAGACTTCGCATTAGCCGACCGCGTTGCCCCTCACCCCTACCCTCTCCCCGTGAAGGACGGGGAGAGGGAGTCGCCGACGTTGGCGTCCTCTTCTCCCCGCGAACGGGGAGAAGGAAGATGAACCGCTTCCCCCTTCTGCGCGACAACGACCTCATCTACGGCCGCTTGCTGACCGTCGATGAGCCGCATCTCGTCGAGCGCTACAACAAGGCATTGCAGGCCTTCGGCCTGCCGGCGACGAAGCTGAAAAGCTTTGAGATCGACCGCACCGGGTTTTCCCCTCAAGTGGCCGAGGAACTGGACGACGCCAATTATCTCGATCCCAACGAGGTCAACCGCCGCTTCATCATCCTCACGCCGTCGCAGATCAGCCTGCCGGTGGTGCACACCGCTTTCTCGAATACGTCCCAGCTCATGTTCGAGTTCATGAGCGCCAACCAGCGCGCCATCGACGCGCTCACTATCAAGGACGTGATCTACGGCGAGATCGAGGATTCGGTCTCCAAAGTGGAGGACATCGAGGACCTGCTGTCCATCAACCAGGTCGAATTCAAGGTCCTGTCGGCCGAGGACGTGCTGGGCAAGGCGGCGGAACTCGCCACGCTGACCGACCGGCTGAAGCAGGAGCCGGACGCCTGGCGCGACGACGCCATGCTGAAGCGCATGGTGGAACTGGCCAAGGTCTGCGGCGACATCCGCGAGAATGCGCTGGTGCCGGACCAGGTGATCTTCCGCCACAACGCCTATTGGACGTCGCATTTCGGCGGCCTCTACGTCTTCGTCGATCCGGACATGACGACGGTGATCTCGGATCCGGCGGCGCCCGGCTTCCGCCGCTCCCGTCCTTGGCAGGTCTCGTACCTGTCGATCCGCGACGCGGACGCCGTGTTCAGGTTCCTCGCCTCGACCGGCCGCATCGAATTGCCGCGCGCCTCCTGGATCGAGCAGTCCGGCTATCTCGAGCACCGCGCCGAGATGGTGGTGCGCGGCCTGATCCGCGACGCCGAACCGAAACGCAACCTTTCCGAAGTGGACAAGGTCTGGTTGCAGACCTGGATCCATGCCCATGCCGACCTCATCGCCCGGGATGGCAACTTCCCCTTCCTCAATGCCGCCAAGCGCGAGATCAAGCAGGTCGGCCAGTTGAAGATCGACGACGTCGCGCCGGCACAGCGCTTCCTCGTCGTGCGGGCGAAGCCGGATCACCCGGATGCCTGGCTGACCAACCGTCTGATCTCCGATTTCGTGCCGTCGGACTTCGTCTCCCGCTATATCTTCAACAAGCAGGGCTTCTACCGGGACTACGAGGGTTTTTCGCAAGGCTGGCGCGCGCATGTTGTCGATGTGCTCAAAACCACATATCTCAAGGACAAGGTGGGTTTTCGCGCTCGGCTCTACGGCTTGGCAAACTGATTTGAAGAGGGGACGCGTGTGCTTGATCCGGTCGTGAACTTCTTCACCCGCCTGTTCCAGTGGATCGGCCGCGGCATCGGCTTCATCATCGGCGTCGTCCTGTGGCCGTTCATGTGGGCAGGCCGCTGGTACGGCCAGCGCGGCTGGATCCTCAAGGGCGGCATCGGCCTGGTGATCCTCATCCTCCTCGGGTTCTACGGGAGGTTCTTCTACATCACCCAGTGGTGGAACGCCTTCGATCCCGATTATCCGGCCGCCGAGGTCGCCGCCGCCGGCACCGCCGGCGCGGGCGAACCGGTTCAGCCCGAGCAGTCCGGCGATGCGCAGAACCTGACGACGGCAACGCAACCCACGAGCTGCAAGCCGTCGGCGATCGCCGCCGTCGCCGCCGACCTGATCGATTTCAACGTCAACCGCAACGCCTGGATATCCTCGACCCTGCTGTCGAAGGCCGGCCTGTTCGGACTGGACTGGCGCCGCACCCCCTTCTTCGACAACAAGGCCGCCTTCCAGCTCGGCATCAACCAGGTCCTGCGCCGCACCACCACCGAACTCGTCGATACGCTCGGGCGCGTGCGCGGCACCTCGCAGATAGACGAGAACCTGCAGAAGGCGCGCACGGCGCTGGCCTGGGACGAGACCGCCTGGTACATCGGCTGGCGCGGCCCGACCCGGCCGACGCCCAGCGTCTACCGCGAGGCCATAGCGGACCTGCGCACCTTCAACACCAGCCTCGAGCAGTGCAAGGCGACCTTCGACCCGCGCGCCGACAATCTGATGTTGTTCCTCGACCGCATCGCCTCCGACATCGGCTCGACCTCCGACATACTGCGCGCCCGCATCGAGGCGTCGGACGCCGGCTGGTTCGATCCGCGCGCCGATGACCGCTTCTGGTTCGCCTACGGCCAGCTCTACGCCTACTACGGCATCCTGACCGCCACCCAGTCCGACTTCGCCAACGTGATCGCCGAGCGCAACCTGAAGACCCTGTGGGACCGGATGGAAAGCCAGCTGCGCGCCTCGCTGGACGTTCAGCCCTGGATCATCTCCAACGGCGACGAGTCGAGCGCGTTCTTCCCCTCGCATCTGGCGACAATGGGCTTCAACCTGCTGCAGGTCCGCTCGAACATCGTCGAATTGCGATCCGTCCTCGACAGGTGAATGGTGAATGGTGAAAGGTGAATGGTGAATGGTGAATGGTGAATGGTGAATGGTGAATGGTGAATGGTGAATGGTGAATGGTGAATGGTCGGATTGCAGGGTTATCCGACCTGTAAAGCCGAATCTCCCTTCCATTCACCATTTTACCATTCACCACTCACCACCTGCCCTGTCGCTTTTCGCGCATTGCGCGCCTGTTTTGAGACGGCGGCGCATGGTGCTGTCGGGCTTCTATGCGCCACGTCGAGGGCGCCTGCCGCCCCGTCTCGCCAAAACGTCGAAAAATGGGAGCGCCGTCATGGCCGAAGTGAAATCCGACATCGCAATCGCGCGCGCGGCGAAGAAGAAGCCGATCCTGGAGATCGGCGCCAGGCTCGGCATCCCGGCCGAGCAGATGGTCCCCTACGGCCACGACAAGGCGAAGATTTCGGCCGAGTTCATCAAGTCGGTGCAGAAGAACAAGGACGGCAAGCTGATCCTCGTCACCGCCATCAACCCGACACCGGCTGGCGAAGGCAAGACCACCACCACCGTCGGTCTCGGCGACGGGCTGAACCGCATCGGCAAGAAAGCGATCATCTGCATCCGCGAGGCTTCGCTCGGACCGAACTTCGGCATGAAGGGCGGGGCCGCCGGCGGCGGCTATGCGCAAGTCGTGCCGATGGACGACATGAACCTGCATTTCACCGGCGACTTCCATGCCATCACCACAGCGCACAACCTGCTGTCGGCACTGATCGACAACCACATCTACTGGGGCAACGAACTCGGCATCGACACCCGCCGCGTCACCTGGCGCCGCGTCATGGACATGAACGACCGGGCCCTGCGCGAGATCGTCTGCTCGCTCGGCGGCGTCGCCAACGGCTACCCGCGCGAAGCCGGCTTCGACATCACCGTCGCCTCCGAGGTGATGGCGATCCTGTGCCTGGCACGCGACCTCAAGGACCTGGAAAAGCGCCTCGGCGACATCATCATCGCCTACCGCCGCGATAAATCGCCCGTCTTTGCCCGTGACGTGAAGGCCCACCGCGCCATGGCGGTGCTGCTCAAGGACGCCATCCAGCCGAACCTGGTGCAGACGCTGGAGAACAATCCCGCCTTCGTGCATGGCGGCCCGTTCGCCAACATCGCGCACGGCTGCAACTCGGTGATGGCGACCACCACGGCGCTCAAGCTCGCCGACTACGTGGTGACGGAAGCCGGCTTCGGCGCCGACCTCGGGGCGGAAAAATTCTTCGACATCAAGTGCCGCAAGGCGGGCCTCAAGCCGGCGGCGGCCGTTATCGTCGCCACAGTGCGCGCCATGAAGATGAACGGCGGCGTCAAGAAGGAGGACCTCGGCGCGGAAAACGTCGAGGCGGTGAAGAAAGGCTGCCCGAATCTCGGCCGCCATATCGAAAACGTGCACCAGTTCGGCGTACCGGTGGTGGTGGCGATCAACCACTTCCATTCCGACACCGAGGCCGAGATCAAGGCCCTGCAGGACTTCGTGAAGGAACTGGGGGCCGAGGCGGTGCTGTGCAAGCACTGGGCGCACGGCTCGGCCGGCATCGAGGAACTGGCGCACAAGGTAGTCCAGCTTGCCGAATCCGGCGCTTCGCAGTTCGCTCCCCTCTATCCCGACGACATGCCGCTGTTCGAGAAGGTCAACACTATCGTCCAGCGCATCTATCGCGGCTCGGAGGCGATCGCCGACAAGTCGGTGCGCGACCAGCTCCACACCTGGGAACAGGCGGGCTACGGCAATCTGCCGGTCTGCATGGCCAAGACGCAGTATTCCTTCTCGACCGACCCGAACCTGCGCGGCGCGCCGACCGGCCATACCGTGCCGGTGCGCGAGGTGCGCCTGTCGGCGGGCGCAGGTTTCGTCGTCGTCATCTGCGGCGAGATCATGACCATGCCAGGCCTGCCGTCCAAGCCGTCGTCGGAGAACATCTTCCTCAATGAAGACGGCAACATCGAAGGACTGAGCTGACCGTCGGGCGGCCGGCTCCGGCCGGCCTTTCGCCTTGCGCCGGCCACCAGTGTGTCCGGCGCAATGCTGCTTTGCGGTAAACACAGTTGTGGTCCGGCGCGCAAATCGCGAAGAGTGCCGCTTCAATCGATTTGTCGGACAAGACCATGCCGCTGCCCATCCTGGCGCTCGCCATCGCTTCCTTCTGCATCGGCACGACGGAATTCGTCATCATGGGCTTGCTGCCCGAGGTCGCCGCCGACCTCGGCGTCGGCATTCCCGCCGCCGGTCTGCTTGTCACCGGCTATGCGCTGGGCGTGGTCGTCGGCGCGCCGATCATCGCCGTCGCCACGGCCAACATGCCGCGCAAGCCGGTCCTGGTCGCCCTCGCCGCCCTTTTCGTTCTCGGCAACCTCTTGTGCGCCGTCGCGCCCACCTACGGGCTGCTGATGGCCGCGCGCATCGTCACCGCCTTCGGCCACGGCGCGTTTTTCGGCATCGGTTCCGTCGTGGCGGCGAGCCTGGTGCCGCCGGGAAAGCAGGCCAGCGCGATCGCCCTCATGTTCGCCGGCCTGACCCTCGCCAATATCCTCGGCGTGCCCGGCGGAACGGCGCTGGGCGAAGCCTTCGGATGGCGCTCGACCTTCTTTGCCGTGGTGCTGATCGGGCTTGCGTCGGTCGCCGCGATCGCCTGGCTGGTGCCGGCCAATGTGGCCCGCCCGAGCGGCGGCGGTCTCCTTGGCGAAGTCCGGGTGCTCGGCAAGCTCCAGGTCTGGCTCGCCATGCTGATTTCGGCGCTCGCTTCGTGCAGCCTGTTCGCCGTCTTCACCTATGTCAAACCGTTCCTGACGGACGTCTCCGGGCTTTCGACCGAGACGGTCACCTGGGTCCTGCTGCTGTTCGGAGGCGGCATGACCATCGGCAACATCATCGGCGGCCGCCTTGCGGACTGGAAATTGATGCCGACCGTGATCGGCACGCTGCTTCTGCTGGCCGCCTTGCTTGCCAGTCTCGCCCGCTTCGGCGGACATCCCGCCTATGCGGTCGCCGCCGTTTTCGTCTGGGGCATGCTGGTCTTCATCATCATTCCGCCGCTGCAACTGCGCGTGGTCGGGACGGCCTCCGAGGCGCCCAATCTCGCCGCCACCCTCAACCAGGGTGCTTTCAACGTCGGCAATGCCGTCGGCGCATGGGCGGGCGCGACAGCACTCACCGCCGGCGTCACCTATCAGGGCCTTCCTTTCGTCGGCGCGGCCATCGCGCTGATCGCCGTGGCCGTCGCGCTGTTCTCGCAGCGCCTCGACCGGCACTTGCCCGCCACGCCCCTCGCTTGCCCGGCGCAATAGGCCGCCGCGCGTCCTGACGGGCGCGCCGTAACGATCCCCTTTGCTTTACGGCACAGGACGGAAGCCGGGACGCCGGTTCCGGCCGATGCGCGGGCTGCACCGGCAAAGCCCTGCCGCTGGACCACTCGACACCACGCCGCCGAACCGGCAAGTGTTGCCTTCGCAAGATGGAGGTTCGAGATGGAAAAGACGATCGAGAAGCTGACCGGCGACACCGAAGGTGTAAGCTACGAATTTCCGGTCTTCCGCTTTGTCGGTTCGGACAGGGCGGCACCCCGCGCCTATCTGCAGGCCGCGCTCCATGCCGGCGAACTGCCGGGCACCGTCGCCATCGACGCGCTGATGCCGAAACTGGCGAAGGCGGAAGCGGAAGGCCGCATCCGCGGCTCCCTCACCGTCGTTCCCTGGGCCAACCCGATCGGTCGCGCCCAGTACCAGTTCGGCGACCACCAGGGCCGCTTCCATTCCGGCACCCGCACCAATTTCAACCGCGACTTCCCGCTGGTCGACCGTCCCGATCCGGCGCTGATTCCCGAGAGCGATCTAGCCACCGTCGACGAAAAGCTGAAGGCGCGCCTGCTCCAACTCTCGCTCGGTCACGACATCGTGCTCGACCTGCATTGCGACGACGAGGGCGAGCCATATCTCTACGTCCCGGCGGAGTTGTGGCCCGCGATGAGCGATTGCGCGGCTGCCATGGGTGTTGCCGGCGTGCTTCTGTGGAAAGGCGAAAGCGGCGCGGCATTCGAGGAAGCCTCTTTCCATCCGCACCTCAAAGCCGGCACCGCGACCGACAAGCTCGTCGTAACGACAGTGGAATACCGCGGCATAGCTGATGTCTACCGCGTCACCGCCGAAGGCGATGCCGAAGGGCTCTATCGCCTGCTGGTGGCGCGCGGCGTCATCGTCGATCCTGCCGTGCCTACGCCCGGTCCTTTCAAGGGTGTCGTCGCCCCCTTGGAAAACGTCGATATGATGCCCGCGCCGAAGGCCGGCGCCATCCTCTACGACGTCAAACCGGGCGACCGCGTCAAGAAGGGCGACAGGCTCGCCACCATCGTCCACAAGCCGGGCGAGCCTGACGGCCATGCCGAGGTGATCGCACCGCAGGACGGCTTCATCCTGACCCGCCGGTCGCATCGCATCACCCGCGCCGGTGACGATCTCGTCAAGCTCCTGGGCGCCTCCAGAAGCGCCGATGCGCGCTCGGGCGCGCTCGAGGACTGACGGCCGTCACGCACATTCCTCACGGAAAATCGCGGCCGCTTACAATCGCGTGAGCGGCCGGTAACAGAGCGGACCCTGCCGCATTCGCGCCACAAAGCGGGCGATCCTCCGCGACGCACCAAGTCGCCAAGACTTTGCAAAAAAACAATTAATTTCAACCTTTCGCGGGAGGACCCATATGATCCCTGCGCGCTTTCGCTCGCCCTTTTTCAACCCGTCCCGGCCACTGGCCGCAGCCCTTGTGGCAACCGGCCTCGCCCTGGCAGTCCCGGCGCCGGCAAGCGCGCAAACGGCCTCCGCCGACGTGGCGGCCAAGCCGACCGGCATCTGGCTGACCACGCGTTATCCGGAATTCTCGGCGCAGGCCGGCAAGGATGTCAGTGTGGACCTGGACCTCTCCAACCAGGGCCTGCCGCCGCAGCGGGTGCAACTGGGCGTAGACGGCCTGCCGTCCGGGTGGAAATGGGAGATCGACGGCGGCGGCAAGCCGGTCGCCGCGGCGATCGCCGGCGCCGACGGCACGGTCGACCTGACGCTCAAGCTGACGCCGCCGGCGAAGGCCGAGGACGGCAAGCCGGTCGCCTTCACCGTTTCGGCCAAGGGCGACGGCCAGACCCTCACCTTGCCCATGCAGGTCACGCTGACCAGCACCGAACCGGCCAAGCTGACGATGGAGCCGAAGCTGCCGGCGCTGCGCGGCACGGCGAAATCGGCCTTCGACTACGACGTCACCCTCAAGAACGACGGCGAACAGGACACCACGGTCAATCTGCTATCCAAGGCGCCGGACGGTTTCCAGGTTACCTTCAAGCAGGGCTACGGCTCGCAGGAACTGACCAGCCTGCCGTTGAAGGCCGGCGAATCGAAGGACCTGAAGGTCTCCGTGCAGCCGCCCGATACGGCGCAGGCGGGCCAATATCCGGTCACCGTCGCGGCCAGCGCCGGCGACATCTCCGCCGACACCAACCTGCTGCTCGACATCACCGGGCGCCCGACCGTATCGCTGTCGGGACCGCAGGGCCGGCTTTCCGGCGATGCGACGGCGGGCCAGGAACGAACCTTCACCTTCACCGTCGAGAACACCGGTTCCGCGCCCGCGCGCGACGTCGCCATGTCGGCCACGCCCCCCTCGGGCTGGAAGGTCACCTTCAACCCTGAAAAGGTCGACGACATCGAGCCCGGCCAGACCGCCAATGTCGGCGTCTCCATGACGCCCTCGACGCAGGCGATCGCGGGTGACTACATGGTCTCCGTCCGAGCCAACGGCTCCGGCGCCTCCGACAGCGCCAGTTTCCGTGTCACCGTGCGCACCTCGACGCTGTGGGGCGTCACCGGCCTCGCCATCATCGGCGTGGCCGCCCTGATCCTCGCCTTCGCCGTCGCGAGGTATGGCCGCAGATGAGCGCTTCCCCTCAAACGCACGTCATCGAGGCACGCGGTCTGGTCAAGCGCTACGGCAACGCAATCGCCGTAGACGGCATAGACCTTGCCGTGGACAAGGGCGAGGTGTTCGGCCTGCTCGGCCCCAACGGCTCGGGCAAGACCACGACCATCCTCATGATGCTCGGCCTCACCGAGCCGAGCGCCGGCGAGATGCGGGTGCTCGGGCTCGATCCGCTGCGCCGGCCGCTGGCGGTCAAGCGCCGGGTCGGCTACCTGCCCGACCAGATCGGTTTCTACGACCATCTGACGGCGCGCGAGAACCTCGGCTTTTCCGCGCGCCTGACGGGACTCGCCTCGGCCGAGGCCGGCCGGCGCATCGACGATGCGCTGGCCCGCGTCAGGCTGTCCGATGTCGGCGACAGGCGCGTCTCCACCTATTCGCGCGGCATGCGCCAGCGCCTCGGCCTGGCCGAAGTGCTGGTCAAGAACGCCGAGATCGCCATTCTCGACGAGCCGACATCCGGCCTCGACCCGCAATCGACGCAAGAACTCCTGGATCTCATCCGCACCATGGCCGCCGACGGCGTCACCATCGTGCTTTCCTCGCACCTGCTGTCGATGATGCAGACGATCTGCGACCGGGTCGCGCTGTTCCGCAAGGGCAGGATCGGCCTGATCGGCAAGGTCGGCGACCTCACCGCCGATATTCTCGGCGGCACGCATGTCGTCGAGGTCGAGGCGGCCGGCGTCGATCTCGCGGCGGTGCTCGACGGCGCGCCGCATGTCTCGTCGGTGACGGTGCTCAAGCCTGGCCGCTGGCGCGTCAACGCCGACGCCGACATCCGCGCCGACATCGCGCGGCGTGTCGTCCAGGCCGGCGGCGCCCTGTCGCAGATGAGCATCCGGCAGTCCAGCCTCGACGAGGTCTATGTCCATTTCTTCGAGGGAGAGAACCATGATGTCGCGGCGTGAAGGGTCTCCGTTCGCCGGCCTCGCCACCGTGGCGATGAAGGAGGCCGCCGACCACATGAACTCCGCCCGCATCCATCTGGTGATGCTTCTGGTGCTTCTGACGGCGATCGGCTCGGTATACGCCGCTATCGGCCAGATCAAGACGACGATCGGCGAGGACGCCTTCCTGTTCCTCAGGCTGTTCACCACCGCGCAGGCCCCCCTACCCTCCTTCGTCTCCTTCCTCGGCTTCCTGATCCCGCTGGTGGCGATCGCGCTCGGCTTCGACGCCATCAACGGCGAATACAGCCGCCGCACGCTTTCGCGCGTGCTGTCGCAGCCGATCTACCGCGACGCGCTGCTGACCGGGAAATTCCTCGGCGGCCTGCTGGTCATCGCCATCTGCCTGCTGACGCTGTGGCTGCTTGTCACCGGCATGGGCATACTGCTGCTCGGCCTGCCGCCGAGCGGCGAGGAGATCGCGCGCGAACTCGCCTTCCTGTTCGTCTCCTTCGTCTATGCGGGCGTGTGGCTGGCGGTCGCAATGGCCTTTTCCACGGTGGTCAAATCGCCGGCGACCTCGGCGCTCTGCGCGCTGACGCTGTGGCTCCTGTTCACGATCTTCTGGCCGATGCTGGCGCCGCTGGTGGCCGGCTGGGTCGCACCGATCGACCCGCTCGACCCGATGACGGCCGTGCACCAGCTCAACATCCAGCAGGGATTGGCGCGCATCTCGCCCAATATTCTCTACAACGAGGCGACGCTGGCCCTGCTCAATCCGGCGACGCGCTCGCTCGGTCTTCTGTTCGCCTACCAGATGGAGGGCGCCGTCATGGGCGCGCCGCTGCAGCTTTCGGCCAGCCTCGGCCTCGTCTGGCCGCAGATCGCCGGCATGATCGCCGCACTGATCATGCTGTTCACCATCGCCTACGTCGCCTTCCAGCGACAGGAGATAAGGGCCTGACGGGCCGTTCTCTACAGCCGTCTCCAGCGCCGGCGCCGCCCTATCGATACGGCGGCGCCGGCACCCTGTCGCAAGCTCTTCATTGCCGTTCGGGCGATCTCCTTCCATAACGGGCAAGGAAATCGCAACCGAAAGGCGAAGCATGATCTCGAAATGGGCCTGGCTGTGGCACCTCCTGTCGCGGCGCCTGTGGTTCCGGGCCAGCATGATATCCCTTCTGGCGGTCGCGGCGGCGATCCTGTCGCTGATCCTGTCGCCCTACCTGCCGTTCGGCCTGTCCACCAGCGTCGGCGCCGATGCGGTCGACCATATCCTCAACATCATCGCCTCCTCCATGCTTGCGGTGACGATCTTCTCGCTCAGCACCATGGTGACCACCTATGCCACGGCCACCGCCAACGTCACGCCGCGCGCCATCCGCCTGCTGATCGAGGATTCGACCACGCAGAACGTGCTGGCCACCTTCGTCGGCTCCTTTATCTACAGCGTGATGGGGATCATCACCCTGTCGATGGGCGCCTATGGCGAAAGGGGGCGCGTGGTGCTGTTCGCAATGACCCTGATCGTCATCGCCCTCATCGTCGTGACCCTGCTGCACTGGATCGATTATCTCCTGCGGCTGGGGCGCGTCGGCGAAACCACCAACGCGGTCGAGGAGGTCACCATGCAGGCCATGCGCCGCCGCAGGGAAAAGCCCTGTCTCGGCGGCCAAGCGCTCGCCGATCCGGAAAAGGGCATACCCGACGGCGCGCAACCGGTGTTTCCCGACCGCGTCGGCTATGTCCAGCATCTCGACACGGCCGGCCTCGCCGCAACCGCGCGCGAGCGCAACGGTGCCGTGTACGTCGCCGCCCTTCCCGGCGCCTTCGTGGATACGAACCGCCCAATGGCATGGTGCTCGGGCTTCGACGACACGGAAGGTATGGAGGCGGTGCGCGACGCCTTCACCGTCGCCGACGAACGCTCCTTCGACCAGGACCCGCGCTTCGGCGTCTCCGTGCTGACCGAGATCGCCTCGCGCGCCCTGTCACCGGCCACCAACGACATGGGCACCGCCATCGATGTCATCGGCCGGCAGGTGCGGGTGTTGTCGATCTGGGCCGACACGGTGAATCCTGAAGAGCCGCTCTATCCGGAGATATGGGTTCCGGAAGTGAAGGTCGAGGACCTGTTCGACGACGCGTTCGATCCCATCGCCCGCGACGGCGCGGCCATCCCCGAGGTGCAGATGCGCCTGCACAAGGCCTTCGCGGCGCTCGGCCGCATAGACGATCCGCGCTACGCCGAGAGTGCGCTGCGCCATTCGGCGCTGGCGCTGGCCCGCGCCGAGGCGACGATCGGCTTCGAGCCGGACCGCCAGCGGATCAGGCAGGCAGCGGCGCTGGTACGCGCCTGAGCCGCCGAAACCGGTTGCGCGGCCGCCCGTTCGCAGCTATGGAAAATCCATGAGCATTCGTTCGACCAAATCCGTTTGGTGGTGGGCCAGCTAGGAGCGGCCACCCGAACGCGTGCGCGTGAACATCAGGATGGCCGCAGGACAAGTCCGGCGGCCTTTTGTTTTCCAAGGGAACTTCCGGAACTCCGTGCGGCGGAAACGGGGCATGCCCCCAGGAGGCGAGAATGACGGTGGAAATTCTGGAAAACGGCGCGGAGCGCTTCATCACCGCGGGCGGTATCGCCATCACCCGCGAACGCCATGAGCGGCCTTACGCCGGGGCGATCGATGCCTATATCGACGGCCTGGATTCCCGGCGCGGAGCGGTTTTTTCCTCCAATTACGAGTATCCGGGGCGCTATACGCGCTGGGACACCGCCATCATCGACCCGCCGCTGGTGATCTCGGCGCGCGGCCGCGCCATGCGCATCGAGGCGCTCAACAAGCGCGGCGAGGTGCTGCTGCCCGTCGTCGCCAAGGCGATGCTGGCGCTCGACGACGTCTCGCTGACCCAGACGACCAGACAGCGCCTGGCGCTGACGATCGCCGAGCCGAAGCGCGCCTTCACCGAAGAGGAACGCTCGCGCGCGCCTTCCGTCTTCACCGTGCTGCGCGCCATCACCGCGCTGTTCCACACCGACCAGGACGCCAATCTCGGCCTCTACGGCGCCTTCGGCTACGATCTCGCCTTCCAGTTCGACCCGGTGGACTACAAGCTCGAACGGGCCGAAAGCCAGCGCGACCTGGTGCTTTACCTGCCAGACGAGATCCTGGTCGTCGATCACTATTCCGCCACAGCATGGACCGATCGCTACGACTATGCCGGCGACGGCTTCTCGACCGAGGGGCTGGCGCGCGACGGCGCCGAGGAGCCCTTCAAGCCGGCCGACCGCATTCCGCCGCGCGGCGACCACGAGCCTGGCGAATACGCCAACCTGGTGCGCAAGGCGATGGATTCCTTCAAGCGCGGCGACCTCTTCGAGGTCGTCCCCGGCCAGATGTTCTACGAGCGCTGCGAATCCAGGCCGTCGGACATCTCGCGCCGCCTGAAGACGATCAATCCCTCGCCCTATTCCTTCTTCATCAATCTCGGCGAGAACGAATATCTGGTCGGCGCCTCGCCGGAGATGTTCGTGCGCGTCAACGGCCGCCGCATCGAGACCTGCCCGATTTCCGGCACCATCAAGCGCGGCGACGACGCCATCTCGGATTCCGAGCAGATCCTCAAGCTGCTCAACTCCAAGAAGGACGAGAGCGAGCTGACCATGTGCTCGGACGTCGACCGCAACGACAAGAGCCGCGTCTGCGAGCCGGGATCGGTGCGCGTTATCGGCCGCCGCCAGATCGAGATGTATTCGCGCCTGATCCACACGGTCGATCACATCGAGGGCCGGCTGCGCGAGGGCATGGACGCCTTCGACGCCTTCCTTTCGCATGCCTGGGCGGTCACCGTCACCGGCGCGCCGAAGCTGTGGGCCATGCGCTTCATCGAGCAGAACGAGAAAAGCCCGCGCGCCTGGTATGGCGGGGCGATTGGCATGGTGAACTTCAACGGCGACATGAACACCGGCCTGACGCTGCGCACCATCCGCATCAAGGACGGCATCGCCGAGGTGCGCGCCGGCGCCACGCTGCTGTTCGATTCCGTCCCCGAGGACGAGGAAGCCGAAACCGAACTGAAGGCCTCTGCCATGCTCTCCGCCATCCGCGACGCCAAAGCCGGGAACACGACCGCCACCGAGCGCGCCACCGCGCGGGTCGGCGAAGGCGTCAACATCCTGCTGGTCGATCACGAGGATTCCTTCGTGCATACGCTGGCGAACTATTTCCGCCAGACGGGCGCCAACGTCTCCACCGTACGCACGCCCGTGGCGGAGGAACTGTTCGACCGGCTGAAGCCCGACCTCGTCGTGCTCTCGCCCGGCCCCGGCACGCCGAAGGATTTCGATTGCGCGGCGACGATCAAGAAGGCGCGGGCGCGCGACCTGCCGATCTTCGGCGTCTGCCTCGGCTTGCAGGCGCTGGCCGAGGCCTATGGCGGCGAACTTCGCCAGCTTGCCGTGCCGATGCATGGCAAGCCCTCCCGCATCCGCGTCTCGAAGTCGGGAGTCATCTTCTCCGGCCTGCCCAAGGAGGTCACGGTCGGTCGCTATCACTCGATCTTCGCCGACCCGGTCAACCTGCCGATCGAGTTCGAGGTGACGGCCGAGAGCGAGGACGGCACCATCATGGCCTTCGAGCACGCCAAGGAGCCGGTGGCGGCGGTACAGTTCCATCCCGAATCGATCATGACGCTGGGCGGCGACGCCGGTATGCGCATGATCGAAAACGTGGTGGCGCATCTGCCGCGCAAGGCGAAGGAAAAGGCTGCGTGAGATCGCGAGGGTGAGCACCGTGATCGCGGCCGGCATCCCGGGCGAGCGCAAGCGCAGGATCGCCACGCTCGCGGTGTGGTCGATCGTCGTCGCCTTCGTCGTGCTCGGCTTCAAGGCGGCGGCATGGTGGATCACCGGCTCTGTCGCGCTCTATTCGGACGCGCTGGAATCGACGGTCAACGTCATCGCCGCCTTCGCCGCCTATTGGGCCATTCAGGTCAGTCACAAGCCTGCCGACGACGACCATCCTTTCGGGCATCACAAGGCCGAATACTTTTCAGCCGTGCTCGAAGGCGTGCTGATCGTGGTCGCAGCCCTGCTCATCCTGACGGAAGTCTGGCGGTCCTGGCAGAATGCAGCGCCGCTCGAACAGCCATGGAAAGGTCTCGCCGTCAACGGCGTCGCCACCGTCATCAACGCCGTCTGGGCCGGGATCCTGATAAGGGCCGGGCGCAGCGACAAATCCCCCGCGCTGGTCGCCGACGGCCAGCATATCATGACCGACGTCGTCACCTCGGTCGGCGTGTTCGTCGGCCTTGTCGGCGCGGTGCTGACGGGATGGCGCATCCTCGATCCGGCGCTGGCGGTCATCGTCGCGCTGAACATCCTTTGGCAGGGCTGGCACGTCATCGGCTCGTCGCTGAACGGCCTGATGGACCGCGCCGTGGACATCCAGGAGAACATCCGGATCCGCGATATCATCTCGGCCAATTCCAAGGGCGCGATCGAAGTTCACGACCTCAAGACCCGTATCGCCGGCCGCGCCACCTTCATCGAGTTCCACCTCATCGTCGACGGCGACATGCCGGTGCGCGAAAGCCATCTGATCTGCGACCGCATCGAGGATGCGCTGAAGGCCGAAATTCCGTCGGTGCGGGTGGTCATCCATGTCGAGCCGGATGACGAGGCCAAGCTGCCGAGGGGGACGACGGCCGTGCCGTTTGCCTGAGTCGGCGGACGGTCGCGGAAGAGACCGTCCCGAGAATCCGATCTGCAGGCTCCGCGCAACACTCTGGACGGCGGCGGCCGCGTTTGCCAAGATCGCCCCGCGGAGCGGCAAGGAGGCGGAGATGTATGGCCTGATCGGCAAGATGCGCGCGCAGCCCGGCAAGCGGGACGAACTGGTTGGCTTGCTGCGCGAAGCCACCGGCGCCCTGCCCGGTTGCCTGAGCTATATCGTTGCTCGCGACCCCGCAGACACCACCGCCATCTGGATCACCGAGGTCTGGACGGACGCCGACAGCCACAAGGCGTCGCTGACGCTGCCCGACGTGCAGGCTGCCATCGCCAGGGCAAGGCCGATCATCGCCGGCTTCGAGGTCCAGATCGAAACCGAGCCGGTCGGAGGCTTCGGGTTGCCCGAAGCGTAATTGCCGCCGCCCCAGGCGCCTAACGACCTTGGAGCGTGTCTCCCGAAAGTGGTTGCGGTTTCGGGTTCAAAGACATGCGTAAAACCCAAAGCGCAGGAGCGAAGCTGAAAGATCGCGGCGCGCTTGGGCTGCAATCGCTGGAAACATTGCCTTTTTTCCCGGAGGCGGACTTCGCAAGCGCCGACGGCCGGTCTATCACCGATTCATGACGACCGATCCGCAGCCATCGCCGACGGGCCGCCTGGCCACTGTCAGGCGGCCCTTCCAATGGCTCGTGATCCTTGCGCTTTCACTGTTGTTCGTCGCGCTGCTGGAATTGGCGGCGCTGCCGGCCGCCCTGCTCATCGGCCCGATGTTCGCAGGCATCGTCTGCGGCATCAATGGCGCCACCGTCAGGATACCCATCCCTGTGTTCGCCGCCGCGCAGTCCATCGTCGGCTGCCTTATCGCCGCATCGATCTCGCCGGGCATTTTTCCGGTGTTCCTTACCGAATGGCCGCTCTTTCTCGGCGTCGTCGCAGCGACCGTCTTTGCCTCGAGCGTGCTCGGATGGCTCATCAGCCGCTGGCGCGTGCTGCCCGGCACCACGGCGGTCTGGGGCTCCTCGCCCGGCGCCGCCACCGCGATGGTCCTGATGGCCGGTGCCTTCGGTGCCGACCAGCGGTTGGTCGCCTTCATGCAGTATCTGCGCGTTATCTTCGTCTCGATGGCGGCCGCGCTCATCGCGCGCCTTTGGGTCGATACTTCGGGCGTCGAGGTGCCTCCTCTCGTTTGGTTCCCGCACCTGGAGCCGGTGCTGTTCGCAACCACCATCGCGATCGGATTGGGGGGAACCCTCGCCGGACGGCTGCTGCGACTGCCCTCGCCCTATTTCCTCGGCGCCATGATCCTCGGCACGGTCTTGCGACTGGGTGCCGGCATCGAGTTCCAGTTACCGCAATGGCTGCTGGCCGCCAGCTACGCCGCCGTGGGAACGTCGATCGGGCTCAATTTCACCATGCCGATCCTGCGCCATGCCGCGCGGGCGTTGCCGCAGATCGTGGCTTCGATCCTGATCCTCATCGCCATGTGCGGCGGTCTGGCCTGGCTCATCAGCCGCACGCTCGGCATCGATCCGCTGACAGCCTATCTGGCCACCAGCCCCGGCGGCATGGACTCCATCGCCATCATCGCTGCCGCCTCGCACGACGTCGACATCTCCTTCGTCATGGCATTGCAGACGGTGCGCTTCCTCGTCGTCCTGCTGCTCGGGCCGGGCATCGCCCGGCTCGTCGCCCGCGCAGTGAGGGAATAGCGCTCAGGGAACAGCGCCTTCCTCCGTTTCCGGCCCCAACCTCGCCCGCTGGCGCGGCACGCCGAGCCCGGTGTCGGGCGCCTCGCCGGCGGGCGGGCGTTCTTCCTCGATCATATGCATCGTGCGCCAGCGGCCGAAACGGTAATAGAGCAGCCCCAGCACCAGCGAGCAGATCGAGCCGGCGGGAAAACTCCACCACAGCGCGTCCTGTCCGAATTGACCGCGCATCCAGTAGGCGAAGCCGGTGCGCACCAGAAGCACCGAAAACACCAGGATGACGAGCGGCGGCATCACCGCGCCGGTGGCCCGCACGGTGGCGAACAGCACGATGGTGACGCCGAAAAGGACGAACGACCAGGACGCCATGTTGTTGATGTGCACGGCCGTGTCGATGGCCGAGGGATCGCCGATCAGGAACAGGCCGAGCACCGTCCGGTCGAAGAGATAGAGCGCGGCGACGAGCACGCTCGTCAGCACAAGGTTGAAGCCGACGCCCGACGCCGTGATGCGGTCGATCCTGTCCCATCGGCCCGCGCCGACGTTCTGCGCCGCCATGGAGGACACCGCCGCGCCGATCGCCAGCGCCGGCATCTGCACATAGGTCCACAGTTGGGCGGCAATGCCGTAAGCCGCCGCGACCCGCGACCCGTAGGCGTTGACCAGTCCCATGATGGTTAGCGCCGCGACCGAGATGACGATCATCTGCAGCCCCATGGGAATGCCCTTGGCGACGACGATCTTCAGAAGCTTCGGGTCCGGCCGCAGCATGCCGAGGTCGGCGCCGGCAAGCCGCAGCGGATGCCTCCTGGCGTAAAGAAGCACCAGAAGCGCCAGCACGCTCACCGTCTGGCCGACCAGGGTCGAGGTCGCGGAGCCCGCGATGCCCATGCGCGGAAACGGCCCGATGCCGGCGATCAGCAGCGGATTGAGCGCCACGTCGAGCGCCACGGCCAGCAGCATGAAATAGAACGGCGTCCTGGAATCGCCTGCGCCGCGCAGCACCGTCATGACGAAGGTGAGCAGGTTCGCGGCCGGCACCGCTACGAAGATGATGCGCAGGTAGGAGCGCGCCAGCGGCAGCGCGTCCGCCGGCGTGCCCAGCAGATTGAGGATGGCGTCCACCCAGATCCAGCCGCAGATCGCGAACAGGGCCGATATGGCGAAGAAGAAGGTGGCGCTGGTGCCGACGATGCGCCTAGCTTCGTGCCAGTCGCGCGCCCCGACCGATTGCGCCACGAGGATGGTGGCCGCCATGCCGATGCCGAACACAGTGCCGAGCAGCAGGAACAGGACGAGATTGGCGTTGGAGGTCGCCGTCAGCGCCGATTCGCCGAGGAAGCGCCCGACCCAGACCGAATTGACGGAGCCGTTCAGCGATTGCAGCACGTTGGAACCCAGCACCGGCAGAGCGAACAGCAGCAAGGTCCGGCCGATGGGACCGCTGGTCAGGTCGCGGCCGCGCGCTTGTCTGATCGAGGGATTGGCGTCAGGCATGGCTTGAGAATCCGCGACAAGGGTTTCGGGTTCCGGCGGACGCTACCGCACGGCACGTCCTTATGCACGTCGCACGACGGCTCGTCAATATTACCCGGATAAAATTATGAGGCCGGCGTACCATGCCGCCGCCGCCGCCCACACGCTTGCCCGTCAGGAGACTTGCCTGCGTCGCGCCGCTGCTATAAGAGGTCGCGCATGATCACGCGCATCACCGCAACCCGTCGTTCGACCGGCTTCGCCGGCGAGACCTTGCGCGCGCTGTCCTCCACCCTTCTGCTTCTCGGCCTTATCGGCGATCGCCGGGCTCGCTGAAGGAGCGCCCGGCGGTCGATACCGCCAGGGCTTTTGTCTGTCCCGGCCAAGCTCCTCCAAGGCAATTTCAGCGAAAGTGCGAAGCGGTTTTGCGTTCGGAATTGCGTAGAGCAAGACTCACCAAACCGATTGACTTCGCCATGAAGGCGCTGCTTGTGCATTGGCAATGCCGGCCGAGCAGCCGGGAGACGAGACGATGAATACCGTACAACGAAAGATCGTGGAGGCCGACATGCCCCAAGCCGTTCCCTCCAAGGGCATGCCCGACGCCGCCCGCAAATACGCCCCCTACCCCACGGTCGGCCTGCGCGACCGTACCTGGCCGGACAAGGTGATCGAGCACGCGCCGATCTGGTGCTCGGTAGACCTGCGCGACGGCAATCAGGCGCTGGTCGACCCGATGGGGCACGAGCGCAAGGCGCGCATGTTCCAGCTCCTGCTCGACATGGGTTTTCGGGAGATCGAGGTCGGTTTCCCCTCCGCCTCGCAGACCGATTTCGATTTCACCCGCTGGTGCATCGAGCAAGGCAATTTGCCCGACGAGGTTGACCTGCAGGTCCTGGTGCAGTGCCGGCCGGAACTGATTTCCCGCACCTTCGAATCGCTCGAGGGCGCCAAGACGCCGATCGTCCATTTCTACAATTCGACCAGCGAGTTGCAGCGCCGCGTGGTGTTCGAGAAGGATGTCGCCGGCATCAAGCGCATCGCCACCGACGCGGCCAAGATGATCACCGACATGGCCGCCAAGGCGGGAGGCGGATACCGCTTCCAGTATTCGCCCGAAAGCTTCACCGGCACCGAGCTGGAAGTGGCGCTGGAGATCTGCAACGCCGTCACCGAGATCGTCAGGCCGACGCCCGACAACAAGCTGATCCTCAACCTGCCCTCGACCGTCGAGATGGCGACGCCGAACACCTATGCCGACCGCATCGAGTGGATGTGCCGCAACCTCGACAACCGCGAAAATATCATCGTCTCGCTGCACCCGCATAACGACCGCGGCACCGGCATCGCCACCACAGAGCTCGGCCTGATGGCCGGCGCCGACCGTGTCGAGGGCACGTTGTTCGGCAATGGCGAGCGCACCGGCAATGTCGACATCGTCACCCTGGCGCTCAACATGTACACGCAGGGCGTGGACCCGAAGCTGGACTGCTCCGACATCAACCGCATGAAGGACGTCTACGAATATTCCAATCAGTTGACGATCCCGGAGCGGCACCCTTACGTCGGCGAGCTGGTCTACACGGCGTTTTCCGGCTCGCACCAGGACGCCATCAACAAGGGCATGAAGGCCCTCAAGAAGGCGAACAAGGAATTGTGGGAGGTTCCCTACCTGCCGATCGATCCGCAGGATGTGGGCCGCTCCTACGAAGCGATCATCCGCATCAACTCGCAGTCGGGCAAGGGCGGCATCGCCTATGTGCTGCAGGCCGACTACGGGCTCAACCTGCCGCGCAATCTGCAGGTCGAGTTCAGCCAGGCGATCCAGCAGATCACCGACGCCGAGGGCAAAGAGGTACCGGTGAAACGCATCCACGAGCAGTTCCTCGAAACCTATGTCGAGCAGCCCGGTGCGCGGCTGAAATTCGTCGATCACCACACCTATCCCGACACGACGACGAAGGGGCACCGGATCGTCGAGGCGACGATCCTCGACAACGGCCGCGAGACGACGATCTCCGGCACTGGCACCGGCCCGGTCGACGGCTTCGTCGATGCGTTGTCGAAGCATGTCGGCGTGCCGATGTCGGTGCTCGACTATTCCGAGCATTCGCTCCAGCGCGGCTCGAACGCCTCGGCCATCGCCTATGTCGAGATGGAATATCCCGGCGGAAAGCTCTTCGGCGCCGGGATCAATACCAACATCTCCTCGGCCTCGCTCGAAGCGGTGGTTTCGGCCGTCAACCGGATCATCGAAAAGAAATAATGAAATCAGACAGTTGAATCTGATGTCACCCGGCCGGGTTTTTCGGCCGGGTAAATAGTGGGATCAACCCGGTTCGATGCTTGTGCCTTTGCGCCGGCACGCGATATGATCGCTTCCTATTCGTGCCGACTGGAAAGGTCCGACACTTGCAGCATTCCACGCCTGCTGCCCCCGCAGTGCGCGAGACGCTGGAGCGAGTTCTTGCCAGCGAAACATTCGGCCGCTCCGAGCGCGCCCGCAAGCTTTTGCGCTATCTGGTGGAACGCGAGCAGGAAGGCGACGCCGACCGTCTCAAGGGTTTCTCGATCGCCGTCGACGTATTCGGCAAGGATTCGGATTTCGATTCCGCCACCGACGCCGTCGTCAGGGTCCAGGCCGGCCGGCTGCGCGAACTGCTCCAGCAGTATTTCGACACCGAAGGCGCGCATGAGCGCATTCGCATCTCCATTCCGCGCGGCGGATATGTGCCGATTTATGAGGTGACGCCTGCCGGCTACAAGCAAGAACCGGCGTCGATCCTGGCCTCGGATAGTCTCGTCCCGATCGACGGCGCCGTTCCCTTTCCGTCGATCACGCACCAGCTCAGGCTGTTCTGGATGGCGTTCGGCCTGATCGCAGCCATGCTGGCTGTCCTGCTTGTCCGGCAGAACGGCCTCCAGCCGCCCGTTCCGGGCGAGGCGACGGCCTCCGCCGCCGAGGAAACAGGCGCCACCGCGAGCATCAGGCCCGCCAATGCAAGCGAGGCGCTCCCGGTCATCTATCTGGCCGTGAAGAACGACAGCCCGCAGGCAATGCGGGTGGCCGCGGCGCTGCGTGCCGGTTTGCCCGGTTTCGACACGATCGATTTCATCGGCCGCGACATTGAACAGGACCGCGACACGTCCCTCGATCCGACCAGCTTCGTCTTCGACGTACTGTCCGGTTCCGCTTCCGATGACGTGGCCGTGGAGTTGCAGAACGTCGCCACCGACCGCGTCCTGCTGTCGCTCAACCTGACGCCGGCAGAGACCCTTCCCGGCAAGGTCGAGGATCGTGTCGCCGGCATATTGAGCGCCACCGTGCTGGCCTCAGGCACCGTCTACAGCTACATCGAACAGGCTGGTCTCCAGAGCGGCCTCACTCGCTGCCTGCTGCTCGACGAGGCCTATTACCTCGACCAGAATGCCAGGACCCACCAGGCGGCCTATCGCTGCATGGAGACGTTGGCGGATCAAAAAGCCAAATCCCCTTTGGTCTATTCGGAACTGGCCTCCCTGCAACTGGAGGCCGCGACCGACGGCTATGGCTACCCGCCCGACCCCAGCATGGACAAAGCCACGGCCTACGCCCGCAAGGCGATCCTTAGGGGAGCCACCAGCGCGGCGGCGCATCGGGCCTATGGCTACCTGAATGCGCGTAGCGGAAACGCCGAAGAAGCCGTCCGCTGGATGCGCAAGGCGTATGAACTCAACACCTACGACCTGTCGATGACGGCCGCCTACGCGTACAGTCTGATCTTCGCAGGACATTATGCGCAGGGCGCGTCGATCATGGAACGTGCTGTCGATGCGTCCAGCGCCCATCCCACATGGTGGGATTTCGGCCTGTTCCTCGCAGCCTTCATGCAGGACGACATGCACAAGGCCGAACTGGCCGCGTCGGCGCTGACGACCACCGCCGCCAAATCGCATTATCTGGCGGCGCAACTGATTTCCGCCAAGGCGACCGGCAACGAAACGACCCGCCGGACGACGTTGGACGAACTGGTCGACAAGTTTCCCAAGTTCGCCTCCGACCCCCGCGCTGCGTTTCTCAAGCGCAAGTATCCGCCGGACCTGACGGACCGGCTGGTGGCGGCCTTGCGTGCCGCCGGTCTCGGCTCCGGCAGTTGAGCGCGCCTTGAGCGACGCGATCCAATCCGTCCGCGCGGGAACCGGACCGCAGACGCTGGTGCTACTGCATGGCTTCGGCGCAACCCATGCGGCCTGGAACGATCTGCTTCCAGCCCTCTCCGCGACGATGCAGGTCATTGCCTACGACTTACCGGGGCATGGACGTTCTCTCGACACGGCCGGCGCCGGACAGGCCAGGACGATGGCGAAGGCGATTCTCGAAGACCTCGCCGCAACCGGCCTGGATCGCATCCATGTCGCCGGGCATTCGATGGGCGGTGCCGTCGCCGCCCTGATGGCGCTCATGGCGCCCGAGCGCGCGGCGTCGCTGACGCTGCTGGCACCCGGCGGAATCGGGGAGGCCATCAACGGCACGCTGCTGCGCCGCTACACCGCCGCAAGCGACGAGAACGCGTTGAGGGCCAGCCTGCTCGCCATGTCCGGTCCGCAAGCGCATGTCCCGCAGGCCACCCTGCGGCAGGCGCTGGCAATGCGCGCCCGACCAGGCCAGATGGAAAGGCTCGCCGGGATCGTCGCCATGATCGCGCGCGGCGAACGGCAGGGCGTCATCCCGCGCGAAAGCCTGACGGCACTGACCATGCCGGTGGCCGTCCTGTGGGGCGAAAAGGACCCCGTCCTGCCCTTCGCGCAGACGGCCGGCCTGCCGCCGGGTTTCGTCCTGCGTGCGGTCGCCGGGGCTGGCCACATGCTGGTGGAAGAAGCGCCGGACGACGTGCTTCTGGCCATCACGGCCAATGTCGCGCGCGCCACGGCCATCGCGTCCGGACGCAATGAATAGAAACCGGGACAATCCCGTCCTTGATGTAATTCGGCCGCATTTGTGTTAATTCGCTGGTAACCATAGACAGCGAGGCCGCCGATGCAGGATGCAGCCGATACCGTCCCACCCAAGGACTCGTCGCTGGCGGAAGCCATCCGCGACGTGAAGAACGCGCTGGCCGACCGTGACGACGTGGTCGTGGACCTGCGCGAGGCACACCGCATGAGGCTCGATCTCCTGGCCAACGAACTCGCGCCCGTTTTCGCCGACGTGCCGGCCGATATCGACAATTTCGATTTCGCCGTCTCGTCGGGCCTCCAGCCGAGGCTCTGGATCGACGCCGTCGCCCATGTCGCCATGGGTCGCGATCGCCGCACCTACCGCTTCCTGAAGGACACGCGCATCGGCCGCGTCGTGCTCGGCGAATCCACCGACATGAAGACGGTGGCTGGCCAGGTCACCCGCTATGTGGCGGAGCGTGTCGTCGAACGCCAACGGCTCATGGAAGGCGGCGCGGAACCGGCCGCATCCGCATTCGTGCGCGCCGAGGTGAGCGAGGCCGAACCGCCTCCGCAGACCGGATCGGCCGGACGCAAGAGAAGCACGGCCTCGGCGCTTCTGTCGGGCCTTGCGCTGATCGCCGGCGGCGCGCTGGTCGGGCTCGCCGTATCGGTCATCCTGCTGTGGGACCGTCTGTCGGCGATGAAGTTCAGCTTCTGACCATCGACCGCGGCTCCGACGCGAGATCCACCACCTCGATGTCGATGGGCGGGGCGGCTGGCCCGGTCAGCCCGCGCCGGGTCAGCCTTACGCTCCAGGCGCCCGGCTTGCCATCGATGTCGAGGAGATTGTATTGCGCCGCCGCGTGCCGCCCGCCCGTCGCCTGGCCGCCGGCGGCCACGCCCACGACCGGAATGCGGGCCGTGCGGCTGCCGATCCAGTAGAGCGTCGGATCGTGCGAATGACCGTGCAGCACAAGCTCCGCGCCGTGCCGGCCGACGACCTTGTGGAAGCGGCTGATGCCGAACAGGCGCTTGTGCTGCTGGACGGCGCCGCGCACCGGCGGATGATGGATCATCACGACGCGGAACAATCCTCGTTCCGCCGTTGCGTCGAGCAGACGCGAGAGGCGGCCCGCCTGCCCTTCCTCGAAAAAGCCGTTGGCCATGAAAGGCGCCGTCGCGCGCGCGGTGGAAATGCCGATCAGGGCGACGTCTCCGCGCACCCGCAGATAGGGAAAGGCGTTGCGGCCGACCGGTTGGGTCGCGCCGTCGCCGCGCATCCACGGCTCCCAGGCCCGGCAGGCCTTGTCGAAGGAGCCGGGCACATAGGCGTCGTGATTGCCGGGCACGACCGAGACGTCCTGCGGCGGACCCAGCGTCTCCAGCCACAGCCGCGCCATCTCGATCTCGCTGTCCAGGCCCAGATTGACGAGATCGCCGGTGACGGCGACATGGTCCGGCGCGCTCGTCTTCATGTCGGCGATCAGCGTCTCCAGCACGCTGTCGTGCATGTGGCGGCGGCGGTTGCGCTGCCAGTTCACGTAGCCGATGACGCGCTTGGAGGCGAGGTCGCGATAGGATACATCGGGCAAGGGACCGAGATGGATATCGGAAAGATGCGCGAGCCTGAGCATATATCCTCTTTAAGGGAGCGATGCGCCGCTTTCCACTCACGGATTTGCTAGATGCCGGACGATCCGGAAAAACAATTCAGGCAAAGGGGTTGGCCGGCCCTGCGCGGCCGGCTGTTCCATCTCTATTTCCTGCTGCGGCGGCCGATGACGCTGGGCGTGCGCGGCCTTGTCCACGACAGGGAAAACCGCTCCGTTTTCCTGATCCGCCACACCTATGTGCCCGGCTGGCAACTACCGGGCGGCGGCGTCGAGACCGGCGAGACGATGGAGGAGTCGCTGAGGCGCGAACTCGAGGAAGAAGGCAATATCGAGATCGTCGGCCCACCGCGCCTCGTCTCCGTCCATCACAACCGATTGACCAGCCGCCGCGATCACGTCGCCTTCTATCTGGTCGAGCAGTTCCGGCAGACCGGCCCGAAGCGGCCGGACCGGGAAATCGCCGAGGCCGGTTTCTTCCCGCTCGACGCCCTGCCTCGGGGCGCAACGCCGGCGACGCTCAGGCGCATCCGCGAGGTCTTCGAGGACGCAGCGGTCTCGCCGCACTGGTAGGATCGGCTCAGGCCGGTCCGAACCGGCCGCGGTCGTGCGGGGCCGCGTAGTCGAGATCCGGCCCGACCGGAACGATCCCCGTCGGATTGATCGTCTTGTGGCTGCCGTAGTAGTGCGCCTTGATGTGACGGAGGTCGACCGTGCCGGCAACGCCCGGCACCTGGTAGAGATCGCGCAGATAGTTCGACAGGTTCGGATAGTCGGCGATCCGGCGCAGATTGCACTTGAAATGCCCGACATAGACCGGGTCGAACCGCACCAGCGTGGTGAACAGCCGCCAGTCCGCTTCCGTCAGCTGGTCGCCGACGAGATAGCGCTGCGTCGATAACCGCTCCTCCAGTTGATCGAGCGCCTGGAAGAGTTCGCCGAACGCCTCCTCATAGGCCGCCTGCGTGGTTGCGAACCCGGCGCGGTAGACGCCGTTGTTGATCGCCGGATAGACGAGCGCGTTGACCGCGTCGATCTCGGTGCGCAATGCCTGCGGATAGAAGTCGAGGCCGGCGTCGCCCCATTCGTCGAAAGCCGAATTCAGCATGCGGATGATCTCGGAGGATTCATTGTTGACGATCGTCTCCTCCTTCTTGTCCCACAGAACCGGCACGGTGACGCGGCCGGAATAGGCCGGATCGGCCTTCGTGTAGATCTGGTGCAGGAAATCGAGCCCGTAAAGCGTGTCGCCGGTCGCGCCTTCCTCGGCCAGGAAGGTCCAGCCGTTTTCGCCCATGTGATAGTGGACGATGGAGACGGAAATGACGTCTTCGAGCTTCTTCAATGCCCGCAAGATCAGCGTCCGGTGCGCCCAGGGACAGGCCAGCGAGACATAGAGATGATAGCGTCCGGGCTCGGCCCTGAAGCCGCGTGTGCGCCCTTCGGTCGGCGCGCCGTCCGGCGTTATCCAGTCGCGCCATTGCGACTGCGCCCGCACGAACCGGCCGCCGCTTTCCTTGGTGTCGTACCAGCGGTCCTGCCACTTGCCGTCGACCAGAAGTCCCATCGCCTCGTCCTTTCGGTTTCCCGTTCCATGTAGAGCGCAAAAGGGCGCGGCTCAAAGCGCTGGCCTATGAACGGATCGTCACCCGCGCCAAAAGCGTGATTGCGGCAGCGATATTTTGATGCTAGCGGAAGCGCCGCATGATCGATGTCTTTGCCATCATCCGGTTCGACCGACGACGAAAGGACGCCCGCGCCTGAACAGGCGCCGACTGGCGAATGCCGCTGCTTGCGGCGCCCTTTTCTCCCGAACCGGAATGCAAAGACCATGAGCCTTGCCGACGTTGCCTACATGCCGGAAACCCCGGCCCACGACGCTGAAATCGACGCCATCAACGAGGAAGCCTTCGGGCCGGGCCGCTTTGCCCGCGCGGCCTACAGGATTCGCGAAGGCGGCCCGCATGAACGCGCGCTGTCCTTTGTCGCAACGGACGGCGAGACCGTCGTCGCTTCCGTGCGCATGACGCGCATCGCCGCCGGACAGGGCCGCGCCCTGATGCTGGGGCCGCTGGCCGTGCGGCCGGCCTACAAGAACCTCGGCATCGGCCGCAAACTGGTCGCGATCGCACTGGAAAAGGCCAGGGAAGCCGGCCATGCGGCGGTGATCCTGGTCGGCGACGAACCCTATTACGGACCGCTCGGCTTCAAGCGCATACCTTCCGGCCAGATCGCCATGCCGCGCCCGGTCGATCCCAACCGGCTGCTGGCGCACGAGGTCATTGCCGGCGCAGTCGGCAAGCTGACGGGCATGGTCCGCCATGAGGACGGCAGGCAAGCCGTTTCGGCCTGATTGCAGGCGTGGCCCGCATACCTGTTGCGCGACCCGGTTGCGGCCCGTAGCCTGCCGCGACGCAGCCGCCATTGAGGAGGACACCATGAACCCGACCGGTCAGATCGCCATCGTCACCGGAGCGGGGTCGGGCCTCGGCGAGGCGACCGCCCGGGCGCTCGCGGCCAGAGGCGCGCGCGTTGCCGCCGTCGACCTGGACATAGGCCGCGCCGAAAGGGTCGCCGGCGATATCGGCGGGATTGCCGTCCAATGCGACGTCGCCGGCGCCGACAGCGCGGAGGCGGCGGTCGCGCAGGTGTCCGACAGGCTCGGCCACGCCCGCATTCTCGTCAATTGCGCCGGCATCGTCATGGGAGCGAAAACCGTCGGCAAGGACGGCCCCCATCCGCTCGATACGTTTCGAAAGGTCGTCGAGATCAATCTCATCGGCACGTTCAACATGATCCGCCTGTTCGCGGCCCGCGCCTCAGCACTCGAGCCGCTGGAGGGCGGCGAGCGCGGCGTGATCGTCTGCACCGCCTCGGTCGCCGCCTTCGACGGCCAGATCGGGCAGGCCGCCTACGCGGCTTCCAAGGGCGGCATCGTCGGAATGACCCTTCCGGTGGCGCGCGATCTCGCCCGCTCCGGCATCCGCGTCTGCACAATCGCGCCCGGAATCTTCAAGACGCCGATGATGGCCGGCATGCCGCAGGACGTGCAGGACTCGCTCGGAGCCGCGGTCCCCTTTCCGCCGCGCCTCGGCGAACCGTCGGAATATGCCGCGCTGGCGCTTCACATCGTCGACAACCAGATGCTCAATGGCGAGACGATCCGCCTCGACGGCGCGATCCGCATGGCCCCGAAATAGGTCGGGAAATCTCCGTTTCCCTTTGCGGGCGGCGGGCAGCGCTTGCCAAGCAGCGGGCGTTTCGGCGATAAGTATACTTCTATAGTCATATTTACCGGAGACGCTGCCTTGGCCGAGACGAAGGACGTGATACGCAAGACGGATGCAGACGCCATCCGGCTGGCGAAAACGCTGTTGCGAACCGCCCGCTACGGCGCGATCGCCGTTATCGATCCTTCGACCGGCGCACCGCTGGCGAGCCGCGTCGGCGTCGCCACCGATCTCGACGGCGCGCCGCTCATCCTCGTATCGGGGCTGTCGGCGCATACAGCCGGCCTGCTGGGCGAGTCGCGCTGCTCGCTTCTGGTCGGCGAGACGGGCAAGGGCGACCCGCTCGCCCATCCGCGCATGTCGATTGCCTGCCGCGCGCAGCGCCTCGAACGTGGAACGCCCGAGCACGAGCGGGCCGAGCGGCGCTATCTCAATCGCAATCCCAAGGCATCGCTGTACGCCGGCCTGGGCGATTTCTCGATCTTCCGCCTCGAGCCGCAGGGTGCCAGCCTGAACGGCGGCTTCGGCAAGGCCTATGTGCTGGAACGATCCGATCTTCTGGTCGAGGGACCGGTCACCGAGGCGCTGGCCGCCAGCGAGCAGGGCGCGCTGGATCATATGAACGCCGACCATCGCGATGCGATCCAGGCCTACGCGCATCATTACGCGAAGGCGCGGGGCGACGGCTGGATGCTGGCTGGCATCGATGCCGAAGGCATGGACCTGCTTGCGGGCGACGAAGCGCGGCGAGTGTTTTTTCCCCAGCCGCTGGCGGCGGCGCAGGACCTGCGCAAGGTGCTGGTCGAGATGGCGCGCGCGGCGCGCGACGCTGGTGCGGCCGTGGCGGGTCATGAGGGAAACGACCACATGGGCGCCTGAGACAGATGGCGCTCGAGACAGATGGGCGCTTGAGATTTGGGCGGAATGTTTTTACGCTAACCATGCAGCCTCTGATTGCAGGACCTGCGCACAAGCTTTGGACTACCCGGAAGCCATTGCCCCCATGGCGACCGGGCACACGAGGATGGGGCAGCGATGATTTCCAGCAAGCGGATCGCCGACACGGAGGCGGCTGCGGTTTTTCTCACCCTGATGGGCAATGAGAAGCGGCTCGCCATCATGGGGCACCTGATCGACGACGAATTGTCGGTCGGCACCATTGCCGAGCGGGTGGACCTCAGCCAGTCCGCCCTGTCGCAGCATCTGGCGAAACTGCGGGGCCTCGGACTGGTCCAGACCCGTCGTGACCGGCAGATGATCTACTATACGTGCCGGTCGGACGCCGTCCGGCGTCTGCTCACCCTTCTTTCCGACCTGTTCGACGACGAGAACGGCCTGGCCGACGATCCGCCGGTCGCCCGCGCTGCCGAGGCTTGACGCAAGCCGCGCCACGCCGCAAGTGCGGTTGCGAAAGCGTGGCCTGCATGACCCTGATCCACATAGACGACCCGGACGATCCGCGGGTTTCGCCCTACCGCGACATACGCGAGCGCGATCTCGTCGGTCGCGAAAACCACTTCATCGCCGAAGGCAGGGTCGTTCTCGACGCGCTCCTCGCATCGCCGCGCTTCGAGGCCGAGTCGCTGCTGCTCCTGGAAAACCGCGTTCCCGGCCTTGAAGCGACCTTGAGCAAGGTGCCGCCCGGCCTGCCCGTCTACGTCGCTTCGCGCCAGGTCATCGACGCCATAGCGGGATTTCCCCTTCACCGGGGCATAATGGCGCTCGGCCGGCGCAAGCCGGTTCCGGACGCGCTCGAATTGCTTGCCGCGATGCCGCGGCGCGCGCTGGTTCTGGTCCTCGTCGGCATCGCCAACCACGACAACATCGGGTCGATCTTCCGCAACGCCGCCGCCTTCGGCGCCGATGCCGTCTTCCTGGACGCCAGTTGCTGCGATCCGCTCTACCGCAAGTCCATCCGCGTTTCGGTAGGTGCTGCCTTGCGCGTCCCCTATGCGACTTTCGCCGGCGAGCATGATTTCCATGCCGGCCTCGCCGCGCATGGTTTCGACGCCTTCGCGCTGTCGCCGCGCGGCGCGCGCGACCTCCGCGAGGTTGCCCAGGGCGAGCGGACCGCCCTCTATCTGGGCACCGAAGGCGCCGGCCTTCCCGGCGCGTTGCTCGAGCGCATGACCACGCTGCGCATCACCATGCGCGACGGTTTCGACAGCCTGAACGTGGCGGCTGCGTCAGCAGTGGCGATGCACCATTTCTTCAGGGAATGACGAGACGAACCATCAGGACGATCTCTGCAACGCCTTGATCCGGTCGGCGAGACTGACGGGGCCGGCGGCCGTTCCCGACGCCGGCGTGGCGGCTTGTAGCGCCTTGACGGCAGGAGATCCCTGGCCTTCCAGCCGGATCACTATGTCGGTGACCCTTGCCGCGAGGTCCTGCATCGTCTCGCGCATCGCCGCATCGCCGCTTGCCGCGGTGCCGTTTGATGCCCTGGGCGCGGTTTTGCGCTCCTCGCGCAGCCGCGTCAGCTCGCGTTCACGGCGCTCGATCTTATCTTCCCGGTCGGCCAGCGTGGCCATCAGCCGCTCGAGTTTCTTGTCGAGATCGGCCGTTTTCTTCCGCTCCCCGCGCAGCCGCGTCAGCTCGCGTTCACGGCGCTCGATCTTATCTTCCCGGTCGGCCAGCGTGGCCATCAGCCGCTCGAGTTTCTTGTCGAGATCGGCCGTTTTCTTCCGCTCCCCGCGCAGCGCTTCGCGGGCGGAACGCGTCTCCGTCTCCGCTTCCTTGCGCAAGCGCTCCGCCTCCTTGCGCCCGGCGCGCAGCGCGGACAGATCTTCCTTGATCTGCTCCAGTTCCGATTCGCGCGCCACCAGTTCGATCTGTCGGTTGGAGGAGGAGAAACTCGCCTCGTCATACATCTGGCCGAGCTTCTCCATCTCCGCCGAATGCGATTCGATGGTCTTCTCCGCCGAAGCGAGGCTCTGGGCGAGTTGCTGAAGCCGGCTTTCGCGCTGATCGAGTTCTGAGCGCAACGCGCTGTTGCCCGCCTCGGATTCGGCAACAGCCGCTTCGCCTTGGGCGCGCTTTTCCTCGACCTGCCTGATGGCTTCCTGATGCCGGGTGATCTCGACCGCCTGCCCGGCGGCCTTGTCGCGCAGCGCCTTGAGCTCCATCTCGAGCCTTCGCGTTTCGATGGCATACTGGGCGCGAACGCCGTCTCGTTGCGCCTCGATCTCTTCCCTTTTCAGCGGGATCGTCGCCTCAATGCGCCGCCGCGTGAGCCGGGCGGTCCGCCGCAGCGTGGCGGGCGCGAAGAGCACGACCACGAAGCCGCAGGCGAGAACGCCCAGCACGAAGAACAGCAAGGACTGGATCAAGACGCCCTACCCGTCGTTACGGCCTTTGCCGCCACCGATAATCACGCCATCGCATGGCCCAAATCCGCCGTGCCGGCAAGGGGCGAGATTCCGTTACGCCCTCAGAACGGGTTCCAGGTCGGCGACTGGGTAAGCTTGAGGTAGCCCAGGTTGACGCCGAGCCGGGCACCGACACCGGTGCGGATGGGCACGAGCACGATGTTGCCGGCCTTGAGCGCGTTGAAGCCCAGGCCCGCGACGAGGTAAGCGGAACCGGCCACGCCGCCGAAGCGGTTGTAAAGGCTGTTCACGTCATCGAGGTTGTAGACAAGCATCATGACGCGTGAGCCCTCGCCGCCGAAATCCCATCCGAGCGACGGACCCTGCCAGAACACCTTATGGTCGCCGGCGTTCTTGGTGTAGAGCGTGCCCTCGCCATAGGTCAGGCCGCCGATGAGCGCGCCCGAACCCTCTTCGCCCAGAAGGTAGCCGTTGGGCAGGCCATAGGTCGCGAAAATCTTCTCCACGACGGTGGCAAGCCCGCCGGACGTCGCACCGAAGAAGCGATGGCCCGAATCGACAATTTCCTGCGCGGTGTACTCCTGTGCCTGCGATCTGGCCGGAGCCAGGACGACAAAGCCGGCGAAGGCGAATGTCAGGAATAGAGCGCGGACCAGCCTGGAGCCGCAAAATCGGGAAAACATGCTTCCAATCTCCGTCAGGGAGCACTTTCGCCGACGCCTTCGCACCTCGCGGCTCTTTCCGGCCGCTTCAATGCCTTACGGGCAAACTATGCCGTAATCCTTTTTCAACCATTAAGCTTTCACATGAAGATGGCAGTTCGAAGGCCGCTCGGCTTTTCGCGGTCGTAACCGTTCATTCCTTAAGACCCGTCTGGGTCGGGTGCAAATTCCGGATTTCTTGCCGCATGAAGCGACACTCTGTATCACCGTGCATGCGGACGGTTGCAGGATTCGACGGCGGAGCGCGATGCACCGCACTCCACCTCATGTTGATTGATTTTTGCAGGGACACATATTGATGCCAGACCTGTTTTCCCTCTCTCCGGCCGATCTTGCCGCGCTGCTGTGCAGCCGGGTCTGCCATGACATCATTTCTCCGGTCGGCGCGATCAACAACGGGCTCGAATTGCTGGATGAAGGCGGCGCCGACGAGGACGCCATGAACCTCATCCGCCAGAGCGCACGCAACGCGTCCGCCCGGCTGCAGTTCGCCCGAATCGCCTTCGGCGCCGCCGGTTCGGCCGGCATGCTGATCGACACGGGGGATGCGGAAGCCGTCGCCACCTCGTTCCTGAAGAACGAGAAACCGGAATTCACCTGGATAGGCGCCCGCGCGCTGCTGCCGAAGAACAAGGTCAAGCTGCTGCTCAATCTGATCCTGGTCGCGAACGCGGCCATCCCGCGCGGCGGCAAGCTGACCGTCAAGCTGGAAGACCTCGAAGCCAATCCGCGCTTCACCCTGTCGGCGAGCGGGCCGATGCTGCGCGTTCCGCCGAAGTTCCTCGAACTGCATTCCGGGCACAAGCCCGAGGAGCCGATCGACGCCCATTCCGTGCAACCCTATTATACGCTTCTCCTGGCGCGCGAGTCGGGAATGGAAGTGTCCATCCATGCCACCGCCGACGAGATTGTGCTGACCGCGGCCTGACGCTTTCGCATCGCTCGCGTCCATGCCGCAGGATGGCGGGCGCGAACGGCTGCCGAAGATGAGGCGTCGGCGGTTTCTTTGCAAAAATTTTACCCAACCGCTTTTCGGCTTCTTTACCGAAACGGCCTACAGTCGGGGTGCTCGAGGCTTCCGGCGCGCGGGCGGTAGAGGGGAACCCGGACATGAAACGATGCCTGCTCGTCGACGACTCCAGCGTCATCCGCAAGGTCGCCAAACGCATATTGGGAACGGAGATGGCTGTCGCGGAAGCTGAAAACGGCCTCGACGCCCTCGAAATGTGCGCTTCCGACATGCCGGACATCGTCGTCGTAGACAGCAGCCTTCCCGACATGGAGGCAGAGGATTTCATCCGGCGCCTCCGCACCATCGAAGGCCCGGTCACGCCTCAGATCCTCGTTTCGCTTGTCGAGGTCGATATCGGCGCGATCATGCGGGCCAAGCGTGCCGGCGCGCAAGGCTATCTGCTGAAGCCTTTCAACCGTCCGCAACTGCTGGAACGTTTCCGCTCGCTGCCGGACGCCGCGTGATCAGGCCAACAGCGAAAATAGCGCGTCGCGAATAGGAAAAAGACGAGAGACGACCAGACGATCGTCCCGATACCTTCCCTATTCGCGACGCGCTAATTCTCTATCCGATTGATTTTACGCGCTTTCGCGGATCTCTTCCGGCTCACGCAGCACGTAGCCGCGGCCCCACACCGTCTCGATGTAGTTCTGGCCACCCGACGCCGCATCAAGCTTCTTGCGAAGCTTGCAGATGAAGACGTCGATGATCTTCAGTTCCGGCTCGTCCATGCCGCCATAGAGATGATTGAGGAACATCTCCTTGGTGAGCGTCGTACCCTTGCGGAGCGAAAGCAGCTCCAGCATCTGATATTCCTTGCCGGTCAGGTGCACGCGCTGGCCGCTCACCTCCACCGTCTTGGCATCGAGGTTCACGATCAGTTCGCCGGTGGCGATGACCGACTGGGCGTGGCCCTTCGAGCGGCGCACGATGGCGTGGATACGGGCGACCAGTTCGTCCTTGTGGAAGGGCTTGGTCATGTAATCGTCGGCGCCGAAGCCGAGGCCGCGCACCTTGTCCTCGATACCGGCCATGCCGGAGAGGATCAGGATCGGCGTCTTGACCTTGGACAGGCGCAGCGTGCGCAGCACCTCGTATCCCGACATGTCGGGGAGATTCAGGTCGAGAAGGATGATGTCGTAGTCGTAGAGCTTGCCGAGATCGACGCCCTCTTCGCCGAGATCGGTCGTATAGACGTTGAAGCTCTCGGATTTCAGCATCAGCTCGATGCTCTGTGCGGTCGCACTGTCGTCTTCAATCAGCAGAACACGCATTTCATTCCCCTTTTCTGCTGCCGATCCATCTCAAGACCCGTCCGGGACCGGAGCAGCGATTGCCTGAACCGAGGCTGGCACCAAATGGTTAACAAAAACTGATTCCGCTTGGCAAGCGATATCAGATTTTTTAACCCCATTCCACACCAGCTTGAATCAAAAGATGAATCCGACACCAAGATCGTTAATGCACCACATTAGAAATTTCCGCTAAGCGACTCTACCGAATCGCTCCTTTGGTCTGAATTTGGCGGGCGGATTTTTACCCGCCCTTAAGTCCTCGCCCGTATGATTAACAATGCCCGTAAACGAATGGTTACCGGCGTTAAAAAACTTTAGGGAATCGTTTCCCATAGTTTGGACAATGCCGGGGGAAAACAGCCGGGAACACGGGCGCAGACAGGCCTTGCGAGGCGGATAGAACGGTATGTGCAGGTACGCGTGTGAGGGAGTATCGAATCATGAAGTCACGTGAGAACCTCGTGCGGCTGAAGCAGTTCCAGGTGAATGAAAAGCGCCGGCAGCTCCTTCAGCTCGACATGATGATCGCCGAGTTCGAACGCATGGCCTCCGAACTGGATCTCCAGATCGTTGCCGAGGAAAAGAAGGCCGGCATCACCGACATCAATCATTTCGCCTATCCAACCTTCGCCAAGGCCGCACGCCAGCGGCGCGACAACCTGCAGAATTCCCAGGCCGACCTCGCACAGCAGCGCGATGCTGCCGAATCACTACTCGCTGAAGCTGAAGCGGAGCTTTCCAAGGCGGAAATGCTGGAATCTCGCGATACCCGCGTTCGCGACGACGCCGGCAACCGCAGCGCCATGATCGGCTGAGCCCGGTCGCCGCTCGATTTGCACTGACGTCGCCTGACGCCACGCGCTGAATCCGCCCCGCCGTTTCCTGCCGCCATGTTCGGGCGGCAAAACCGTAATCGGCGCCGGCAGCCCACGCCGATAGAGTCCCGAAATCATTTGATCAGCGCGCGCAGGTCGTCAACGCAATCCCACCATCAAGCGCATCACGATTATCGGGGACCGCTTTAGAAAACATGGCGTTCCGCGCTGTCGGCTCGCGCACATGCGTCCGGAAGCCCTGTCTGTCGGGCGCCCAGTTCTTTACGCTTCGGCACAGATAGGCAGGAAGGCCGCTGTTTTCAGCAACGCCTCGACTGGCCGGCAAGTCCCGCCACGCATCGGCGGACGCCGCACAAAAAAGGCGCGGTCCTGCGCACCTTTTCTCCTTCGTCGCCTGTCGGCTAGTGCCGGTATTGCTGGATACGCGTCGTGCGCAGCCCGGCCAGTCCGTATTCGTCGATGGAGGCTTGCCAGGACAGGAATTCCTCGGTGGTGAGCTTGTAGCGCTGGCAGGCTTCCTCCAGGCTGAGCAGGCCGCCCCGCACGGCCGCGACCACTTCGGCCTTGCGGCGGATCACCCAGCGTCGCGTATTCGTAGGCGGCAGATCGGCAATCGTCAGCGGACTGCCGTCCGGTCCAATAACATATTTGACTCGCGGTCTAACCAGATCGGTCATCTTACTCTCTACTGAAACTCACAGACCCAATCACCGTGACGTTACCGCCGCAGCTTTAAAATTTGCCTAAGCGTTCCCTAATCGTTAGGTAACGATCGTGAACGTCGCGTTAGGACTTTCACCGGCCTTTGAGGCAAATGCCCGCAGTTCGCTGTCAGGCCCGCAGCAAAGCCTTCGGCTGGCGCGCCGGCGAGGCTTGACTTATATTCGCGGCAGATGCGCCGTCCTTGGACGGCATGAGCGCAGACCTTGGATACGCATACGATGAACAGCCTGGACCTTCCGGCCCCTCCAGCGGCGACCCGCGTGGTCGTCGCCATGTCGGGTGGCGTCGATTCTTCCGTCGTCGCCGGCCTGCTCGCCCGCGAAGGCTACGATGTCGTGGGCGTCACGCTGCAGCTCTACGACCACGGCGCGGCCACACACCGCGTCGGCTCCTGCTGCGCCGGCCAGGATATCGACGACGCCCGCCGCGTGGCCGAAACCATCGGAATTCCCCACTACGTGCTCAACTACGAGGAACGCTTCCGCGAGGCGGTGATCGATCCTTTCGCCGAAAGCTACGTCGCGGGCGAGACGCCCATTCCCTGCGTCTCCTGCAACCAGACGGTCAAATTCGCCGATCTGCTGGCGACCGCGAAGGATCTCGGCGCCGACGCGCTGGCGACCGGCCACTATATCCGCTCCAGGGCCAATGGGGCGCACCGGGCGCTGTACCGGCCGGCGGACGCCGACCGCGACCAGAGCTACTTCCTGTTCGCCACCACCCAGGAGCAGATCGACTACCTGCGCTTTCCCCTCGGCCATCTGCCGAAGCTGCGCGTGCGCGAACTCGCGGCCGAGATGGGGCTGGTGGTGGCCGACAAGCACGACAGCCAGGACATATGCTTCGTGCCGCAGGGCAAGTATTCCGACATCATCTCGAAGCTGAAGCCGACGGCCGCCAACCCCGGCGACATCGTCCACATCGACGGCCGCGTGCTCGGCCGCCACGACGGCATTCTGCGCTATACGATCGGCCAGCGCCGCGGCATCGGCGTCGCGTCCGGCGAGCCGCTCTACGTGGTCCATCTCGATGCCGAGAACGCGCGCGTCGTCGTCGGTCCGCGCGAGGCGCTGGAAACCCGCAAGGTGCATCTGCGCGACATGAACTGGCTTGGTGACGGCGCGCTGAAAGACCTGCCGGCCGACGGCATGGAGGTGTTCGCCAAGGTGCGCTCCACACGCCCGCCGCGCCCGGCCCGGCTTCATCATCGCGACGGTGCGACCTGGGTGGAGCTTGCCGAAGGCGAGGCCGGCGTGGCACCGGGCCAGGCCTGCGTGCTCTATTCGGACGAAGGCGACGACGCGCGCGTGTTCGGCGGCGGCTTCATCCGCCGCTCGGAGCGCGGCGCCGAGGCCGAGGCACTGCTGGCCGACCTCGGGCGTCGCCTTTCCCCGCTCGCAGCGGAATAGCCCAAATCTGGAGCGCCTGACCGGCTGGCGGAATCCGGTTTTCGGAAAATTCGATACCAAAAAAGACAGATCGCCGTCTTGCGTCCAGTAAGAACCGCTTGGCGGCCCCTATTCAGACCCGGTTATGGGTGACGGTTCCCGCAGTCAGGATGCGCAACACGCGGATCGCCTCTTCGCCGTCCGTGCGCGGTCGCTGACGCGTTTCGATGCAGTCGATGAAATGCTGCAATTCGCGCGTGAGCGGCATGTCCTGCCGGATCGGCACATAGGACGGCTCGTTGGCGGTGAAGGCCCAGTGGCCGCTGTCCTGCCAGACCGCATGGCGATAAACGGCAAGCTTGCGCTCCCAGGGCTCGACGTCGTCGAACACGGCCATCGCCTTGGTGCCGACCACGGTGAGCCGCCGCTCGCGATAGGGGTTGAGCCGCGACGCGAACAGATGGCCGCGGATATTGTTGGGAAAATGCATGTGGAGATGCGCGAAATCGCTCAGGCGATCGAGCAGCGCAGCCCCCTCGCCGCGCACCTCGTCGGGCTCCGTGCCGGTGATGGCGAGGATCATCGACAGATCGTGCGGGGCCAGGTCCCACAAGGCGTCGTTCTCGGTATGGAATTTGCCGAGACCCAACCGGTGCGAGTGGATGTAGCGAACCTCGCCGAGCTCGCCGTCATCGACGAGCGCCTTAAGCTTCTCGAAGGCGGGATGAAAGCGCAATACATGGCCGACCATGAAAACCCGGCCGTTGGCCTCGGCGAGGGCCACCTCGCGCTCGGCATCCTCGACCGTCAGCGCGACGGGTTTCTCGACA
The DNA here is from genome assembly GCF_040081975.1 of Mesorhizobium hunchu. Classification (NCBI taxonomy): domain Bacteria; kingdom Pseudomonadati; phylum Pseudomonadota; class Alphaproteobacteria; order Hyphomicrobiales; family Phyllobacteriaceae; genus Mesorhizobium; species Mesorhizobium hunchu. Next base: position 101,275 of record NZ_JBEBMG010000003.1, read on the forward strand.
AGCACGTCCTTGCCGTTTTCCACCGCCCTGGTCGCCGCCTCCGCATGGAACTGCGGCGGCAACGCCATGACGATGGCGTCGACATCGTCGCGAGTGAACAGGTCGTCCGGCGCGATCGCCAGGCATTCCTGCTCGCTGGCGAAGCCTTCCGCTCGGGCGGGATTGGCATCCGAAACCGCGTGAAGCGCACCCAGCCCTTTCAGGGTGCGGATGTGGTTGGAACCCCAGTATCCGCATCCGAGGACTGCAATGCGCGGTTTCATCAAAGGAATGAACTCGAAGATTTCGTGGCTGACACATAGCGGCGCACCGGAGCGAACTCAACCCCGGCGCCGAGAAATGCGCCCGCAGACGCGCAAGCAGCTTTCGGAGACGCGCAAGCGACTTCGGCGACAAACCCGCAAGGCCCGCCCCTTCCCGTAAATTCGCTCCTGCTAGGCGCCGGCCGCGCTTGACAGCTTTGCAGGGTCCCCCTTATATCCGCGCGACCTCGATGAAGGCTGGAAGCGCAACGCGCCCGACGGCCTTCGTTGCGTGGCGGAGTAGCTCAGTTGGTTAGAGCAGAGGAATCATAATCCTTGTGTCGGGGGTTCAAATCCCTCCTCCGCTACCAACGCCACAGCCCCCAAGGGTTCATGGCCTGTCCAAGGCTTACCGTCCTTCTGAAGGAACGGGGTCAGGTAGCCCTCAACTTCGATGCCGATGCTGCCGTCATCATCCTTGTGCAGGGTGATGGAGTGGATCAACTCCCGGATGATCGGGCCAAGCTCGCCCATGTCGTCCAAGGCGGTCATCGTCATTTCCAGCTTGGCGCGATTTGAGCGGAGCGGATCGGAGTTCCGCGCAAGCAGCTTCTTGGCAAAAGCCTTGATGGCTGCTGGGTGCAGGATGACGTTGCTGCCCTGCGGGAGACGGGAAAGCTCCAATTCGATCCGGTCGCGTTCCTGTCCGTTCTCCTTGGTGATCGCGCCCAGCGTCTTCGTGTCCGCCCCGTCCTGAAGCATGAGCTTTACAAGGCGCATGTTCTCGGCTTCGATCTGGGCTAGACGCTTTTGCATGTCCGCCCGCCTGCGGTGATTGTCACGGTCTTCCTTGAACCGGCTTTCGATGTAACGGCGGGCGTAAAACTCGATACGTTCCAGGGTCGCGAGTTCTTGCGCCAGTGAGCTAATCACCAAGTCCTCCACGCCCTGAAGGTAGTACGTTTTCGGATCGGGGCATGACCGGCTGTTTGTGTGCCTTGAACAGCGCAACCGCGTCCGTCCCGATTTATCGACACCGGCCACGGCCATGCCCGAACCGCACGCGGCGCACTTCAGAAGGCCGGACAGGAGCCGCTTGGGCCTGTTGTTGGCCCCGATGCGTCCTTCCTTCGCAACGTGAGCACGGCTCACAAGCTGGGCCTGCACGGCGTCAAACAAGTCGTTGGGCACGATCTGCAATTCTGGAGCTTCGGCGGTATGCCACTTATCCGGTGGGTTCGGTCGCGACAGGCGCTTGCCGGTGTAGGGTTCTTTGACCATGCGGACCTTGTTCCAGACGATCTTGCCGACATAGATGTGATTGCGCAGAATACCGGTGCCACGGGACTTGAAGCCGACAAGGGCGGACGGGGACCACTGTTCGCCCCGTGGCGGGCGAACGCCCTCCCGCGTGAGTTGATGGCAAATGGCCTTCGGGCTAGTGCCCTTGGCGTATTCCTCAAAAATGCGCAGCACGATAGCGGCTTCGTCGGGTACGATCCTGGGCTTGCCACGGTTCGCTGGGTCAGGCTCATAGCCATAGGCTTTGCCGCCAGCGGACAATCCCTGTTTGATTTTACCGCCCATGCCGCGCCGGACCTTGTGCACGTTATCCTCGCGGAATAGCTGGGCAAAGATAGCCCGCATGCCCACTGTGAGGGTGTTGGCTTCGCCTTCGTGCACGGCGATGATCTTGATGCCAAGGAATTGCATCTGCTTGTAGATCGTTGCCATGTCCGCCATGTCTCGGGACAGGCGATCCAAAGCTTCGACAATCACCACGTCGAACTTGCGGGCGTTGGCATCGGCAAGCAGGCTGAGAATGCCAGCCCGGCCATGCAGCGATGCGCCCGACTTGGCTTCATCTTTGTACGCCTGCACGACGTGGAAGCCCTCGCGCCGGGCAAAAGCCCGGCACAAGTCGATTTGATCTTCGGCGGATTTCTCGTTCTGAAGGTCCGTCGAAAACCGGGCGTAAACCGCTGCCCGGCGCGGCTTATCTTGCAAAAGATGGTTGGTCATCAAGAGTTCCCTTCGGCAGCGTCGGCAAATGAATGAATGGTCATGTCGATTATTCCTTACAGTTCGACGGTGCCGGGGGTGCCGGACGGATTGGCGAAGCGTTCAAAGCCGGACCCGGTCTCCTCGCCCTCGCGAACGGCGGTAAGAATGGCCACGACCTCGGCACTAACGCTGCGGTGATTGCGGATCGAACGGGTTTCCGCCCACTGTTTCAGGTCTTCGGGAAAGCGGATGCTCGTTGGGCTGTTGCTCATTTCAGTGATTGCTCCATAGCCGATTTGTAATCTAATAGATTACAATGTAATACATAGAGCAGCACATAGTCAGGCGCAAGCCGGTCGTGTTAGACAGGGTTAATGGCAAACCGATCTGACCCCCTATCCCTGCGTCTCCCGGATGAGTTACGCGAGGCGCTACAGCAAGCCGCCAATCAGGCAGGCCGGTCCCTGAATGCCGAAATCAGGATGAGGCTTGAAGCATCGTTGGTGCCGGACTTCACCAGGCCAGCCGATTGGGAACTAGGGGAATTACGGCAAGAAATTCATGGCCTCAAAGTTCGCGTTGTGGCGCTGGAGAGCAAGGCATAGGTCGATGTATTCTGCAGATGCATTGAAAGAGCTATCCGAAGGCAAAAAGAAATGGTCATCGTCCGCTAACGATTTGTTCCTTCGCTTTCTAGGCCGCAAGTACAAAACCGATGCAGCGTCCGAGTACGCAAAGCACGGATTGTCCCGCCGCATTCAGGCATTGGTGCATTTGACGGATCGCGTGTTCGCAATCATTCCGCCAAACTCCGAGAAGTCACCCTCCAAGGAGGTACGTCACGACGCCGAAGCCTTCGTTCAATCGTTTCTAGTCAACGTCTATGGAGCGATAGACAACATGGCCCGGATTTGGTGCGTGGAAACCGATCTTCGGAATAAGAAGGGCGTCCCGATTTCCGATGGGGTGGTCGGGTTTGGACCCAAAAACCTTCGTGTACGTGAGAGCTTGCCCGCCGAACTTCGTGACTATCTGGTCAAATGTGACCCGTGGTTTGGGTATCTCAAAAATTACAGGCATGCGGTGGCGCATCGCATCCCCGTCTATATCCCCCCCGCCACCCTTAATGACAAAGATGCCGAAGAGTACCGCCATATAGAGGATGAAATCGGCAAGGCTATACGAGAACGCAATTTTGAGCTCTGGGGCGAGTTGATGGCGAAGCAAAGAGCACTTGGGACGTTCAAGCCGGTAATGATGCATTCCTATGGCGAGAAGGCTCGCCCGGTCACAATACATGGTCAGATGATTTGCGACACTGCTACGGTCGTGGAGATTGGGGAGCATTTGTTGAAGGCGCTCCCCAATTCATAAATTCGATTAAAATTTGAAATTAATTGCACGCGATCAGGAGTTCCGCTTCGCTGCCTGCCGCATATCACCGGTCTGCTTGGTGTGGTGAGCATTTGCCCTTGTGAACGACGGGAGGGGTCGGAAACGGCTTTGAGGACACGATCCACGATGTGATCGGAAGGCGGCATCCTGCCGCTAGAGACATCAGCCGCTGTGAGCATGGACCTTGTCAGCCAATTGATCGGCCAGCTCGCCAATATTCTTTTCGGACACGATCTTGGGCTCCAACGGTGCTGCGCCGATGAAGTCCATGGCTCGATCATAGACAGGCATCAGTGCAGGGTCCGACGGCTCTCCGACGATAAAGTAGGGCTGGAACTGACCCTCGGCGTCTTTCAGACCGACCATGTGCCCGACCCACCGGGCTGCCTTTTCCTGAATTCCCTCGGCAGTCGCCAGATCAAAAGACAGAGGCTGGAAGCAATGCCACTTGCCGTTCTTCCAAGCGTAGTCGAACTCCACCGCGTCGTGTGCGCCGGCGATAATCTTGCTCTGAAAGATGCTCTCGATCCTGCGCTCCAGCAGCAGATCGCGAAATGGCCGCCAGATGTCAGCATCCGACCGGCGAGCAGTCGTCGGCTCGTCGTACTGGGTGACGAACCGCGCATGCAACTCCTCCAATGTCTTGGCAGGATCGCGGGTCAGCCCTGACCCCATCTCGCTCCAGATCAGCGAACTGTCGTCCTTCCCGAGGACGCGGTGAGCGAAGGTTGACGCATTGGGGTTATCGAGCAGATCGCCACCCACATCACCCTTTCCCAGCCGTTGTAACGCGCGCTCGATGTTGATCAGGTCATGGCGTAGCGCCGTGCCATCGACCGACGGGAACAGCTTGGAAATGCGGCCATAGGCGCGTCGAACCACGGCTCCGAGGAAGCCGCTCTTCGCCGCATGAACCACCACGCCGACATTGACCTGCTCTCCGGCAAGCGGGTCGTGGCGGTATCGGAGGATCACATAAGTGTAGGGCTCGCGCGTCATGTCAGCACCCGTTTCAGTTCGGCCAGGCACAGGTCGATGTTGTCCCGTACCTGCTTAAGATGGAGTATCGCCTCGGCCAAAATGGGGCGCGTCGCTTCCCATTCGTCCGGTAAGGTAGCGTCATACTGCGCAAGGCGGGCATCCGACAAGCCGGACCATCGGGTGCGTAGCCCGGTGAAGTCGAGGTCGTCCCGCCGAGCCAACTGCCGCGCAAAGATGTGTTCGCTGTCCTCGCCATAGCGGCGCAGCAATTCCAGATTGCCCATTTTCCACGGTTCGCACCGAGGGAAAAGCCGCATTCGGAAGCCGAACGCCCCCTCGTGGTCTATGATACGCCAGTCCAAGTCACGGACGAGGAGATTGGAGTTCAGGGGTCCACGGTCGCCGTTAGCGACGAAACCGTCGAACGCTATGATGCCCAACGCCAGTTCGACCTGCGAAGCTACGATCTTATCCGAAGGAAGCCACCGTCGCCACTGCTGCCCCGCAGCCCTCGACGCGAAAGCAAGTGGAGAGGAAGCCGTGAGACGCGCACGAATGTCTTCTCGCACCACCGATTGGATAAACTCGGGATCAAGCTCAACGAAGAAGGGCTCGTTGACTGGAAGGCCGAGGTCGGCGGCGAGGAGAGACCCCAGCATCTCGTTCATCAAACCTTCAATGCTGCACTCCTTGCCGGACGAGACTTTCACGAACACCTCGTGCTCGGCGTCGTCGTCCGTCAACACAGTCAGACGTAACGGCTCTGTCCTGCCGTTCTCGGCCGGTCTATCGAACCGGAGAGGGACGGCTCGCCGGATCACTCGGCAGCTTCCCCATTTTCGGCCTGGCGATTTGACAAGCTGTCTTCTGGGAGTTGGTCTATTTCAGATGGGCCCGCACCAGTTCCCCCTCGAACAACGTCGATCAACCTCCGAAACTCGATATCGTCGCTACTACTCTTCCAACGGTTCACAAAGCGGCAGACGATCTGCAGGTTATCCTTTTCGTAGTGACCATTGCTGTCGATCCTATCGAGCGAGCACAGCATCTCCTTATCGTCCTCGTCGCCGTCGTACTGAAGCCGGAGATCGGTGATTGCGCACAGGCCGTCCTGCTCGGCGAGAAGCGCCTCAAGGAATGGCATCAGCTCGTGCTCGGGGATCAGCAGGTCCTTGTTTTTCACTGTCCTCAACACTTGCTGGCCGTTCGAGAAGTCGACCGTTCCTTTCGCTGTAGCTGCCATGCGCCAGATGGCTTTCTGACGAGCGTTGAACGTCGTTCCGGGATTTTTCTGACGGCGGGCGACCTTCGCCCTCCATTCGGGTCGGGAATGCCACGGCCCAAGGTTATCGCCGTCGATCAGTGCCAGCGCGTAGCCCGCATTATCGGGCTTCAATTGCTGAAGCGTTCCTTCGGTGAAGAGAAACTCCTGCGCCTTGGGATGTAGTCCGGCCCATTCAAGCCGGTTGCCCTTACGGTTCTTGTTCGACCAGGGATCACAAGGCTTGTGACAGATGATCACATCGCGACGGTTGTCGACCGTCTCCTTCAGCGGCTCGAAGGCGGCCGGTTCGGGCCGCGAGGTCGTCCACCATAGTTGATCCTTCTCGCGATGCATCCAGATGTCGCCTTCGCTCTCGACGACGGTCGTCATCAGGTTGAACCACCGGGATGCGACGGGAACGGTCGGCGTCTTACCCGCTGCGGTTTTGTGCCGTCGCAGCACGGTCTGGATGTAGCTCTCGCGGTCGCCTGCCACCCAGAAGCCCTGCACCGCGACATCGTTCATCGTCGCGATTGTCCCACGCGCCAGACAGTCGGGCCAAGCGTAGTTCTCGCGACCGAAATTGGCGATGAAGACCTTCAATGTTCCACCCTCACAAGGTGCGCGATCTCGCCAATCCGCTGGACGATGGTCCGGTGCATAGCCAAAATGTCGCGAACGACCACGCATACGTCAGATGCGTCTTGATTACTGACAGCATAGTCGTTGGCGTGAGCGAGATCGTTCCGCAGTTTCTCTATCCGCCTGAACTTCCGAGCAAGCTGCTCTCGATGCCGGACGGGCTCATTTCTGAACAACAATTTGATCAGAATGTCCCGCTTGTCGCAGAACTCCGTAAACAGTAACTCTGTGACGATCCCTTGCTTTTGTCTCGCATCTTCGATCCTTTTTCGGAGGCCGGCCTGTCGCTCGGCGGAAATGCAGTTGATCCAGTTTTTCCCGTCGGGGTCGTCAGCCTGGATTGCCTCGGTCATGGCCATTTCTAAACCGGTCACCAAGCCGAACAGAGCTGCTCGTACCGGCAATTTCTGTAGGTCCGACATGCTGACGAGCCCGACGATGCCTTGATCTGAAACGAGCAAGCGGAAGGGCCGGGTATCAGCCTCTATGACAAAAGACAGGATACTGGCGTCTGCGCCGATCAGGTAACTTTCGTGCAAAGGCTGGTAGCATCCCGAGACGGGGATGTCGGGCGCAGGCGCTTCAAAGTAGCTGTCGAGCTTGACTATGCCGACTATATGGGCATTGCCATCGCCCCGCTGGAGAACCGGCATGAAATCGAATTTGCTCGTGTTCCCTTCAGCGACTGATTGCAGCCTATCGTCGAGGCGGCAGTGGACGAATTGGTCTCGCGCCGTCGCGATCATCTTTACGTTGAGACCCATGTGGAGGGTCTGGAAATCGTCGCGATCCTGATTTTCCATGCCCTCTGACCCTAGCCCGCTGGTCGGCCCCGCTTCGTCTTCGGTACAGCTCCGCGCTCTGCCCTGATCCGCTCCAGCAACACGCTGGCGGGTTCGTCGTCGGGGTCTTGCGGCACGAGTTCGCCCCTAAATGCCTTGGCGAGCACGGCCTGATCGAGACGGTCGATAAGCTTGCGGGCGCTGGTCGCCTCGGAGGCGAGGCGGTCGATCTTGGCGAACGCAGCCTCAATCCAACCGGCAATCGCCAGTTGTTGATCTATTTCAGGATAGGCCCAAGGTGCGGCCATAATGCTTCGTTGATAGATCGCGCACACGCTTGTCGTCGCGCTCTTCACCGAATGAAGGTATGTCCGAAATTGTGGAGAGATCATCTGATAGAAAGCGAAGGCCGGAATGACTTCAGGTTTGAACCGAAGCCTGAGCAGATTGTTATTATAGAGGTAGCCGGATGGCCGCTTACTCCAAAGGGCAACCTTTCCAACAAGTTCAAAACTATTGCGCGTATTGAACAGAAGATCGCCCTCGCGCAGCTCGTATCGAGCCATTTCTTGCGCATCTGCACCTACGAGCGTGAGATCATCCTCATTCCATCGGCCATCAAGATCATAGTGGTTCATCCGAATGTACGGCACGCCGTGGGTAGCGGACTGCTCACTTTTTCCACGAACAAGCCCTATCAGTGCATCAGCCACAACACCTTCGAGTTGAGCGTGCTGCCAACCCGCCATCTCGTGAGGATTAAGAGCCGTCGCCAGCACGGCTTGCTTGTACTTCTCGACGAGGCGGGGAATGTGGTCGAGGTGATCGCGGGCGCGTCTGGATTTGCCGGCGAGGCTGTCGATCTTCGCCACGATCCGCCGCTGCTCGAAAAGCGGAGGAAGCGGGATAGCAGCGGTGGCAACGTCACGGTCGGACACTGCCGGGTACATTGTGCCGTCCTGCGCACCTGAAAGTGTCCCAACGAAATTGTCTGAGCAGGCCCAGCGGAACAGATAGCCTGGATCAACAGCATCGCTGGGTCGCAGAACTGCGATACCCGTGGAAGTAAGCTCACCATTCAACTCTTCTGGGACTAGGGCGATGTTCTTCAGATAGGTGCGAACGGTCGAGAACAGCGTATCGCCGGTGCGGATAAGCCTCCGCGCTCGCGACGGGGCATCGCTACCGAAGAAGGACTTAGGGTCTGTGATCGTTTGGGTTTTGTTGTCAATCGATCCGATGTCGACATAACGGAATGCCCGATCTGGGGTCTTCGTCGGGTCAACGGACATGAACGGCATCGTGACATCGGCGATGGACGCCTCCGCCCAGCTATGAGGCAGCTCACTCATTCAGCGGCTTCCGCAATCACGGCAGCCTCCTCAACGTTATCCGGTTCGACCTCCTCCGACAGCGCCTCGATCTCCTCAAGCGCGGCCTTGAGGTGCCCGATGATGGCGGCGGCGATGTCCTCCGGCTCGGTCAACGCCTCCTCGGCCTCGGCCTCCGTGTCGCGCAGCCATGCGATGTCGAGATTGTCGTTGCGAGCGGCGATGGCCTCGCGCGTGAACATCCGCCAGCGACCGCCTTCTCCCTGTTCTTTCCGCTCCGCCCCGCCATTCGGATCAGAGCCATAAGCGGCCTCGAAATCCGCGAAGTCCGCGACGGTCAGCGGGCGGGTCTTGCCGAAGGCCGGCATGTTGGCTCGCATGTCATAGACCCACACGGCCTTCGTGTTGGCCTTGTCGGTCTTGCCGCGCTGAAAGAAGAGCACGTTGGTCTTGACGCCCTGTGCATAGAAGATGCCGGTCGGCAGACGGAGGATCGTGTGCAGATTACATAGCTCCATCAGCCATGTGCGCAGGCGACGGCCCGTATTGTCCTCGAACAGAACGTTGTCCGGCACCACGACGGCGGCGCGACCACTACGTTTCAGGGCGCGGACGATGTGCTCGACAAAGGCAAGCTGCTTGTTCGACGTGTCTGCCGTCACCGAAAAATCGGAGCGGGTCGGGCGACCGCCGCCCTTCTTGGTGCCGAACGGCGGGTTGGTGAGGATCAGGTCGGCTCTCGGTAGCGCCTCGCCGTCCGGCGACAGCGTGTCGATCAATTCCACCCCGCCTTCGATGCCGTGCAGCAGCAGGTTCATCATGCACAGCCGGTGCGTGTCAGGCACAAGCTCGGCCCCGACGAAGGCACTGTGGCGTTGGAAGAAAATCCGGGCTTCCGGCAGCGTGTAGAGATCGTCAGTGCGGTCCTTGATATAGCGGTCGGCGGCGACGAGGAAGCCGGCCGTGCCAGCCGCCGGGTCCTGAACCGTCTCGCCTGCCTGCGGCTGCATGAGCCGCACGATGCAATCGATCAGTGGGCGCGGCGTGAAGTATTGGCCCGCGCCGGACTTCTTGTCGGCAGCGTTCTTCTCCAGCAGTCCCTCGTACATCTTGCCCAGCCCTTCCTCACGGGCGGAGAACCAGTCGAGTTGGTCGATGTTGGAGGTCAGGGCCTTGAGGTTCGTCGGCTTGCGTAGCCGCGTCTGAGCGTCGGTGAAGATGGCGGCGACAAGCCCGTCCTTGGCCTTGCCGAGGTCCAGCAACATGGCCTTGTAATAGTCGAGTTGCTCCATGCCCTCGCGCTTTGCGAGAATATCCCAGCGGTAGCCATCCGGCAGGCGATTTTCGCGTTTTGTCTCCTCCAGCATCTTCAGGAAAAGCAGGTAGGTCAGCTCGGTCACATACTCGTTGTAGGTGACGCCATCGTCGCGGAGCACGTTGCATAGGCCCCAGAGCTTGGCCACGATGTCCGTGGTAGTTGTCACAAGTGTTTTCCTCGTTTGGACGCAGTTAGGGAAGATGCCGAAGGCTCGCTCACAAGTCCCCCTTGGCGAACAAGTGTGCGAGCTTTGAGGCGTAATTCTTGCAGAAAATCGTTCAAGCTTTTGTTCTTCGGGATGGCGAGCGTCATTTGGACGCCAGTACCCTTGAACCTAGCTTCAAACCTCGAACGCTTTCCCGCCTGAAGCCGAATGCCAGCTTTTCCCGACACCAAACGGAACTCGCCGTTTGATGCACACAAGTTACTGGTCATGTAGAGGCCGAAGCCCGAGTTCCTCCACTCGCCGTCTCGGGATGAGCGCTTAGTAACGCGGGAAATGCCAGGTGCCATTGCCAACTGCAACGCGGATACGTCGTTAGTCACAGACAGCTTGCTGTTACGTCCCAAGGAGCGTCGCAACCCAATGCCGTCGTCTATGATAGCTATTTCTGAGGCACCTTTACGTGGCCAATATTGCGCGAGGAATAAGACTTCATCTCCATCGGAATGCTCGATTGCATTGCGTAGCAACTCTCGAAGAGCGTATTGCGTATATTCGAATGCAGGACCCTTTTCAGCTTGGAGCATGATCGAGCAAATCTCATGTGCTTTGTTGTCAACCAGCGATCCATATGGGTTGTATCCGGCTTCTTCCTGAATTTCCGAAACCCGCCACCGTTGGATGGCGACATACGTTCCAGAACCGCTGGCCTCCCCTGGCCGATTTCCCCTGGGAAAGCCCGCATAACGAAAAAAGCCTAGATGAGAGGCATAGCCTCTGAAATCGTTTTCAACGGTTCGGGCGACGAGAGTGAGCTCAGGATGCCTCGACTTTATGGTCCGAAGTACTCTTCCTAGATAGAGCAATCCAAAAGGCTCGCACCAGGTCACGTTCGTGAAGTCGAAGATGCAGCGGCTGCCGTCTCTTATGCTCAGGCGATTAGCGAAATCGATCACTGTGGATGCCGATAGGGTTCCCGGTAGCGCGACGATTTGGTCAGCCATACCTCACCCTGCTCGCTTCCACATTTCTTCGTTGAGCCCAGCAAGGATGGTTTCAAGCTCGCCGCCGAACACTTTGTTGAGCCGGGTGAACCCTCCATCGGCGATGAACGGCTCCTTGTCGATAGCCTCGCGGTCAACGACGATCTCTTTTTCGACCTGCTCGCCGATGCGCTTCAGCCACCGTTTCTGCGGCTCGGTCCAAGGGCGGCTGGCCATGATGGATCGCATGGCGGTTCTAACGCGATCCTCGTAAGGCACCAGCGGATCGCCAATGGCTGCCTGCCGAACGAAGCCGATGATCGAGGCGGCAATCTCCTCGTTCTTCGCGTCGGCCCATGCGCGGCGCAGATTGGCCTCCGAATAGCCCTTACGGTCGAGCGCGAGCCGAAGCTCTTTCAGGTCAGCCCGTGTCAGGTCACGCGGACGCTGTACCACGAGCTTCAGCGCGGCGATGCTATTGATGTTGTCGCGCACGAAGGCGGAGAAGCTGTCGAGGAAGTCTTCCGGCTTCTCGGCATCGCCATAGCCTCGGGTGACGGCCACGATCTCGTCGGCGTGGTGCGAGATCGGGACATAGCGGGGATTGTCGCCGTCCGACTGCCAGTCGAGGATAGGGCCGATGTCGGCACGGTCTCGCAGCCATGTGGCAAGATCGGGAGCATTACCGGACAGCAGGCGCTTCAGCATCGCCTCCGGTGTCTCGCCAGCGACGGCCTCGAACCGCTCCCGGGCCTCGTCCGACAGCTTCTTCAGGCGGCGGCGCAGCTTGACGATGAATTGTTCGCGGATCACCTCGCGCTGGGCGTCATCCGCAACCCCGGTCATCTCGTTCACCAACTGCTCGAAGCTGATCGACGGATTGACCACAACCGGCTTCATGTCAGTCAGGTTCTGGAGATGCGGGTAAAGGTCCACGGCGTCGAAGATGCGGAACACCTCCTTGCCGATCTCGTCGCAGCGGCGTGTCGCTCGACCGATCATTTGCTCATAGAGGATGCGGCTGTTGACCCGGCGCAGGAAGACGAGGTTGGTGATCTTCGGCACGTCGATGCCGGTGGTCAGCAGATCGACGGTAACCGCGATCTTGGGGTTGGCGTCGTTGCGGAACGAACGGATCAGGTTCTGTACCCTGTCCACGCTGCCGGTGATCTTCCTCACCGCCGCATCATCGATTTCGCCGTAGGCGTCGGCGAACGCCTTCTTGATCGCGCTTACCACGATGTCGGCATGGGCATCGGTTGCGGCGAAGATCAGGGTCTTGCCCGGCAGCGCGGGGTCAATGTGCCTGGCTAGCTCCTCGGCCACGACACGGTTGAACTCCGGCGTGATCACCTGCTTGTTGAACTGCTCGACCTCGAAGTGGATTTCGTCTGGCAAGATGGCCGTGTCGATCTTGCCTGTGGCAGGCGCGAGATACTCGACCTGCTCGCCTTCCGCGAAGCCGATACCGGATCGGGCAAGCGCGGTCTCGACCCTGACGGGCGGCTCATGGTCAATCAGGAAGCCATCGATCACCGCCTCGCGGTAGGAGTAGCGGAAGATTGGCTCGCCAAAGATGTCGGTCGTGTGCAGAGCGGGGGTGGCGGTCAGCCCGATCTTCACCGCGTCGAAGTATTCCAGCACGCGCCGGTATTTCGAGATGTAGTCCTCCTGCCCTCGGAAGCTCAGCTCCTGATCGGACATCTCGCGGTCAAGCAGATAGCCGCGATGGCATTCGTCGATGACCATGAGATCATATTGATCGACGGGCGGGGCCTCGGATGTGTCGGTGGCATAGAGGACCCGCTTCACAAGCCCCTGGATCGTACAAATATGGACCTTGGTTTCCATGTCGGGTGACACGTCACCCAACCCTTTCAGTCCGAAAATCTCAGCAAACGTCTTGCCCGACACGACTTTGGTGGTCGAGAACTCACCATCGGTCTGATGCCCCAGCGCCGAGCGATCCACCACAAAACAGATGCGGCGGAAGCGCTTGGCCGACAGCAGGCGATAGAGAAGCGCAATAGCGAGCTTGGTCTTGCCGGTGCCGGTCGCCATCGCCACCAGCATGGACCGCTGCTCGTCCGACAGCGCCGTCTCGACGGCGCGGATGGCTGCCTCCTGATAGTGCCTGAGCGGGAAGCCGAACTCGAAGGGTTGGGTCTTCAGCGCCGCGTCTGCCGCGTCCTGATCGATCTCCAGCAGCCCGCTCAGGCCCTCCGGCGTCGGCCAGTTGACCAGTGCGCGACGATGATTGGCACTGCGGCGCGTGTCACGGAACCAGATGCCGCTCTCGGTCTCAATCTGCTTTAGATAGGACCGGCCATTGACGGCAAAGACGAAAGGCACTCGGTGTTCACCCCATGGCCCGCCTGCAAGCACGAAGTCGCTGCTGTCCTTGATGCCGACCGAGTATCGTTCCGACTGGTCGATGGCGGCGGAGATGTTCTTGCGTTTGCGCTTCGCCTCAACAACGCCAACTAGGGTAGTGCCAACAAACAGAGCGTAGTCGACAGGGCCGTTTGCAGTCGGCCATTCGGCAATCGCCATGTTGCGACCTTTGGCCGGTCGAACACCAGCACTGTGGCGAACGGTCTTGGTATCGGCCTCCCAACCGTTGTCGCGTAGCTGCTGGTCGATCAAGGCGCGGGTCTCGGCCTCGTCCAGATCGAGCTTGGCGGCGGCTTCCTCGCCGCGCTCCAGGAATTTCATAAGTTCGTCGCGAGGCGCGGCTTCTGCCTCAGCCTGCAAGCTCGCCAACTTAGCGGCTATAGCCGACTTTTCGGCTTCGATCTCCTGAGCAAGCTGCTCCCACGCAGCCCGTTCCTCAGCCTCACGTTTCAGCCGCTCCTCGACCGTCTCACGGGCGCGAGCATGTTCCTCAACCTCGCGCCGGGCCGCAGCGACAACATCCTCACTTTCGGCCACTTTCTGACGGAGCGTCGCGATTTCCTGCCGCAGAGATGCAGTAGCATCAACTGGCTCCGGTGGCGGCATGAATGCGCCAGGGTTGAAATTGGGCTGCCTGCCGTATGTGCGATGAAACCAGACGCCTAACGAGCGCGCGAATTTCAGCGCCGTCAGTGCCTCGGCGTGTCCACCCTTCGCCTCATGCACAGCGGCGTTGCCGGTCTTGCGCAGGACATGGAAAACATCCGCGACTTCTCTAGGAATGACCCGGTCGTAGGAAAGCCGACGCAGCGTCTCCTCGAAGCTCTCGCGCTCATCCCGGTATGTACCATGTCGGGCAGCGATGATTTTGGCAGTCAACTCGGCAAACTGACGAAGCTTGACGATGGCTGTCGATGGGTCTTCGCGGAAGTATCGTTCCGCGAGACCACCCAGCGTTGCCAATTGCTTGTCGTACACGCCAAGAAAGGCGAAATTGCCCGCCGACCCCACTGCCCCTCCATGGTCGAGATCATGCGTCCGACAATCTCACAGAAAGAGGAAAGAAAGTCTAATCCGACATTGCCGGAGGGCCAATTTTAGGTCGTGATAAGTGGGTATTATCGGAAGGTAAGGCGTCACATCCAGTGTAGAGTGCGAGCTAGCAAGAGCCCCGATCTCAATGCCTGACGTCGTAGGTGCTGATCCAGAGCTCGCGCTGGAAGCCTTTCGCCTCGTAGAGCACTTCTGTCAGATCGTCGCCTACCGTGTCGAGCACAACCAACTTCTGGCCGGGATCGACCGACATACAATCGAGGTTGATCGCCAGATCGGGACGGCCAGCTTCTATCAGGTGGCGGTGTTTCTTGATGTCGTCAAACCATGCGCAGGCGACGGTGTAACCCTTGGCGTAGACGATGGACGGGTTCGTCGCCGGCTGGATCGATGCGGTCTCTTGCAGCGGATTGGCCCCGTATAACTGCACCTCCATATACTGGCGCATTTCGTCCACCTTCGCCTGCCCGTCTGCATCCACGGCCGAGAGATACTGGCTCACGCACAGCCCGTCAGCCGAATTGGCGGCATCCTTGAGATCGATGTCCTCAAGACCGGACCCGTTCAGCTTTTCCGCCTGGTTCAGGTAGGCGGTCGATTTCGCTGCCCAGCAGACGCTGTAGGCGTCCATCTTCTGGTCCGCGTGGGCGACACCGATCATCGCGGCCGATGCGACCAGAATTGCCAAGATCGTATTCATTCGAGCGTCTCGCCTGACGTTAGGGGTCTCGGGAAGAGAACAAAAATCCGGAAGATAGGGAAAATCCGTATCATAATCCGGGTTTAGAAAGCGTTTCGGAGAAGTATCGGTTTGAAGAGTTTGAGCCGTATTTCACTACGGCTAAATGGACACGAAAGCTCGGCTTGGCCTTCGCCTTAAGGCAATTCGCAAAGGGAAGAAGCTGACCCAAGATGAACTGGCAGCGCAAATAGGGCGGTCGGTGGACGCCCTGTCCAACATCGAACGCGGCAAGAGCCTGCCAAGTTTCAGCACGATAGATCAGCTTTCACGGGCACTCGACATCCCGCTGAAAAATCTCTTCGACTTTGAGGAAGCCGCGATGTCGCGCAGAAAGGTCCAGCTTCTGGAAGAACTCCAATCACTCGCACGCGATCTGCCTGAAACCGATCTGGAAGTCGCCATCGATCAGATTAGGGTGCTGAACAAGCATAGGCGTTAGCGGAGTTTTTTTATACCACACTGTCGCGCTATCGGTGAACCTCCGCCGCCACTTCGAAAGGAACAGTTTTCCCTTTCAACTTACGAGTTCTTTCAGCATTTGCTCATAGGTTCTCGCACGACTTTGAGACAGCAGCAGCGCCGATGCTTCTATGGGTCGTGTCAAGGAAAGGTATAACCGCCGAGCAGCGGAAAGGCGTTTCGGGAGGGTCTATCAACTCGTCGCCGGTGACAAGTGCATCTACTGCGGAATGCCAAGCGACGGGAAGCATGACCACCAGCCGCCCGTCTATATTCTGCACAGGTTCGCCGACGGCTGCCTGGTCACCAAGAAAATGATCCGCGAGCGGTTCGGCGAATGCAAGCTTGTCCCCTGCTGCACTCCGTGCAACATGGGACTGGGCGCGTATCATGGCTGCAACGATAACGACCGAAGGCGGGAGATCGCCAACTGGTTTCTCGTTGACGAGAGACACCCTGAGGACAAGCTCGTGTTGACGCTGGGGTACAAACTCATCGAAGACCGGCTGCAAGGAAACCGTGGGACCGAAATTTACGAGTTCCCCGGTGTCGGTCGCGTCATCTACGTCAACGCACTCATCGGCCTGATCGAAGGGCAGTTCGGCTGTCCCGCCGAGTTTCCCGAATGGCTGCAAACGACACAATCGGAACTGGCAGAATGGCTTCGAGCAGCGCCTCGACGCAAAGCGCAGTATTTCCTGGATATGGCGAACCTCTCCAGCTACGACCTGCTGCCCCACGCCCGCGACGATCCTCGCGGACAGTTTCAAGCCGAGTTGCTCTGAACATACAGGTGCATAGTGTCGGCAACTTCGGCACGAAGGTTTGATCCTTCTACTAACCAGATGCATCTGTCAGGGATTGAGGGTGGAGGGAACGTAATGGCGCAGGGACCGATCTCGCAGCGCGACTACATGCGCGAATTGTTTGTCCAGTTTGGCAGCAGCAGAGACAAGGTTTGCGCCGCGTATGCGCAGGCTGAGCGCGATGGCATCGTTTCCCGAAATCGAAACTCAAACGCCATGTGCCCCGAAGACTATGCGGCCGCCCTATGGGAAGACGGCATCCACAAGGGATGGCTGAACGCGAACGCCAATCCCGCCACGGATCGCCTAAAACCGCTGTCTGTTGCGGAACTTCTGGTGCTTCATGCGCAGGTTGGTGAGGAACTGCGCGGCCGGGGCGTGGTGCGCAGCGCCAACAATCCAACCGGCGATCTTGCCGAATATCTGTTTTGCCGCGCCTTCGGATGGCGACAGGCTCCGAACTCCGAACGGGGATATGACGCCATCGGGTCGGACGGCACGCGGTATCAAATCAAGGGGCGGCGCATTCACCGTCGCAACAAGTCCCGCCAGCTTTCCGCGATCCGCGACATAGGCGGCGGACACTTCGATGTGCTGGCGGGCGTTTTGTTCGATGACGACTTCAACGTGATGAAGGCGGCGCTGATCCCCATCGCATTCGTGATCGAGCGATCCACCTACATCGCCCATACGAACAGCAACAAGTTCATGTTGCGCGATGACGTATGGACTGCCCCTGGCGTCAGTGACGTGACTGCCAAGATTGCGGCGGCGATGCCTTAGCCTTCGCCGCCATGCAAATCGGCACACGGATGCAACATCTGCTGCCCGCAAAGAAGAAGTGAAGTTGATTTCACGCCCGCGACAGGAGAAAATCGCATATACGTAGGGTGGGAATGGGGGGTGAATTTGTATAGCGGCTCGCCGTTTGTGAGCGAACTTACAATCGACAATTTCCGCTGCTTTTCGGCTCAAACCGTTAAGTTGGCGGTGCCGGATGGCAGCTATGGAAGTGGCTTGAACCTCTTTGTCGGCAACAATGGCACCGGGAAAACGTCTGTCCTTGAGGCATTGGACTATCTTTTTGGGGGGAAGTATAAGGCCGAAAACAGACTGAGCATCAAGGACTTCAATGACTTTGAAAACCCCATTTCGATCTCTGGCCGAACGGAAAGGTTTAGCGTCAAATCTGGCCTTGAGTATCACAAGACGAAATACTTCAATTGCATTGGGTTAAATTTCTCGGCGCAGCCACGAGACAGGAAGCAGCCGGGAAAGTTTCTATCATCCCCTATTTCGGCCAAGAACCATTTCACAATAGATGAAGACACCTACTACAACGAAAGCGACGGGCAGCCTTACGTCCAAAAGAGATCAGGTGATACGAGGGCCGTAGACGCAAGAGAGTTGACGCTTGATACCGGCAAGATGGGTCCGAACGGTGTCAACGTCTTCTACTTCGATAAGAACCGTGCGCGTCATCTAGTCAGTGGAACATATCGCACAACTTTCGATGCGATATGCGATGATCTGAACTGGAAATTTCAAAAAAAGCTCCGCGAAGAAGGAGGCGGTTCCGACTATGCTTCCAAGGTTTCAAAAGACCTTTTCGTGTGGGCTATGGAGTTGGCGCAAAAGGGAACGGGAACCAAGCTTGGCGATCAGTTCAGCGAGTTTTTCGATAACGCCCATTTCAAGAACCTACGGTTTGAACTGCTGTCGTTACTAGAGCCGTTTTCTTCGGCGTTCCTGGCAGTTCGGGCCGAAGATCAGATCCAGCAGGTTACGACAAAGAGCCTCGGTTCGGGGGTGGAGCTTGTCTTAGCCCTGCTGCTTCAACGGTTGCTGTCAGACACAGCCAATGGCGACAAAATACTGCTGATAGATGAGCCGGAAATGCACTTGCATCCGACGGCTCAACGAAAGCTGGCCGACTTGCTCCTTGAAGAAGCGAAAACCAGTCAGGTCATCGTCAGCAGTCATTCCCCTTACATGCTGCAACGCTTGGTGAGCTTCGGGAACACAAACGTCTTCACCGCGTCGAGCAAGGGAAGGATCGAAATTGAGGCGCAAGACGCACCTACGGGCTACTTTCCTTGGTCGCCATCGTTTGGCGAGGTGAATTTCAAGGCGTTTGCCATGCCGACCGTCGAGTTTCACAACGAACTTTACGGGTTCATTCAGGACAAGAATGGTCTAGCGCGGACACAAGACGTGGACGGCTACCTTGCCACAAAGGGCATCCCCGCTGATCACACATGGACACATGCAGGAACGGGGGCATCGCAAGCTGTGACCGAATGCACATACGTCCGCCACAGCATTCACCATCCTGAAAATAGCCTCAACCCGGCATATGATGAAGCCAAGCTAAACGCTTCAACATGGAAGCTGATCAAAGCCCTGTAGCGCACAATTTCGGGGGCGTTGCAGGTTGCCGTCAGTCTGATGTGATCGTGACGACACCATTGCGCGATATGGTCATGTCGAACCACTCCAAGATGTCCCGCCCTAACAGGGCTTCGCAGGACATATGCAGCAGGACCGCGACTTCATGGCGATCTACCGTGACCGTGCCATTGCCATCCATCCGAAAGCCGAGAGTGAGCCGTGTCACTTGTGCTGATGATGACCCGGTAACACCGTGGACAGGAAGTGAACGCCCGGAAGGTGTCGCTCCAATTCGGTCCAGCACGTCTTGCCGCAAGCAGGTATGATCATTGCCTGTGTCGAGCTGAGCCGCGATCTGATGTCCGTGTTCGGTGTCGGGATTGAAGACCCACAAAGGGATAATGATCAGGTCTCTTGGAGAGGAACGGCGAAGGGTCAGTGTTTTGGTCATTTCAGTCCTCCCGGTTAGCCCACGCGATCAGTTCATCCGTCACGTGCACCGGGCGGGATTGGTAGAGCTTCGAGATTTTTTCCAGACGTTCAATGACCTTCGGGTCAACATCCGCGTCCACGCCAAAATCTCGTTTGAGCCTTTGTTTGGTTTCATGCCAAACCTTCAAGGCGTATCCCGCCAAATCGTCCTTAGTCGAAATCTTGAATGGGTCTTTGATCTCTTCCGGTATCTCTCGGAACTGCGCCCAGCGCCGGTTGTGGCCTTCATTGTCATGGACAGGGCTTCCAAACTCATCCGCGATCTTTTGCCTTGCAGAGGTCTTGCCCTTGTTCGCCGCCTCTCTGAGTTTGCCGATTTCGGGCAACGTCATGTCAAAAAGGAAGGTGTCGTCCATCTCTTTCTTGACGTCTGAAAAGTCGATCTTCTGACCTAAGGAGTTGTGCTGCGTCACAAGATCATCATAGAGCTTCCAGTGGTCATTCCACTTTCCGGCAACTCCTATACGTCCGGCCTTCACCTTTCCAAGGATCACTTCCCGCGTATAGATCGAAACTATGTCCCGCAGTCGTTCAATGAGGTCGGCGGCTTCTTTCTGTTTGTCCTCCCAAAGCTCCGCTTCAAAGCCTAGCCCCTTGAAGCGTTTGAAGCGGGACACGTTGGCATAGATGAAGCTGAGAAAGCCTAGGCCGAAGACAGCGGCGGCTTCTGTGACCTTTTGCTGATAGATCATCGTCAGACTTCCGCCCAGCAACGCTAGACCTACGATGACGAACAAGACCCGTTCCCAGTTCGCGACGAACCACTTCCCGAAAGTTTTCAGCACTGCCACGATCAAATCCCGCGCCCGTTTGCATTGATGGCGGGAAGATCAGCAATGCGCAACCGTCAACTCCTCAACAGTACATTCGTTTGTCGTCGCCATGCACTGCCTCCCGCCCCATAGATCGGATTAGCAACGATCTTCTTGTGACGAAAGCAGGTTTATAGAACGACGCCCGCCGCGTTGTCGGTGAACATGTCGCCATCACGAATGTAGCGGGAGAGCATCGCGTCGGAAGCATGGCCGGTCTGACGTCTGATCTTCCACGCGCTGGTTCCCGCCATCGCTGCGCTGGTGGCGAGACCGGCACGCAGGCTGTGGCCCGAATAGGCGTCGGGGGCGAGCCCTGCCGCCTCGGCACGCTGCTTGACGATGATTGACACCGCCTCACCAGACAAGTGCCGTTCGGCGATATTTCCGTGGCGGTCGATACTACGGAAGATCGGCCCATTCTCGATCCCAGCATCGTCGAGCCAATCCGCCAGATGCTTCACCGGGCACCAACGTGTGCGCCCGAACGGGATGCCGAGCTTGCGCCCCGCTCTCGTCTGGTCGGTTTTCGACCGGCGCAGGGTAATGACGACGCCCTGGCGCACATGTTCGACATCGGCAACGTCGAGACCGACAAGTTCGGATCGGCGGAAGGCACCAGCAAAGCCAATCAACAGCAGCGCCTTGTCACGCGTGTCCTTCGGACGGTCGCCCATGCGTTCAAGGATCGTGAACAGGTCTTCGCGCAGGAGCGGCTTCGCTTCGCGCTGGGCAATGCCGACCGCCCGCCGGATGCCGCGCATGGTGGCCTTCACGATTTCCGCCTTGCACGGATCGTCGGCATCAATGGCCCGGTGAGCTTTCGAAATCGCAGCGAGCCGACGCTGGATCGTGGCGACGGCGTGAGAACTGGCCATCTCCGCAAGGTATTCCGCAACGATCTCAGAGGTCGTGGGGATAGACCTGCCGGATGCTGTGAAATGGCTCATATCCGTCGCGTAGGCGCGCTTGGTGCTGGCGGCAATGGAATGGGAGATAAGATCACGAACGGGCGTAGAAAGCCCGATGTGGGCTTGAGAACCCGCTATGCAATTAATTGCACGCGTTTCCTCTTTGCTGCCTGACGTGCAATTAATTGCAATTCTATTCGGCCTCTCGTTAATTTCCAGTGAAGCTGGGATGCCCCCCGGTCCCATCGCTGAAAACCCGCAAAGTCTGCTATTTGCTGGGAGCATTTTGTCATTCTCATTCGGTGCTTTAGCCAGATCATACGATTTCACGTCGTTCATCGCGTCGCTCCCAACCGCCGAGCTTGCCAGACGTAAGCATGATCGAGCCGGGCTCGTCGATCTTCGAACAGGTCCTCTGTCCCACCGTGGAGTTCTAGCAACCGATCCTCTGAATGCCGGTGAGGTTCGATCTTGCCATCTCGCAGGATATGCAAGACCTCAGCGCTGTGGGCTTCGACCAGATGACGCGCGATCAGCAAGAAGCGATGACATTGCAGGGGGTCGGCTTCCGCGCACATCATAGCCGGGCGGCAGCGGTTGGCGATTTCCAAGAGCTTGGCGATCCCCACCGAAAATGACGCAGTACGAGCCATTGCTTCGTAGTCGGTGGGATCACTTACGGGATGCCCACCAAGCTGGTCGCCCAGATACAGATACGAGATGCCAATCCGGTTCAGGCGGGATCGCAGTTCGTGTTGGCGGAAATGCGCCCAGCGCGAGGTAGGTGAAGATCGGACATCGACGATACAGCCGATGTCAGGCTGTTCGATGAGTTGCCGGAAGTCATCCCATGAATGCGAGGAGTGGCCGACGGAATAGATGGTACTGGACAATGCTTGAGCCTCCATGTGCAACAAATCTTTGCACATAGATGTCTATTTTTACATTGCAAAAACAGCCACTTATCTAGTTTGCCCGGCAGCTAAACTCAACTCATTGAGGGCCTACATAGCATCGGTCAATTCTAGCGATGCCTTCTCCCTCGCCTCCTGTCTGGCCGCCCATTCTGGGTCGTACTCCACCACCATCTCCCTCTGATCAGGTCTGAGGTTCGAATAGACCACATGGGGGCGAGCTGTGCGCCACCACCGGAGGAAGTGGCACTTGTGACCTTCTCTCGTGATCCTCGATGCGTGTTCTTCGAGTATCTCCAGAAGCTCTTCGTAGGTCGGAAGCATGTATTCCTCGCCCTCCACCTCACGATACCACTGGTGGTGATGGGCATCGCGATGGAATTGAATGTTAGCGATCCAAGTCAACTGCGCTTCGCCTCGCGCAAGCAGAGCCAATTGACCAGCGGTATAAAGCCCAGCCGGGAACCTGGAAGAAACGACAACGGGACCGGTGACCTTCTTCTCTGATAGGGGCATCAGCGACGAGCTATTGCGCTTGCCTTCTATGATCTCGTCATCGCTCCAGCCCTCACGCCGCCTCTTGCGGATTGCTCCGGGTGACACGTTCTGGAGTTTGGCTAGGCGCGAGGTCGTATAAACGTGTCCGGTGCGGGTATAGTAAAAAGTCAAGGTGTCTGACTTGTTGTTGTTCTGCGTGTGCCGATCCGCCCAACGAACCTTCCCCGGCGCATATTCGGGGTCATCGTTGTTAATCCGGTCTAGGGTCATGCCCGTGCCGGGCATCGGTTGGATAAGGAGAAGAAAGCTACGGAACTCATGAAGATCAGGATGAACGACGGCACCTTGGGTACGCCGTGACAGCATATTTCTGTGTGCATTCGCCTCGGCCCTGTATCGCCGGCGAAGCTCCATGGCTGGAGCAGATTTGATGAACGCGACATCATCGTCGCTGCGGCAATCCGGTTCATGAAGAAAGATTTTCTCACCAGCACTACCGGACTTTTTCTCCTTGCTCATGAGGTTGACCGAGGCAGGGTCAGAATGATCGCAAGTGGTTGGCTTTGCGAATTTTTCCAAGATATTCTCAGGTGGCGCAGACTGAGAAAATTGAATGTTGCTCGGCATAATGCATCCGCTCCTTCCATGTTGTGATCGGATACAGGATGCGGTACGAGTGAACCGCTCTGGCTGAGCATCCAATCTGTCACACCGCTATCGATTGCCGTCGAACTATGCGGTGTTCGTCACAGAGAATGGACGCATCCCTGAAGGTATCAGGGATGCGTTTTTTCTAGATTGAGGTGTAGTTATGTGGTTGGTTGTGGCAAAGTAGAACCAAGTGGGGCTGAGCCGTCTGCTTCGGTCCTCCGCTACCATCACCGAATGGGTTCACTTCAATCGATCGATCGGTTGCCCTTGACTTCCCGGGCATCATTTCCGATGTCTTGGGCATGTTGCAGGTTGCGCATCATCTTCTGGTGATCTTCAGGGTGTGCCCCATCGCGGGCGCTTGAGCCCCGGCACGGCTGCGTCGCGCATCCCTGCCGCGGGACCCGACACTGCGAAGCCCGTGGCCGGTTTCGCTCCTCGCGCGACATCTTTCATCCAATAGACGGACCGCGCCGCTCGCCCAAGGCAAGCGGCAAGAAGTGAGATTACGACATGACAACGAGAACCGGCACCGGCCGCAAGCCGGCCATCACAGTGCATCGAACGGACCATGACCGGCTCTACCGCCTCGCAGAGGCGTTTGCCGCGCGCAATCCCGACGTCGCCGAAAGCCTTCTGGCAGAGCTCGACCGGGCGAAAGTCGTGGCCAGGCCCGACCAGACCCGCGGTTCGGTGGCGATCGGATCCACCGTGCGCTATGCCATCGAGGGCGGTGAGCAACGCACGGTGACCCTGACCTACCCGGCGGATGCCGACATCGAGCAAGGCAGGATTTCGGTGATGACGCCCATCGGCATCGCCCTGCTCGGCCTCGCCAAAGGCCAGTCCATGGATTGGACCTCGCGCGACGGCAGATCGAACCGGCTGACCGTTCTGGATGTCGTCCCGCATCCGGCGGCGGAAGCCGTTTCCGCCTGACGCCCGGCCGCAGCATCATGCACAACCGCCATCGTCTCCGGCTGTTCGGAGGATCCCTCATCGCAGGATCCTGAGCCCTGCGTCGCGCGTCGCGCGGCCAGGGACCCCGATCTCGATCATGACAGCATCCCCCGGGCACGGAGACACGCGATGTACGAAGACGCCTGCATTCTCACTACCAAGGATTTGACCATTCTCGAAGTCGTCAGCGACCGTTGCGGCCCTGACGATCCGCTGCTGCCCCTGCTGCGGCGCAAGATCCGCAACGCCACCGTTGTCCTTCGTGACGACGTGCCCGACACCGTCGCGACGCTCAGCAGCCGCGTCAGCTTCCGCGCAGGCGACGGCCCCGACGAGACGCGGGTGCTCTCGCTCGGCCGCATCAACGGACCCGTCGGCATGTTTCTTCCGCTCTCCACCATGAGAGGGCTTGCCCTGCTGGGTATGGCCGAAGGCCAGACCTGCATGATCGACGAGCAGGGCCACGAGAAGCCGGTAACGCTGCTCGCCGTGCTGTACCAGCCCGAAGCTCAAAGGCGGACGCGTGCCGTGCAACCCGTTCCGCAGCGGCCACGGCTCCGGCTCGTCAGCGGCGGCGCGATGGCACCTGAACCGTCTGTCGCCGGCGATGACCCCGGCCCGTCGGCGGCCTGAGAAACAGGGACCGGCGAGCGCCTCGCGCGTGCGAACGATCCGGCGACACCGGCATCGTTTCAGCTGGCGAGGCGATGTCGTGCCAGGTTTGCGGGCGCTGCGTCGAAGAAGCCGCTCGTTCGCTGCGTCAATTGAACTGCGAAGGTTAATCGCCCTGGCGCGACTTCATGTCGTCCCGCAGTTCGGCGAGCGTGCGGCGCAGGCCGTGCAACTGGTCGAGCAGGTGCAGGATGACGTCGATACCCTCGTCATTCGCGCCGATGTCGTCCCTGAGGTCGCGGATGAAGCGGGCGCGCGCCACGTCGATATCGCTGAACCGGGCTCCTTCCGGCGTCTGTTCGGGCGCCAGCCATTCCTGCTCGATCCACAGGTCCAGCGTGCGCACATGGATGCCGGAAGAGGCCAGGAATTCCTGCTTGGTCATCTTCATCATCTCATGGCCTCGCGTGGATCGAAGTCCTTGCCTTTCGCCCAGGTCTCGACGAATGCCTCAAGCTCGGGATCGGGGCCTTTCGGCAGGACGATCTTCAACTTGACGAACTGGTCGCCGCGGCCGCCACCCTTGCGCGGCGCGCCCTTGCCCTTGAGCCGCAGCACCGTGCCGGTGTTCGAGCCTTTCGGCACCGACATGGTCACGTCGCCGGTCGGTGTCGGCACGCGCACGCGGCCGCCCAGAACGGCCTCCGTCAGCGACACCGGCAGGTCCAGCGAGATGTCGTCGCCCTCGCGCGCAAAGCGCCTGTCCGGCGTGACCTCCACTTCGATCAGGGCGTCGCCCGCGCCACCGCTGCCAGCCCCCGGCTCTCCCTTGCCCTTGAGCCGGATCACCTGTCCGTCGACAAGGCCCGGGGGAATTTTCACGTCCAGCGTGCCGCCGGTCGGCAGCGTGATGCGCTTGGTGGCGCCGGCGATCGACTCGCCGAAATCAATCGCCAGGCGGTAGTGCATGTCCTGCCCGCGCCGGTTCGCCCGGGCATGCTGCGCCCGCCGCAACAGTTCGGCGAAGGCGTCCTCCCCCTCCATGAAATCGGCGTAGCCCGACTCGTCGGCGTAGGGATGGCCCTGCGCGGCCGAAGCGTATTCGCGGTAGAAATGCTGCGGCGGCCGTTCCGCTCCCGAGGCATCGATCTCGCCGTTGTCGAAGCGCTTGCGCTTGTCCTCGTCGCCGAGCAGATCGTAGGCGCCCGAGACTTCCTTGAATTTCTCCTCGGCCGACTTGTCGCCGGGATTGAGATCGGGATGCAGCTTCTTGGCGAGCTTGCGATAGGCGCTTCTTATGTCGGCTGCGCTCGCCGTCTTCTGGACGCCCAGTATGTCGTAGGGATCCTTCACCAAACCACTCCGGACAGGTCTGCGTTCGGATCAAACCTACACGCGCCCAGGCGTGCCGACAAATGGCGCGGAACGCTTTTTCAAAGGCTTCACGAGGATCGGTCGAATCCGCATAATCGGTCCGGCAACAGCAACAGGATGGAAAAATGGATCTCGCCTTCGCCGCCAAATTCCTCGGCGCCCTTTTTGCCATCATGAACCCGTTCATCACCCTGCCGATCTTCCTGTCGCTGACCGACGGCAGAAGCGTAGCCGAACAGCGCGCGATGGCCGTGAGGATCACGCTCTATACCGCCGTCATGTGTGCCGTCGTCGCCATCGCGGGAAACGCCCTCATCGGCTTCTTCGGCGTGACGATCGACTCCTTTCGCGTCGCCGGCGGCCTGGTGCTGCTCGGGATCGCGCTGTCGATGCTGAACGGCAAGCCGATCACCGCGCATGAGCGCGGCGACCATGAGAAAAAGGCGGACGATGCGGCCAATGACGACAGCGAAGACAACATCACCTTCTACCCCATGACGTTTCCGATGATCGTGGGGCCGGGCACGATAGCGACGCTGATCATCTATTCGGCGCAGGCGGACGGCATGGCGCAGGCCACGGCCTTCGCACTCGTGCTCGTCGCTGTCCTGGCGGCGCTCTTCGTCGTGCTGTTCTTCGCCTCGGCCATCGGCAGGCTTCTGTCCGCGAGGATGCGCGTGGTGATGACGCGCCTGATGGGCATGATCCTGGCCGCGATCGCCGTCGAGATGATGTTCGACGGCGCCAAGGCGATGCTGCCGGGGCTGGGATAACCCGCCCCGGCGTCCGATCAGGCGGGATCAGTTGGAGCGCGGGCGCGCCACGTCGTTGCTGCCCTCGGCTTCGGGACCGAAACCGTAGCTCATGCGCTTCATCTGAGCGATCACCCGCTCCATCTCCTCGTCGGGCAGGATCGGCGGCTCGCCAAGCGTCAGCGCCTGCACGTAGACGCGCGACAGAGTTTCCACCTCGACGGCCAGCCACAGGGCCGATTCCATCGACTTGCCCAGCGAGATCTGCCCATGCTGGCCGAGCAGGCAGGCAAGCCGCCCCTCCAGCGCCTCCAGCGCGGCGTCCGAGAGTTCCTGCGTGCCGAAGGTGGCGTAGCGCGAACAGCGGATCGTCGTGCCGCCGGCGACGCCGGTCATGTAGTGGAAACTCGGGATGGTCTTGTGATGGCAGGCCAGCGTCGTGGCGTAGATGGAATGGCAATGCAGCACGACGTCGATGTCCTGACGCGCCTTGAGGATATCGCGGTGGAAGCGCCATTCGGACGAAGGGCGGCGCCCGGCATAGGTACCGGAGAAATCCATCTCGACGATGTCGTCCGGCGTCATCGTATCGTATGGCAGACTGGACGGGGTGATCAGGAACCCGTCGCCCGAACGCACGGAAAGATTGCCCGCCGTGCCCTGGTTTATGCCGCTGGAATTCATGCGGCGGCAGATCGCAACCATCTCCTCGCGCAGCGCCTTGTTGGTCATCGTCTTCGCCTTTCTCTCAGCAATTGTTTCACCCGGTCTGTCCAGGTGCGACTAGTCCATCTTGAAGACATTCTCCAGCGGCACCGCGACCGGCTCGCCGAGGTCGTTGGTGCGCATGATGTCGGCCATGAAGTCCCACCAGCGCCGGTTCGCATCGGTGCGCGGCAGCGCATCCATCGTGTGATCGTCCGCGCGCACCAGCGTCGCGAACAGATGGTTCGTCTCCGGGTCGAGCCAGATCGTGTAGTCGGACACGCCGGCATTGCGCAGCGCCGCCACCATCTCGGGCCAGATCGCGTCGTGCCGCCTGCGGTATTCCGCAGCCTGGCCGGGATCGAGGACCATGCGGAAGGCGATGCGTTCGGGCATATCTGCCTCCTCTCAGACGATACCCCCGCCGCCCGAGGCGACGGCCGGGCGCTCGGCGGCGACCTTTTGCCGATAGCCGGCGGCGCGATAGGCCGCGACCGGATCGATCGCGCCACCGCGATTGAGGCGCGCCATCGCCAGAATCGGCTCGACATCGGTGCGATAGGCCGCCTTCAGCGTCTGCGTCGCCATCAGCGCGTCGTTGTCCTCCTGGAAGCCTTCCAGCGCCCCGCGATCGACCAGCAGCGCCTGCGCATAGGCGCGCTGGACCTCGATCGCCGACAGCATCAGGCTCTCGATCGGATCGGTGACGTTGTGGCTCTGGTCGAGCATATGGGCGGGATCGAAGCCCTCCGCCCCCGAAAGCTCGGCATCCACCAGTTCGTTGAAGACGAGGAACAGCCGGTAGGGGTCGATCGAACCGGCGTCGA
This sequence comes from Mesorhizobium hunchu, assembly GCF_040081975.1. Lineage (NCBI taxonomy): Bacteria > Pseudomonadati > Pseudomonadota > Alphaproteobacteria > Hyphomicrobiales > Phyllobacteriaceae > Mesorhizobium > Mesorhizobium hunchu. Next base: position 129,733 of record NZ_JBEBMG010000003.1, read on the forward strand.
GGTCATCGTCGCCGTATTTCGAATCGTTGAAATGGAAGCCGCCCAGCTTGCCGAACTGGATGAGCCTCGACACGATCATCTCGATATTGACGTTGGGCGCATGGTGGCCGAGGTCGACGAGGCAGAACGCCTTGGGGCCGAGTTCCCTGGCGATCATGTAGTTGGTGCCCCAGTCCTGCACGACGGTGGAATAGAAGGCCGGCTCGTACATCTTGTGCTCGGTGAAAAGGCGCCAGTCGTCGGGCAGCGCCTCGTAGATTTCCCCGACCGCATCGAGATAGCGCCGGAAGGCGCGGGCGAAATTCACCTGTCCGGGAAAGTTGGAGCCGTCGCCGATCCAGATCGTCAGGGCCTTCGAACCGATCGTCTTGCCGATCTTGATGCACTCGATGTTGTGTTCCACCGCCTGCCGGCGCACGGCAGCGTCGGCGTGGCTGAGCGAGCCGAACTTGTAGGAGCGGGCCTGGTCCGCCGCATCGGAGAAGGTGTTGGAGTTCATGGCGTCGAAGCCGAGGCCGAAGCGCGCCGCCGCCTGTTTCAGCCGGTTGGGGTCGGCCTTGTCCCAGGGAATGTGCAGCGACACGGTGGGCGTCGCGCGGGTGAGTTGCTGGATGACGGCGCAATCCTCGATCTTGTCGAAAACGTCGCGCGGCTCGCCCTCGCCGGGGAACCGGGCAAAGCGCGTGCCGCCGGTGCCGACGCCCCAGGACGGGATGGCGACGCCGAAGGCCTCGACCTTCTTCAGCACCGCCGCGATGTCGATGCCCCGCCGCGCCAGTTGCCCGCCCAGCGTCTCGTAGTCCGCGCGCAGGGTCTTCTCCCGCGATGCGTTGTCCTTTTCGATGACATCGACGGCGATCATCGCTTCCATGACAGTCTCCCTTGGCGCGGCGCTCACCACGCGAACCTTTGCAGCAGGAAATCCGGCCTCGCGCCGTGGCGAACGTACAGCGTTTCCCTATCGCCCGCAGACGCGGTTTCCAGAACGCCGGTCGTGACAAGGGCGGTCGCCAGTCCTACCCCTCCCCCACCGGCGATGTCGTGCTCGATGCTGTCGCCGACACAGACCACACGAGCCGGGTCGGGATTGCCGAGCATGGCGAGCGCGGCGGCGTAGATATCGGGAAACGGCTTGCCGATCCATGTCACCGGCCCGCCCATCTCCGCATAGAGGTCGGCGATGCGCCCTGCCCCGAAACGCGGCCCGCCGGCGGTCAGCATGATCTTGTCCGGATTGGTGCACAGGCATTCGACGCCCCGGGCTGCCGCCGGGCCCAGCAATTGCCTGTAGTGGTCGAGATCGTAACGGTCGCCCTCGCTGGCCGACAGGAGCACGATATCGGCGTCCTCGCCGCGCTCCGTAAGGACGAGCGGCAGTCCGTCGACCGCCGAGCGGTCGCCGTCGCGCGCAACCAGCAGGCAGCGCAGGCCCGGCCTGTCCCGCAGGGAGTTTTGCAGGCTCCGCCACGCGAACTCGCCCGACGACAGGAAGTGATCCCAACTGCCGGACGCGAAGCCGAGCTTCTCCAGCCGAGCCTCGTTCGGTGCCGATCGCTTGCCGGAATTGGACAGCAGCAGGCTGCGCTTGCCCGCCGCCTTGAGTTCCGACAGCGCTTCGACGGCGCCGGGATAGGGTGCGGTCCCGTCATGCAGCACACCGAACTGGTCGAGGATGAAAACGTCGAATTGCGCCGCGAGGTCGCGCAGTCCGCCGGCCATCGCCACCGGGCGAACAGGAGACGACGAGGCGCTCACGGCACCATCCCCAGGGTCTTCATCCCGGCCAGCGCCAGCCGGGCGCTGCCGGCAGCCGCCTCATCCGACAGGGTTGGCAGGAAAGGCACGCCGAGCCGGCGCTGCCGCATCGCCGTCCAGACCCGGTTGGCCGCGCCGCCGCCGACGCTGCGCACGGAACGCAGGGGCGGTGCGCCGAGTTCGGCCAGCCGGTCGTAGCCAAGCTTCTCGATGGCCGCGATGCCCTCCAGCATGCCCTTGAGGAAGTCTGCGTCCGAAGCCGGACGCGGCGTCAGCCGCGGCGGCCAGCCCCCATCCGCGACCGGGAAACGCTCGCCGGGGACGATCAGGGGGTAGTAATCGAGGTCCGTCTCGGTGGCGGGATCGATCCCGGCGCAAAGGGCTTCGATCGAGTCGGCCGGGAAATGATGCGCCAGAACCTTGCCGCCGCTGTTCGACGCGCCGCCGGCGAGCCACAACCCGTTGACGCGATGGCTGTAGATGCCGAATTCGGGCGCGAAGACGGGCCGATCGCACAGCAGCTTCAATGTCAGGGTCGAGCCCAGCGCCGTCACGCCGTCGCCCGGCCGGTCGGCGCCCGTAGCCAGGAACGAGGCGCAGCCGTCGGTCGTTCCGGCCACCACGGCGACGCCGCGGTCGAGGCCGAACACATCCGCAATCTCCGGCGCCAGTGTTCCCACCGGTGTTCCCGCGGCAACCACGCGCGGCAGCAGCGTCGGATCGAGACCCGTCGTCCCGATCCAGTCCGGCCAGCGGCGCTCCAGCGGATCGTAGCCGGTCTTGAGGGCGTTGTTCTCGTCGGTCGTATCGAAGCGTCCGGTAAGCCGCCCCGCGATCCAGTCGGCCTGATGGACGATTGCGGCCACGCCCGGCGTCGGTTGCAGCGCCAGCGCCTTGGCAAGGCCCGACGTCGCGCCATGCGCAGCGCTCTGCGCCGGAATGATCCGCGCGATGCGGGCGAGCAGCACCGCGTCGTCCACCTTGTGGTCATACATCAGCGGCGGCGCGAGCGGATCGCCTTTTTCGTCGATCGCCAGGACGGTGCCCGAGGTGCCGTCCACGGCAATGGCGCCTACTCTTGCTTGCCCGATTCCGGCAAGCGTCTCGGCAAGCGCCGCCCGCACCGCCTGCCACCAGATTGCCGGGTCGCGTGGATCACTTCCGAATGCCAAGAGCTTCGCCGCGCCTTGCGCCACGATCTCGAAATCGGCCGTCATCGCCACGGCGCGCGCGCCGGAGGTGCCGAGGTCGATGCCGATGGAAAGGAGAGTATGCATGGTTCAGGCAATCTTCCTTACAGCCTTGCGGGCGAGCTCTTGCCGGTATTTCTCGGCGTCCCAGTCCGTGAGTTGAAGGATCTCCCCGGCCGTCAGCACGCGCACCGGCGCGCCCGCGGGAATGCGCGCAAGAACGTCGGCCAGGCAGCGCGCCATCGCGTCCGCGCCGGGCGGCATGTCGGCGCGCATCAGCACGCCCTTGCCCGCAAACAGGATCGAGGCCGGTGCAAAGCCGAGCCGCCGCGCGACCGCCGAGGCATCCTCGCCTGCACCGGCGATGGTCGAGCCCTGCCCCAGAAAGATGACATGGTCGGGATAGAGGCTGCCGAGGGCGGCAATCTCAAGACTTGCCGGATCGAGCGCCGCATCATGTGTTACCTCGGACTGCGGCAGCCGGTAGGACACGTCTCCTGTCCCCTTGGCTGCAGAACCTGCCAGCCACCGGATATCGGCGGCGGTCTTCGGACGGCGCGGTTCGGCGCGCAGTCGCTGCTTCACATCGAGCAGAAGCGCTTCGGCCGCATCAACCGTCTCTGCCGCGACGACCAGCCCGTGATTGGCGAGCACCAGCACGTCGGGCCGCTGACCGCGATGCTCGGCGATCGCCAGCGCCAGCGGCAGGCCCGGGCGCGCATAGGGCACATAGGCCCAGTTGAGCCCTTCCAGCCGCGGCGAAACCTGCTCCACGCAATCGGTGCGAACGGCGAGAGCGATGGTGTCGACGCAATGGACGTGCAGCACGACGCGCTGCGGCAGCAGCGCATGCACGGTCGTCTCGATGGACGGCCGCAACCCCGAGGCGTTCTGCGCCGCTATAGTGAATTCATGCGCCCGCTCCGCTACCGGATCGATGGCTGCCACCGCGTCGAGAAGCGGCTCGAAGGCGACCGGCACCATGATGTCGCGCTCCAGCGCATGAGCGAGCCATGTGCCCGAAGCCTTGATCCACAGCGTGCCGTCCACCTTGAGCGAGGTGTTGCCGCCGGCGCCCTGTGTCGTGAGCGGGTCGGACCCGATGCGCGCCGAGAGCGCCTTGAGCGCATCGAGTTCCGCTTGCCGGGAGACGGATTGAGGCATGACGATGGTTCCTTCGCTGCGGCCCTTGGGCGAGCGTGGCGGGGACGCAGGACGCCCCCGCCGGTCTTCGATCAGAAATCGAAGTCGTTGATGTTGTCCTTGGTGAACACGGTCGGAGCGCCGAGCAGGATCTCGGACCCGTTGATGACCGAGAGCTCGCCGAGCTTGCCGGCCTTCACCGAGGTCGAGCCGGGCTTGAGGTCGCCGTCGGCGGTCGCTCGCAGCACATAGGCCGCCGCATAGCCGAGATCGACGGGGTTCCACAGCACCACCGACTTCACGCAGTCCTTGTTGACGTAGGGCTTCATGGCGTTCGGTGTGGCCAGGCCGACCACCGCCACCTTGCCGCATTTGCCGGCCTGGGTGACAGCTTCAGCCGCCGCCGGCGTGGCGACGGAGGTCATGCCGAAGATGCCTTTCAGGTCGTCGCCATACTTGTTGATGAGCGTGTTGGCCTGGTTGAAGGACAGGATGTTGTCTTCCTGCGCCTCGACCGTCTCCAGCCACTTCATGTTCGGATGGCATTTGGCCTGGTAGGCCTGCATCTCCGAAATCCAGCGCGCCTGGTTGGGCGTGGTGAAGGTCGAGGTGACGATGGCGAAGGCGCCGTCCTCGCCGATTTCCTTGGCCATCGAGTCGATCGAGGCCTTGGCGATCCCGTTGAATTCGGCCTGGTTGACGAACCACTGGCGCGCGTCCGGCGTCGAGTTGGCGTCGTAGCCGACCACGTTGATGCCGGCAGCCAACGCCTTCTTTAGCACCGGCGCGATGGCGACCGGGTCGTTGGCGGCGAACAGGATGCCATCCACGCCGCTGGTGATATAGTTGTCGATCAGCGTGATCTGGTCGTCGATGTTGGCCTTGGACGGACCGTCGGTCTTGGCGTCCATGGTGCCCATTTCCTTGGCGGCGTCGGCGATGCCCTTGGACGTGGCGTTGAAGTAGCCGATGCCGACAAGCTTCGGCACATCGACCACCTTGAGGGTCTTGCCCTTGCGGTCCGGCGCATTGGTGGGCTCGCCGCCGTCATAGGGCTTCGATACCGGTGTCGCCGGCGTCGCGTCGCAGGCAAGCGGATTGGTCGGCAGGTCGTCGCCGCCGGTCCAGGCGGACTGGGCGTGGCTCAGGCTCGTCGAGAAGGACAGGGCCAGAAGCGCAGACAGTACGATCTTGTGCATTACTTCCTCCAAAATTCGTCCCGACACTGATGAGCGGCAGTGAAGGACGGGTCTCTCCCAATTATCGAGTGCCGCTCCTCTCGAAGAGGTTGCTGGCGAGGATCGCCAGGATGAGGACGGCGCCGATCAGCATGATCGTGCCGTCGCCTTTCACGCCGGCGAGCGACAGGCCGTTCTTCAGCGCCTGGATCAGGCAAAGCCCGATCACGGTTCCGAGGATGGTGCCGCGTCCGCCGAAGATGGACGTGCCGCCGAGAACGACGGCGGTGATGGCGTCGAGCTCGATGCCGGTGCCCATGTCGGAGCGCGTGGTGGAGACGCGCGACACGAAGATCACCGCGGCGACGGCGGCCGCGAAGCCCGAGGCGGTGTAGAGCGCCAGCTTGGTCTTCTCGACGGACAGGCCGGAAAAGCGGCTGGCGACTTCGTTGGAGCCGATGGCGTAAACCGTGCGGCCCCAGCGCGTATAAGCCAGGATGACGGAAGCGATGATCGCGGCGGCGACCAGGATCCAGAGCTGTGTGGGCACGCCCAGCACCTCGCCCTGCCCCAGCACGTAGAACCAGTCGGGATAGCCGCGCACGGAGCGCGCCTGCGAGATGCCTTCCGCCAGCCCACGGTAGAGCGCCAGCGTCGCCAAGGTGGCGATCAGCGGCGGCACCCTGAAGCGCGTGATGATGAGGCCGTTGACGAAGCCGGCGAAGGTGCCGACCGCGATGGCCGCGACCGCAGCCAGGCCGAGCGGCATGCCGACATTGTGCCAGAACACGCCCGTCAGGATCGCGACCAGACCAAGAATGGAGCCGACCGAAAGGTCGATGCCGCCGGTGGCGATGACGAAGGTCATGGCGATGGCGATCAGCCCCGTCTCGGTCATCAACCTGCCCTGGTTGAGCAGGTTGGAGACGGTGAAGAAGCGGTCCGACTGGAAAGACAGCACGATGAGCACCGCGACCAGCAGCAGCGCGAGGAACGTCTCGTGGCGGATGAGGGATTTGAGGTTCATCGTTCCCCTCACGCCTTGCCGCGCCGGCGCATCATGTCGGCCAATACCGTCGCCAGGATCAGCAGCCCGATCACGGCGCGCAGCCAGTAGGCCGACACGTTGACGAAGATCAGCGCCGAGCCGATGGCGGCGAACAGGATGGTCGCCAGCGTCGAGCCTATCACCGTGCCCGAGCCGCCGAGGATCGAGACCCCGCCGATGACGGAAGCGGTGATGACCGTAAGCTCCAGATTGGGCGGCACGGTGGACTGGATGACCTGAAGCTGTGTGGCGAACAGGATGGTCGCCAGCCCCGCGAAAGCACCGTGGATGACGAATACGGCGACGATCCGCCGCTCGATCGGGATGCCGGTGGCCAGCGCCGCTTCCGGATTGCCGCCCACGGCATAGAGCGAGCGGCCGAAGGCCGAGTAGCGCATCCACAGGAAGGCGAGCACGGTCAGCACCACCATCATGACGATCGGCGACGGCACGCCGAACCAGCGCTGCTGCGCCAGCAGGAATTCGGACGGCAGGCCGCTGATCCATGTGCCTCCCGTCACGCTGATCAGCCCGCCGCGCAGGATCGACATGGCGCCGAGCGTCACCACGATGGACGGAATGCGCGCATAGGCGACGAGCACGCCCTGCACTCCCATGATCGCCATGCCGACCAGGACGGGAAAGAACCACGCCACCCAGACCGGGTAACCGGCGACGGCCAGCGTGCCCGAAATGGTCGCCAGCACGCCGATCAGCGCCCCCACCGACACGTCGATATTGCCGGTGACGATGACCATCGACATGCCGATGGCGGCAACCGCGATATAGGCGTTGCCGGCGAAGATGGTCGTCAGGTTGTTGGCGCTGATGAAGCGCGGATTGACCATCGTGACGACGATGAAGAGAACGACGATCGCGGCCAGCACCACGATCTCCTGCCCGTATTCGGCAAACAGCCGGCTCAGGAAACCGGGCCGGCGGGCAGCACTGGCGGGCCGGGTGGGCGGCAGGTCCACGCTCATCGCCATCACGCCGCCTCCCCGGTGCCGTTCGCCTGCACGCGATGCGCCGTCATGGCCGCGCCGACGCGTTCGGGCGTGGCGTCGGCCCTGTCGATCTCGCCGGTGATCGCGCCGCCGCTCATCACCAGCACGCGGTCGCTCATACCCAGAACCTCCGGCAATTCGCTCGAGATCATGATGACGGCCACGCCCTGCTTCACCAACTCGCCCATGATGGTATGGATCTCGGCCTTGGCGCCGACATCGACGCCGCGCGTCGGCTCGTCGAGGATCAGCACCTTCGGGCTGGTTTCGAGCCACTTGGCGATCACCACCTTCTGCTGGTTGCCGCCCGAGAGCTCGCCGACCGGCTGGCCGATGTCGCGGCAGCGGATCGACAGACGCTTGACCGCGTCGACCGCACGCCGCGCTTCGGCTGCGGGTTTGATGAAGATGCCCGACGAGACGCGCTCGATCGTCGCCATGGAGACGTTCTTGCGGATGGCCATCGGCTTGACGAGCCCCTGCAGGCCGCGGTCCTCCGGCACATAGGCGATGCCGAGGTCGCGCGCCTGCCGCGGCGAGGTTATGCGCACCGGCCTGCCCTCCATGACGATCTCGCCGGAGGTCGCCGGCGTCATGCCGAACAGGGTGAGCGCGAGTTCCGTCCGGCCACTGCCGACCAGCCCGGCGATGCCGAGAATCTCGCCGCGCCGCAGCGAGAACGAGATGTCGCGCACGTGCCTGCCGTGGTTGAGGTTTCGCACCTCCAGCACCGTCTCGCCGATCGCCGCCTCGGTTTTCGGGAACAGGCTGTCGATCGGCCGCCCCACCATCATCGAGACCAGTTCGCGCTCGTCCACCTCGCCGATGGCGCGCGTGCCGACATGCGCGCCGTCGCGCAGCACGGTGACGCGGTCGGCCAGCGCGAAGATTTCGGGCATGCGGTGACTGACATAGACGATGCCGACGCCGCGTTCGCGCAACTGGCGCACGACCTGCATGAGCCTTTGCACGTCCGCCTCGACCAGCGAGGCGGTGGGCTCGTCCATGATGAGGATCTTCGCGTTCTTCGACAGCGCCTTGGCGATCTCGACGCGCTGGCGCTGCGCAACCGAAAGGGCGAGCACCTTGGTGTCGACGTCGAGGTCGAACGTATCGAGCTGGTCGAGCAGGTCGCGCGTGCGCGCCCGAACCTCGGCCCAGTCGATCCAGCCGCCGGCGGTTCGCGGATAGTGGCCGAGGAAGACGTTCTCCGCCACCGTCAGCTCGGGAAACAGAAGAAGCTCCTGATAGACGGTAGCGATGCCCGCCGCCGTCGCGTCGCGGGTGGAGGAGAACTTCATCGCCTCGCCGTTGACTGTGATCGTGCCGGCGTCGGGCGTGTAGAGGCCGGACAGCATCTTGATCAGCGTCGACTTGCCCGCCCCGTTTTCGCCCAGCAGCGCATGCACCTCGCCCGGCCGAACGTCGAAGTCCACGTCCTTGAGCACCTTCACGCCGACGAAGGATTTGGACATGCCGGTCATGGTGACGAACGGAGCGGTCATGGAAGGGTTCCTGCTGTCGGGTGCGCTCTTGAACCCCCACCCCTAACCCCTCCCCACAAGGGGGAGGGGTATGCCAACGTCTCAGAATCCCCCTCCCCCTTGTGGGGAGGGGTTAGGGGTGGGGGTAACCTTTTCACGCTCCCGCCCTCCGTGCATCCGAAACTCTCGCCCGGACCGCAGCCCGATCGTGCTCTGCCAGTTCCCGCCAGCGGTCGCGATAGGCTTCGAGCCCTTCGATCCTGCTGGCCGAAACCGGCGTCGTCTCGTCCTCGAAGGGCGCCAGGCCGAGCGATTTGAACGCGAGCGCCGCCGCACCCGTGGCCGATCCTTCGCTCATGCTCGAGCGGACGACCGCCTGTGCCGGCCGCAACTGCGCCAGCATGGCAGTGAAGAGGTCGATCTTCGCCAGCCCGCCGTCCACCACAAGCATATTGTCGGAGCGGATCAAGTCGAGCGACAGGTCCGTCATCATGACCACGTAGAGCGCGGCGACCGCGGCGCGCTCCTCGCCATCGACGTCACCGCCGACGATGCGGCCTTCGGTTTCGGGAAACGGACCGCCCGCCGTCCAGGACGGCAGGGCAAAGACGCCGCGCGCCATGACGCGCTCGACAGCCGCCTGGCCGATCGGCCGGTCCCAGCCGTCCGAGATCAGGTCGAACTCGCGCCCGCCCATGAAGCGCAGCGACGGCGCCGGCTCGCCGTCAACGGTGACGTTAGAGATCATGTCGCGCTCCCCATCGAGCGCCGAAAGCGGACAGTCGAGATTGATGATGATGACCCAGGTGCCGGTCGAGACGATGGTGAATCCCGTCAGCCCGGTCATGCGGTAGTAGGCGAGCGCCGCATTGGAATCGTGCACGCCGTTGTGCACCCTGAGCACGCGGCTGCTACCGTCCGGCAAGGCGACCGCCGTCTCGCCGACGATCGCCCCCGCCGGCGCGATCTCGGGAAATTTTCCGCGCCAGCCCATGCGCTCGACGAGCGAGGAGAAACCTCTTTTCAGCGGCGCCCAGAGCTGGCTGTGCGCGCCGAGATAGGACCATTCGGCCAATGGCCGGCCGGTGAAGCGCCAGACCCAGTATTGCGGAAAGCACAGGATCCATTCGGCCGAGGAAAAGAGGGCCGGCTCTTCCGTCTCGAGCCAGTAGATGTGGCGCGATATGGAAAAACCGAGCGGCAGCCAGGGCGTGTAGGTCTCGGAATAGTCGGGCAGCAGCGGGTCGATGACGGCGGCCACGACATCGGGAATTTCCTGCTCGTAGTCGAGCACCGGATGCAGCAACTTGTCGCCGTGCACCAGCGCGAAGGCGCAGCCATGCGTGGAGATCATCAGGTCGGTGACGCCATGCGCGGCGACGACATCGGCCAGTTCCCGGTTCATCCAGTCGAACAGACGCCCGTCGTCTAACACGTTACGGCCGCGGAACCCGGTCCAGACCGGCTTGGTGCGGCGCTCGTCCAGCAGCGAGCCGTCCTGCGCGAAGACGAACAGTTTCGAATTCGTCTTGCCGAGATCGAAGACGGCCAGCGCTCCGCTCATGGGCCGCCTCCGGCGACGGAGACGACGCGCAATGTGACGCCGGCGTTCTCCAGCATCCTGGCGTGCTGGTCGGAAATGTTCTCGTCGGTGATCAGCGTGCCGACGCGCGACAGCGGCAGCGCCACGTTGCGGGCATGGATGGAGAATTTGCGGCTGTCGGCCAGTACAACGATCTGGTCTGCGTTGCGGCTCATCTCCTGGATCGAGCGCACCATCAGCGGATGCGATTCCAGAAGGCCCTCCGCGCTGACGCCCTGCGTTCCCAGGAAGAACTTGGAGGCGTAGAACTGCACCTGGTTCTGCGCGCCGTAGATGACGCGCGGCTCGCGGTGCAGGTCGCCGCCGGCAACGGTCAGCGCGCAAGTGCCGTGGTCGCTCAGATAGGCGGCGAGCGGCATGGAGTTGGTGTAGAGCCGCACGTTGCGTTCCGCGAGCTTGACGCCCAGGTGGAAGCAGGTCGAGCCGCCGTTGACGATGACGGCGTCGCCGTTGGCCACCATCGTCGCCGCCAGTTCGGCGATCAGCCGCTTGGCCTCGACTGCAAGGTCCCGGTTCTCGTCGTAAGGCCGCGCATAAGCGGTCGCCTGCGTGGCGCCGTCGAGCGCCGAAACGCCGCCGTAGACCTTTCGCGCCTCGCCCGATTCGTCGATCTTGTCGATGTCGCGCCGGACCGTCGCGGCGGAAACGCCGAGCCTTTCCTGCAACTCGCGGACCGACGCAAAGGGCCGGTCGCGCAGAAGCTCTATGATCTGCCGCTGGCGGACCAAATCGTTCAACTGGTATCCTCCCGTGGCGTGCTTAAGCAATCGCCATGATCCAACTTACGCAAACATGACAAGAGCGCAAGCGAATTGTGCGGCAACTCGATCATTTTGCGCCGCACTCAATCCATTTTGCGCTGCACAATGACGAAGTTCAATCTTTTTGCGATTGACAAACCACATGGCTTGCCCTGAATTACGCCCGAAAGCGGCACACGACGCTGCCGGGAGGATTCCATCGTGACCGAAACGCGCTCCAAGCGACTTGCAAACCTGTGGGACGACGCCAGGGCGGCGTCGATGAGCGAACCGGAACGGCTGGTCTACCGCTCCAACCTGCTCGGCTCGGACAAGCGCATCACCAATTACGGCGGCGGCAACACCTCGTCGAAGATCACGCAGAAGGACCCGCTCACCGGCAACGACGTCGAGGTCTTGTGGGTCAAGGGATCGGGTGGCGACGTGGGGTCCATCAAGCTCGACGGCTTCGCCACGCTCTACATGGACCGGCTGGAGGCGCTGAAGGGTCTCTATCGCGGCCGCGACCACGAGGACGAGATGGTGGGCTACCTGCCTCACTGCACCTTCAACCTCAATCCGCGCGCAGCCTCGATCGACACGCCGCTGCATGCCTATGTGCCGCGCCGCTTCGTCGATCACATGCACCCCGACGCCGTCATCGCGATCGCGGCGGCAAAGGATTCCAGGGCGTTGACGCAAAAGATCTTCGGCGACGCCATCGGCTGGCTGCCCTGGAGGCGGCCCGGCTTCGAGCTCGGCCTGTGGCTGGAGACATTCTGCCGCGACAACCCGAACGCCAAGGGCGTTGTTCTGGAAAGCCACGGCCTGTTCACCTGGGGCGATACGCCCAAGGAATGCTATGAGACCACGGTCGCCACGATCAATCAGGCGATCGAATGGTTTGCGAAGGAGACCGACGGCAAGCCGACCTTCGGCGGCGCCGCCACCGCCTCGCTGCCTACCGGCGAGCGCAGGGCCATCGCCGCACGGCTGATGCCGAAGATTCGCGGCATGATCTCCGGCGCCGGCGCGCCCAAGGTCGGCCATTTCGACGATTCCGACACGGTTCTGGAATTCGTCAACTCCCGGAACCTCGCGCCGCTGGCGGCACTCGGCACCTCCTGCCCCGACCATTTCCTCAGGACCAAGATCCGGCCGCTGGTGATCGATTTCGATCCTGCGAAGCCCGATGTGGAAGCCGTGGTTGCGGCCCTTCCGGCAGCGTTGGACGAATATCGCGCCGGCTACAAGGCCTATTACGAGCGCTGCAAGCATGCAGACTCGCCCGCCATGCGCGATCCGAACGCGGTGGTCTACCTGATGCCGGGCGTCGGCATGTTCACCTTCGCCGCCGACAGGGCGACGGCACGCATCTCGGCCGAATTCTACGTCAACGCCATCAACGTGATGCGCGGTGCCTCGACCGTCTCCACCTATGTCGGCCTGCCCGAGCAGGAGGCGTTCGACATCGAATACTGGCTGCTCGAGGAAGCCAAGCTCCAGCGCATGCCGAAACCGAAATCGCTTGCCGGTCGCGTTGCCTTCATCACCGGCGGCGCCGGTGGCATCGGCAGGGCGATCGCCGCCCGGCTGCTGCGCGAGGGCGCCTGCGTCATGCTGGCCGACATCGACGAGCCCGCGCTCGAAAAGACCCGGGACGAACTCGGCGCGGCGTTCTCCAGGGATGCCGTCCGCACCGTGCGCCTCGACGTCACCGACGAGCCGGGCGTCGCCACCGCCTTTGCCGGGACGGCCGTCGAATATGGCGGCGTCGACATCCTGGTCTCCAACGCGGGCATCTCGTCGGCGGCGCCGATCGAGGACACGGAACTGTCCATGTGGAACCGCAACATGGATATCCTCGCCAAGGGCTATTTCCTCGTCTCGCGCGAGGCCTTCCGCGTCTTCAAGCGGCAGGAGATGGGCGGCAACGTCGTCTTCATCGCCTCCAAGAACGGGCTGGCCGCCTCTCCCAATGCCTCAGCCTACTGCACCGCCAAGGCCGCCGAGATCCATCTGGCGCGCTGCCTGGCGCTGGAGGGCGCGGATCATCAGATCCGCGTCAATACGGTCAATCCCGACGCCGTGCTGCGCGGCTCGAAGATCTGGACCGGCGAATGGCGCGAGCAGCGCGCCGCGGCCTATTCGATGCAGCCCGACGAACTGGAGGAACACTACCGCAAGCGCTCCATGCTCAAGCGCTCGGTCTTCCCCGAGGATGTCGCCGAGGCCGTTTATTTCCTGGCCTCGGACATGTCGGCGAAATCGACCGGCAACATCATCAATGTCGATGCGGGCAACGCCGTCAGCTTCACCCGCTGACGCCGTCCATTTTCCAGCCTTACCGCCTTGTCCCCCCAGGCGAGATGAGGACACGCGCCTTCACATAAGGCGGAGCCAGACTGTCGGATGGTGTGAACGGCTTGAACAATCGCCATGGTTGTAGCAGCCTAGAGGCGGGAGACATCCCCTTTTTCAGAACCACAGGGGGATCCGCCGTGCTCACCGACCCGACCCGCGACGAAAGCGAGCGGCGCCCCGTTCCGTCCGGTAATGCCAGGGTGACGCGCGAGGACTGGCTGCGGCTTGCGCTGGAGACACTCGTCTGCGAGGGCGTGGAAGCGGTCCGTATCCTGACGCTCGGCCAAAAGCTCGACGTCTCCCGCTCCAGCTTCTACTGGTATTTCAAGAGCAGGCAGGACCTGCTCGACCAACTCCTCGATCACTGGCGCAACAACAACACCCGCTTCATCGTCGAACGGGCGGCGCGGCCAGCGCCTTCGATCACCCAGGCGGCGCTCAACGTCTTCGAGTGCTGGCTGGACGAATCTCTGTTCAATCCGCGGCTCGACTTCGCCGTTCGCGCCTGGTCGCGGCAATCCGCCGAAGTCCATCGGATCGTCATGCAGGAGGACGACGCGCGCGTGGGCGCCATCTGCGCCATGTTCAGGCGCTTCGGCTATGATGAAACGGACGCATTCGTGCGCGCCCGCGTTCTCAACTTCGTACAGATCGGCTATTATTCGCTGGAGATCGCCGAGCCCATGCAGGATCGGCTGTCGCTCGCACCCGCCTATCTGCGCTGCCACACCGGCAGGGACGCGCTCGAAGGAGAAGTCGAGGCTTTCTCCGAACTCATCCTGTCGGCAAATTCGCCATCCGGCGCGACAGGCAGATCTTGAAACGGAACCGCAGATGACCTTGGAACCCGGCTTCCCGCATGGAGCGGCCAATGCCGAACGGCCGTTCAGCAAGATGCACGGCCTGCGCAATCATTTCGTCATCTTCGACCGGCGGACGGACCGGCGCGCCTTCCTGAAGACCGACATCGTACGCATCTGCGATCCCGGGATCGGGGTCGGCGGCGATCAGTTGCTGACCATCGAGCCGCCCTCCCCCGCCGGAGCCGACGCCGGCGCGCCAGCCGGGATGCGCATCTTCAACATCGACGGGCGCGAGGTCTCCGCCTGCGGCAACGCCACCCGCTGCGTCGCGCACCTGCTCATGGAAGAGACCGGCGCCGACGCGCTCGTCCTCGAAACGGCCGGCGGATTGCTGAAATGCCGCCGGACGGGGCCGATGGACGTCAGCGTGGAACTCGGCCCGATCGGCTGGAACTGGCGCGACTTCCCGCTCGCGCGCGAAGTGGACATGTTCGACCTGCCCGTCGCGAGTGGACCGCTGCGCCACGGCGCCGGCCTGTGGATCGGCAACCCGCACGCCGTCTTCTTCGTCGATCGCCTTGCCGATGTCGATCTGGCGCGCGACGCCGCCCCCGTCCAGAACGACCCGCTGTTCCCCGAAGGCGTCAATGTCGGCGTGGCCGAAATGGTCGACACCGCCACGATCCGTCTCAAGGTCTGGGAACGGCCCGGCATCGCCACCCAGGCTTGCGGCACCGGCGCCTGCGTCGCCGCCTTCGCGGCGCGGCGCAAAGGGCTGAGTAAGGAAAGCACCTTCACCGTGCACCTGCCGGCCGGGCCGCTTTCCATTCGATTGGAAGGCGACATGGCCATCATGTCCGGCCCGGTGGCCTATTGCTGCCGGGGCACGGTCATCGCGGAAACCGTGGACGATTTCGACTGAAACGGCCGCACCGGCTCGTTGCGCATGGCATTGCCCCGCCTCCCTGTCCCCTCTCCAGGGGGAAG
Source organism: Mesorhizobium hunchu (assembly GCF_040081975.1). Taxonomy (NCBI): domain Bacteria; kingdom Pseudomonadati; phylum Pseudomonadota; class Alphaproteobacteria; order Hyphomicrobiales; family Phyllobacteriaceae; genus Mesorhizobium; species Mesorhizobium hunchu. The sequence continues at coordinate 145,035 of NZ_JBEBMG010000003.1, forward strand.
CCACCGCCCGCCAAGAATCCCCCTCCCCCTTGCGGGGAGGGGTTAGGGGTTGGGGTGCGCTGCCCGCCGAAATCGAAAAAAAGCTCGCGGACGCCTCGCGTCGCCGCTCCTCAGGAAATGCGCCGGCCGCTCTCGTCCAGAAGCACGCAGCCGGCGGGGTCGAAGCCCACCTCCATCGCCTCGCCCTCGCGCACAACCGTGCCGCTGATGGGCGTATTGGAGCGCACCGTCGTCCCGCCGAGATCGACTTCGTAGATGGCGCTGCCGCCGAGATAGGATGTCGACACCACGCGGCCCGACAAACGGTTTGTGGTCGCGGCCGGCCCGACCGACAGCTTCTGCGGACGCACCACGACGGTGACGGCGCTTCCCACGCCGAGCGGCCGCGGCGTGGCGACCTTCACGGTCTGGCCGACGGCGAGGTCGACCGTGGCGCTATTGCCGTCGGCAACGCTCACCGTGCCGGCCAGCATGTTGGCCTTGCCCAGGAAATCGGCGACGAAAGCGGTCTGCGGCGTCTCGTAAACCTCCTGCGGCGTGCCGATCTGTTCCATCGAACCGGCGTTCATCACCACGATCCGATCGGACATCGACAGCGCCTCTTCCTGATCGTGGGTCACGAAGATGGCGGTGATGCCGGTTTCGCGCTGGATTTTCTTGATCTCGACCCGCATCTCCTCGCGCATATTGGCGTCGAGAGCCGAAAGCGGCTCGTCCAGAAGCAGCACTTCCGGCTCGAACACGATGGCGCGCGCCAGCGCGATGCGCTGCTGCTGCCCGCCCGACAATTGCGAGGGCAGCTTCTTCTCACTGCCCGGCAGGCGCACCATATCGAGCGCCTGGCCGACCTTGCGTTTGATGTCGGCCTTGGGGACGTTGCGATATTTCAGCCCGAAGGCGACATTGTCGAAGACGGTCTTGTGCGGAAACAGCGCGTAGTTCTGGAACACCAGGCCGATGTTGCGCTTGTAGATGGGCACGTCGTCGACGCGCCGCGACCCGATCGATATCTGGCCGCGCGTGATGTCGACCAGTCCGGCGAGGGAGCGCAGGATCGTCGTCTTGCCGCAGCCCGACGGCCCGAGCAGCGTGACGAAGCTGCCCTTGGCGATGGAAAGCGAGAAATCGCGCACCGCCACGAACTTGCCGTAGGCGATCTCGACGTCGCGGAACTCGACCGCCGGGCGCTCCGCGCCGGCGGCCGAAACCTCCGCCCCGGCCGCATCCGGCCGGGACGATTGCAAGGGGATCACGCCTTCAGGCACCTTTGGAGATCCTGTCCCACTGCTTCTGCCAAGCGTCCTCGTTGTCGGCCCAGTATTGCGGGTCGGCGAAGGTCAGCGCCTCCATCTTGCCCGTCGGATCGAATGCCGGAAGCTTCTCGATCTTCTCGGTGAGCTTGACCTTGGTCGGGTCGAGCGACGGCGGATAGCTCTGCCCCTCGGCCACGGCGATGGAGGTCGCGGGATCGAGCATGAAGTTGATGAGTTCCTCGCACTCGGCCATCGGCGAGCCTTTCAGGACCAGCATGTCCTCCATCCAGGCGTACGATCCCTTGGGGTCCAGATAGCCGATCGGATGGCCCTGCTCCTGCAGCGAGGCGACGCGGCCCGACCAGGCGTCGGTCACCACGATTTCTCCCTTGGACAGCAGATCCATCAGTTCGGCGCCCGAGCCCCAGAACTTCTTGGCGATGTCGCGCTGTTCGCGCACCTTGGCCCAGACCGCGTCCATGTCCTCGATCTTGTTGGGATCCTGCCCGGTGGCGAGCGCAGCGTACCAGACGCGCGTCGTCATATCGGCATAGCCGCCGATCTTGCCGGCGTACTTCTTGTCGAACAGCATCTTGACGCCCTGTTCCTTGGCCTCCTCGGCGGAGATGACCTTGGTGTTGTAGGCGATGCCGGTGGTGCCGTAATCGTAAGGCACAGCCGAAAGCTTCGGCGTCAGCTTGCGGAATGGCTCGATCATCGGCTGCAGCACGTTCGCCATGTTGGGGATGTTGGCCTCGTTGATCTCCGAGGTCATGCCGGCGTTGACGTATTTGATGTAGTAGTTGACGCCCGAGGAATGAACGACCTGGAAGTCGCCCGGCTTCGAGGTCTTGACCTTGGTGATGATCTCGTTCTCGTCGCCGAAGGTGCCCTGCACCACCTTGATGCCGGTCTTCTTCGTATAGGGCTGGAAGGCGTATTTATCGAGCGCGTCCTGCACCGTTCCGCCCCAGCCGTCGAAGCGGACCTCCGTGACGGCGGCGAGCGCACGCCCCATCCACGGCATCGACAGGCCGGCGGAAGCCGCAGCGGCGGCGGTAAGGCCGAGGAAGGAGCGGCGGCTGAGACCGCCGTTCATGTAGCGCTCGTGCAGCCTTTCCAGCCGCTTCGTATCGGACATCTTCATCACGTTTTCTCCTTTGGTTCGCCGCGTCTTTTCAATCTGGTCAGGCTTTGCAGGATCAGCCCGCCGATCAGCGGAATGCCGACCGTCACCACGATCATCACGGTGCCGAGCGCATTGATCTCGGGGCTGATGGAAATCTTGAGCATCGACAGGATCTGCGTCGGCATCGTTTCGACCCCGGCAGGGCGCCAGAACAGGCTGGCCGACGTGTTGTCGAAGGAAATGGTGAAGGCGAGCAGCGCGCCGGCCACCACGGCCGGGATCAGCAGCGGCAGCGTCACCTCCCGGAAGGTCGAGAAACGCGAAGCGCCGAGCGACAGCGCCGCCTCCTCGTAGACGCGCCTGATGCCCACCATGCGCGCCTGTGCGATCAGCACGACATAGGGCACGGCGAGCAGGATATGCCCCAGCACCAGAAGCAGCAGGGTGCGCGGCTGGTCCACCGCCTTGATCAGCACCAGCAGGCCGACGCCGAGGATGGTTTCCGGCACCAGCGCCGGCAGGATCACCAGCGTCGACAGCGTCTTCTTGCCGGGAAACTCGAAGCGCGTCAGTGCGAACGCGGTGACGACGCCGACGGCGGTGGTGACCACGGCCGTGATCAGCGCGATCCACAGCGATGTCCTGAAAGCGGCGAGCACCTGCTCGTTGTCCAGCAGCTTGGCGTACCATTGCAGGCTGAAGCCGGTCATCGGAAAGCCGCCGAACATCGACGCGTTGAAGGACAGGACCACCGTCGCGATGATGGGCGCGAACATGAAGACGTAGACGAGCACCGTCATCAGCCCGGTCAGCCGCCAGGCCCACCTGCCTTCCTTGCCGCTGCCTTCGGCCCTCATCCGCCCAGTCCCTTCACGATCTGGGACATGCCCATGTAGCGGGTGTAGATGGCCGCGAAGCAGCCCAGCACGACGAACAGCACGATGGAGAGCGTCGCGCCCATCGGCCAGTTCAACTGGCCCATGATGGTGTCGTAGATCAGATTGCCGAACAGCGCGTCGCGGCCGGAACCGAGCAATTGCGGCGTCACGTAGCTGCCCGCCGCGAGCACGAAGCAGAGCAGCAGGCCGGCGGCGAGGCCCGGCAGCGACAGCGGCAGCGTCACCTCGCGGAAGGCTTGCGCGCTGGTGCATCCCATCGAGCGAGCGGCCGCGATCAGCGTGCGGTCGATGCTTTCGAGGCTGACATAGACGTTGAGGATCATGTAGGGCAGCAGGAAGTGCAGCAGGCCGAGGATCACCGCGCCTTCCGTATAGAGCATGGGCAGCGGCTCGTGGATGATCCCGAGCTTGAGCAGCGCGACGTTGATGACGCCCTGTTCGCCCAGGATGTTGATCCACGAGAAGGTGCGGATCGTGAACGAGATCCAGAACGGCACGATCAGCAGCAGAAGCAGCAGCCACTTGTGCTTGAACGTCGTCGCCCAGATGAAATAGGCCGGGAAGTAGCCGAGCACGCCGCAGATGAGCGCCGTCATCGCGCCGACGCGCAGCGTCTTGAACAGGAAGCCGTGATAGTAGCTGTCGGTGAAGAACTCGTGCCAGTTCGCCAGCGTCAGCGTGCTTTGCTCAACCCCCGCCGTGACGAAGGTGAAGAAGGTATAGGCCGCCATCACGGCGATCGGCAGCAGCAGGAAAAAGATGAGAAGAAGCAGGACCGGCGCGACCAGCATCCACGCCAGCCGTGGGTCGTACAGTGTCCAGCCCTTTGTCATGCGCACCCGTCTGTTCGCGCCGTCTGTGCAGCGCTTTTGTTCCCTGGCTCCAGATTGGGCGATCGGGACAGGGATGTCCACAGCGGAGACGCAGAATTCTGTTCGGCCAGGAAAATCCATGCGTTTCGACAGCTTCGGCAACTCCGGAAGAAATGACGGTTCGCACACGCGCCGGTTCTTGCGGCTGGAGCGTGCCGCTTTTAACGTGCGCGCGAACAAGCCTCGGGAGGAGATTCAAATGAGCCTGACGCAGAAGCTCATCAATGACGGCGGCGCGGTGGTCGACGAAATGCTGGCCGGCATCGCCGCCGCCCATCCGGATCACGCCTGCCTGCTGGAGAATGCGCCGCGCGCGCTGGTCGCGAAGAACGGGCCGCGCAAGGGCAAGGTCGCCCTCATCGTCGGCGGCGGCTCCGGCCACGAGCCGACCTTCCTCGGCTATGTCGGCAAGGGCTTGGCGGACGCCTGTGCAGTCGGCAACGTCTTCGCCTCGCCGCCGCCGCAGCCCGTGGTCGATGCCGCGATCGCCGTCAACGGCGACGCGGGCGTCCTCTTCCTCTACGGCAACTACGCCGGCGACGTGATGAACTTCGACATGGCCGCCGAGCTTCTGGAAATGGAGGGCATCGCGGCGCGCACGGTGCTCACCACCGACGACATCGCGTCGGCGCCGCGCGACCAGCGCGAAAAGCGCCGCGGCGTGGCCGGCAACGTCTTCATCTTCAAGGCGGCGGGCGCGGCGGCCGACCTGATGATGCCGATCGACGAAGTCGAGCGCATCGCCCGCCATGCCAACGACCGCACCTACACCATCGGCGTGGCGCTTTCCTCCTGCTCGCTGCCGCAGACGCGGCGGCCCAATTTCGACCTGCCGGCCGGCGAGATGGAGATCGGCATGGGCATCCACGGCGAGCCCGGTATCCGGCGCGGTCCGCTGCGCAGCGCCAACGAGGTCGCCGACGAGATCATGGATGCCATCCTCGCCGAGATGGACGCGCCCGCCGGCGCACGCGTCGCCGTGCTGGTCAACTCGCTGGGCTCGACCCCGCTGATGGAACTCTACATCCTCAACAAGCGGGTCGCCGAGCGGCTGGCCGAGGCCGGCCTCACCGTCCACAAGACGCTGGTCGGCCCCTATTGCACGTCGCTGGAGATGGCAGGCGCCTCGATCACCGTCATGCACCTCGACGACGAATTGCAGCGCCTGATCGACCATCCGTGCGACTGCGTCATGTTCCGGCAGGGGTGAGATCATGGACTTCACCACACAGGACCTGAAGACCCTGTTCAGCGCCCTCGCCTCGCGCATGGCGACCGAGCGCGACGCGCTGTGCGCGCTGGACGGTGTAATCGGCGACGCCGACCACGGCATCGCCATGGAACAGGGGACCAAGGCCGCCGCCGAGGCCGCACAGGCGACGGACGGGACGCTTCAGGACATCTTCAACGCCGCCGCCAAAGGCTTCCTCAACGCCGTCGGCGCATCGTCGGGCCCCCTTTACGCGACGGCCTTCCTACGGGCCGGCAAGGCCGCCGGTGCCCGCCTCTCGATGGGCCGCGACGAACTGCGCGCCGTCATCGTCGCCATGCGCGACGGCATCGTCCAGCGCGGCAAGGCCGAGCCCGGCCAGAAGACCATGCTCGACGCCTGGGGACCGGCCGCGGACGCGGCGGCCGCCGGCGAAAGCGCGGATGCGATCATGGCGGCGGCGAAGACCGGCGCGGAAGCGACGCGCGACATGGTGGCGGGGCTCGGCCGCGCCGCACGCCTCGGCGATCGCTCGCTCGGCCATCCCGACCCCGGCGCGGTTTCCGCCGCCATGCTGGTCGAGGAAATCTGCAAGGCCATGAAAGGCACGGCCTGAGGCGCACGGCAGGCGCCCGAAGTCCCCTCGCTCAGACCAGCGACAGCCAAACTATCCCGGCCGCGATCGTCAGCATGGTGAGCGGCGCGCCGACGCGGAAATAGCTCCAGAAGCCGAGCGTGGCGCCATGCGCCCGCGCCCGCTCGGCCACGATCAGATTGGCCACCGAGCCGACCAGCGTGAAGTTGCCGGCCAAAGTCGAAGCCATGGCGATCACCAGCCAGGCGCGCTGCGAATCGGCCAGCGGTTCGACGAAGGGTTTCAGCACCAGCACGGCCGGGACGTTCGACACCAGGTTGGACAGGATCGCCGTGATGCCGCTGAGCACCGTCGGATCGTCGAGGCGCAGGCGGCCGACCGCCGCGATCGCCTGCGGCCCGACCGCGACCTTCTCCAGCGCCGCCACCACGATGAAGAGGCCGGTGAACATGACCAGCAGCGGCCAGTCGATCTGGCGATAGATCTTGGTCGGGCTGACGCGTCGCGTCAGAAGCAGCAGCGAGCCGCCCACGATCGCCACCTTGGCGACCGGCTGGCCGAGGAAGAACAGAACGATCATCGCCGCCAGCACGACAAGCGTCTTGGTCATGAGGGTGCGATGGTGGTGGGCGGGAAGGCGCACCGTCGGCAGCCTCTCCCCGGCGCGGAATTCCCGGCGGTGCATCGCCAGGATCAGCAGCACGGCGGCGACCATGCCGAACAGCGCAATCGGGGCGAGCGTGGCGGCGAATGCGCCGTAGGAAACCTGCGACAGACTGCCGATGATCATGTTCTGCGGATTGCCGGTGATCGTGGCGACGGAGCCGATGTTGGAGCACATGGCGACGGCCAGGAGGTAGGGCACCGGGTTGCGCTTCATGCGAAGCGTCAGTTCCGTCACCAGCGGCGTCATCACCAGGCAGATCGTGTCGTTGACGAGGAAGGCCGAGAGCACGCCGGACGCGGCCGCGATGGCGACGAGCAGCGTGACCGGGCGGCGTACATGCCGTGCGATATAGGCGTTGACGACCCGGAAGAAGCCCGAAACCCTGAGATTCGCCACCACGATCATCATGCCGAGCAGAAGCACGATCGTGTCGATGTCGACGGCGGCGTACGCTTCCTGCGGCGTCAGCACCCCGACGCCGACCAACACCGAACCGCCTAGGAGGGCCGCGCCCGCGCGGTCGATGCGGTAGCCCGGCAGCTTGCCGATGGCGATGACCGCATAGGTGGCGATGAACACCAGAAGGGTGAACGTCAGGGTGAGATCGGCGCTCATGCTGGTCGGGATGCCCCTGGCGGCTGCGAAGCGGAAGACGCGATGGCGTCCGGTCGCGATCTTGCATGAGTGTGTTCGCCGATCCAGAGGAATCCACGCGTGCCGCACAAATCCGGCGGGGACATCGTTGCGGCGGATGGCAGGGACACAGACCCGCTGACGAGAGAGGCCGGTGGCGTCCGCCGCGCGAATATGATCGAAGGGACCGAATGCCGACGAACGCGCGCAACAAGAGATCGCAATGTCGCTGACGCACTTCTTTTCCCGCCCCTCGCCGACGGTGGCGCGGGACATCATCGGCGCGGAACTGACCGTCGACGGCGTCGGCGGCGTCATCGTCGAGACGGAAGCCTACGAGCCGGACGACCCCGCCTCGCACAGCTTTCGCGGCGAGACGCGGCGCAACAGGGCGATGTTCGGCCCGGCCGGCCACGCCTATGTCTATCGCTCCTACGGCATCCACTGGTGCCTGAATTTCGTCTGCCTGCCGGGCAGCGCCGTTCTGGTCCGCGCGCTTGCGCCGACCGACGGCTTGGCGCGCATGGCCGAACGACGCTCGACGGACCGCGAAAGGCTGTTCTGCTCGGGTCCGGGCCGCCTCACCCAAGCGCTCGGCATCGATATATCGATGGACGGGCTGGCCCTCGATCGGCCTCCCTTCGCGCTCGCCCTGCCGGCCGAGATCGCCGCAATCGTCAGCGGTCCGCGCATCGGCATCACCAGGGCCGTCGACTATCCGTGGCGCTTCGGTCTTGCCGGCTCGCGCTTCGTAAGCAGCCGGTTTCCGGATCAGGCCGGCCGATAAACCTTCTCCGCCGTGTTCCAGAAGATGTTGGCCTGGTCGGCGGCGCTATGCTTCGCCGCCGCCGCGCGATGCGCCGCCATCAGGCCGGCATGGCTGGCCCACAGTTTTTCGATCGGAAAGTTGGAGCCGAACATCAGCCGGTCGCTGCCGAGAATCTCGATCGCCGCGTCGTAGACCAGCGCGATCAGCGCCGGATCGTTGCGATGCACGAAAGTGCCGAGGCCGGACAGCTTGGCGTAGAGGTTCGGCGCTTTCGCCAGCGTGCGCAGGCCGTCCTTCCAGGCCTCGACCGTTTCCGGTTCGCTGCTTGTCAGCATGCCGCAATGGGTGAGGATGAAATCGGTGTCCGGGGTCTCCGAAACCAGCTCCAGCCCGTCCTTCATCTGGGCGGGGAAAAGCTGGAGATCGAAGGACAGGCCGTAGTCCTTCAGCCGCGCGACGTTCTTTTTCACCATGGCGTCGATCACCTGGCGCTCGTCGGGCGCGAACCGGTATTCGGACACCTCGTGCCAGTGAAGCTGCATGCGCACCCCACGCAGCAGCGGATATTTCATCAGCCGCTCGATCTGCGGGCGTACGTCGTCCACGGTCATGTCTGCATAGCCGACGATGGCGTGCGGCCAGCCGGTCTCGTCCGCCGTCTTTTGCAGGAAGGCGACTTCCTTCTCGAAATCCTCCTTGGCCCAGTTGGTCTGGACATAGACGCCCTTCTCCACCCCCGAGCCTTCGTTGTCCTCAAGGAATTCGCCGATCGGATAGTCGCGCCGGATCGGCTCATAGGGTCCGAAGATGCGCGGCACCATCGGGCCCATCAGCCAGGGCTGGTCCTTCTGCCGCCAGATATGGAAATGCGAGTCGATTGCCTTCTGCATCACGATGTCCTCAGCCAGACAGTCAGCGCCGCCAGCGCGGGACGGGCCAGCGACAGGGTGAAACGCGTGAGTTCCTCAATCGACGATCCGTCCACCAGATCGTCCAGCACGGGTAGAACGGCCCTGAGCGCCGCCGTCTCGGGGCGGAAGCGCGGGTCGCCGGCCAGCGGCGTCGCCAGCGAAAGCCGGAAGGCGCGCTGGGAAAGCCGCCGCACCGCCGATTCCATCTCACGATGGTCGCCGCGCTCCAGCGCATCGGAAAGCAGGATGATGGACGCACCGCGCGCGAAAGCGGAGAACCGCGGCACGGCAAGAAACGCCTGCAACGAAGGGCCGATGCGCGTCCCGCCGTCCCAGTCGTCGACATGCGCGGCGGCGGTCTCCAGCGCGCGTTCGCGGTCGCGAATGCGCAATGCCGCCGTCACCCGCGTCAGGCGCGTTCCGAAGGTGAAGACTTCTGCCCTGTCGGCGCCCTGCACCATGGCATGGGCAAGTTTCAGATAGTCGCCCGTATGCTGCTTCATCGAACCGGAAACGTCGATCAGCAGAAGCAGCGGCCGCTGCACGGCCTTCCGCCGGCGATGCAGCGGTTCCGGAATATCGCCGTCGGCGCGCACGATCTGCGCCAGCGAGCGGCGCAGGTCCGGCTTGCCGCGCGCATGGGTCCGGACGCTGCGAAAGGAGCGGCGCACGGGAAGCGCTGCGCCGAGCGCGCGGCGGAAACGTCCGAGCGTATCCTCGTCGCCCGCAAAGGCGCGAACGCCGAACTGCTCGACCGCCGAGGACAGTTCCCCGCCCTCCTCTTGCCGCGGCTCGTCCAGCGCCGTCTCCTCGTCCGTTCCCTCGTCCTTGACGACGGTTTCCTCGTCGCCGGGATCGCCGTCGATGGTCGCCGACACCTCGCCGTGGAAGAACGCTAGGAAGAGTGCCTCGAAAGCAGGCTTGCGTTCCGGCTGCGGCGCAAGCGTGGCGAGCGCCGCCTGCCTTATGTCCTCCATCGAGCGTGGCCCGAGCAGCGCCACGGCACGCATGAACCCCGCCGCCTGTTCAGGCGCGACGGAGAATCCGTGCCGGCGAAGCAAATGGCAGAAATCGAGGAACGGAGCGGCGGCGCGGGGCAGTGTCTGGGCTATCGCGAAATTCCCGGACGTCGGCATATGACGGCGCACCCCCACCCCTAACCCCTCCCCACAAGGGGGAGGGGGATTTTGCGGCAGCGCCAAAACGCACAGACATGCGGAGCTTGCCGGAAAGTCGGCGTCAGCGTCCCCCTCCCCCTTGTGGGGAGGGGACAGGGGTGGGGGTGCACGACGGCCAAAGGCAAAGCACGCCTCATCCCAACGCCTCCTCGACGAGCTTCTCCAACTCCGGCTCGAGATACGAAAGATCCTCCTCGTCCTTGATCAGCACGCCGATCGCCCGGCGAAACGCCTCCGGCCACGGGCTGCCGCCTTTTTCCAGCACCGTCGCCGCGTTCGCCCACTCCACCGCCTCCGCGATGCCCGGCGGCTTGGCGAGTGGCCGGGCGCGGATGGTGTGCACCGCATGGGCGATAGCCTGGGCGGTCTCCCTCGCCACGTCGCCGGACCGCGCCATGATGATGGCGGCCTCGCGCTCGCGGTCGGGATAGCCGATCCAGTGATAGACGCAGCGCCGCCGCAGCGCTTCCGCGAGTTCGCGGGTGCGGTTCGAGGTCAGCACCACGACCGGCGGTTCGGCCGCCCTGAGCGTGCCGCGCTCGGGAATGCTGATCTGGAAATCGGACAGGAATTCGAGCAGCAGTGCCTCGAATTCGTGGTCGGAGCGGTCGATCTCGTCAACCAGCAGCAGGCTCTTCTGCGGCGCCTGCAATATCTTCAGAAGCGGCCGGGCGATCAGGAAGCGGTCGTCGTAGATGTCGACCTCCTGTTCGCCGGCCTGCCGGATGGCGAGAAGCTGGCGCTGGTAGTTCCATTCATAGAGCGCATGCTGCGCGTCGATGCCCTCGTAGCATTGCAGCCTGACGAGATCGCGCCCCAGCACCTCCGCCACCGCCTTCGCCGCTTCGGTCTTGCCTACCCCCGGCGCGCCCTCGATCAGCAGCGGCTTGCCGAGGCGCAGCGCCAGGAAGATCGCCGTGGCGAGACTGTCGTCGGCGAGATAGCGGCGCTTCACGAGGGATGCGGCGACGGCCTCGGGGGATGCGGGGATTCCATCGGCGTTCATTCTATCAGGCCTGTGACCCTTGCTCCTTCAGCGCCCTCAACACCCGTTCCGGCGTGATCGGCAGATGATCTATGCGCACGCCGACCGCGTCGAAGATGGCGTTGGCAATCGCCGGGATCTGCGGATTGGCGCACATCTCGCCCGGCCCCTTGGCGCCGTAGGGACCATCGGCCGCCGGGCGCTCCAGCACGATGATCTCGGTCTCCGCGAGGTCGCCCGGCCCCGGCATCAGATACTCGTTGAAATCCGTGCCGGCGTGATCGCGGTTCGGATAGTAGGGCTCGGTCGTCTCGTAGAGCGTGTGCGAAATGCCCATCCACGAGCCGCCGACGAGCTGCTGCTCGACCATCTTCGGGTTGAGCGCGCGGCCGATCTCGAACACGTTCCTGACCGAGGTGACGGCGACCTCGCCGGTCTCGTCGTCCACGTCGACCTCGGCCACCGTGCAGGCATGCGCGTAGCAGGTGGACGGCTTCATCGCGCCGGTCTCCTTTTCCGGAAAGGAGCGCGGGACCAGGAACATACCGCGCCCGGAAATCGAGCGACCGCGCTTGAAATGCGCCGACAGCGCCACGTCGAAGATCGAGATCGACTTCTGCGGCGCGCCCTTCACATGCACGTTGCCCTCGCCGTCCGTTTCCAGGTCGGAAGCATTCACCTCCAGTTCCTCGGCCGCGACCTCCAGCATCACCTGCCGCGCCTCCTCGGCCGCCCGCATCACCGCGTTGCCGATGCGGTGGGTGCCGCGCGAGGCGAAGGTGCCCATGCAGTGCGGACCGGTGTCGGTGTCGGCCGTGTCCACCACCACCCGGTCCGCAGGAACGCCGATCGTCTCCGCGCAGATCTGCGAGACCACCTGCTTCATGCCCTGCCCCAGATCGACCGAGGACAGCGTGACCATGAAGTTGCCGGTCGGCGTGGAATGGACCAGCGCCTGCGTCGGATCGCCGCCCAGGTTCATGCCGGTGGGATAGTTGATCGCGGCCACGCCGCGCCCGTGCCGGATCGCCATTTCAAGCCTCCCGTCTTACCGAGGACAGTGCGAAATACTTCTCGTCCACCGGCCAGTCGGACGCGCGCGCGGCCTCCTGCATGCACTCGATCAGCGCCGCGCCTTCCGTCGGCTGGCGATGCGCCTTCATGTCGCCGTCGCGGTAGGCGTTGATGAAGCGGAACTCCAGCGGGTCCATGCCGATCAGCCGCGCCAGCTTGTCCATCTGCACCTCCAGCGCGAAGTCGGCGATGGTGACGCCGAAGCCGCGCATGGCCGACGACGGCGTGCGGTTGGTGTAGACGCAGTAGGTATCGGCCCACACGTTCGGGATCGTGTAGGGGCCGGGGTAGTGCGCCGCGCCCTTCTGCGCGCCGTAGGGCGAATGGCGCGAATAGGCGCCGGCGTCGGTATAGCCCCACACCTGGCGCGCGACGATGCGCCCGTCCTGCATCACGCCGTCCTTGATGACGATCTTCTCCGCCGCGCGCGGCGAGGAGATCTGCATCTCCTCCTGCCGGCTGTAGATGAAGGAGACCGGCTTTCCCGTCAGCTTGGCGGCGAGGATGGCAATCGGCTCGACGATCACGTCGACCTTGCCGCCGAAGCCGCCGCCGACGGTACCGCCGACCATATGCAGTTGGCTGCCGGGCATCTGCAGGATGATCGAGGTGTTGTCGAGCGTGAAGAACATCGCCTGCGTGTCGGTGTAGCAGGTGAAGCGGTCGTTGCTTTCGGGCACGGCGATGCAGCCCGTCGTCTCCATCGGCGCCTGCTCGATCGGCGACGACCAGTAGGTCTGCTCGAGGACGTGATCCGCCTCCGCAAAGCCCTTCTCCACGTCGCCGAAGCGCACCTTGCGGCACGCGCCGCTGTCATACATGTAATAGTTCTGGCCGTGATGCTCGTTGACCACCGGCGCGTCCGGCTTCAGCGCCGCCTCGATGTCGAGCACCGCCGGCAGCACCTCGTAATCGACCTTCACCTTGTCGGCGGCTTCCTGCGCGGCGCGCTCGGTCTCGGCCACCACCGCCACCACGGCCTCGCCCTTCCAGCGCACCTTGCCTTCGGCCAGCACATGCTCGTCCTCCGGCCCGACCTGGATCAGGATGAGGATCGTGTAGAGGTTGTTGGGAATATCCTTGGCGGTCAGCACCCTGACCACGCCCGGATGCTTCTCGGCCGCCGAGGTGTCGATGCTCCTGATGCGCGCATGATGATGCGGGCTGCGCACCATCTTGAGATAGAGCATACCGGGGAAATTGCGGTCCGCGAAATAGGCCGTCTTGCCCGTCACATGACCCGGCGCGTCGACGCGGGCGCGCCCCTGCCCGATCTCGTGCAGGCCTTCCTTGCGCTCGTCGGCGAAATAGCTTTTTCGGAGTTCCATAAAATGCTCCTCAGCGCTCGGTCGGGTGCGTCGGCACACCCCCACCCCTGTCCCCTCCCCATAAGGGGGAGGGGGACGCGGGCGCAATCGTCCGAGCAAAATCGCCGACGTCGGGTAGGGCTAGCGTCGCCGCAAAATCCCCCTCCCCCTTGTGGGGAGGGGACAGGGGTGGGGGTGTGCCGCCGTTCGATATCGATACGAAGTCGATCATCACTCACGCCACCTGATGCGAATTGGCGCGCGCCGCCGACAGCACCGCCTGGATGATCGGCTCGTAGCCGGTGCAGCGGCAGATATTGCCGGAGATCGCCTCGACCACGTCGTCGCGCGTCGGATCGGGGTTGCGGTCGAGCAGCGCCTTGGCGGCCATCAACATGCCGGGAGTGCAGAAGCCGCATTGCGTGGCGAAGCCGTCGAGAAAGGCCCGCTGCAACGGGTGCATCACGCCGCCTTCGGCAAGCCCCGCCGTGGTGACGATCGAAGCGCCGTCGCAGGTTTCCGCCAGCGTCAGACACGACAGCCTCAATTCGCCGTCGATCAGCACCGAGCAGGCGCCGCAGGTGCCCTGCTGGCAACCGCCCTTGGGCGAGGTGTCGCCGATCTTTTCCCGGAGCGCCTTGAGCAGCGTGACGCCGCTCTCGACGAATTCGGCCTTGTCCTCGCCGTTGAGTGTGAATTGAACAGGAACCTTGGCCATTTTTCCTCCCAGATCACGGCCCTCGAAATCGCGACGTTCGACGCCGGCCGCTCAAGCCAGAAGCAATCGACTGAAGTGGACCGGCAGGACCTCGGCGCGATACCAGGCACTGGCGACGGCGTCGGTGAGAGGTTGCTTGCCGTCGCCGATCACCGCGACGGCGTCGGCGATGCCGTCCGCGCTCAGCGTCTTGCCTACCAGCGCCTCCTCGGCCGCCCTTGCGCGAGTGGGACGATCGGCCATGCAGCCGAGCGCGATGCGCGCCGCCGTGATCTTTCCTTGCTTATCCATGTCCAGAAGCGTCGCGATCGAGACGACCGACACGCCCTTCGGCTTGACCCGCGAGACCTTCACGAAGCGGAATGCGTCAGGTTTCGGCACATTGAAACGCACCGACGAAACGATCGACCTGTTGCCGTCGCGGGCGTCGAGAAACGCCTCGATCGGCACGTCCCTGCCGCCCGCCTGAACGGTCGCGTCGAGCGCCAGAAGCGACACGGCGAAATCGCCATAGGGTGCGGGCGCGAACAGGTTTCCGCCCACGGTCGCCATATTGCGGATCGCCGGCCCGCCGACCGCTCGCGCCACCGGCGCGATGGCCGCGAGATCGGGGTGGGCCGCGACCTTCGCCATCGTCACCGACGCGCCGATCCGCGCCGTCCCGTAGGCGATCTCGATCATCGACAGTTCCGGATCGGTGGCGCGCACCATGGTCCAGAAACTGGTGTTGCCCTCGTTGGCGCCGCGCACCACCAGGGTGCCACCGCCGAGATAGCGGGCACCGGCGCCAAGCGCCGCTTCCGCTTCCTTCACCGTCGAAAAACTCTGCAATCCGAGCGACATGGCTTCCTCCCTGCCTGTCCGAATCCAGTTTTATTTGGCGAACCGCTCCTTGAGCGCGTTGAAGCCGCCCTGGAAGACGTTCGCGCCCATGCCCGCGGCGAGCTTGTCCGCCTCTTCGGGCGCCGCGTCGAAGCTGGCGCTCCATTCCGCATAAGTGCGGTCGCCGTCGGTGACGCGGCGAAGCTGCAAGGTCGCCTTGTGGTTGGTGAGCGGCTGAGGCGTTTCCAGGATCGAATAGGAGACGCGATGATCGGCATCGGAGAACTCGGTCAGCTTCTCGCGCAGCGTCGCGCCGCTGACCAGCTTGAAGTTGCGCACGCAGCCGATCATGTCCGCCGCGAGCCCGTCCTCGATATGGCTTTCCACCATGCGCGGATGCCAGGACGGCAGCCCGTTGAAATCGCGTATGACTTCCCAGACGTCCTCGACCGGCGCATCGATGACGCTCGAAACGGTAACCTTGGCCATCGGCGCTTTTCCTCCCGAAACTGCCTGTGGACGGCAATCTAGGAGCAAGCCGCAAGCCCCGCTTATCAACGGGTCTTGCGGCCTTATCGACCGGTCTGAAAAAGCAGGTTCAGGCTGTCGCGCGCACCGCCTCGCGGTAAAGCGTCGGCGGCACGCCGGCATGATCGCGGAAGAAGCGGGTGAAATTGCCCTGCGTGGTGAAGCCGAGGTTGCTCGCCACCGCCGTCAGCGGTTCCTCGCTCGCCTGCAACTGCCTGAGCGCCTCTTCCATGCGCAGCGTGTTCCAGTAGACGTTCGGCGTCAGCCGAGTCTGCTCCTTGAACAGAGCGAAGAAATGCGGCCTCGACAGGCCGACAGTGCGCGCCACCTCTTCGAACGAAATGCGCTCGGCCACCTTCTCGCGCATGAACTGCATCGACTTGCGCACCCGGAAATCGTGACCGCGCATGCGCGCGCCACGCCGGCGGGGGGCGGCCGCGTCGGCGGCGTCCATGACGCTGTCGATGAAGCGCTCGACCTCGTACTCCGCCATGTCGGGCGCGTCGCCATCGTCGAAGCAGGCGAGCAGGTCGGCCGCCGCGCGGTGCAGCCAGGGATCGAGCGGCACGTCCGGCCGCGAAAACAGCGGTGAGCCTTCGGCCAGTCCGCGCCGGCGCCACGCCCAGTCGGGATCGATGTAGAAGGCGAGGAACATCCCGCCCTCCTTCGGCACCGCGTGGCTGTGCGGCTCGAACGAGTTGATGGCGGCGGCGGTGTGCGGGCCGAGCGGCACGCGCCGCCCCGACACGATCATGTCGCCCGCCGCGCCGTCCAGCCAGACAATGATATTGGCGTCGACATGCGCGTGGGTAACGAGATCGCTGGCGACGTTCAGCATCGAGACATGCCCGAACGCGCCCCGAAAGAGTCGGATCGAAGCCGACATTGTCTCCTCCCAAGGCTTCGTTTCTTTTCTGATGCGTGGCCTTGTTGACGCAAATATTGCGGACGAAGGGCGAAATCGTCAATACGGTGTCCGGGTTCGTGCCCTATGCTTGAAACCATCCGCGTCGCATTACCCTCTCAGGTGAAACCATGACCGCCTCCCCCGGAACCGTCGATGAGATCGATACGCCCGCCGTTCTGATCGACCTCGACCGCGTCGAACGCAACATCGCCCGCGCCCAGCAGGCCGCCGACGCGGCCGGCGTCCGGCTTCGGCCTCATATCAAGACCCACAAGCTGCCCTTCTTCGCCCAAAAACAGGTCGAGGCGGGCGCCGTCGGCATCACCTGCCAGAAGATCGGCGAGGCCGAGGTGATGGCCGACGCCGGCCTGACCGACATCTTTCTCCCCTACAACATCGTCGGCAGGCAGAAGCTCGATCGGCTGAGAGCGCTGAACGACCGTGTCATCCTCGCCGTCACCGCCGACAGCACGGCCACCGTCGAGGGGCTGGCCGGAACCTTCGCGGACACAGCCCGTCAACTCAAGGTGCTGGTCGAGTGCGACACCGGCGGCGGCCGTTGCGGCGTGCAGTCCGGCGACGAGGCGCTGGCGCTGGCACGGCGGATCGACGCTGCGCCCGGTCTCGTCTTCGGCGGCCTGATGACGTTTCCTGCCCCCGGCAAGGCGGTCGAAGCCGAGACGTGGTTGGCCGCGGCGCGCGACCTGCTGGCGGCGCACGGCCTGCCCTGCGAGACCGTCAGCAGCGGCGGGACGCCCGACATGTGGCGCAAGCCGGCGCAGGGCGTCGTCACCGAATACCGGCCGGGCACCTACATCTACATGGACCGCTACCAGATCGCCAAGGGCGCCGCCACGCTGGAGGACTGCGCCGCCACGGTGCTGGCAACCGTCGTCAGCCGCCCCACGCCGACGCGCGCCATTCTCGACGCCGGCTCCAAGGCGCTGACCGCCGACACGCTCGGCCTCGCCGACTATGGCGAACTGATCGGAGAACCCGAAGCCAGGATCGTCGCGCTCTCGGAAGAGCATGGCAAGGTCGAGTTGCTGCCGGAAAGCAAGCTCAAGGTCGGCGACCGGGTGCGCGTGCTCCCCGACCACATCTGCCCGGTCATCAATCTCTACGACCAGGTCTACCTGGTCTCCGGCGACCGCGTCGTCGACATCCTGCCCGTTGCCGCGCGCGGTCGCCTCTCCTGAACAAGTACCTCCGGAGTTTCCATGACAGCTGCCAATCCATTCGCCGACGATCAAGACCGCGCCTTCATCTGGGAGATGCTGATGCCGCGCGACTTCGCCGCCTTCGCGGCGCAGGATTGGGGAAAAGTTGCGGACGATTTCGACGCCGGGCGCTTCCTCGGCATCCATGCGCACAACTCATCGGAGCCTGACGCCTGGGACGCCGCCTTCCCGACGCTGGAAGCCTACCGCGACGAATGGCTGAGACAGGCAGCAGAATCCGCCAGGGTCGCCTATGCCGAGCCGCTGGTGCCGGCGCTACTGAAGGCAGTCTCGCTGGACCGCATCGACATCAACGGCGACGTCGCCGTCGCGCGCAAGAAATTCGACGGCGAGATCCGGCTGGCCGACGGCGGCGCCGAGCGGCTGAACTGGCAGACGCTCTATTTCTGCCGCAGGAGCGATCGCTGGCGCATCACCGGCTTCGTCGGTTACATGAAGTATAGATGACGGGCGCTCATCGGCGGTAGCGCGGGTCGTTACGGGGCCGTTACCCATTCCGTGGGAGTACCCCCACCCCTATGGCGTCACCGTGATCCTGCCCTTCATGTTGGGATGGAAGCGGCAGAAGTATTCCACCGTATCCCCCGCCTGCATTACCCGGCTCGCCGTCTTCTTCGGCGGGATCATCACCTCCCAGCCGCCCTTGACTGTGGCGGTGTGGGCGAAGGCGTCCTTGTTCACCCATTCCACTGTGTCGCCGGCCTTGACGCTGACCTCCTTGGGCGAAAAAGCCAGCTTGTCGATTGTCACCGTGACGGTATCGGCCAGGACCGGCACCATGCCGGCTGCAAGCAGCGCAGCCACTGTCGGCAAAACCCACGCAAAGCGCATCGTCGGCTCCTACTTCAGTTCCGCCGCAACATGCTCGGCATGCATCTCATGGCCCTGGAATATCTTCAGGCCGGTCTCGAGCAGGCTCTTCAGCTCGGCGTTCTGCGCGGAGGGGATCAGCAGCGTCTCCAGCGCACCGTCGACCTGCTTGTGATAGGCCACCTCATTGTCGACATAGGCCTTGTCGAATGCGGCGCCGTCGAGCTTGTCCAGCTTCGCGCGCTCGTCGTCGGCCGCCTTGACGAGTGCCTTGGAGGTGGCGTTGTCCTCCGGCGTGACGTTCAGCTTCTTGACCAGGGCGAGCGCCTGGTCGTTGACGGCTTGATGGTCGCGCAGCATGTCGTTGGCGAAATCGACCACCGCCTTGGTCTTCGACTTGGCGATGGCCTGCTTGGCAGCATCGATGTCGATGACCCCGGCCGTATAGGCGATGTGGGCGATCTGCGGATCGGTCGGCTTGTCGGCCGGATCGGCAAAGCCCGGAGCGGCGAGAACGCTGAGCATGGCGAGCGCGGCGAAAGGGCGACGAATGAACATGGAACCTCCTTGCCCGGACGCGTTGCCCGGGCCTGTTTGCTTGACGCAGATTGGATGCTGCGGACGGCCGGAGGTTCCTGAAAATCAGCTGTCTATGCCGAGGCGGCCCATGACCGCCTCGGTCAGGCGCTCGCAGCGCCGGCCGGCAAAAGGGAAGGCATCCATCAGCACCGGGCCGATCTGCGCGTCCAGGTCCGTGCGCACCATCCGGCGGGCGCGGTGGAGCCGGGTCTTCACCGTCTCCGGCCTGATGCCGAGCAGGTCCGCCGTCTCCTCCACGCTCAACCCCTCGATGACGCGGGCGACGAACACGGCACGGAACGCAGCCGGCAGTCTGTCGGTCGCTTCCTCGACCAGGTGCAATATCTGTCGTTGCGCCATTGTCCGCTCCGGATCGTCGCTGGCATTGCCGGGAAACTGGATGATTTCTGCTTCGGCCGCCTGGAGTCCGGTCGTCTTGCCTTCGCGCCTGGCCTTGCGCAGGAGGCCCAGAGCCTCGTTGATGACAATGCGCGACAGCCAGGTCGACAAGGCGGAGTCGCCTCGGAACGTATCGAGATTGCGGAACGCCCGCACATAGGCTTCCTGCACCACGTCCTCGGCCTCGCTGGAACGCCCTACGATACCGCGCGCCAGCCGGTAGAGCCGCTGGTTGTAGCGGGTCATGATGGCGCGGAAGGCACGGCCGTCGCGGCTCAGCGCACGCCGCACGAGCTCGGCGTCGTCCGCTTCGATCGTTACCCGGCTGACGTTCGGTGCTGGCATGACCGGTTCTCCTTGCCCACCGCTTGGATGCTTGCGGCGGAGAAAGGTTCCCGATCCTAATAGGTCTTCGCGCCGTTCACCATCAGCCGCACGGCATAGAGCGAGGTGGTGCCGCAGATGTAGAGCACGTTGCGCTTGGCCCCGCCGAACACGCAATTGGCCGTCACTTCCGGCACCAGCACCTTGCCGATCAGCGTGCCGTCCGCATCGTAGCAATGGATGCCGTCGGCCGCGCTCGTCCAGATGCGCCCGGCGTCGTCCAGCCGGAATCCGTCGAACAGGCCGACCGTGCAGTCGGCGAACACGCGCCCGCCGGAGACCTTGCCGTTCGCGTCCACGTCGAAGACGCGCATGTGCGCGGGATTGTCGGCGCCGTGGGTGCGACCGGTATCGACGACATAAAGCTGTTTCTCGTCCAACGAGAAGGCCAGCCCGTTGGGGCGCACCATGTCGGTGATGACGGCCTCGACAGCGCCGCTCGCCGGATCGATGCGGTAGACATTGCAGGCGCCGATCTCGCTCTCGGCCTTGTCGCCCTCGTAGTCGGTGTCGATGCCGTAGCTCGGATCGGTGAACCAGATCGAGCCGTCGGAGTGCACCACGACGTCGTTGGGCGAGTTGAGCCGCTTCCCCTGCCAGCGGTCGGCCAGCGTGGTGACCGACCCGTCATGCTCGGTGCGGCTGACGCGTCGGCCCGAATGCTCGCAACTCACCAGCCGGCCCTGCCGGTCCACCGTGTTGCCGTTGGTGTTGCCGCAGGGCTGGCGAAAGATGCTGACCGAACCGTCGCACTCGTCGTAACGCAGCATCCGGTCGTTGGGGATATCCGACCAGACGACATAGCGCCCGGCCGCGAACCAGGCCGGCCCCTCCGCCCAACGGCAGCCGGTGAACAGCCTTTCCACATGCGCGCTGCCGTTGAACAGGCGGTTGAAGCGCGGATCGAGAATTTCATAGTCGGACGCCGGCATGTTTTTCCTCCCTCTTGCCCGGAACCCCCACCCCTGTCCCCTCCCCTCAAGGGGGAGGGAGACGTCGACACCACCGTTTCGCACAAACCACCTGCGTCCGCACATTGTGGCGCTGCCGCAAAGTCCCCTCCCCCTTGAGGGGAGGGGTTAGGGGTGGGGGTACTGGCGCGCCATTCTGCACGATAGAAAATCAGTCGATGTCGAAGCTCACGCCCTGCGCCAGCGGCAGCGCGGCGGAATAATTCACCGTGTTGGTGGCGCGGCGCATATAGGCCTTCCAGGCGTCGGAGCCGGACTCGCGGCCGCCGCCGGTCTCCTTCTCGCCGCCGAAGGCCCCGCCGATCTCGGCGCCGGAGGTGCCGATGTTGACGTTGGCGATGCCGCAGTCCGAGCCCTCGGCCGACAGGAAGCGCTCCGATTCCATGATGTCGCGGGTGAAGATGGACGAGGACAGGCCCGCGCCCACCGCATTGTGCTGGTCGAGCGCCTCGTCGAAGTCCTTGTACTTCATGACGTAGAGGATCGGCGCGAAGGTTTCCTCCGTCACCGGCCCGGCCTGTTTCGGCATCTCGACCAGCGCCGGATGCACGTAATAGGCCTCGGCATGACCGGTATCCACCCGTTTGCCGCCGGTTACCTTGCCGCCATGCGACTCTGCTTCCTTCAGCGCCTTCTGCATGCCGTCATAGGCCGCCTTGTCGATCAGCGGCCCGACCAGCGCCTTGCCCTCCAGCGGATTGCCGACCGAGACGCTCTCATAGGCCTTGCGCAAGCGCGGCACGAGCTGGTCGTAGACGCTCTCATGGACGAACAGGCGGCGCAGCGTCGTGCAACGCTGGCCGGCCGTGCCCATGGCGCCGAAGGCGATGGCGCGAAGCGCCATATCGAGATCGGCGGAGGGGCAGACGATGCCGGCATTGTTGCCGCCGAGTTCCAGCACGGCGCGGGCAAAGCGCTTCGCCAGCCGCGGGCCGACTTCCTTGCCCATGCGGGTCGAGCCGGTGGCCGAGACCAGCGGCACCTTGGAATGGTCGACCAGGACCTCGCCGACGGCGCGATCGCCGATTAGCACTTTCAGCAGGTCCTTCGGCGCATCCTTGCCGAAGCGCTCGACGGCGCGCGCAAAAATCGCCTCGCAGGCAAGTGCCGTCAGCGGCGTCTTCTCCGACGGTTTCCACACGACCGCATCGCCGCAGACCAGCGCCAGCGCCGAATTCCACGACCAGACGGCCACCGGGAAGTTGAAGGCCGAAATCACGCCGACGACGCCGAGCGGATGCCAGGTCTCCATCATGCGGTGGCCGGGCCGCTCGGTGGCGATGGTGAGGCCGTACAACTGCCGGGAAAGACCGACCGCGAAGTCGCAGATGTCGATCATCTCCTGCACTTCGCCCAGCCCCTCGGACGGGATCTTGCCGACTTCGATCGACACCAGACGGCCGAGCTCGGCCTTGTGATTGCGCAGTTCCTCGCCGAGCAGCCTGACCAGTTCGCCGCGCCGCGGCCCCGGCACCAGCCGCCACGCCTTGAACGCCTCGTGCGCGGCGTCGATCGCCTGATTGGCTTCGGCCGGCGACATCTGCTTCAATGCGGCGATCTTTTCGCCCGTCACCGGGCTGCGCACCTCGAGGTCGCCGCCCGAAAGCGCGCCCTTGTCCACACCGAGCTTGGCCAGCAGATCGGCCGTTTCCTTCGCAACCGTCATGATCTTCCTCTTGGAGTGTTTGGCAGCCATTGCCTTTGGGCGAGGCAATAGCCGTTTCCGGCGCTTTCCACCACCCCCGGTCGGTTGAGCCAAGCCGAAGCGCCGCGCGACGCCTTCCTGACGTCAGTACCGTCGAAGCAACCCCTCTCCGTCGCGGCTTCGCCGCGCCACCTCTCCCCAGAGGGGCGAGGAACCCAGGTTCTGCTTGGCCAGCGCTCAGCCGAAACAGTGCTCAGCCGAAACGATGATGAACCTGCTCAAGAGCTGGTAATCGCAGAGCACGAGTTTTGGCGGGCTCAGGTTCCTCGCGCCTCTGGGGAGAGGTGGCGCGGCGAAGCCGCGACGGAGAGGGGCTCTTGCGCCCACATCTCATCATCGCCACGCTGCGGAAATCCGCCCTGGCCATTGTCAAGAAACGCTCTCCCGGTCGATGCAGAAGCAGCGGGAAGCCGGGACGCAAAGCACCATCGTCATCCCGACCAAGGGAGCTTGCGAGCGCAGAGCCGGGATCCAGTCCGTGACCTTGGAGACGATCCGGAATAGGTCCCGAATAGCCGACCTACGCTGCGCTTCGATCGGCTTTCGGGATGACGCCGGGTTTATCGCTGGCGCTGCCTTATGACGTATCGGGCGCGGCCGACGATGCCGGACGGCCTGCGTGCAAGGCAGGCGTCTTCCGGACAACAAACGGATGGGTCGCGTTGGGCAGCGTGACCGCCTGCATCAGCAGGGCCATGAGCAACATCGCCAGCGCGCGCAGACGGGCCGCGAGGCGCAAGGCGTCGTCGGCCGTGTCCTGCCCGCCGGCCGAGACCGGCGTGCCGGGGCCGATGAGAAAATCATGTGCCGCCGCTTCGGCGACACTCAGAATGCCGAGCAGATACCGGCGGCGTGGACCGGGAAGGCCGACGGCGATATCGGCAACGGTGGCAAGGGAAAACAGCAGCGCCACGATGCGCCCCAGCACATCATAGTCTCCGTCTGTTCCCCATTCCTCCATTCCAGCCTCCCTTTCGGCGGACCAAGTATGGAAGAGGCAGGAGAGGTGTGGAGAGATTTTTTGGCGAAGGCCCCAACCTTCGTCATCCTCGGGCAAGCCCAAGCGCAGCGAGGGCGCGACCCGGGGATCCATGCCTGACCCTTGGTGAGGGCCAGCGCGGTGCAGAAGAACATGCGTTCTGCACCGCCTCACCCAGCCAAAACCGTTCCGTCATGGATCCTCGGGTCAGGCCCGAGGATGACGAGGGGTCTGCTGTCTGCCGGCCGAGTATCGGGGAGGTAGAAAGGGTGTGGAGAGATTTTTCGCGCCGCCTTATCCACCTGCGTCATTCCGGGGCCGCGCAGCGGAACCCGGAATCCAGTCCGCCGACCTTGCCCGTTCAGGCCCGGCTTGGCAGCGTTCCCGCTCTGGATTCCGGGTTCCGCTGCGCGGCCCCGGAATGACGGCCTCTGTGCACGGGCTCAGGCGGCCGAGATATTCCGGCATGGTCCTCGGAGCGGCCACGAGGACGACGAATTCGAGCAGGCCAGGGATGACAAAGGTAAGGTGGCTACGCGCTATTTGAGCGGCCTTGCCTCACCCCGCCTTCGCCGCGCTGCCTTCCTTCATCAGCCGGTCGATGTGCATGCGGATATGCGAGGCCTCCGCGGCCGTGTTGGCCAGTGCGATCGCCCGGTCGAAGGCTTCGCGTGCCTCGTCGTTGCGGCCGAGCTGCATCAACAGGCCGCCGCGCAGGCCGTGGAAATGGAAATAGCCGGCGAGCCGGTCGGCCAGCGGATCGACCATGTCGAGCGCCGTCTGCGGCCCGCGCACCTTGGAGACGGCGACGGCGCGGTTCAGCGTCACCACCGGCGACGGCTGCATCTGCTCGAGTAGGCTGTAGAGCAGGTCGATCTCGCGCCAGTCCGTATCCTCGGCCTTTTCGGCGCGGGCATGCAGCGCCGCGATCGCCGCCTGCACCTGATAGGGACCGGGCTTGGCGTGCCGCAGCGCCTTGTCGACCAGCGCCAGCCCCTCGTCGATCATTTTCCGGCGCCACAGCGACCGGTCCTGGTCTTCCAAAAGCACGATCTCGCCGTTCGCGTCGAAGCGGGCCGGGGCGCGGGCGTGCTGCAAGAGCATCAGCGCCGTCAGACCCATGATCTCCGGCTCGGTCTGGAACAGCCTGAGCAGCAGGCGGGCGAGCCTTATCGCCTCCTCGGCCAGAGGCGCGCGCGCCACCGCCTCGCCGCCGGTGGTCGAATAGCCCTCGTTGAAGACGAGATAGATCATGGCCGCGACCGCCGCCAGCCGCTCCGAGCGTTCGACGGCGCCGGGCGTCTCGAACGCCAGTGCGCCGGTGCCGATGCGCGCCTTGGCGCGGGTGATGCGCTGTTCCATCGCGCTTTCGCCGACAAGGAAGGCACGGGCGATCTGCTTGACCGAGAGGCCGGAAACGATGCGCAGCGCCAGCGCGATCTGCTGGGTGGCCGGCAGGTCCGGATGGCAGCAGATGAACAAAAGCCGCAGGATGTCGTCGCGGTAATGCGCGCCGTCGAGCCGCTCGGCCATATCCTCCTCGACGTCGTCGAGGTCCGACACCTTGTCCTCGTCCGGCATCTCCACCTGTTTCGAGCGCTTGCGCACCCCGTCTATGCCGCTGTTGCGGCCGACGAAGATCAGCCAGGCGGCCGGATCGCGCGGCGGGCCGTTCTTCGGCCAGTTCTTCAGCGCCCTGAGGCACGCGTCCTGGAAAGCCTCTTCCGCGATGTCGAGATCGCGGAAATAGCGCAGCAGCGCGCCCATCGCCTGCGGCCGGGCGGCGCTGATGGCGGAAGCGATCCAGTTGGGGTCGGTCATGGGTTTCTAGCCTGCCTGGAAATTATGCGAGCCGGTCGGGTTGATGACGCCGACCGGCCGGATCTCGTAGGACCCGCCGCTCGGGTTGACTGTGGACAATTCCTTGGCAAAGGCGACCGCTTCGTCCAGATCGGCGCAGTCGAGCGTGTAGAAGCCGAGGAACTGCTCCTTGGTCTCCGCGAACGGCCCGTCGATGACGACGGATTCGCCCTTGACCTTGCGCAGCGTTGTGGCGGCCGTGGTGGGAAGCAGCCGCGCCACCGGGCCAAGCTTGCCGGCGCGGGCATATTTCTCCTGCACGGCGGCGAGATCGGCCATCACGGCCTCGTCCTGCTCCTTGCTCCAGCCGCAGACGACATCTTCGGAGGCGTAGCAGAGAATGGCGTAGAGCATCGCGGACCCTTTCATGATTTGAAGACGAAAGAGTTAGGCCGAAGCCGACACAAGGTCGATAAAAAATCCGCGGTCTGGCGGCCTCGCATCGCGCCAATCATGGTTCAAGGAAGCCGGCATAGAACGCGGGCGTCATCCCGGAAGCTGCTCGGAGCGAAGCGGAGAGCGGCTATCCGGGACCCATTCCATGACTTGGCCGATGTTCCGGAATGGGTCCCGGCTCTCGCCTCGCGGCCTGCGGCCACTCAGCAGCCGCCGGGATGACGCCGTGACGACCGATCATGCCTCAGCCGCCTCGTGCCCGCAGCCAGCGCAGCACCAGCGCCTCCTCGTCGTCGAGGCCCTTGATCCGCCGCTTGCCCTTGTTGGCCAGCGTCATTTCCTCCAGCAGGCGCCCTTCCAGCCAGGCCTCCGGCACGGCGGGATGGATGTAGCATTGCCGGCAGACCGAGCGCGTGTTGCCGAGACGCTCGGCGACCTTGTCGATGGCCCCGTTCAGGACGCGCTTCCTCGCCGTCTCGGCGTCAGGCCGCTCGGTCTGCGCCAGCAGCGACGCGGCATGGATGGTGCCGCCCCATGTCCGGAAATGCTTGGCGCTGAAGCCGTTGCCGGCCGCCTCGCGGATATAGTCGTTGACGTCCTCCGAACGGACCGGACGGCGCCGCCCCTCCGCATCGAGGTACTGGAACAGCTTCTGGCCGGGAATATCCTGCGCGCCGCGCACCACGCGGGCGATACGGCGGTCGACGAGTTTCAGCTTCCACTCCCTGCCCGACTTGCCCTTGAAGGAAAAGCGCAGGCTCGACCCGGTGATGTCGACATGCCGGTCGCGCAGCGTGGTCAGCCCGAAACTCTTGTTGTCGCGGGCGTAGGCGGCATTGCCGACGCGGATCATGGTGTTGTCGAGCAGCCAGACCACGGAAGCGACGACGCGCTCGAACGGCAGGCCGTGACGGCGCAGGTCCGCGTCGACCCGGCTGCGCAGGCCGGGGAGCGCCTCGGCAAAGGCGACCAGGCTCGAATATTTCTCGCCGTCCCGCTCGGCCGCCCAGTCGGGATGATAGCGGTACTGCTTGCGGCCCTTGAGGTCGCGTCCAGTGGCCTGGATGTGGCCGTTCGGATCGGGAGAAATCCACACGTCGGTCCACGCCGGCGGAATGGCCAGCGCGCGGATGCGCTGCACGGTCTTGCCCTCCGCCAGTTTCTCGCCCCTTGGCCCGACATACCAGAATCGTTTCGCCGCACCTTTGCGGCGAATGCCGGGATCGCTGTCATTGACGTAAGTGAGCTGCGCGCGCTCGGCGGCTGCCTGGGCGGCGGCGTCCGGTTCACTCCTCGTCTTATCCAGCATGATCGCTCCACGGGATGGCCGGTGAATACGCGCGACATGGCCGGCGGGTTCCCTTGTCTTTCCCTGTTTGCCGCAGAGCTACCCCAAGTGGAATTACTCTCGCCGCCGTGCACCCCCACCCCTAACCCCTCCCCACAAGGGGGAGGGGGATCTTGAGGTGACGCTAAAACGCCAAGATCAGCAAAGCTTGGCCGAACCGGCGGCGTCTCCCTCCCCCTTGTGGGGAGGGGTTAGGGGTTGGGGGTGCGTCGCCATCTGGCTGCGAGGAACGAGAAGGCGGTCAGAAGAAGGCCTGCAATCCCGTCTGCGCCCTGCCCAGGATCAGCGCGTGGACGTCGTGTGCGCCCTCGTAGGTGTTGACCGTCTCCAGGTTCTGCGCGTGGCGCATGACGTGGTAGCCGATCTGGATGCCGTTGCCGCCGTGCATGTCGCGCGCCTGGCGAGCGATGTCGAGCGCCTTGCCGCAATTGTTGCGCTTGACGATCGAGATCATCTCCGGCGCCATCTTGCCCTCGTCCATCAGCCGACCGACGCGCAGCGAGCCCTGAAGCCCGAGCGCGATGTCGGTCTGCATGTCGGCGAGCTTCTTCTGGTAGAGCTGCGTGCCGGCCAGCGGCTTGCCGAACTGCTTTCTGTCCAGGCCGTATTGGCGGGCGCGGCGCCAGCAATCCTCGGCAGCACCCAGCGCGCCCCAGGAAATGCCGTAGCGGGCGCGGTTCAGGCAACCGAACGGACCGCCGAGGCCCTTCGCGTTCGGCAGCAGCGCGTCCTCGCCGACCTCGACGTTCTCAAGCACGATCTCGCCGGTGATCGAGGCGCGCAGCGACAGCTTGCCGTCGATCTTGGGGGCGGACAGGCCTTTCATGCCCTTTTCGAGGACGAAGCCGCAGATGACGTCCCCACCTTTCTTGTCCGGGCCGTCCTCGCACTTGAGCTTGGCCCAGACGACGAAGAC
Organism: Mesorhizobium hunchu; assembly: GCF_040081975.1. NCBI lineage: Bacteria > Pseudomonadati > Pseudomonadota > Alphaproteobacteria > Hyphomicrobiales > Phyllobacteriaceae > Mesorhizobium > Mesorhizobium hunchu. Next base: position 173,080 of record NZ_JBEBMG010000003.1, read on the forward strand.
GTCGGCGATCGGCGCGTTGGATATCCACATCTTCGCGCCGTTGAGGCGATAGCCGGAAGCGGTCTTCTCGGCGCGGGTCTTCATGCCGCCGGGATCGGAGCCGGCATCCGGCTCGGTCAGGCCGAAGCAGCCGATCCACTCGCCCGAAGCCAGCTTCGGCAGATACTTTTTCCGCTGCTCTTCCGATCCGTAGGCATGGATGGGATACATCACCAGCGACGATTGCACGCTCATCATCGATCGGTAGCCCGAGTCCACGCGCTCCACCTCACGCGCGATCAGCCCGTAGGTGACGTAATTGGAGCCGAGCCCGCCATATTCCTCCGGAACCGTAACGCCGAGCAGCCCGGCCTCGCCCATCTCGCGGAAGATGGCGGGATCGGTCTTTTCCTCCATGTACGCCTGTTCGATGCGCGGCATCAGCCTGTCGGCCGCGAAGGCAGCGGCCGCATTGCGGATCATCCGCTCGTCTTCCGAAAGCTGGTCCTCAAGCAGGAAAGGATCGTCCCAGACGAATGCGTTCTTGTCGGCGGCCATGCGCAAGTCTCCGAGGGAAAGGGTTGGCGAGCTTATGATCCGGCCCGCTGAAAAAAGCAAACCGGGGCTGGTGGGCCAAACGCCGAGTGGTTTCAGGCCATTGCGCTCAGTGCCCGCAAAAACCCGACGATCTCCATGTCGAGCGCGTCCTCGACCGGCTCGGGCTGCGACGACATCTTGGCGATGACGACTTCGCTCTTCGGGTCGACATAGAGCCACTGGCCGTGAATGCCGATGCCGCAATAGGCGCCGTCGCCGACCTGATACCATTTGTTGCGGTAGCGCCCGCCTGGAAACAGGAAGAGCATTGCCCCGCGCCGCCAGGCCTGACGGTCGCCGCCGGTCTCGACCGTATCGCGCACCCATTCTTCCGGCACGACGCGGCGGCCGCCGGCCACGCCGCCCTGGCGCATCATCTCGCCGATGCGGGCGAGATCGCGCGGCGTCATGGAGATGCCGCCGGCCGTGCGCGCCTGCCCGACCATGTCGACGGTGATGGCGGCGGCGCTCCTGGCGCCGAGCGGCGCCCACAGTTTTTCGCGCATAAGGTCCGCGAAACGTTGCCCCGTCGCCCGCTCGAGGACGACGCCGAGCAGGTCGGAATTGGGCGAACGGTAGCGGAACGTCTCGCCATGCGGACCGTCGAGCCTCGGCAGGCTCATCAGGAAGGAGAACAGCGTCTCGCTCCCGCCGCCCGGGTTCCACAGCGTCGCCTTGCGGTAACGGCCATAGGCGCTGTCGGGATCGGTGTAGCTTTCCTCGATATCGACCGACACCGTCATGTCGAGCACATGCTGAACGGTGGCGTCGCCGTAAGCGGAGCCTTTCGCCTCCGGGACATGTGTTGCCACCGGGGCATTCGGGTCGAGCGCGCCCTCCCCTTCGAGGATGCCGGCGAGGATCGCGGTGATCGACTTGGAGATGGAAAAGACGATGTGGCGCGCGCCGAAAGCCATATGCGGCGCAAACCAGTCGCCGACGATCTTTCCGCCTTTCATCACCGTCAGCGCATCCGTCGACGAGCGCGTGAGGAAGCTGGCGACCGTTTGCGGTTCCCCTTCGCCCGGCGTGACCTTTTGCGAGAGCAGGCCGGCCATGTCCCGGACAGGTTCCTCCGGGCCTGCATCGGCGGCAACGCCGATGTCCGCGCTCGGCACCAGTTCGCCGGCGTTCTGGAACGACCAGCGGTTGAACGGACTGGTGCGCCACGACGCCAGCGTCACCTCATCGCGGCGAAAACCATAGTGCCGCTCGAAGGCGGTCTGTGCTGTCATGTCTGTCCTCCGATTGTGCCTCAGCGCAACGCCGTCGCGATCCGCTCGATGGCCCTTCCCGTCGCGATCGCATAGGCGGTATTGGAAAAATCCGGCCAGGACGAAAGCTTCACGGTCACCATGCGGTTGTCCCAGTCGATCTGGATCAACTGCCCGAACACGCCGCGGCAATTGAGACTGCGCGAGCGCGGGTCGGTGATCCAGAACTGGTTCTTGTAGCCGCCTTCGGGCAGGCTCTCGCTGTAACCGGATCCGCACCGCCCATCGCGTGTCGCCTCGATCCAGTCGCGCGGCACGATGCCGGCGCCGTCGTCGAGGATCATCTGGCCGAAGCGCGCATAGTCGCGCAGCGTCGCGTTGAAGCCGCCGTCCGCCACCGCGTAGCCGGCGCCGTCGACGGTGAAGCAGGCGCTCTCGTCCGCACCCAGCTTCTGCCAAATCTCCTGCGAGACAATTTCCGGCAGCCGCTTGCCGGTTACGCGTTCCATGACGAAGGCCAGCACGTCGGTCTCGATAGAGCGGTATTCGAAGGCCGCTCCGTGCGGCCGGACCGTTTCCGTCAGGCCGAGGATGAGTTCCCATAGATGCGCCGGCCATCTGAAACCGGGATCGCTGCCGGGCGGCACCGGCTTCCAGCCGGTGGCGACGTCGACTTGTCCGATATCGGAAGTGCGGTCGGTGTATGCCTCGGAGAACCGCACGCCCGTCGTCATGTCCAGCACCTGCTGGAGGGTCGCGCCGGCCCAGCCGGTAGCCGAAAGCTCGGGCAGGTAGTCTGTGACGGGCCGCGCCGGATCGATCAGGCCGCGGCCGGCCAGGATTCCCGCGACAGCCCCGGTCACGGATTTCGCCATCGACTGCGACAGATGCAGCGTCCGCTCGTCCATGCCGTTGAAGAAGCGCTCATAAGCGACCGCGCCGTCCTTCAGCACGAGAAAGCCGTCGGTATAGGTCTCGTCGAGCAGCGCGGCCAGCGTCGCCGGTCTGCCCATGCTGTCCTCGACCTCCAGCGCGTCGAGATCATGCTCCGCTCGCGGCAGCGGCCGGCGATGGCCGTTGCCGCGCCACACCTCGACCGTCGGCACGATCTCGCGGATATGCTGGAACGCCCAGCGGTTCCACGGCGGCCGGTCCCAATCGAGCCTCGGCACGATCATCGCAGGCGGCGAACCCTGCATGATCGGGGGATGTGGATCGGAGTTGCGGTAGGAGGTCATGAGAGATTTCCGCGATCTTCCTTCTCCCCGTGAACGGCGGGGCAATCGCATATGCAATTTCCTCAATTTCTGCCGCCGCTCACCCCCACCCCTGTCCCCTCCCCACAAGGGGGAGGGAGACGCCGGCGCCCTCGTTTCGTCCACAATCGCCAACGTTGGCACTCTGTGGTGCCGACACAGAAGTCCCCTCCCCCTTGTGGGGAGGGGTTAGGGGTGGGGGTGCATCGCCATATGCGACAGCCTGCCATTAATCCGGAGAAGAAAAGGCTACTTCTGAACGTCGGTCCAGATGCGCGTGTAGAGTTGTTGCACCGCCGGATCGCAGGAGGCGAGGAACTCGCCGGCCTTCTCGAATTCGGGCGGCACCACCAGTTCGGGCGCGTCCTTCATGTCGGCCGGCATGAATTCCTTCGAGCCCTTGATGCCGTTGGCATATTTGGCGAAGGCCGAGATCATCGCGGCGTTCTCGGGATCCATGATGAAATTCATGAACAGCTTGGCGTTGTCGACGTTCTTGGCGTCCTTCAGGATCGCGACCGAATCCATGAAGAAGGGGAAGCCCTCTTTCGGATAGCCGAACTTGATGTCGGGGTTCTTGATGCGCGAGCGCATCACGGCGCCGTTCCAGTAGTAGACGGCGGAATAGTCGCCGGCCGGCAGCTTCTCGGTCACGCTGTAGTCCATCGCCAGCCACTTCGGCTTGGCCTCGACCAGCTTGTCGCGCACCTTCTTGAGCAGTTCCTTGTCGTCGGTGCACCAGTCGCCGCCGAAATACTTGATGGTGGCGAACAGCACGTCGTTCATTTCCGGCGCGACGTCGATCTTGCCGACGAGTTCCTTCGGCGGATCAAGGAAGATCGCCGAGGTGTTGATGTCGCCGCTGTAGACTTTGGTGTTGACGCCGATGCCGGTCAGGCCCCACTGCCACGGAACCGTGTAGTGACGGCCCGGATCCCAGGGAACATTGACCCAGCGCTCGTCGACATTCTTGAAATTCTCCATCTGGTCGGGACGCGCTTCGAGCAGCAGCCCTTCCTTCACCCAGATCGGCACGTAGTTGGCCGAAGGTACCACGATGTCGAAGCCATGACCGCCGGCGCGCACCTTGGCGAGCGCGGTGTCGTTGGAATCGTAGTCGGTGATCGTCACCTTGACCTTGTAGGTGTCCTCGAATTTCTTGATCAGGTCGGGGCTGGTGTAATCGCCCCAGTTGAAGATGTTGAGCTCGCCTTCCGCCGATGCGGTCCCCGCACAGGCGAACAATGCAAGTGCCGCTGCCGCGGCCGTCGTCTTCCAGTTCATTGCCTTACTCCCGTTTGCACAGTGGTCATTGCTTGCGTCGATTGACGAAGAAGAAGATGGTGACGAGCACCACCGACAGCGCCAAGAACACCGTGGCGATGGCGTTGATCTCGGGGGTGGTTTCGCGCCTGAGCTGGCCCAGCATGTAGGTGGGCAGTGTGTCCTGCCCGCCCGACTTGACGAATTCGGTGATGACCACGTCGTCGAGCGAGATGACGAAGGCCAGCATGAAGCCGGCGATGATGCCGGGCCGGAGCAGCGGCAGCGTCACGAAGCGGAAGGCTTTCCACGGCGTCGCGTAGAGGTCGGCCGCGGCGCGCTCCAGCGTCAGGTCCATGCTTTCCAGCCGCGCCCGGATCGGCAAATAGGCGAAGGGGATGCAGAAGGCGGTGTGCGCCGCGATCAGATAGCCGAGGCCGGAATAGCCGGTCCACACCTTGATGCGCGAGAACACGATCAGCAGCGCCACGCCGGTGACGATCTCCGGCACCATCAGCGGCTGGTTGATGAAGGCGTATTTGAAGGTCAGCCCCGGATAGGGCGGCGTGCGGGTGGTGGCGAGCGCGGCCATGGTGGCGGCGATCGTGGAAATCGCGGCGGCCGAGATCGCCAGCACCAGCGAGCGGATCGAGGCGTCCTGCACGGCCGAATTGTGCCAGGCCGAGATGAACCAGCGCAGCGAGAACCCGTCCCAGCGCGACAGCGAATCCGCGGCGTTGAACGAATAGGCGACGAGCGCGGCGATCGGCAGGTAGAGCGCGAAGAAGGTGACGAGCGCCATGAAGCCGAAGCCCGGCTGCGCCTTGATGTCGAAGGGTCGTCTAGCCATGCGCGCCTCCCGAGCGGGACGCGTTGCGCACGTAGAACAGCAGCGCAATCATCACCAGCGCCATCAGCGTGATGGAAATGGCCGCGCCCAGCGGCCAGTTGCGCCCGGCGCCGAACTGAAGCTCGATCAGGTTGCCCAGCATCATGTTCTTGCCGCCGCCGAGCACGCGCGGAATGACGTAGGCGCCGAGCGAGGGGATGAAGACGAGGATCGAGCCCGCGATGACGCCGGGCTTGACCAGCGGGAAGATGATGCGGCGCAGCACCTGCCAGCGGCTTGCGTAAAGGTCGTAACCGGCCTCGACCAGGCGAAAGTCGAGCTTCTCCATCGAGGCGTAGATCGGCAGCACCATCAGCGGCAGGTAGACGTAGATCATGCCGAGCAGGATGGCGGTGTCGGTGTTCATGATCTGCAGCGGCTGCTTGATGACGCCGAGCGCCATCAGCGCCGTGTTGACCAGCCCCTCGTTGCGGATCACCTGCTGCATGGCGAAGGTGCGGATCAAAAGGTTCGTCCAGAACGGAATGGTGACCAGGAAGACCCAGACCTCGCGGGTCTTCGGCGGACGCGTCGCGATGAAATAGGCGGTCGGGAAACCGAAGATCAGCGTCAGCACCGTGGTATAGAAGGACAGGCTGATCGAGCGCCAGAAAATGGAAAGGTGTGCATCGGCAAGGCCCAGCGTGTCGTCGAAGATGTCGCGCTCGAACAGGACAGAGGTCCAGCCGTCGAACGAGAAGGTGCCGAACTGCACGTCGCCGTAGTCGGCCTTCAGCATGAAGGAATAGGCCAGCATCACGAACAGCGGGCCGACCGCGGCGATGAAGATGATGATGAGCGCCGGCGCCGACAACAGCCAGCGGTCGCGGATATCCTTTCGGTCGGCGGCGCGGGCGATTTCCTGGGCGCTCGCCATCGCTCAGTCCTTCAGCACCTGGGCGGCGTTCTCGCCGATGGCGACGCCCGCCCGGCTACCGGCCGTCAGCGGCTCGCCGCCGCCGCGGCTGTTCTGCTGCCGCACGATGAGCGCTGCCCCGTCATCGAGCTTCAGGTGGAAATGCGTGTCGGTGCCGAGATAGACCACGTTCTCCACCAGCCCGCGCAACGTTGCACCGGCTTCGTTCGGCATGATGTGGAGATGCTCCGGCCGCACCACGATCGTCACCTTGCCCGACGGCGCGAACCCGTCCGGCAGCGTGGCGGGAATCTCGACACCGGAGGACAGCCGCACCGTGGCACGCCCGTCCGCCACGCTCTTGACCTCGGCGGGCAGGAAATTGCTCTCGCCAATGAAGTCGGCGACGAAGCGTTCGGCCGGACGGTCGTAGATGTCGCGCGGCGCGCCGATCTGCAGAATCCTGCCGGCCGACATCACCGCGATGCGGTCCGACATGGTCAGCGCCTCCTCCTGGTCGTGGGTGACGAAGATAAAGGTGATGCCGGTCTCGTTCTGCAGGCGCTTCAGCTCGATCTGCATTTCCTTGCGCAGCTTGTAGTCGAGCGCCGACAGCGGTTCGTCGAGCAAAAGCACCTTGGGCTGCGGCGCCAGCGCGCGGGCCAGCGCGACGCGCTGCTGCTGGCCGCCGGAAATCTCGCTGGTGCGGCGGTTGGCGAGTTGTTCCATGCGCACAAGCCTGAGCATCTCGGCCACGCGCGCCTTGGTCTCGTCCTTCGCACGCCCGAGCATCTCGAGGCCGAAGCCGATGTTCTCGGCCACCGTCATGTGCGGGAACAGCGCGTAGGACTGGAAGACGGTGTTGACCGGCCGCCTGTAGGGCGGCAGGCCCGCGATCTCCTCGCCGTGGAGCAGGATCTCGCCGCTGGTCGGATAGTCGAAGCCGGCAATCAGCCGAAGCAGCGTGGTCTTGCCGCAGCCCGACGGCCCCAGCAGCGTGAAGAACTCGTTCTCGCGGATCGACACCGACACGCTGTCGAGCGCGGCGAAGGCATTCTCGCCGACCCCGAAAACCTTGCGCACGCCACGAACGTCGATGGCGCTTCTATCCGGCTGATCCGGCACACGCTACCCCATTGCTTGCGGCCTGCTCTTTGCGGCAGATCCTGTTCCCTGCTGGATTGTCACCACAGCCCGACCGGCTTGGCAACCGCGCGATTGAACGCGGATTCAAAAATCGCTTCCGCCTAGCCATCGCCGCGTTCGCAGAAAGAGCGTCATTCCGGGGCCGCGCAGCGGAACCCGGAATCCAGAGATGAAACGCTGCCAATCCAGGCCAGAATGAGCGAGACCGGCGTACTGGATTCCGGGTTCCGCTGTGCGGCCCCGGAATGACGCCGATCTGTGAGCCTAACCGTCCGCAACCCCTACGCCTCATAGGTCACCTTGCCGCCGCAAATGGTCGTCACCGGACGGACCGTGTCGAGGGCTCCCGGATCGACAGTCTCCACATCCTCGGAAAGCACCACAAGATCGGCAGCGAAACCCGGTTTCAGCCGGCCTTTCCAGTCTTCGGCGAAACCGGCATAGGCGCCCTCGACCGTGTAGGCCGCAAGCGCCTCTATTACCGAAAAGCTCTGGTCGGGATCTTCCTTCGCCCATGGCTTGCGGGTGACCGCGGCCTTGATGCCGCGCATCGGGTTGACGTCGGACACCGGCCAGTCCGAGGCGAACACGACATGGGCGCCGGCATCCTTCAACGTGCGCCAGGCATAGGCGAGCGGCCAGCGGGCGCGGCCGATGCGCGAGACCGTCGGCTCCAGCGGAAAGTCCATCGCGCCCGGCGGATGCGGCGGCTGCATCGAGGCGACGACGCCGAGCTCCCTGAACCGCGGCACGTCGGCGGCGGTAACCAGTTCGATGTGTTCCACCCGGTGGCGGCTGTCACGCTCGCCGTTGGCCTTCTGCGCCGCCTCGTAGCCGTCCAGCACGGCATGCACCGCGCCGTCGCCGATCGAGTGCACGGCGATCTGCAGGCCGCGCCGGTCGGCCTCGGTCGCGATCTCGGCGAGACGTTCCGGCGAGAACAGCGGCTCGCCGCGCCAGCCGGGCCGGTCGGCGTAGTCCTCGGCCAGCACGGCCGTCCAGCCTTCCAGCACCCCGTCGTAGAACATCTTGACGACGCCCGACGACAGCCATTGCGAGTGGTAGGCGGACGCCATCCGCGAGGCTTTTTCGAGCTGGCCGATCTCCATGAAATTCTTGAAATGGAACGGCACCTGCACGCGGCAGAGCAGCCGCCCCTCCTGTTCAAGCCCGGACAGAAGCTCAAGCTGGTAGAGATTACCGTCCATGTTGTGGATGGAGGTGATGCCGTGCCGCGCGCACCATTCCAGCCCGCGGTGCATGAGGTCGCGATCGGCGGCCAGTTCCTCTGCCGACGGATAAGGCTCGGGCTCGCCGCCGGTCTGCAGGCCGAGCCGCACCCGGCTTTGGCCGGACATGGCGAGTACCGGGCCGAACGCCTCGCTCTCCCGCAGCTCGCCCGCCGCCAATCCATCCTCGCCCATGACGATCTCGTTGCCGGGGCCGAGCGGCTTGCCGTGCAGCAGCCCGGCCATCTCCAGCGCCCTGGTGTTCGCCCACATCGTATGATGGTCGCCCGCCGACATGGCGAAGGGCCGGTCCGCGACGATGCGGTCGAGATGACGGCGGGTGACCCGCTCGGTCTCGGACAGGATCGTATAGTCGGCGGCGGCGCCCAAAAGCAGCGGCGCGTCCGGCCGCTCCCCAGCATAGGTGCGAATGGCGTCGCGCAGCGCGTCGAAACCGTGCACGCCGCCGAGATTCAGGTGGTCGAGCTCGGCCGCGCCGTTGAAAAGATGCATATGCGCTTCGATGAAGCCGGGGATCACCGTGCCGCCGGCCGCGTCGACGACCTTGGTGCCCGGGCCCCTCATGTCGACGATGGCGGCACGGTCGCCGACGGCGACGATGCGGCCGTCCCTGACCGCCACCGCTTCGGCACGCGGCGCCTCTTCGTCCATGGTCAGCACGCGACCGTTCGTGACGATCAGGTCGGCGCTGCGGACGGCTTCGGGCACGAGCGACTCCGGTTCGGCGTTCCGCTGTCCCGCAATTTTCCGGGAGACAGCACAATGGAAAAATGCGACTATTTATTCGCGTTTGTCAACAAGCAGGATTCTTGGCAGTTAGGTCGCCGACATGGCTTTCGCGGACGATCGTATGAGGGAGCGAAAAGGGATTGCAGGCGGCCTCCCGGCCCGTTCGCGCAAGAAGCGGATGGCTGCGCTCGAGCCGCGCAAGCAGCCGCGCCAGCAGCGATCCTCGCAGATGGTGGACCGCATCCTCGACGCCGCCCTCGTGCTTACCCGCGAGCAGGGAACCAGGACGCCGACAACGCTCGCCATCGCAAGGCGCGCCGGCCTGTCGGTCGGCTCGATCTACCAGTATTACCCCAACAAGGAGGCGATCCTGCTCGACCTCGCCCGGCGCTGGCTGGCCGCCTTTCCCGAGGTGATCCAGAAGCGCATCGACGCGCCCCGGCCGACGAACCGCGCGGAATTCCGGCAGGAAGTCCGAAAACTCTTCATCGACACGTCGAAACTCTACCTGGACAATGCCGGCCTGATGCCGGTCATCGAGGCCATCTCGGGCAATGCCGACCTGCGGCCCATCCAGAACGAATATGACGAGCAGATCATCGCGCTCTACGCCGCCTGGCTGAGGCACGTGAACCCGGCGCTGGAAAGCGATACCGCAAGCCGGCTGGGCGAGTTGATGATGGAAGTGGGTCACGTCTGCCGGCTGGTGGGCCTCAGGAAGACCCGCAAGGCATTCGATCTCATCGAGGACGACGTCGAGACCATGTGGCTCGCCTTGGTGACGCCGCACCTGGCTCTCAGCTAATCGGAAAGGACTTTCATGAAGACCGTCTACTCACCGCTTCACGCCGGCCATGCAGGCACGATGGAACTGGTTTCCGGCGCCCTCGTGCCGGGCTTCGAGAAACCGTCCCGCGCCGAGATCATCCGCGCGCGCGTCGAAAGCGAGAAGCTCGGTCCGGTCCTGTCGCCCGAGACGCATGACCTAGCCGCCGCCAAACGGGTGCACCGGGCCGACTACGTCGATTTCCTGCCGACGGTCTATCCGGCATGGGAAGCCTCCGGCCGCGACGGCTCGGCCATCCCCTTCACCTGGCCGACGCGCGGCCTGCGCGCCGACGTGCTGCCGAAAAGCATCGACGCGCAGCTCGGCTTCTATTCCTTCGACGCCGGCGCGCCCTTCGTGAAGGGTACCTGGGACGCCATCAAATCCTCCTACGACGTCGCCCTGACGGCGGCGGCGCTGGTCAAGAACGGCGAGCGCACGGCCTTCGCGCTCTGCCGCCCGCCGGGGCACCACGCCGGTGACGCCTTCATGGGCGGCTACTGCTACATCAACAACGCCGCCGTGGTCGCGCAATGGTATCGCGACCAGGGCGCCAGGCGCGTGTCGATCCTCGACGTCGACTACCACCACGGCAACGGCACGCAGCAGATATTCTATGCGCGCGCCGACGTGCAGGTGTTGAACCTGCATGGCGATCCGATGACCGAGTATCCGTTCTTCCTCGGTCACGCCGACGAGAAGGGCGAAGGCCAGGGAGAAGGCTTCAACGTCAACTATCCCATGCCCTTCGGCACGACCTTCGAGACATGGAACGCCGCACTTGACGACGCCTGCGAAAAGCTCCTCGCCTATGCGCCCGACGTGGTCGTCGTCTCGCTCGGCGTCGACACGTTCGAGAAGGACCCGATCAGCCAGTTCAAGCTCACCAGCGGGGACTATCCGAAGATCGGCCGCCGCATCGCCAAACTCGGCCTGCCCACCCTCTTCGTCATGGAAGGCGGCTATGCGGTGGACGAAATCGGCGTCAACGCCGTCGGCGTGCTGACCGGCTTCGAGGAAGGATGACGGCAGCCGGACAGGCACGCTGAGTCGCCGGACGGACTCCGAATCGTCTTTCTGTCAATTCCTGTTTGCCGTCGGATTCATCAGGCGTTAGATTAGACCCGAATCAGCCGGGACCCAGGGGGGCGCGGCGAAACCCAACAGTCTGATGTCCCGGAATCTATCCGGTGCAAGGCGCGGATGGTTTTCGCGTTTCCCGCCTGGATTCGGCCGGTCCGGCGCGGTCCCGCGTCGTTGTGAGTTCCCCCTTTGTGAGTTTGACGAAAGTGACGCGTCTTCGGGTTCGGTGCCGCTTGCGGCGGCGCCGGGCAGACGATGGATTCCGGCAACAAGACTGCAATGAAAAGCTCCGCCGCGTTCGCTTCGCAAGACGCAACACCTTCCCGCCTGACCTGCCGCGGCGACCTCACGGCATTCCTGATGAATGTGACGGCCTCGGTCGGCGCTGAAAGCTATATGCTGCTGGCGCTGGTCCACGACCAGACGCGGCTCAATGCGCGCATCGTCGCCTCGAACTGGATCTTCGACGCCGTCGAACTGATCGGGCCGCGCCTGATCGCGACCCTTGCCCACGACCCGCTCAACACCGCTCCGGGCTCGCGCCCGAAACCTCTCGTGGCGGCCGAAGCGCCGGCGACCGGCGGTCTGGTCAACGGCGAGGAAGCGAGGCTCCTGACGGTGCTCGGCCACGCCGAATTGTATTCGCTGCGCATCAATGTCGGCCGCCAGCGGCTGTTCCTGCTGTTCTCCGCCGCCGAGCCGGGCCGGATCGATGCCGCGGCGCTCGCCGCCGCCCAGATGAAGTGCTGCTACGCGCTATCGCAGATTCCGCAGCTTCTGGCCGAGGCGTCCCTGCAGGACCCGCTTTCGGACAGAGAGCGCGAATGTCTTTTCTGGGTCTCCGAAGGCAAGACCACCGACGAGATCGCGGTGATCCTCGGGGTCTCGTCCAACACCGTCAACAGCTACATCACCCACGCCATCCAGAAGTTCTCGGCCTCCAACCGGGCGATGGCCATAGCGACCGCGATCAGGAGCGGAATAATCTGATGCGAGCCAGCGAAGTCCGGCAAGCCGCCCAGGCCCTCTTCGACAACCACAATACGCCCTTCGGCGCCTTCAGTCTTGGCTCCGAGACCCACCAGACGGTGACCATACCCGACGCGGTGCGGCGCTGCCGCTGGATCGCCGTCGATCTCGAAGCGACCGCTTTCGGCCTGTTCTTCGTCAGCCCCTCGATGGAGCGCTCACGCCTGGTTCCGTGCTTCGACAGCGATTATCCGGGTGTGTCGGTGGCCAGCAAGTTCATCTCCGGCTCCAACGGCGAGGAGATGGTCCGCCATGCGCGGATCTCCACCGAGCCCTGCTGGTGGGCGGACGACGGAGCGTCAGGCACCGAGGCCATGTTCGATGCCCTCGAATGGGTGAGCCGGACGGCGCCCCTCGTTCCCGGCAGCAACGGCATCGCCTTTCCCGTTCATGCCGAGCGCGGCCAATGCGGGCTGGTCGTGTTCATGGGTTCCGCCATGAGAGTGACGCAGGAGATGCTCTACGAAATCCACGGCCGCTGCTTCGCCCTGTTCTCGGCCGTCGCGCGCATCCGCCCCGGCGAGGCCGGGCGCGTCCGCGCCATCTCCAAGCGCGAACTGGAATGCCTGAAACTGACCGCCAACGGCCACACCAGCGAGGAGATCGCCAGGCTCCTGAAACTGTCGGTTCACACCGCCAACCAGTATCTGACCCAGACCACCCAGAAGCTGAACGCCGTCAACCGCATGCAGGCGGTGGCGAAGGCGTTGAGGATGGGGTTGATAGAGTGAGGCAGTCGGAAAGTTGCCAGTAGGCAGTCGATTTGGATTCCCGCTCCGACTGCCGACTGCCTACTCCCCTACTATTTCCGCCTTCCTGATCCGCGCCCGCTCCAGCAGTTCCTCCAGCATCTGCGTGTTGCGGCCCGGATCCTCGTCCGGCTGCTCGAACAATACGTAGTTCAGCACCACCGAGGCGTCGTTCTCCGCCAGCGTCAGCTGGAAATAGACGGTGGCGCCCTGCGGCCTGAGTTCGAGGTCGAGCACGATGCGCGGACTGCCGCTCCAGTCGACATGCGCCTCGCCGCCGTGGCCGAGCCGCAGCGTGCCGGGCATGAAATAGAGCTCGGCCGCCGAATCCACCAGATCGGCCAAGCAGGCGAAATGTTCCAGCCGGATGAAGGCGATATAGTCCGCCACATCGATCAGCCTGAGCTCGGCGACGACCGGCTCGATCGCATGCGCGACGATGACCTCGCGGGAACTGGTGTGCGGCTGTCGGTTCATGACACCTTTCGGCGTTCGGGTTTCTTCGCGTAGACGATCCGCACCAGTTCCGCCACGGCCTGGTAGAATTGCGGCGGTATCACACTATCGACCGAAACTTGCTTGTACATGGAGCGGGCGAGCGCGACGTCCTCGAAGACGGGAATGCCGTGTTCGGCGGCGATCTCGCGGATCTTGAGCGCCACCAGATCCTGCCCTTTCGCGACCACAAGCGGCGCCGAATTCTCGTCGCGCACATATTTCAGCGCGATCGAATAGTGGGTCGGGTTGGCGATCACCAGCGTCGCCTTCGGCACCGCCGTCATCATGCGCCGCCGCGCCCTGTCGCGGGCGACGGAGCGGATGCGCGAGCGCACGATCGGGTCGCCTTCGGACTGCTTGAGCTCGTCCTTCACTTCCTGCTTGGACATGCGCATGTCGCGACGCCACGAAAAGCGCGACCAGACGAAGTCGGCGGCGGCGATCGCCATCATGACCAGCACGATCGCGGTGAGGATATTGACGGCGATGGAGCGCATCACCATGCCGAATTCGAGCGGATTGGTGATCATGCCGGCCAGCAATTCGCGATGTTCGTCCGACAGCGCGAAAACGAGCACCGTGGCCACGAAACCAAGCTTGGCCAGCGCCTTGAGGAACTCCACGAAGCCCTGGACGCCGAACAGTCGCTTCCAGCCCTGGCTGATCGAGATGCGTGACAGCTGCGGCCTGATGCGCTCGCCCACGAACTGCGGCAGGTTCTGGAAGACCGAGGCGCCGATGCCGGCGGCGACCAGCAGGACCAGCAGACTGGCCACCCCCTTGCCGATCTCCATGATGACGATCTTGTAGAGCGTCACCACGTCGGTCTCGGTGTCCATCGGCCACGCTTCCGGCTTCTCCAGGAACATCGACAGGAACATGCCGAGATGGGCGATCGTGTCCTTTGCATAGAAGACGGTGAAGACGAGAATAGCCGTGAAGGAGGCAAGCAGCGCCGTCTCGCGCGAATGCGGCAGCTTTCCCTGCTCGATCGTGTCGCGGACCTTCTTCTCGGTCGCTTCCTCTGTTTTGGAGTCCTTGTCGGCTGCCTCCGCCATCGCGCGTCAGACGCTCCGGGCGGTCAGGCCGCTTCGGCGTTCTGCGCCGACGGCAGGTCGAACAGGCCTTCGCGGGCCAGCCGCACGACCGTGGCCGCGATCGTCCTGCGCGCCTGGGCGATATCGGCCGCGGCAACATTGGCGTCCTGCGAAAGCTCGGCCTCGATCATGCGCCGCGACCGCGCGCCGATGGCCGAAAGCACGGCCTCGGCCATGTCCGGTTGCGCGCCGCGCAACGCCAGCGTCACGACCTCGGTCGACAGGCCGTCGAACACGGCCACGCGCGCCTTCTGGCTGAGCGCCGGCACGTCGTCGAAGGAGAAGATGCGCGCCCTGACACCGTCGAGATCGGGCGTGCCGGCCGCCTCCAGGTCCTGCATCACCTCGTCGAGCTGCGACTTTTCCATCTCGTTGAGCACGCTGGCCACGCGGGCCTGGCCGACCGAGGTGTCGCGCGACGACGTCTCTGTCAGCACGCGGCTGCGCAACTGGTCCTCGACGATCTTCTCGGCGGCCTCCGGCACCTTGGAAAGCGACATCATGCGCTTGACCACGTCCGCCCGCATCGCCTTGTCCAGCGTCAGCAGGACGTTGGCGGTCGCCTGCGGCGACAGTTTCGACAGCACCATGGCCGCCGTCTGCGCATGCTCGCCCTGCAGGAACGCGCCGAGCCTTGCAGGATCGAGCTTTTCGAGCTGCGGCCAGATCGGCGGCGGCCCTTCCGGCTCCGCTTCCTGCTGGCGGCCGTTCATGATGGCGCTGACTTCCTCCGGCGACAGCGATTCGTTGAGGATCGTGTCCATCTGGTCGGAGGAATCGAGCAGGCCCGCGCCCTCGGTGAACTCGGCCTCGAACTCGGCGACGATGCGTTCGAGATCGGCCTGGGGGATCGTGCGCAGCAGTCGCGCGCCCTCGATCAGCGCCTTCAGCTCCTCCTGCTTGAAGAATTTCAGCAGCTTGCTGGCCGACGGCTTGCCCATCGCCACCAGGATGGCCGCCGCCTTCTGCGGCCGCGTCAGCGAAAGCGCCTGCTGGCTCATGCCTCTGCTCCGAGATCAGTACCCCCACACCTTCCCCTCGAGGGCAGGATTATCGCATATGACAGCGCCCCCCCACCCCTATCCCCTCCCCACAAGGGGGAGGGGGACTCTGTGTTCGCGCCACAATAGGCCGACGTCGACGATTTCGAGCGAAACGACTGCGTCAGCGTCTCCCTCCCCCTTGTGGGGAGGGGACAGGGGTGGGGGTGCTCGGCGACCGGGATTGAGGAAAATTGCTCTCCCCTCGAAGGGGAGGGAGGGGGGGTGATTTCTGCGATCCCGGACGACATCGTCATGCGCTCTTGGTGCCGGCGACGATCTCGGTCAGCCTGATGCCGAAGCGCGACGGGTCGCTTTCCAGGACCGTGATCTCGCCGCGCGCGATGCGGCGGCCGTTGACGACGATGTCGACGGGCTCGCCGATGCGGCGGTTCAGCGCCACGGTCGATCCCTTCTGCAGCGACATCAGCTCCGAAACCGGCATCTCGGCCGAGCCGAGCACGATCTGGACCTCGACCGGGATGTTCATGATGATGCTGTCGGACGCGCCTTGTGCAGCCGTCGCGGTTCCCGCCCGCGCGCCGGCCTGCTTCTCCTCCTCCTTCAGCACGCCGCGCAATTCCTCGATGGCGCGGTCGAGCTGCTCGTCGGGAGCTTCGGGCTCGGCTTCCGGGTTGGTCTGGGTCATGCTCATTCTCCCGTGCGGACGATGCGGGCGTTCAGCCCGTCATCAGCCCGTCGATAAAGTCCTGACCGGCATCGTAGGGATGCCTGATTCGAACGGTGTAATTCTGCCCGAGTTTGCCGAACTCGCATACGAACAGCGTGCGGTCGCGCGCGCGCAGCCGCGCGTTGACCTGCGCTCCTTCGTCGAGCTCGATCACCTGGCCGGGCGCGAAGCCGGCGATCTGGCCGAGCGTCAGGCGCGACAGCGGCATCGTCGCGTCGAGCGTCACGGCCGAGCGCATCACTTCCTCGGAAAAGCGCGCGCGCCAGTCGACGGCCTGCGCGGTTTCCGGACCTTGCCGGCCGGTGTCGCCGCGATGCTTCAACAGCACCCGCTCGGGCATGGTCAGCGACAGGGTGCCGCGCGACGCCGGCGTGGCGATCGAGAACACGACCCGCACGGCCGGCCCGTCGCGCAGCATGTGCCGGGCCATCTCCGTACCGGTGAAGGCCAGCGGCACCGGCAGCCTGAGATCGAAGGCGCGCTCACCGGATCCGTTCACCGCCTGCGCGAGCTGCCCGAACACCCGCGTTGCCACATCGAGTTCCAGCGGCGACAGGGAGCGCGTGATCGGCGCGGCCGGCTCGGATGGATCGCCTCCGAACAGCGCGCTGACCGTCAGCGCAATGGCCTCAGTGTCGATGGACAGCACCAGCGCGTCCGGCGAGGACGCGGATGCCGCGATGGTCATGGCGTGGTTCGAATCCATGGGCCGCGCCTGCGCGAAGCGGATGAGCTCCACCTCCGCGACCTCCAGCGTCGCCGAAATGCCGAGCCCTTCCTCGAGGCCCTGCATGATCGCAGGCAGGGAGCGTTCAGCCAGCGAGCGCGCCGCCGCCTTCACCTTGTCCGGCTCGCCGGTGTCGCCGAGCAGGCGCTCGAGGATCAGCGCGCGGGTTTCGCCGAGGCCTGCCGGGGACACCATCCTAGCCCTGCCCTCGTTGCGGCTTGCCGGTCATCACGCCGCCTTCTTTTCGGCCGCGCCGGCGTTCATGGTGCTCTGTTCCACGGCGTCGATGGAGGGGCGGTCATAGGCCGAGATCGTCTTGCGGCCGAATTCGAGGGCCACCTGCGGCAGCGAGCCGTTCATGAAGGCCAGCAGCGTCTGCTTGACCAGCACGTAGAGCCGGTTCTTCTTCTCGCGCACGACTTTGATCTTCGTGGCGATCGGGCTGATGATGCAATAGGACGCGAAGATGCCGGTGAAGGTGCCGACGAGCGCGGCGCCGATCAGCCCGCCGAGAATTTCGGGCGACTGGTCCAGCGCGCCCATGGCGTGGATGACGCCGAGCACCGCCGCGACGATGCCGATCGCCGGCAGGCCGTCGCCGACCGAGACGAGCGCGTGATACGACTTCAGCTTGTCGTGCTTGATGGTCTGGATCTCTTCGTCCATCAGCGCCTCGATCTCGAAGGGGCGCGCATTGCCGATGATGATCAGCCGGCAGTAATCGCAGATGAAGTTCGTCAGATCGTGGTTCTTCAGCACGGTCGGGTAGGTCTGGAAGATCGCCGATTCCTCCGGATTGTCGATATGCGCCTCGACCTCCGAGCGCGACTTGGTGCGCAGGTCACGCATGAGGCTGTGCAGCACCCCCAGCGTCTCCAGGTACTCGGTTTCCTTCGGCACCGAGTTCTTGAAGGCCTCGAGAAGCCCCTTGCCGGCGTCCTTCACCGTCTTCATCGGGTTGGCGACCAGGAACATGCCGAGCGCCGCGCCCAGGATGACGATGAACTCGAAGGGCTGGAACAGGATGTGGATATGGCCGCCCATGGCCATGAAACCGCCGAGCACGCAGCCGAACGTCACCACAAGTCCGATCAGAATGCCCACGGCCGGTCCTTCCCCAACATACGAGAGACAACCCGATAGCGCGCCTGCCTTGCGCGAGGCTGAATCGGGGGTCGGACGGGATTCAGTTTCGCGCAAGGAACTGCGCCTATTCTTGGCGCAAGAACGCTGCCGGAGATGCGCGCGTGTTGAACACCTATGTCAGTTACCAGCTCATCGCGCGGGACATTCCGAAGGCGATCGACCGTGTCGAGGCCCAGCCCGCCGTCGAACGCGAGACGCAGTATTTCCTCGACAATATCGGCAAGGTGACCAGCGTCGACGAGTTCGTCGACAACGACCGGCTGTTCAAATACGCCATGAAGGCCTTCGGCCTCGGCGACATGGACTACGCCAAGGCCTTCATGAAGAAGGCGTTGAACGAGGGCGTTTCCGACCCCGACAGCTTCGCCAACAAGCTGACCGACAAGCGCTACGCCACGTTCGTCAAGGCGTTCGACTTCGCCGACCTCGGCAGCGACGCCACCAGCTACAACGGCGCCCAGACCGACGTGCCGAAGAACTACGCCCTGCAGGTCGATCTCGGTGTCACCGACCCGAACTTCGACTTCACCGACAGCGAGACCACCTACTACCTCACCCATATCGGCGACGTGAAGTCGATCGACGACCTGATGGGCGACCAGCGGCTGCTCGACTATTCCATGGCGACCTTCGGCCTCGACGCCGAGACGGAAGATCCCGCCACGATCCGCCAGATGCTGGAAGGCGGCGTCAGCGATCCGCAGAGCCCCGCCAACCAGCTCGCAGACAAGCGCTACGCCGCCTTCGCCACCATCTTCGACTTCGCGCAATATGGCGAGGACACCACCTCGCGCACGGAAGTCCAGGCCGGCGTGCCGAAGAATTATGTCGGCGGCACCGGCATGGTGCTGATGAAGCCCGACGCCGACACCATCCAGAGCGAGACCGACTACTTCCTCGCCAATATCGGCAAGGTCAGGAACGTCACGGATTTCCTCGCCGACAAACGCCTATTGACCTACGCCATGTCGACCTACGGCCTCGACGCTTCCACCGAGACGCCCAAGACCATCCGCAAGATGCTCGAAGGCGGCGTCAGCGACCCGCTTTCGCCCGCGAACCAGAAGGGCGACCAGCGCTGGGTCAACTTCGTCTCCGCCTTCGATTTCGCCCAGTACAGCGACCAGGCGACCAAACAGGACAGCGTCCTCAAGGACACCACGAAGCTCTACACCGAGAAATCGCAGCTTGGCCTGATCAAGCCGAGCGCCGACTATGTGAACGCCGAGACCAGCTACTATCTCGCCCATGTCAGCGACGTGAAGTCGATCGACGACCTGTTCGCCGACAAGCGGCTCTACAATTACGTCCTGTCGTCCTACGGCCTCGACCCGGCGAAGGAAGACCCGAAGCTGATCCGCTCCGTGCTTGAAGGCGGCATCCGCGACGAAGACAGCTTCGCCAACAAACTGTCGAACAAGGCCTATGCCGGCCTTGCCGCGGCCTTCAACTTCGAAGCCTATGGCGAGGACGCGACCACCTATGTGTCGAGCCGGCAGCCGGTGGTCGACAAATACATGCGCCAGACGCTGGAAGAGGACGCCGGACAGACCAATGACGGCGTGCGCCTCGCGCTCTATTTCCAGCGCCAGGCGGGCAGCCTCACCAACTGGTACGAGGTCCTGGCCGACAAGGCGCTGTCGCAGGTGGTGCGTACGGCCTTCGGCATGCCGGATTCCTTCGCCAGCGCCGACATCGACCAGCAGGTCAAGTTCTTCGAATCCAAGATGGACATCGCCGACTTCGCCGATCCCGACAAGCTCGACAAGTTCATCACCCGCTTCACCTCCATGTACGAGTTGCAGAACCCCACCTCGACGGCCGCCACCTCGGTCAGCGTGCTCTTTTCGCAACCGACGACGATCGGCGTCTCCACCGATCTTCTGATGGCCATGCAGCAACTGAAATTCTGAAAGCGCGCGCCGATGCAGGACAGCCTCTACGTTTCCCTTTCCGCGCAGATCGCGCTGCAACGGCGGCTCGATACCATCGCCGACAACGTCGCCAACGCCTCGACCGTTGGCTTTCGCGCCACCGGCATCCGCTTCCAGGACGTTGTCTCCGGCACAGGCCAGAAGTCCGTCTCCTTCGCATCGTCTGGCAACACCTATCTTTCCGCAGCCAACGGCGCGTTGACGCAGACCAACAATCCGTTCGACTTCGCCATTCAGGGCGACGCCTGGTTCGCGCTGGAGACGCCGGGCGGCACCATCATGACCCGCGACGGCCGTTTTTCCATGAACGAGAACGGCGAGCTGATGTCGGTCGAGGGTTATCCGGTGCTCGACGCCGGCGGCGCGCCCGTCCAGCTCGACCCGCGCGGCGGCCCGCCGGTGGCGGGCGCGGACGGCTCGCTGCGCCAGAACGACAATCTCGCCGGCGCCATCGGGCTCTACCAGTTCGACCCCGGCGAGAATTTTGTCCGTTACGGCAATTCCGGCATCGTGCCGACGCGCGCCCCGGAGCCGGTCACCGACCGCATCGACGTCGGTGTGGCGCAGGGCTTCGTGGAGGAATCCAACGTCAATCCGGTGCTCGAGATGACGCGGCTGATCCAGGTCCAGCGCGCCTTCGAGGACGTGGCCGCGCTGGTCCGCAAGACCGGCTCCTCCACTGAGGAAGCCATCAAGACGCTCGGGTCCAAATGATCGGTCGGGAAGACGCGCCAAGCCGCAGCGAGCCGACGGCGCTCAACCTGTCGGTCCGCCGATCCGAGTCCGCGGCGCCTTCGGCAACCGGCAGCCTGGCCATGCTGGAGCGTCTGTGGCGCCGTTTCGACGGCAGCGACGAGCTGCTCAGACGCGGCGGCCGCATCGTCGAGGTTTCGGCCACCCACTACGCCGTTCACGGCCTGTCCGAGATCGCGCGGCTCGGCGACATCATCGAGCACCGCAGCCATGCCGGCGCCCGGCACGGCGAAGTGGTGCGGATCGGGCGCGAGCAGGTCGTCGTCGCGCCCTTCGAGCGCAATTCGGACGCCGGCATCGGTGACGCCGTGTTCCGGCGCGGGCCGCTGACGATCGATCCGCATGACTCCTGGCGCGGCCGCAGCATCGATGCGCTTGCCCGCGCCATCGACAACGGCCCGCCGCTGCTGCGGGGAGACGCGGCGAGCGCGCCCGACGCCACGCCCGGCGCCTTGCAGCGCCAGCGCGTCGGCACCGCGTTCCGCACCGGCGTGCGCGTCATCGACATCTTCACGCCGCTCTGCTTCGGCCAGCGCATGGGCGTCTTCGCCGGCTCGGGCGTCGGTAAGTCGACGCTGCTCGCCATGCTTGCCGCCGCCGACGCGTTCGACACCGTCGTCGTCGCCCTTGTCGGCGAGCGCGGCCGCGAGGTGCGCGAGTTCCTGGAGGACACGATCGGCGCCGCGGCGATGGCCAAGACGGTGGCCGTGGTCGCCACCAGCGACGAGAGCGCGATGATGCGGCGGCGCGCGCCCGACACGGCCATGCGGGTGGCCGAATATTTCCGCGACCGGGGCGACCGGGTGCTTCTCGTTCTGGACTCCGTCACCCGCTTCGCCCATGCGCTGCGCGAGGTGGCGACCGGAAGCGGCGAGGCACCGGTGGCGCGGGGATATCCCGCATCGGTCTTCACCGAACTGCCGAAGCTCCTGGAACGCGCCGGCCCCGGCGCCGAGGGCAAGGGCTCGATCACCGCGATCATCTCGGTGCTGATCGACGGCGACGACCACAACGATCCTGTCGCCGATTCCGTGCGTGGTATCCTCGACGGCCATGTCGTGCTCGACCGTGCCATCGCCGAGCAGGGCCGCTATCCGCCCGTCAATCCGCTCGCTTCGATCTCTCGCCTTGCGGCGAAGGCCTGGAGCCAGGAGCAGAAGGCGCTGGTGACCCGGCTGAAGGCGATGATCT
Organism: Mesorhizobium hunchu; assembly: GCF_040081975.1. Classification (NCBI taxonomy): domain Bacteria; kingdom Pseudomonadati; phylum Pseudomonadota; class Alphaproteobacteria; order Hyphomicrobiales; family Phyllobacteriaceae; genus Mesorhizobium; species Mesorhizobium hunchu. Next base: position 195,023 of record NZ_JBEBMG010000003.1, read on the forward strand.
CGCGTTTCGAGGACACGCGCGACATCCGCCTGCTCGGCGCCTACCAGGGCGGCGCCGACCCCGAACTCGACATGGCGGTGCGCCAGGTGCCGCTGATCTACGAGGCGCTGACGCAGACACCGCGCGACGAGCCGTCCGCCGACCCCTTCGCCGACCTCGCCCGCCACCTCAAGGTAAAGCAGAACGTCGATGCCGGAGACTGAACGGCAGAAGACCGAACGGTTGCTGCGCGAACAGCTGGCGCGCATCGAGAAGGCCGAATTCGGCGGCCGCTCCCCGCACGTCGTCTTCGCATCGGCTCCTGCGGGGACTACTTCAGCCGACGCCTGGCCGATCCTCCGCTTGACCATAAACCGATGGCGCCGGCAGGCGGGAGAATTCCTGGGTGACCTGTTCTCCAAGCCGCGCTCGCTACAGCGCATCGAAACATGGACGGCGGCGGCGTACAGGCGACTGGCGTCCCTGCGTCTGACGGGCCGCAAGCCCGACCGGCTTGCCGAGCTCCAGGCAAGGTTGGACGGGCTTCGTAGCGAGCAGCCCTATGAACAAGCGTCCGCGACGACCGGCAAGCCGGCTTTTGGCGGGCCTGTCCGACAGGCGCGGCCGGCCTTCCCGGCCTTTGCGGCAGCAGGCCATTACAGCCGGAGCCGGGATTTACCAAATGGTAGCGACGGCGGCCCTAGAGTCGCTGCCATGAAGGATGCGCCCGCCCAGAACTGGGGACCACCGCCCGCGGTCCAGTTCCCCAGGCCCGAGAAGAAGAAGGACCGCCGCAGCGACCTCGTGATCGCCGCGCTCGGCGTCGTGCTGGGCCTGACCTGCGCACTCTTTCCCTGGTACATCTTCTTCAATCAGGAACAGTTCGGCGTGCAGGCCATCGCCCTCGGCGGACGGGGTCACAATGCCGGCCGCATCATGATCGATCCCAGGACCGGCGACGACCTCGCCGACGCGGCCGCCCAGACGATGAAGAAGAATCTCGACCTGTTCTCCACCGGCACCGTGCAGACGAAGCCGGAGACGCCGGAGAACGCACCGGGCCTCGAAGACCAGCCCTTCCCTTCCGAAGCAGCCGAGTTCCGCCTCGTCCACGTCGCCAACGGCCGCGCCATGATCGAGGACGACGCCGGCCTCTGGGTGGTGCAGCAAGGCGCCACGCTGCCCGATTCCACCCGCGTGAAATCGATCGAGAAGCGCAACGGCCGCTGGGTGCTGGTGACCAGTGCCGACCGGGTGGTCGAACTCTCGAAATGACTGTCTCCGCCTGCTTCTAAGCGGCGTGGCGTTTGCCGGTTATATCGAATCCGATGGCCTTCATAACCGCAATGGTGCTTTCCAGCGTCGGATTGCCCTCTTCGCTGAAAGATCGATAAAGCTGCTCCCTCGCCAACCCGGTCTCGCGGGCGATCCTGGTCATTCCCTTTGCGCGAGCAACCACGCCGAGGGCCTTTGCGATATAGCGTGCGTCGCCGGTCTCGAAGGCGTCGGCCAGGAACATCTCGATCGCCTCGTCGGACTTCAGCGCATCCGCAGGATCGTAGTCGTACAATTTCTCGGTCATCTTATTCAGCCCATTCTTCCGCGAGGCGCTTTGCAGCAGCAATATCCCGTACCTGGCTGCCTTTGTCTCCACCACAAAGCAGAACGATGATCGTATCACCACGCTGTTGGAAGTAGATGCGATATCCAGGTCCGTAATGGATGCGCAACTCACTCACCCCGGCGCCGACAGGTGAAGCATCGCCCGCCAGACCGTTTGCGAGCCGAAACAGGCGAGCGGCAATCATCGCCTTTGCTTTTTGATCCTTCAGCTTCCGTTCCCATCGGCGGAACAGGTCGGTCTGCTTCAGCTCCATCGCAAATAAATGTAATTTATAAATTACAGTTCGTCAATGACGTCGCAACCCGCCCGCGCAAGGCCCGCGCAAGACTGGGACCCTACTTTGGGGCAGCTTGCCCGGAGAGTTCCCCATGGAGCCCGTCAATCTTTTCGATCTCGCCTCCAAACAGGCTGAGTGGCTGGCCGTCCGCCAGACGGCGGTGGCCGGCAATATCGCCAACGCCAACACGCCCGGCTATCTGGCGAACGACGTCGAGCCGTTCGAGAAGGTGCTTGACCGCACAGCGGTGACGCTTGCCTCTACGCAGGCCGGTCATCTGGGTAGCGCCGGCGCCAATGGCGGCTTCGCCGTCAAGCCGATCGACTATGACGGCCCGCCCATGCCCTCCAAGAACACGGTGGTGCTGGAGAACGAACTGATGAAGGCCGGCGAGGTCCGCCGCTCCTTCGAGCTCAACACCGCCATCGTCAAGGCGTTCCATACGATGATGACGATGGCGACGAAGGGCTGACGGACGATGGACGCACTGACAGCCGCCCTCAAGGTTGCCGCTTCCGGCCTCGGCGCCCAGTCGGAGCGGCTGCGCGTGGTTTCGGAAAACCTCGCCAACGCGCAATCGACCGGCACAACGCCCGGCGCCGACCCCTATCGCCGCAAGACGATCTCCTTCGCCTCGGAGCTCGACCGCCCCTCCGGCGCCAACCTCGTCGAGATCAATTCGATCGACCGCGACCCCTCCGACTTCCCCGTCGAGTTCCAGCCGGGCAACGAGGCGGCCGACAAGAATGGCTACGTCAAGATGCCGAACGTCAACGTCCTGGTGGAAATGGCCGACATGACCGAGGCGAACCGCTCGTACGAAGCCAATCTCCAGGTCATCAAGCAGGCGCGCGACCTGATCTCCATGACCATCGACCTGATGAGGAACCAGTGATGATCGGCGGAATCGGCGCCATCCCTCTGCGGCCGGCGGGCCTCGACGACCCGAACGGCAGCCTGCTGCCAGGCGGCGCTGCCTCGTCGCCCGCGACCGGCGGTTCGGGTACCTTCGCCCAGGCTCTGGGCCGGGCGGCCACCCATACGGTCGATACCCTCCAGCACGCGGAACAGATGTCGATCGACGCGCTGAAGGGCAATGCCGACACGCGCCAGGTCGTCGACGCGGTGATGAGCGCCCAGCAGGCGCTCCAGACCGCCGTCGCCATCCGCGACAAGATCGTCAGCGCCTATCTCGACGTCAGCCGCATGAGCATATGAGGACAGCCCCGTGAAAGCACTCGCCATCGCAGCGACCGGCATGAACGCCCAGCAGACCAATCTCGAGGTCATCGCCAACAACATCGCCAACATCAACACCACCGGCTACAAGCGCGCCCGCGCCGAATTCTCCGACCTGCTCTACCAGGTGGACCGCACCCAGGGCGTGCCGAACCGGGCGAACGGTTCGGTTGTGCCCGAGGGCGTTTCCATCGGCCTCGGCGTCAAGACCAGCGCCGTGCGCAACGTCCACACCCAGGGCGACCTGACCCAGACCGGCAACGCCTTCGATCTGGCGCTGACCGGCAAGGGCTGGTTCCAGATCGAAGGCGCCGACGGCGGCACGCTCTACAGCCGCGCCGGCGCCTTCAACACCAACGCGACCGGCCAGCTGGTGACCGTGGACGGCGCCACCGTCATCCCGGCGATCACCGTGCCGGCCGATGCCGTCGAGGTCATCGTCAACAAGACCGGCCAGGTCTTCGCCCGCATCGACGGCCAGACCGATCTCCAGGATATCGGCCAGCTCACGCTCGCCACCTTTGCCAACGAGGCGGGGCTGGCGCCGCTGGGCGACAACCTCTTCCAGGAAACCACCGCCTCCGGCCCCGCCAATGTCGGCATTCCGGGCGATCCGGGCTACGCCACCATCGAGCAGGGCTATCTGGAGAATTCCAACGTCGATCCGGTCAAGGAAATCACCGAGCTGATCTCGGCGCAGCGCGCCTACGAGATGAACTCCAAGGTCATCCAGGCCGCCGACGACATGGCTTCGGTCGTCTCCAAGAACATCGGGTGACGACGATGGCCGCGCGCATCCTCCGCTTCGCCTCGCAGGCCGTGCTCGCGCTGGCGCTCTGCGCCGCGGCGAACGAGGCCGCGGCGAACGAGGTCGTGCTGATCCCCAACCGCGTCATCTATCCGGGCGAGACCATCGCTCTCACCTCGCTCAAGGAAGTGACGCTGCTGCCCGGCCGCCACAAGCCGGACGCCGTGGCGACCACGGAAAGCGAACTCGACGGCAAGATCGCCAAGCGCACGCTGCTGCCGGGCCGCTATATTCCCGCCACCGCGATCCGCGACGCCTGGCTGGTCGAGCGCGGCGCGCCCGTGCAGGTCTATTTCATCGCAGGCGCCCTGACGATCTCCGCCACCGCGGTCACGCTGGAGCCGGGCTCCGCGGGCGACATGGTGAAGGTCCGCAATCCCGATAGCGGCAAGGTCTTCTCCGGCACAGTGATGGCGGACGGCACGGTCAGGGTCGGCGCGTCATGAGGCGGTTTTTCTGTCTTCTGGCGGCGACCGCGCTGGCGGCGCAGCCGGCGCTTGCGGACGGCCTCACCGCAAAGCAGAAGCGGGCGATCGCCGCGAAGAACGGCGGCGTGTTCGACGACCCGAGCTACGACGCCGCGACCACGGCGCGCATGTTCCAGGTGTCCGCAGGCCCTAGCTCGCTGCCGCCCGGCCAGGTCGCCGCCCGCATCAAGGATATCGCCCAGCTTCAGAGCGCCCGCGACAACCAGCTCGTCGGCTACGGCCTGGTGATCGGCCTGCAAGGAACCGGCGATTCGCTGCGCAACTCGCCCTTCACCGAGCAGTCGATCCGCGCCATGCTGCAGAACCTCGGCATCGCCACCGAAGGCGGGCAGGCGCGCGCCAAGAATGTCGCGGCCGTCATCGTCACCGCCAACATGCCGCCCTTTGTGCAGTCGGGCGCGCGCATCGATATCAACGTCTCTTCGATGGGCGACGCCACTTCCCTCCAGGGCGGCACGCTTGTGATGACGCCGCTGAAGGCGGCCGACGGCGAGATCTATGCGGTCGGCCAGGGATCGCTCATCGTCTCCGGCTTCACAGCGCAGGGTCAGGCCGAGCAGCTTACGCAAGGCGTGCCGACGGCCGGCCGCATCCCAAACGGCGGCCTGGTGGAACGCGCCGTCGAGGCCGAATTCGGCGACCAGGCGATCCTGACCCTGCAACTGCGCAACCCCGATTTCTCCACCGCCGTGCGCATCGCCGACGCCATCAACGACTACACCAGCCGCCGCTTCGGCGCCCGCCTCGCCGCCGAGAACGACGCCCGCACGGTCTCGATCAGGAAGCCGCGAAAAATATCGGCGGCGCGCTTCTATGCCGAACTGGAGAACCTCGTCGTCGAATCCGACACGCCTGCGCGCGTCGTCGTCGATTCGCGCACCGGCACCATCGTCATCGGCAACGAGGTGAAGATCTCGCGCGTCGCCATCAGCCACGGCACGCTGACGGTGCGCATCACCGAGGCGCCGACGGTGGTCCAGCCGGAGCCGTTCTCGCGCGGCGAAACGGCGGTCGAGCCCAACACCGCCATCGAAGCAACCCAGCCGGACGCGAAGGTCGCCGTGCTGGACGGACCCGACCTGCAGACGCTGGTGGCGGGACTGAACCGGCTCGGCGTCAAGCCGGACGGCATCATCGCAATCCTGCAAGGCATCAAGTCGGCCGGCGCGCTCCAGGCCGACCTGGTGCTGCAATAGGCCGCCGTCATGAAGGAAAACCGCCTCCTCTCCTCCGTCCGAGCCGTCTGCCTGATCGGCATTTCCATGATGGCCGTGACCACGCTTCCCGCTTTCGCCACCGAGCCTGTGCGCCAGGTCCTGCCCGGCGGCCAGGACGCGGCGCAACCGCAGCAGCTCGCGCGGGAAACCTCGCCCGCCGACGCGCCCGGACCGCAGGTGCAGGAAAGCGACGTCGAGCGTTTCTGCTCCAACATCGCCGACGCGGCGCGCGACCGGCGCTATGCGCTCCAGGCCGCCGAGCTGAAACAGCTTCAGGACGAGGTCGACAAGCGCATCAAGGCGCTGGAGGACAAGCGCTCCGAATACGAATCCTGGCTGAAACGGCGCGAGGTCTTCCTTGCCCGCGCCCAGGAAGGCGTCGTCAAGATCTACGCCGACATGAAGCCCGACGCCGCCGCCGAGCGGCTGGCCGCCGTCAATGCCGAGCTCGCCGCCGCCATCCTCATGAAGCTGGAGCCGCGCAAGGCCGGCGTCATCCTCAACGAAATGGACACGAAGGCCGCCGCCACGCTGACCGGCATCATGGCGAGCGCGGCCCGCAGGGTGGACCCGTCATGATGCGTGGAGTCTGGTTGATCCTGGCCGCCGCGGCCCTTTCCGGCTGCGCCTCGGACCTGCGCGAGGTCAACAAGGAGCCGGCGCTGTCGCCGGTCGGCTCCGGCATCACCACCGGCAGCGTCTCCGCCGCCAGCTATCCCGAGCCGCCGGCCGCGCCGGTGAAGCGGTTTTCGCTGTGGAACGACCGCCAGAGCCGGCTGTTCACCGATCCGCGCGCCTTGCAGACGGGCGACATCCTCACCGTCAAGATCAAGATCAACGACCGCGCCAAGTTCAAGAACGAGAACGACCGCAGCCGCACCTCCAGCCGCACGCTCGGCTTCGACGCAGACCTCGGCTGGAACGATTACAGCGCCGGCGGCAAAGGGTCCGGGTCGCTCAACTCCAAGACCGAGACGAACGCCGACGGTGCGATCGAGCGCTCCGAGAGCATCGAGCTCAACGTCGCCGCCGTCGTCACGGGGGTGTTGCCGAACGGCAATCTGATGATCAGGGGCTCGCAGGAAGTACGGGTAAACTACGAGCTTCGGGTACTGACCATCGCCGGCATCGTTCGCCCCGCCGACATCGGTGCGGAAAACACCATCGCCTACGACCGCATCGCCGAGGCCCGCATTTCCTACGGCGGCCGCGGCCGCGTCTCCGAGGTCCAGCAGCCGGCCTATGGCCAGCAGGTGCTGGACCAGGTCCTGCCCTTCTAGGAGACCGGGATGGCGCTCACCGAAGCAGAACAGCCCGCCGCCCCCAAGGGGCCGTCCCTCGTCATCCAGCTCGTCATGCTGGTCGCGATGACGGCGGCGGCGCTGGGCGTCGGCTGGCTTTCGGGCTCCTATCTCAAGAAGTCCGAATTGCCCGCGCCGCCGCCCAAGGTCGATCACGAGAAAAAGGCGGAAGCGCCGCACGAGGAAAAGCCGGCGCCGGGCGCGCCGGTGCTGGTCAACCTCGCGCCGATCACCACCAATCTGGCCGCGCCCGCCGACGTATGGGTGCGCACGGATCTCGCCGTCATGTTCGACACGCCACAGCCCGTCCAGGTGCAGGAAGCCATCCAGCAGGACCTGCTTGCCTACCTGCGCACCGTGAAGATGCACCAGGTGGAGGGCGCCAGCGGCTATCTGCATCTCAAGGCCGACATGCAGGAGCGAGCGGCGATCCGCAGCGGCGGCCATGCCAAGGACGTCCTGATCAGGACGCTGCTGTTCGAATGAAACGCTTTCTGATCGCCGCCGCCGTCCTGCTGGCCGGCATCACGGCCGCGTCCGCCCAGCAGATCGACCTCGGCGGCATCGCCCAGGCCAACGGCACCACCGTCGCCTACATCATCCAGATGTTCGGCCTGCTCAGCGTGCTTTCGGTCGCGCCGGGCCTGCTCATCATGGTGACGAGCTTCACCCGCTTCGTCATCGCCTTCTCGATCCTGCGCGCCGGCATGGGCCTGCAATCGACTCCGGCCAACCTGATCCTGATCTCGCTGTCGCTGTTCATGACGTTCTACGTCATGTCGCCGACCTTCGACCAGGCGTGGTCCGGCGGCGTGCGGCCGTTGATGAACAATGAGATCAGCCAGACCGAGGCGCTGGAGAAGATTTCCGACCCCTTCCGCACCTTCATGCTGCGCAATGTGCGCGACAAGGATTTCGACCTGTTCGCCGACCTCGCCCGCGAGCGCGGCCAGCAGGTGGCGCGCGACACTGTGGATTTGCGCATCCTCGTCCCCGCCTTCATGATCTCCGAGATCAGGCGCGGCTTCGAGATCGGCTTCCTGATCGTCCTGCCCTTCCTTGTCATCGACCTGATCGTCGCCACCATCACCATGGCGATGGGCATGATGATGCTGCCGCCGACGGTGGTGTCGCTGCCCTTCAAGATCCTGTTCTTCGTGCTGATCGACGGCTGGAACCTGCTGGTCGGCTCCCTGGTGCGCTCCTTCCACTGAACAGCGCGCATCGCCTGGCGCGAACTGTGGTTCGCCGCCTGCCGAAAAATCCGGCAAAAGATTCCCGTTAACCTTCGGCTTTATCCGTTTGGTAGGAACTTGCCGCCATTATGCGTTCACAGATGGCGGGTGATCCTCTTCAGCGATCATTGGCATGATGCCGCACCGTCATACCGGTCGGGCCGGTATGCAGTCAGTTTTCCGTGTAAAAGGTACGTGTACCCATGTCATCCATCATGACCAATACCTCTGCGCTCACCGCCCTGCAGAGCCTGAACGCCACCAACAAGGCCCTCGAGACCACCCAGTCGCGCATTTCGACCGGCTACCGCGTCTCGAGCGCGTCCGACAACGCCGCCTACTGGTCGATCGCCACCACCATGCGTTCCGACAACAAGGCCAACTCCGTCCTGCAGGACGCTCTCGGCCTCGGCGCCGGCAAGATCGACACCGCCTACACCGCCATGAACTCCTCGATCGACGTCGTCGACCAGATCAAGGAAAAGGTGCTTCTGGCCAAGACCTCCAGCGCCGACGACCGCGCCAAGATCCAGACGGAAATCACTTCGCTGCAGGCGCAGCTCACCGACAACATCGGCGGCGCCAACTACGCCGGTTCGAACCTGCTGAAGACCGACTCGACCTCCACGACCGACACCAAGCTGACGGTCATGACCTCCTACAACCGTGACTCGACGGGTGCAGTCACGACCGGCACCATCGACGTCGACTACGGTGACACCCGCCTGATCGACTCCAGCACGTCCAAGGCCGGTATGCTCGACAAGGAATTCACGACGACGGGTGCGGGCGCCGCCACCGCCTCGATCCTGACGCTCGACGTCACCGGCGCCACGCTCGACTCGACCGACTTCGACGACATGCTGACCGGCATCGAAGCCGGCCTCAGCGACATGGCGACCGGCGCTGCCTCGCTCGGCGCCGCCAAGGCCCGCGTCGACATGCAGAAGGACTTCGTTTCCAAGCTGTCCGACTCGATCGACCGTGGCGTCGGCCAACTCGTCGATGCCGATATGAACGAGGAATCGACCCGCCTGCAGGCTCTCCAGGTGCAGCAGCAGCTCGGCATCCAGTCGCTGTCGATCGCCAATTCGAGCTCGCAGCAGATCCTGTCGCTGTTCCGCTAAGCGACCGGCGCCGGCCAGGCCGGCGGATAGTCACGGAAAGGCCGCGCCCAACAGGGCGCGGCCTTTTTCTTTTGTGGCTTTTCCACGCCCATCCCCTTAATCCGCTGTTAACCATAGCGAGCTAACTATGGTTAACCAATCGTCTGCGCCCGCGTGGCGGATTGCGGATTGTCTGAGGAAAGGGTGGGTCCGTGGCAAGCATCATGACGAATGTCTCTGCGATGACGGCGTTGCAGAGTCTCAATGCGACCAACAAGCAGCTCGAGGAAACGCAGAACCGCATTTCGACCGGCTATCGTGTCGCCGATGCGAGCGACAACGCCGCCTACTGGTCGATCGCGACCACAATGCGCTCGGACAACAAGGCCAACTCGGTCGTCCAGGATGCACTGGGGCTGGGCGCAGGCAAGGTCGACACCGCCTACACCGCCATGAACAGCGCCATCGACGTCATCGACGACATCAAGTCCAAGATCCTCCTGGCCAAGACTTCGAGCGGCGAGGATCGCGCCAAGATCCAGAGCGAGATCGCCTCCCTGCAGGCGCAGCTCACCGACAACATCGGCGGTGCGTCCTACGCGGGCGCGAACCTCCTGCAGACGGATTCGACTTCCACCGATACCACGCTGCATATCATCTCTTCCTATAACCGTGACTCGACCGGCGCGGTCGTGACCGGATCGATCGACATCGATTACGCGAATATACGGCTGATCGATTCCAATGCCGCCGACGCAGGCATCCTCGACTCGGCGGGCACGACCTCGGGCAAGTCCGCGCTGAACCTCGACGTCTCGGACCTGACGGGCGTGACCGGCACGACGGACGACGAAAAGTTCGACAATCTCCTGACCGACATCGAGAAGGTGCTGGGCAACATGACGGCGGCGGCCTCCGAGCTCGGCGCCGCGAAGTCCCGCGTCGACATGCAGAAGGATTTCGTCTCCAAGCTGATGGACTCCATCGACCGCGGCGTCGGCCAGCTCGTCGACGCCGACATGAACCAGGAATCGACCAAGCTGCAGGCCCTTCAGGTGCAGCAGCAGCTCGGCATCCAGTCGCTGTCGATCGCCAATTCCACCTCGCAGTCGATCCTGTCGCTCTTCAAGGGCTGACGCTTTCCCAATCCACGCACGCGAATGGCCGCCCTCATGGATAACCATGTCGGGCGGCCATTTCATTTTCGCACAAGCTTCGCGCTCTAGGCTCGCCATGGGCAGCCATGCGGGAGCCGTGAAGCCGTGCCGGAACAGTTGAAGACCATCATCGCCAATCTCCAGGCTTTCGGAGCGAAGCGCCTGGCCATCATGGCCGGCATCACCGTGCTGGTCCTGGCGGTCATCGGCGTGGCGTCCGTGTATCTCAACCGCCCGGCCTACGAGACCCTCTATGTCGGCCTCGACCGTTCCGACGTGAACCAGATCGGCATGGTGCTTGGCGAAGCCGGCATTTCCTTCGACGTCGGCACCGACGGCACCAGCGTGCTGGTCGCGGCCGGCAGCACCGCGCAGGCGCGCATGCTGCTTGCCGAAAAGGGTCTGCCCACCTCCACCAATGCCGGCTACGAGCTGTTCGACAATGTCGGCTCGCTCGGCCTGACCTCCTTCATGCAGCAGATCACCCGCGTCCGCGCTCTCGAAGGCGAGATCGCCAGGACCATCCAGTCGATCTCCGGCGTCAAGGCGGCGCGCGTCCATATCGTCATGTCGGAGCGCGCCAACTTCCGCCGCGACGAGCAGAAGCCGTCCGCCTCCGTGGTCATCCGCTATTCCGGCCTCGATGCCGAAAAGACCGCGATGTCGATCCGCCATCTCGTCGCCGCAGCCGTTCCCTCGCTCACCGCCGACGAGGTGACGGTGCTGGATTCCAGCGGCAACCTGCTCGCCACCGGCGACGACCCGTCCAACACCAGCGCCGCCCGCACGCTCGGCATCGAGCAGACGGTGGAGACGCAGATCGAGGAGAACATCCGCCGGGCGCTGGCGCCCTATCTCGGGCCGGACAATTTCCGCGCCTCCGTCAAGGCGGACGTCAACACCGATTCCCGCCAGACCGAAGAAACCATCTTCGATCCCAACTCGCGCGTCGAGCGCTCCGTCCAGACGGTCAAGTCGAACGAGGAAAGCAACCAGAAGCAGGCCTCGACGCCGACCAGCGTGGAGCAGAATCTGCCCGAGGCGCAGACGGCCTCGACCGAAGGTCCGCAGTCGAGCTCGCAGAACGACCGCAAGGAGGAGATCACCAATTACGAGATCAATTCCAAGAAGATCGCCACGGTCTCCAACGGCTATTCGCTGACCAAGATGTCGATCGCCGTCGTCGTCAACCAGCAGCGGCTCAGGGATATCCTCGGCAAGGATGCGACCGCAGACCAGATCGCCCAGCGCGTCGCCGATATCCAGAAGATGGTCTCGTCCGCCACGGGGCTCGACGAAAAGCGCGGCGACGTCATCGACGTGTCGGCGGTCGAATTCCTCGACGGTCTGGACGGCCAGCCGGCGACGGGTCCGAGCTTCATGGAATCGGTCGGCCACTATACCGGCACCATGATCAACGCTGGCGCCTTCATCGTGGTGGTCTTCCTGGTCGCCTTCTTCGGCCTGAGGCCGATGGCCTCCGCGCTGACGGCCAGGCCCGAAACCCTGCCCAGCCCCAGTTTCGAGGACGTTCAGCGTTCCCTGCCCAATCCCGATGTGGCCGCGGATGCGCCCGCCGGCGCCCTGCCCAACCCACGCCAGACCCCACTCGACGACCTGCGCCAGAAGCTGCGGCCCGCGCCGCAGGAACGCCTTGCCCGCATGGTCGATCTCAATGAAGAGCGGACCGCGCAGATCCTGCGCAAATGGGCGGCTGCCCAGGAAGCCGCCTGATGCCTGCCAATGCCCTGTTCGACCTGCTGACCGACTTCGGCTCGCGGCCGCCGCGGCCGCAGGCGCCTGGTCCGGTCTCGCAACCGGCAGTCGCTCCGGTCGCGGCCGTCGATACCGAAGCGCTGCTGGCGGAACGGGTGGCCGAGGCCACGGCCGAGATCGAGATGCGGCTGGCCGCAACCCACAGGGAAGAACTCGAGGCCGAGCGCAAGGCGAATGCCGAGGAAGCCGAGACCTTCATGGCGAGCCTCGGCAAGGACATCGGCGCCACCGTCGCCGATCACATGCAGGCGCTCGAAAGCCGCCTGGGCGAGATGATCGGCAGCCAGGTAGCGCGCATTCTGGGGTCGGTGATGGCCGACGACCTGCAAAGGCGCTCGCTCGAGTCCCTGGCGCGCGTCATCGGCGAAACGCTCGGCGACGATGAGACCATGCGGATCAGGGTGAGCGGCCCCGCCCTGCTTTTCGAAGCGCTGCGCGAAGCCATGGGAGAGCGCGCCAGCAACCTAGATTTTAGCGAAGCTTCCGGCTTCGATCTGACCGTAACGGTCGACGACACCGTGCTTGAGACGAGGATATCCGAGTGGTCCCACGCCCTGTCGGAGATCCTGGCATGAGCGTGGCGGACGGTTCCGAACACAAGGAAATCATCATCGTCCGTCGCAACCACGACGATCACGACGACGGCCATCACGGCGGCGCTTGGAAGATCGCCTTCGCCGACTTCATGACAGCGCTGATGTGCTTCTTCCTCGTCATGTGGCTGATCAACGCGGCCAACGAGCAGACCAAGGCGGCCGTCGCCTCCTACTTCAATCCGGTGAAGCTGATCGACCGCAACGCCAGCCGCAAGGGACTGGAAGATCTCGGCGATGGCCCGTCCGCCGTCGGCCTGACGGGACAGGACCCGCAGGAGCACGCCAAGAAGGCCGGCCAGAGCGGCGCCGGCAATCCCGGCACCACCGATGACAAGGCCGAGAAGGCCGACAGGGAAAGCTCCGCCGAACCGACCGAGAGCAAGGACGAGAAACTGTTCGCCGACCCCTATGCCGTGTTGTCCGAGATCGCGGCCGACACCGGCACCATGCAGAACGTCTCCGCCAAGGGCGACGGCGGCATGCAGGACGCCGGCCCCGCGACCGGAGCGTCGGGCGGTCAGTCCTACCGCGACCCGTTCTCGCCCGATTTCTGGTCACAGCAGGCTCCCACGCCCCTCGCCGAAGCGAGCGCCCAGCGTCCGAAGGTCGAGGGGGATCCTGCCGGCCCGGGCGACAAGCTCGCCGAGACGCAGGCGCCGAAAGTCAAGCTGACCCCACCGCCGAAGGTCGAGCCATCCTCTCCGCCGGTCGACGCAGGGTCGCAGCCTGAAGCGGCCTCCGCCGCCTCCCCAGGCAGTGCGCAGAAGGCCGCCGCCGAAACGGACAAGGAGGAGGCCGCAGCGACGCCGCAGGAGAAAAAGCCCAGCGCGGCCACCGAGAAAGCAGCCGCCGAAGTCGGCAGGGAACTCGCGCAGGCCTTCAAGTCGCAAAAGATCGGCGCCGGCATCTCGGCCGTCGCCACCGACAAGGGCGTCGTCATCTCTGTCACCGACCAGCTCGACTTCGGCATGTTCGAGATCGGCTCGGCCGTACCCAGCCGCGAACTGGTGCTGGCGATGGAGAAGATCGGCCGCATCGTCAACGGCCGCAAAGGCAATGTCGTCGTCCAGGGCTACACCGACGCGCGGCCTTTCCGCTCCGGCGCCTACGACAACTGGCGCCTGTCCAGCGCCCGCGCTCAATCGGCCTACTACATGCTGGTGCGCGGCGGCGTGAACGAGCGGCGTATCACCGAGGTCGCCGGCTTCGCAGACCGCCGGCCCAAGGACGAGGCCGACCCCTTTGCCGCCGTCAACCGGCGCATCGAGATCCTGCTGGAGACGGACGGATGAGACGCGCCGGGCTGCACGCCGCCTGCCTGCTGATCGCCGCCGGCGCTCTCGCCGGTGCTGCGCGCGCGCAGGAGGGCCTGCAGCCCTACCAGATGGTGCGCTCCCTCCAGCTCGTGCAGGACCGCCTCGCCGCCGGCGACCATGCCGCCATGCCGATGCAGGTCAAGCTGCTGGAACTGACCGATACACGTTTCAAGAACGCCGGCGCGGAGGATTTTAGGGAGCCCAGGAATCTGCGCGCCCTTCTGGTCTACGGCATGAGCGGCGGCAATCCCGCCACGATCAAGGCGGCCGTCGGCCGCATCGAGATGGACGCGACCGACAAGGCCGTCGCCGAGGGCGTGATCGCCTATCTCGGCGGCCAGCCCGCGGCGGCGATCAAGGCGTTCGACCCGATCGATCCGATGACGCTGCCCGCCGATCTGGGCGCCTTCGTCGCGCTGGTGAAAGGCTCCCTGCTTGCCTCGGAGGAGCCGGTCAAGGCACTCGCGCTGCTCGACCAGGCGCGCCTGCTCAGCCCCGGAACGCTGGTCGAGGAAGCGGCCTTGCGCCGCTCGGTCGGCATTGCGGTCGAGACCGGCGACGCGGCGCGCTTCGCGCTCGCCTCGACGCAATACACCGCGCGCTTCCTGCATTCGCCCTACGCCAGCCAGTTCGCCGATTCCTTCGTCTCTGGCGTGATCGCGCTCAACATGTCGCTCAGCCTGGACAAGATCGCCGACATCACCGGCATGATGGATTCCGAGCGCGAGAAGGTTATCTATCTGCGCATCGCCCGCCGCGCGGCGATCGACGGTCTGGCGGGCCTGTCCGCCTTCGCGTCGGCGAAAGCGGAACAGGACAAGGGCGGCAACGGCAGCCAGGACGACCCGCGCGCACTTCTTTATGCAAGCCTGTCGAACATGACCTCGGCAAAGGTCGACGATTTGCGCGCGACGCTCGGAAAGATCGACCGCGGCCGTCTGTCCGATGCGGATCGGTCACTTCTGGATGCGGCCGAGGCGATCACCCGGGAGATGACCGCGCCGGCCAAGGCACGGGATACGGATTTGCAAAAACCCATGACCGAAGCGCGCGCCGAGCCTGCGGCGGCGCCGGCAATCGCCGCTTCGCCGGCAGACGGCCTCGCCGACCCGGCTGACGCCGCCGGCCTGCCGCCGGTAGAAGGCATCGAGTCGGAACGGCCTGCCGGCGCGGCCCCTGCCCCGTTGCCCGAAGCGACAGCCGTTCCTCCGGCCGCAACGAAAACGCCACCGGTCGCGATGGCCGCAACCCAGCACGAAGGCCCGGCCGTCGCAGCGGCCGACGCCGTCATCAGCGACACGAAACGCAAACTGGACCAGATCGATCAGTTGTTGGGAGCCTCGCCGCAATGACCGTGCCCATCGGCCAGGGATATCCGCAAGTCGCTTCCCCTGCTGGCCCCCCGAAAGGCGGCGCAGCCGCAAAAGGGTCAGGCAGCGGTTTCAGCGATCTGCTGCAAGGGGCCGATCAGCGGCCGGCGCAGCGGAACGACGACGCCGAGACCGATTCCGCCGTCTCCGGGGATGGGCAAGAAAGCCGGAAGACGGCCGGTCTTTCGCCCTTCGGCGCTTTCCATCCGCAATCGGGCCGCCAGGCTGTGACCGGCGATAAATCGGAGCCGGCTTCGACGGACGACGAAGGCAAGGACGGTGACGGGAAGGATCAGAAGCGCCTGCCCGATCAGGCATCGGTCATAGCCACGATCGGCTATGCCGTGCGCCATGACCAGCCTTCGGCGCAGGCGGGCGACCAGGGGACAGGCAGCCGGTCCGCCGAACGAGGGCGCACGGACCGCTTCGGCAAAGCCACCGGGGCCGTGACATCTGCCGATGCGGAAGAAGCAGCCACAGCAGGCGATCTGTCGAAAGCACGGGAAGCGCCTTCCATGCCGTCCGCCATTGACGGCAGGGCGACGGCAGCGCGCTCCGCCGCCTCGCCCATGCCCGCCGCCATGGGCGGGATGGACCGGAACGACGCCACGTCCATGCCGGATGACGTGCCGGATCATGCCGAGGCAACGGCAAGGCTACCGAAACCTTCTCATGCGTTGCGGGGCATGGCCGGCCGGCCGGACCGTGGCGACGCAGACGGCAGGGATGCGCCGCACGCAGGCAAGGACACCGGACAGCAGGCGAACGTGGTCCACGTCGTTTCGGAACGATCCTTCCCCGCGCCGGCAGCGCCGTCCATCGGTTCGACCGTCGCGAACCTGGCCGAGGTGCTCGCCGCCGCGCGAAGCCAGGCTGCGACCCCCGCAGCGCTTGCGCAGCAGCACCCGACTGTTGCCGTTCCGGCACACACCCTGCGCATCGAGTTGCATCCCGCCGAGCTGGGAACAGTGATGGCGAGCCTGAAACTGTCCGGAGACCAACTATCGGTTGAGCTGAAGCCCGACACGGCCGAAGCCTATCGCCACCTCTCCAAAGAGAGCGACGCCATCGCCAGTTCGCTGAAGAAGCTGGGGCTCGACGTCGGCACGGTCACCGTCATGCAACCGTCGCTGGCATTGACCGCGGCCGCCCGGATCGACGCGGGCAACCAGGCTTCCGTCATGCCGGGGCGCGACGGGGCGCAGTTCCAGCAGGGCATGTCGGGAGGCGGAGGCAGCAATTCCGGCGGCCGGCAATCAGGAGGCAATGGCGGCCATGACGGACAAACGCTCGATCAGGCGAAGCCTGTACATCGCGGGCGCTCTGGCAGCTCTGTTTTCATCTAGCCTTGCCTGCGCCGCCGCCGGTGCGCCTGCGAATCCGTGCGAGGCGGAGATCCTGCGCGCCGCGGGCCGCTACGGCATCCCGCCCGGCATCCTTTATGCCGTTGGCCTCACCGAAACTGGGAACAAGGGCAGCCTTCAACCCAACGCATTGAATATAGAAGGGAAAGCGGTGTTCCCACACTCGCGGGCGGAAGCCCTCGCGGACTTCGAAACGGCGCGCCGGCAGGGCAAGACGCTGATCGATCTCGGCTGCATGCAGATCAACCATCGCTATCACGGCGCAGCGTTCGGCAGCGTCGCCGAGATGCTCGATCCACGCCGCAACGTCGACTATGCGGCGCGCTTTCTGGCCAGCCTGCATGCCAGGCACCAGACCTGGTCGATGGCCGTCGCCCGCTACCACGCAGGTCCCGACAACGATCCGGCGCAGAAGGTCTATGTCTGCCGGGTCATCGCCAATATGGTGGCTGTCGGTTTCGGCAAATGGACGCCAAACGCCCGCACCTTCTGTCAGCCATAGGTTGCATATCCCTCCTCTGCCGACCTTGATCCCGGCGTCCCCGCGTGGGCGGGAGGGAAGCCGCCGGCGCCGCCGAAAATTATCGGACAAATACAACCGGAGCGATTCCCGACTCCCAAGAAACTATCCGCAAGATTTGACGGTTGGTCACGATTCCCCGCTGCGATTACCCATTGTTGCAACGGGGCATAAAAGTTGATTCGGAGGGCGGGCCGATGATCGTGATCGTTGACGAGCGTGAGCTGGTGACCGAAGGGTACAGCTCGATGCTGGGGCGCGAAGGGGTGGCGAGCGCCGGCTTCGCGCCCTGCGAATTCGAGGAATGGGTTTCCAGCGCGGCAGAGGACGACCTCAAGTCCGTGCGCGCCTTCCTGATCGGCGACTGTCGCGAAGGCAGCGTCTCTCCCCGCCAGATCCGCGACCGCACCGGCGCTCCCGTGATCGCCCTCAGCGAGCAGCACTCTCTCGAAAACACGTTGAAACTGTTCGAGGCCGGCGTCGACGACGTCGTGCGCAAGCCCGTCCACATCAAGGAAATCCTCGCCCGCATCAGCGCTATCCGCCGTCGCGCCCATGAGGAGGCTGCCTTCACCGAAGTCGGCGCCATGCGCATCTTCGCGGACGGCCGCGATCCCGAGATCGACGGCGAGCCGCTGCCGCTGCCGCGTCGCGAGCGCCGCATCCTCGAATACCTGGCCGCCAACCGCGGCCGCCGCGTCACCAAGACCCAGGTGTTCAACGCCATCTACGGAATCTTCGACGAGGAGGTCGAGGAGAACGTCGTGGAGAGCCACATCTCCAAGCTGCGCAAGAAGCTGCGCGAGCGGCTGGGCCAGGACCCGATCGATTCCAAGCGCTTCCTCGGCTACCGGCTCGTTGCGTGATGGGCCGACCTGCCGCCCTGCATTCCAGCGCCAGCCTCGCGCAAGACATGGTGTTTATCCTGACGGCCTCTCGCACGAGACTTGAGGAGACGCTCCGATGAGCTTGTATGGAATGATGCGGACCGGCGTTTCGGGCATGAACGCCCAAGCCAACCGCCTGTCGACCGTCGCCGACAACATCGCAAACGCGGACGCCACGGGCTATAAGCGCTCGTCGACCGAATTTTCGTCGCTGATCATGCCGTCGACAGGCGGCGCCTACAATTCGGGCGGCGTCACCACCACGGTGCGCTCCTCGATCAGTTCGCAGGGCGTCCTGCAATACACCACTTCGGTCTCCGACCTCGCCGTCAACGGCAACGGTTTCTTCGTCGTGCAGGATGCCGGCGGCACGCCCTATCTGACCCGCGCCGGCGCCTTCGTTCCCGACGCGAACGGAAATCTCGTCAACGCGGCCGGCTATCAGTTGATGGCCTACAGCTTCGAGAACGGCACGCCCTCGGCCACCCTCAACGGCTTCCAGGGCCTCGTCCCGGTGACCATCTCGGATCAGGGCATGTCGGCGACGCCGAGCACCGAGGGGTCGTTCAGCGCCAATCTGCCGGCAGGCGCCACGCCCGTCTCGCCGCTGCCGTCGAGCAACGATCCGAATGCGCAGTATACCGCCAAGTCGTCGATGGTCGCCTACGACAATCTGGGCAACAAGGTGCTGCTCGACGTCTATTTCACCAACACCGGCGCCGGCACCTGGGACGTCTCGGTGTTCGACCAGTCGCAGGCGACGCCGGGAACCTCCTTCCCCTACAGCGGCGGCCCCCTGGGCACCGCCAGCCTCACCTTCGACAACACCACCGGCCAACTGACCGGCGCGGTCGACAGCGTGTCGCTCACCGTCCCGAACGGCTCGGCCTTCACGCTGGACCTCTCCACCCTAACCCAGCTCGGCGCCGCCTATACGCCGACGGAACCGACCGTCAACGGCAACGCGCCCGGCACCATCGACAAGATCGAGATCAGCCAGGACGGCACGATCTACGCCCGTTACCAGGACGGCGGTTCGAAGGCGCTTTACAAGATACCGCTCGCCGACGTCACCAGCCCGGACCAGATGACGGCCCTACCGGGCAACGTCTATGCGCAGAGCGCCGAATCCGGCGCGGTCACCATCGGCTTCGCCAACGAAGGCAAGCTCGGCGCCGTCATTTCCGGCGCGCTGGAGAATTCCGACGTGGATATAGCGGAGGAACTGACCAACATGATCGCGGCCCAGCGCAGTTACACCGCGAACTCGAAAGTCTTCCAGACCGGTTCCGACCTGATGGACGTCCTAGTCAACCTGAAGAGATGATCAGCACCCGCTGAGGCGGGGGCGCGGCGAGTGAAAGAGACCAATGTCATTGTCATCCGCATTGAGCATCGCTCAGTCGTCGCTGCTGACAACGTCGCGCCAGACCACCGTCGTCTCCCGCAACGTCGCGGACGCTTCCAACCCCGACTACACGCGGCGCATCGCCAACGTCGTCTCGACGGCGCCCGGCGCCCGCTCTGTCGACATCCAGCGCGCCGCCAACGAACTGCTGTTCAAGCAGAACCTTGCCGCGTTGTCGGCCTGGGCGGGCCAGGACGCGCTCTATAGCGGCATGGACCAGCTCGAACTGGCCGTGAACGGCGTCGACAACGCCTCGTCGGCGTCCACGGCCATCGGCAACCTCCAGCAGGCGTTGCAGCTCTACGCCACCTCGCCGTCGAACCAGAACCTGGCGGCCAGCGTCATCGACGCCGCGCGCCAGGTGGTGAGTTCGCTCAACGACGGAACCAAGGCGCTCCAGGATTTTCGCACCCAGGCCGACAGCCAGATCGCCACGGCGGCCGGCGACCTGAATTCGCTGCTGTCGCAGTTCAAGGACGCCAACAACGCCGTCATCGCCGGCAGCCGCTCGGGCAGCGACGTCTCCGACGCGCTCGACCAGCGCGACGCGCTGTTGAAGAAGATTTCCGAATACGTGCCGGTTTCGACCTTCACGCGCGGCGACAACGACATGGTCATCACCACCGCCGACGGCACGACCCTATTCGAGACCATTCCACGCTCGGTGACATTCAAGCCGACCACGAGCTATGCGGCGGGCACGACCGGCAATTCGGTCTATATCGACAATGTGCCGCTGGCGGCCGGCAGCGGTGGCGACACGACGGCGAGCGGCAAGCTGGCAGGGCTCCTGCAATTGCGCGACGGCGTCGCCCCGACCATGCAGAGCCAGTTGGACGAGATCGCGCGCGGGCTGATCGGCGCCTTCGCCGAGACCTCGCCCTCGCAGCCCGACGCTGCGGGCCTGTTCACCTGGTCCGGCGCGCCGTCCATTCCGGCCTCCGGCACCCTGGTGAAGGGGCTGGCGGGGCAGATCAGCATCAACGCCGCCATCGATCCGGCTGCCGGCGGCGATCCGACCCTGCTGCGCGACGGCGGCGCCAACGGCGCGGCTTACGTGGCCAACACCGACGGCGGCGCGTCCTACGCCGACCTCCTCATCTCCTACGGCGACAAGCTGGACCAGCCGACGGCCTTCGACCCGGCGGCCGGCATCACGGCCAGCACCGGCGTCACCGGCTATGCGGCAAGCGCCATCGGTTGGTTCGAGGGCGTGCGCCAGCAGGCATCGACAGCCGCCGACACCAAGGAAGCGCTTGCCAACCGCACCGCCGAGGCGCTGTCGAATGCCACCGGCGTCAATGTCGACACCGAAATGTCGCTGCTTCTCGACCTCGAACACACCTATCAGGCTTCGGCCCGCATCCTGACCAGTGTGAACCAGATGCTGGATTCCCTGATGGCGGCCGTTGGATAGCATCATGAAGGCAACATCCGTCTCCTCCGCCGCCATCTCCAACGCCATGCGGTATTCGCAAAACCGCATGCAGGTCGACCTGGTCAAGGCACAGAAGGAAATGGACACCGGCCGCGTCGCCGATGTCGGGCTGGCGCTCGGCGCGCGCACGACGCAGTCGGTCACGTTCCAGCGCGACCTCGACCGTCTCAAGGGCATCGTCGATTCCAACGCGCTGATCTCTTCGCGGCTGTCCTCGACCCAGGATGCGCTCGGCCAGTTGACCGACACGGCGCAGACCCTGCTGGCGGCGCTGCCGAGCGCGATCTCGGGCGACATGACGTCCGACGTGACGCGCGACAGCGGCAAGGCCGCGCTGGAATCTATGACCTCGATCCTCAACACCTCCGTCAACGGCGAATACCTTTTCGCCGGCACCAATACGGACGTGAAGCCGATCAACGATTTCGCCGCCGGCGGATCGCCGGCCAAGGGCGCGCTCGACGCCGCCTTCCTCGCGCATTTCGGCTTCACCCAGGACGATCCGGCGGCGGCGAACATCACCGCCGACGACATGGACGACTTCCTGACCAACGACGTCATGCCGCAATTCATGGGCAGCGACTGGCAGGCGAACTGGTCGAACGCCAGCGATCAGCCGATCGTCAGCCGCATCGCGCTCAACGAGACCACCGAGACCTCCGTCAGCGCCAACAACGACGGCGTGCGCAAGCTGGCGATGGCGGCCGCCGTCGTGGCCGATCTGTTTTCTTCTTCCACCTTGAGCGCCGACGCCAGGAAGACGGTCGCCTCGCGCGCCTTCTCCTGGGTCGGCGAGGCGTCGAGCGACCTCGGCCAGGTCCAGTCGCAGACCGGCATCATCGAAAACCGCGTCTCCTCCGCCACCGACCGCATGAACACGCAGGTCGACCTGTTCAACCAGCACATCGTCGATCTGGAAGGCGTCGATCCCTATGAAGCGGCGAACCGGGTCAACGACCTGGTGTCGCATATCCAGACCTCGTTCGCCCTCACGGCGCGCATCCAGCAACTGAGTCTCTTGAACTTCCTGACCTGAAGCACGGATCACCAGTGATGTACCAATTCTCCTACGCCGACATCCAGACCGACTCCGTTGCCGACGCGAAGGACCGCGAGCGGCAATTGCTGAGCCGCTCGATCGACCTTCTGACCGCCGCGGCCGCCGCCGGCAGCGACTCGATGGAGGCGATCGAGGCCCTGCATTTCACCAATCGGGTGTGGACCACCTTCGTCGAGGACCTCGGCTCCAGCGACAACGCGCTGCCCAAGGAACTGCGCGCCAACCTCATCTCCATCGGCCTGTGGCTGCTGCGCGAGACGGAGGACATACGCCAGGGCCGCACCGATAATTTCGAGGGCCTGATCGAGGTCTCGCAGATCATCCGGGACGGCATCCAATGAACACGCTGAAGATTTCGCTCAAGCCGAACGAGAAGATCTACATCAACGGCGCCGTGCTGCGGGTCGACCGCAAGGTGTCGCTGGAACTGCTCAACGACGTGCAGTTCCTGCTGGAGAGCCACGTACTACAGGCCGAGGACGCTTCGACGCCGCTGCGGCAGCTCTATTTCATCGTCCAGGTCATGCTGATGAACCCGCAGGACGCGGCCGGGGCGCGCGACATGTTCCGCCGGTCGCTGCCGCTGATGCTGGCGAGCTTCGACGACGAGCATATCCGAGGCGCGCTCAAGCACATCGACCGGCTGGTCTCCGAAGGCCATGTCTACGAGGCGCTGAAGGCGATCCGCTCGCTCTATCCGCTGGAGCAATTGGCGCTCGACGCCGAGCGCGAGACAAATATCGAGCCGCCCCGCCTGGCGGCGGCAGGAGGACGCTGACATGAATGTCGACATGACCACGACCATACCGGCCGGCGCCAACCAGGCATCGACCCAGACATCGAAAACCGCGGTGGACTACCAGTCGTTCCTGAAACTGCTCATCGCCCAGATGAAGAACCAGGATCCGACCCAGCCGATGGATTCCACGCAATATGTCGCGCAGCTCGCCACCTTCTCCCAGGTCGAGCAATCGGTGCAGATGAACACCAAGCTGGACTCGATCCTGCAATCGTCAGCGCTGTCGCAGGCCGATGCCCTCATCGGCCATTCGATCACCTCCGCCGACGGCGCCACCACCGGCACGGTGTCGGAAGTGCGCCTGTCCTCGACGGGCCTGATCGCGGTGCTGGACGACGGCACCGAAATGGCGGTCGGACCGGGCGTGACGGTGGGGCCGGCGGCGAGCTAGGGCAATTCCAGCAAAAGTGTGCAGCGGTTTTGCGTCCGGAATTGCGACAAAACAAGGAGATAGAGCATTGAAGGCGAGGCTGTTTTCGCCGGAAATGCTCTAGAATGGGCGCCGGCTGAACGGCGGCCGGCAGGACACCGTCATGAACGAAGCGGACGCCCTCGATCTCGTCCAGTACGCGGTCTGGACCGTGCTCACCGCATCGGCGCCCGTGGTGCTGGTGGCGATGGTGGTCGGCGTCGGCATCGCGCTTATCCAGGCGCTGACCCAGATCCAAGAAATCACCCTCACCTTCGTGCCCAAGATCGTCGCCATCATGCTGGTGGTGGCTCTGACCGGCCCGTTCATCGGCGGCCAGATCTCGGCCTTCACCAACGTCATCTTCGAGCGCATCCAGAACGGCTTCTGAGCGCGGCCCGTCTCCCTTGCTCGAAACGGTAATTGTGCGCTGGACCATGATTTTCGACGCCAAGGCGTTCGCCTTTTGCCGCGCGTCGTCTAGGTTTGCCGGCAAGAGGGCCGCCCGCTTCTGATTCACGAGCCCCTGCGCGACGGGAAGCAAATGCCGCAAGACAGCGGACATGAGATCGAAGACGATCCCGAAAGCGAACGCGTCGCCGCGCTCGCTCCCTTCGAGCATCCGATCTTCCGCGCCGTCTGGGCCGCCAACCTGGCTTCCAACTTCGGCGGGCTGATCCAGGGCGTCGGCGCCGCCTGGATGATGACGCAGATCGCCACTTCGTCCTATCAGGTCGCGCTGGTGCAGGCGTCCACGACCCTGCCGATCATGCTGTTCGCCCTCGTCGCCGGCGCCATCGCCGACGGTTTCGACCGCCGCAAGGTGATGCTGGTGGCGCAATGCTTCATGCTCGTCGTCTCCGTGCTGCTCACGGCCTTCACGTATCTCGACTGGATGACGCCCTGGACCCTGCTCGCCTTCACCTTCCTGATCGATTCGGGAACGGCGCTGAACAGCCCGTCCTGGCAAGCGTCGGTGGGCGACATGGTGCCGCGCGCAAAGGTGCCGGCGGCAGTGGCGCTCAACTCGATGGGCTTCAACATCACCCGCTCCGTCGGGCCCGCCATCGGCGGCATCATCGTCGCAGCCTTCGGCGCGGCGGCCGCCTTCGCCGTCAATGCGCTGAGCTATATCGGGCTGATCGTCGTCATGGCGCGCTGGAAACGCGAGACCGCCCGCTCGCCGCTGCCGCGCGAATCCCTCGGCGCCGCCATGGGCGCCGGCCTGCGCTACGTCGCCATGTCGCCCAACATCGCCAAGGTGCTGGCGCGCGGCGCCGTCTACGGCTTCACGGCGATCGTCGTGCTGGCGCTCCTGCCGCTGGTCGCCCGCGACGTCCTTGGCGGCGGCGCGCTCACCTACGGCATACTGCTCGGCGCCTTCGGCATCGGCGCGGTGGGCGGCGCGCTGATAAGCGTGCGCCTGCGCCAGCTTCTCTCCAGCGAAACGATGGTGCGCGGCGCCTTTGTCGGTTTCGCCCTGTGCAGCCTCGACTGCGCGCTCAGCACGCAGGCCTGGCAGACGGCGCTTGGCCTCCTTCTCGGCGGCGCCTGCTGGGTCATCGCCATGTCCCACTTCAACGTCACGGTGCAGATGTCGACGCCGCGCTGGGTCGTCGGGCGCGTGCTGTCGATCTACCAGACATGCACCTTCGGCGGCATGGCGCTCGGAAGCTGGATCTGGGGCGTCGTCGCCGACCATCACGGCGCCCCCGTGGCGCTGATGGCCGCGGCCGTTGCCATGCTGGCCGGGGGCGCGATCGGCTTCCTGCTGCCGCTGCCGCGCCAGGTGCCGCTCAACCTTGACCCGCTCAACCGCTTCCGCGAGCCGCCGCTGGCGCTGGACCTCAAGCCGCGCAGCGGCCCGATCGCCATCATGATCGAATATGTGATCCGCGAGGACGACGTTCCCGAATTCATCGGCCTGATAACCGAGCGCGGCCGCATCCGCCGCCGTGACGGCGCGCGCAACTGGGTCATCGCGCGCGACCTGGAGCATCCGGACGTGTGGCTGGAGACGTATCACACCCCCACCTGGCTGGACTATATCCGCCATAACACGCGCGCGACCTATGCCGACGTGACGATCACCGAGCGCATCCGCGCCCTCCATGCCGGCCCCGACAGGCCGCGCGTGCGCCGCTGGATCGAGCGACCGACGAACGCATTGAACGCCGTGGCAAAAAAGCAAGGATCGGAGCAATGAACGCCGGCCGACCGGGGCAGGCATCGAGACGACGGTTCAATCGCGTCCCGACATGGTCTACGCTACGGCCATGATCGGATGGACCTCGATGCCTCGATACACGGCTTTGGTGACCCTCATGCTGCTGACGGCCGGCTGCGCCTCGCAGACCGGATCGGCCAGCCGCATGAGCTACGCCAGGGAAACCTGCCCCGACCTGAACGCCTCGATCGGCGATACGTCGAAAACCATAACGACGGTCGCCGTCCGGCGCGGAAAAGTGGACCGGCTCAATATTCCGCCCTGGGTGCCGGGCGGCGAGAAGGCCGTCACGATCGTCAAGAACCGGCAGACGCGAAAGATCGGGCGGCTCGAGACCAATCTCGACGCCATGCGGGGCGAGCGGCAGGACCGCTGCCGATAGACCCGCCGGCAAGCGGCTTTCAGCCTTCGCCCGAGAGATCCCGACGCGCCTTGTCGAGTTCCTCCGCATAACGCCGCATCAGGTAGCTCTCGGTCAGCAGCCCGACGACTTCGCGATCCGTGAAATCCTTGACCACGGCCAGTTCCTCCGCGCCGGCGCGTTGGAAAGTCTCGGCTGCCGACTGGACGTTCATGGTCGGCACCAGCACCGAGTCCTTGAACTTCGCCAGGGTCAGCACAGTGGAATCGGGATGTGTCTGCTCGCTGTGGATCTCCGCCACGATCAGCACGCCCGCGTAGCGGCCGTCGCCGTCGACGGCGACGACACGTTGCGCGGACCCCAGCGGCACTTGCCTGCGGAATTCAGCGAGCGTCGTGGTGGCGGGGATGAGCTTGACGTCCTTGCGCATCATCATCCCGACCGTCAGGCTGCGCATCCAGCCGACATCGTGGGCGCTGCGGATCGTCTCGCCGCGCAGATGGAAGCGCCAGGTCGAGAACGAATAGCCGAAGGTCTCGCGCACCAGGATCGCCGACATGATCGAGGCGGCCAGCACCACGCCCGTCAGCGTCAGGTCGCGCGTCGATTCCAGCGCCAGGAACGTCATCGTCAATGGGCCGCCGACGACCCCGACCGCCAGCGACGTCATGCCCACGACGGCCGCCACGTCGGCGTCGATGCCGGTGGCGGGCGAGACGAAGGCCATCACGCCGGCGAACACCTTGCCGAGCAGCGCGCCGAGGAACAGCGACGCGAAGAACAGGCCGCCGCGGAAACCGGAGCCCAGCGAGATCGCCGAGGCGGTGAGCTTGAGCACGAAGACGCTGGCGATGACGGCGATGCCGTAGTTCATGGCGAACTCTCGATGCAGCGCGCCGTGGCCGCTCGACAGCACCTGCGGGGTGATGAGACTGAGCAGGCCGACCGCGCAGCCGCCGACGAAGGGACGCAGCGAACTGTCGATGCGCATCCGCACGAACAGCCGCTCCACCATCGTCACCAGGTACATGATGGCGATCGACGCGCCGCCGCCGACCAGGCCGAGCAGCAGGAAGGGCAGGTATTGGCTGGGCGTCAGGTCCGGCAAGCCGCTCAGTTCGAGCGGGAAAGGAACGTTCCCGAACATTTCCGCCGTCAGCGACGCCGACACCGCCGCCGTCATCACCGGCGCGACATTGCCGATCGAATAGATGCCGATCACCAGCTCGAACCCGTAGAAGGCGCCCGTGAGCGGCGCATCGAAGGCGGCGGCGATGGCGCCCGCCGCGCCGCTGCCGACGAGGATGCGCACATCGTTGCGCCGCAGCCTGAGCAGCCGCGCAATGCGGGATGCAAAGCCGGAGCCCACCTGCGTATAACCGGCCTCCAGCCCCACCGAGGCTCCGAAACCGGAGGAAAGCATGGTCTGGCCGGCGATGATGAGGGTGTCCGTCAGCGACATGCGCCCGCCATAGAGCGCGTTCGCCTCGATCGGATCGATGGGCGTCCGGAACTTTCGGCGCTTGAGCCACAGGAAGGTCATGCCGAGCAGCAGGCCGCCGATCGCCGGCACGACCGCCTGCCTGGGATGCTGCAGGGAGAACATGCCCGAAAGGCGGCCGCCCGGCTGCACGTCGAACATCAGCGCATGCAGGCCCTGCACGATCGCGCTCATCGCCGTCACCAGCGTTCCGGCGATCGCGCCCACCGCCGAAGCCAGTAGGACCATGAACACGCCGCGCGCTTCCAGCAGCGGAATCCAGCGCACCAGCATCGCGCGGACGCGGCGGGCATGGACGGGCAACTGATCGGCGGACAATAGGGAACGGGTCATGAACAGGACGATGCAGACAGGGTGCCGGGCCGTGATACGACGCGCTGCCTAGCATGGCAACGCCGCCGGCGATGTGGTGGAAGCGACTCGTCATGACATTGTCGTGCGCGACAGAATTCCGCCGGGAAAGCCAGGGCACCTCGCGGCAGCGCTCCAACCCTCGCGCAAGCTTGGGCCGCTAGGGTCTCGCCGCGGGCATATGCCCGCCGACAATGGACTGGCACCGCACGCGCATGGCGATCAGCGAAAGCATTTCCTCCGGCAAGGTCGCTCGCAACGGTCGCGACGTCTTCTTCGCGCTCGGCATCGTCGTCATCCTGGCGGTGCTGTTCCTGCCCATTCCAGCCTTCCTGATCGACGTCGGCCTCGCCACCTCGATCGCCCTTTCGGTGCTCATCCTCATGGTCAGCCTGTGGATCCAGCGGCCGCTCGACTTCTCGTCCTTCCCGACGATCCTGCTGATCGCGACCATGATGCGGCTGTCGCTGAACATCGCCACCACCCGCATGATCCTGTCGCACGGCAACCAGGGCACCCACGCCGCCGGCTACGTCATCAGCGGCTTCTCCAATCTGGTGATGAGCGGCGATTTCGTTATCGGCCTGATCGTCTTCCTGATCCTGATCGTGGTGAACTTCATCGTCATCACCAAGGGCGCGACGCGCATCGCCGAGGTCGGCGCGCGCTTCACCCTCGACGCTATTCCCGGCAAGCAGATGTCGATCGACGCCGACCTGTCGGCCGGTGTCATCGACGACAAGACCGCGCAGCTGCGCCGCCGCGAACTGGAAGAGGAATCCTCCTTCTTCGGCTCGATGGACGGCGCCTCGAAATTCGTGCGCGGCGACGCCATCGCCGGCCTGATCATCACCGCCATCAACATCGTCGGCGGCATCGCCATCGGCTACCTGCGCCACGGCATGAGTCTCGGCCAGGCCGCCGACGTCTTCGTCAAGCTGTCGGTCGGCGACGGCCTCGTCACCCAGATCCCGGCGCTGATCGTGTCACTGGCCGCCGGCCTGCTGGTGTCGAAGGGCGGCACGCGCGGCTCGGCCGACCAGGCCGTGTTCGGCCAGCTCGGCGCCTATCCGCGCGCGCTCTACGTGGCGGCGGCGCTGTTGACGCTGCTGTCCTTGATGCCCGGCCTGCCGATGTTCCCCTTCATCATGCTGGCGGGCGGCATGGCGACGCTCGGCTACGTCATACCGCTGCGCCACAACCGCATGGTCGCCGAGGCGGACGCGGCCAAGAGGCAGGAGGAACAGGCCAAGACCGAGGAGGAGAAGAACTCAGTCAAGTCCTCGCTGGCGACCGCCGAGATCGAGCTTTTGATCGGCAAGCAACTGTCCACGCGCCTCATCACCGCGCATCAGGAACTCGCCTTCCGCATGGGCAAGATGCGCAAGAAGTTCGCCACCCAGTACGGCTTCGTCGTGCCGGAGGTGAAGCTGACGGACGACTTCGCCATCCCGCCGAAGGCCTACCAGATCAAGATCCACGGCACCGTGGTGACCGAATACCAGGTCCGCGTCGGCGAACTGATGGTGCTTCTGGGCAATCGCGACGTTCCCGACATTCCGGGCGAGGAAGTGCGCGAGCCAGCCTTCGGCATGCGCGCCTATTCTGTCATGGACACCTTCGCCGAGGATCTGAAGCGCGAGAACTTCACCTACGCCGACAACATGTCGGTTCTGCTCACCCATCTCTCCGAGGTGATCCGCAACAACCTGCCGCAGCTTCTCTCCTACAAGGACATGAAGGCGCTGATCGAGCGCCAGGATCCCGAATACCGCAAGCTCGCCGACGAGATCTGCTCGCAGCACATCTCCTATCCCGGCCTGCAGGCGGTGCTGAAGCTGCTGCTGGCCGAGCGCGTCTCCATCCGCAACCTGCACCTCATCATCGAGGCGATCGCCGAGATCGCGCCGCATGTGCGCCGCACCGAGCAGATCGTCGAGCATGTGCGCATACGCATGGCCCAGCAGATCTGCGGCGACCTGACCGAGGGCGGCGTGCTCAAGGTGCTGCGCCTCGGCAACCGCTGGGACCTCGCCTTCCACCAGAGCCTCAAGCGCGACGCCAAAGGCGAGGTCCGCGAATTCGACATCGACCCGCGCCAGCTCGAGGAGTTCGGCCAGGACGCCGGCAAGGCGATCCGCAAGCATCTGGAAACCGGCGAGCGCTTCGTCCTCGTCACCGCCCCTGACGCGCGACCCTATGTGCGCATGATCATCGAGCGGCTGTTCCCGACCCTGCCGGTGCTGTCGCATGTCGAGATCGCCAAGGGCGTCGAGATCCGTGTGCTGGGGACGATCTCGTGAGAGGCATCTATCGTACGGAAGCTTGATGCGTT
This sequence comes from Mesorhizobium hunchu, assembly GCF_040081975.1. Taxonomy (NCBI): domain Bacteria; kingdom Pseudomonadati; phylum Pseudomonadota; class Alphaproteobacteria; order Hyphomicrobiales; family Phyllobacteriaceae; genus Mesorhizobium; species Mesorhizobium hunchu. The sequence goes on from NZ_JBEBMG010000003.1 coordinate 225,172, forward strand.
TTGCCGGCCTTTTACCCCCACCCCTAACCCCTCCCCGCAAGGGGGAGGGGAACTTGGCGCGCGGTAGCTCCCCCTCCCCCTTGCGGGGAGGGGTTAGGGGTGGGGGTATCACACACGCCAACCTGCCCCCGGTGGGTCCATGACCGCCCTCTCCACGCTCTCCCAGGACGTCATTCTGGCCGCCTTCCTGGCCTTCTGCCGGATCGGCGCCTGCTTCATGATCATACCGGGGCTCTCCAGCGTCCGCCTGCCCTTGCAGGTGCGCCTGTTCGCCGCCGTCGCCGTCACCATCAGCCTGCTGACCTTCCTGTGGGACCGCATCTTCCCCTTCGTCGATCCACGCCCGCAGGTATTGGTGCCGATGATCGTGTCGGAGCTTCTGGTGGGAGGGCTGATCGGCGCGATGACGCGTCTCTACATGGAGGCGCTGCGCTTCATCGGCGCCGGCATCGCCATGCTGGTCGGCTTCAACTCGAACGGCGGCACCGCGATCGAGGAGGCGGAGCCGCAGGCGCCGATGGCCGAGCTGATTTCCTTTTCCGCCCTGCTCCTGCTGTTCACGCTGGACTTTCACCATGAAGTCGTGCGCGCGCTGGTCAGCTCCTACCAGGTCGCGCCGCTCGACGTCTTCTTCAACCCGCAGGCCGCCCTTGTCGATGTCGCCGACACGATCTCGGACTGCTTCTTTCTGGTGCTCAGGCTGGGCAGCCCGTTCGTCGCCTACGCCCTGCTGGTCAACCTGACGATCGGCTTCGTCAACAAGCTGACGCCGCAGATACCGGTCTACTTCATCTCGCAGCCGCTCATCATCGGCGGCGGCATCGTGCTGTTCTATCTGGGGGTCGCCACCATGCTGTCGCTGTTCACCGACAGCTTCGTCGACCTCACCCTGGCGCGCTGACATGACGACGCGGAGAGAGCGGCTGCGCAAGCTGGTCGAGGTGCAGGAGCAGCTCAAGGCGCTGCACGAGACCCGCCGCGCAAGTCTGCTGGCGGAAGCCGCCGCCGCCGACGAGGAAGCGAAAATGCTGGCCGAACGCTTCGACGCCGACGATTCGCTGGCCGTGCTGTTTCCCGACATCTATCACAACCGCATCGCCGGCGCGCTGGCGAGACGGGACGCCAGGCTGGCGGCCGCACGGCTCGAAGCCGGCCTGCTCGCCACCGCGACCGCCCGCACCAACATGGTCGAGCGCGCCTACCAGACCGAGCGGCGCGCCGACGAACGCCAGCGCGGCGATCGCGAGCGGCTCGACCTGATCGAGCAGAAGCTCGGCAAGCCGCAGTCGGACCCTTGACCTCCCAGAACCTTGACCGCTCTGGGCCGTGATCCCGTAAGCCTGCGGCAAGCTTGTTCGGCCATCATCGCCGCATAGAAAATGGCAAGAGGACAGCACCGGCTTGGCGATTTCTCCCCCCAGCGACATCGTGCTCGACGTTGCCCGCGCGGCCGGGCCGGACGATATCGCGGCCGCGCGCGCGGCGCTGACGAGGAAGGCCGGCGGCGCAGCGGCGCCGTTCAGCATCGGCGAGCCGGCATTGTCGCGCACCAGCACCGCGGCCGACGCCTCGACTTCCGACACCGGAAAGGCGAAACAGTACCAGCGCTTCGAGGCGATGGTGCTGCAGACCTTCATCCAGAACATGCTGCCGAAGGATGCCGAGGGCGTCTACGGCAAGGGTCTGGCCGGAGACATGTGGAAAGCGCAGCTTTCCGAGAAACTGGCCGACGTGATGGCGGAACGCGGCGGCATCGGCATCGCGCGGCAGATGCTGGCGGACCACTATATGGACGGCAAGCGCGCCGTCCCTGTCGGCCCCGTCTCCAACGGGCCGGAGAAGGCCGACATCGATCGGCAGACGAGCCTGTCGAATTCACTCGTCGACGAGATGGAGCGCCGCATCGTCCGCTCGCTCGATGACGATCCAGCGGGCATTGCGAGTACAGGCAAGGTGAGAACATGAGCGCATATTCCGAGTTCGGCGCAAACCTGCCCATGCCCTCTGCCGGCGCGGAGCAGCCTCCTGTCGCGGCGCACGCCAATCTCGGCGCCATCATCAGCCGCATCGAGGAAGCGGTGGAGGCCGAGACCGACGGAATCCGCTCCGTCGCCAATTTCGACATCAAGGCGTCCAACGCCCGCAAGAGCCGCTGCCTTTATGAATTGAACCGGGCGATGAAAGGCATCGGCCACGCCGACATGCTGAGCGAGCATCGCGACGGTCTGCTGCGCCTGCGCAAGAAACTGGCGAGGAACGAGGCCGCCATCCAGGCACATTTGAGCGCCGTTTCGGAAGTGGCGAACCTTCTGAAGAACGCCATCCAGAACGCGGAAGCCGACGGCACCTATTCGGCGGGCGAATTCGGCTGGGCGCGATCGTGACCTCGACCCCGAAAGGCCTTGGCGGATGATAAAACTCATCGTCGCAGCACTCTGGATCAGCGCCGCCACTGCGGGCGCGGTCTTCTATTCCTTCCAGTCCGCCGGCGCCAAGGGCGACGAGGAGACGAAGCCGCTGCTCGGCGGGCTCGATTATGTCGACACCGACATCATCTCGGTGCCGATCGTCGGCAATTCAGGCGTCCAGGGCTATTTCCTGACCAAGCTGGTCTACACGGTGGAGCCGGCGCAGCTCGCCAAGCTGTCCATTCCCGCGCCGGCGCTGATTACCGACCAGGTCTATTCCTATCTCTATTCGAATCCGCAGATCGACTTCACCGCGCCGAAGACGATGGACATCGACGCTTTCCGCAAGAACATCCGTGATTCGATCAATGCGCGCGTGGGCATGGAGATGGTCCACGACGTGCTGGTCGACCAGATCAATTTCCTCTCCAAGGACGAGATCCGCGACAACGCCATCAAGCGCAGGGAAGTGCCCCAGGTTTCCCTCAAGCCGGCGGCGATGGAGTCCGAAGGGCATTGAGCGGCCCGACAGCAGCCGCCCGCTCCGCGCTTATTCGTCGATACATGCGCAGCCCATGCCGGTCTATGTCCGCGAGCTGTCGTCCGCCAAAACTACGTTGACGTAAACGTAAATTGTGCTAGCTCCGTCGGGCCGGCTTTTTCCTGACGATGAGGGCTTGCCTCGCCTCCCCGATCGGGCAAGGGTCCGGACGACCGATCAACGACGAGGCACGAGGAAGTCAGCATGAGCATTCAGGACGTCGCGGAAAAGCTCAAGGCCCAGGTGGCGAACGCGGGCTTCGACCGCTCCGTGAAATTCGATACCGGCCCCGACGGCGTTCTGCTGATCGACGGAGCCACCGTCTCGACCACGGACGGGCCGGCCGACTGCACGATCAAGCTGTCGCTCGACGATCTGGAATCACTGATCGCCGGCGACCTGAACCCGACCACGGCCTTCATGTCCGGCAAGCTCAAGATCGAGGGCGATATGTCCGTCGCCATGGCGCTCAGCCAGTTGATCGGCTGAGACGCAAGGCAGGCGGACGTCCCCGTCCGCCAGCCGGTTCAGGCGGCGCCTGCAAGCGCCAGCGCCGCCGTGCCGATCCTGCGGCCCGCGGCCTTGAGAACGCCTTCGGCCCCGTCGAGCGCACCGGGCTTCAGTTCCAGCGCGAGGAAGCGATGCCGCTCATACGGCCCCGGCATGGCGAGCGCGCCCGTCCTGTCGGCCGAGAAGCCGAAGCGCGCATAATAGGGCGCGTCGCCGACCAGCAGGATCGCCGCGTGACCGAGCCGCGCCGCCTCGGCGATCGCATGGCGCATCAGCGCCGAGCCGAGCCCGGCATTCTTCCAGGCCGGATCGACAGCGAGCGGACCGAGAAGCAGGGCGGGCCGCCCGCCCTCGCCCAGCGTGACATCCCAAAGCCGCACCGTTCCCGCGACCGCGCCGGCGGCATCGCGCGCGACGAAGGCCAGCCCCTCGGACGGCCGGCGGCCACGCCGCAGCTTCTCCGACGACTTGCGCCTGCGTCCCGGTCCCATGGCGCGATCGAGCAGCGCCTCGCGCGCCGCAATATCGGCATCGGTTTCAGCGGTGACGAAGAAGGCCGGCTCCACGGCCGTAGCGATTTCTGCAAGTTCCATTTCCGCGATCCTTCACGAGCGGAGGTTGTCTTCCACAAGCGAGCCCGGCGCCGGCAGGAGCCGGCGCGCGGGATGATCCGACAGCTCTTGTCGAGCCGTCAGATCACGTAGGATCGGAGCGGCTCGAAGCCGTTGAAGGCCACCGCCGAGTAGGTGGTGGTGTAGGCGCCGGTGCCCTCGATCAGCACCTCGTCGCCGATGGTCAGCGACAGCGGCAGCGGATACGGCGTCTTCTCGTACATAACGTCGGCCGAATCGCAGGTCGGGCCGGCGAGCACGCAAGGCGCCTTCTCGTCCCCGTCGCGCCCGGTGACGATCGGGTAGCGGATCGCCTCGTCCATCGTCTCGGCGAGGCCGCCGAACTTGCCGATGTCGAGATAGACCCAGCGGACGTTGTCGTTGTCGGCCTTCTTCGAGATCAGCACGACTTCCGACTTGATGACGCCCGCATTACCGACCATGCCGCGGCCCGGTTCGATGATGGTCTCCGGGATCTGGTTGCCGAAATGCCTGCTGAGCGCGTCGAAGATCGCCTGGCCATAGGCCTGCGCCGCCGGCACGTCCCTGAGATAGCGGGTCGGGAAACCGCCGCCCATGTTGACCATCTTGAGCACGATACCCTCCTCGGCCAGCGTCGCGAACACCCGCTTGGCGTCGCCCAACGCACGGTCCCAGGCGGAGAGATCACACTGCTGCGAGCCGACATGGAACGACACGCCGTAAGCGTCGAGGCCGAGCTTCTTCGCATGGCGCAGCACATCGACGGCCATCGCCGGCACGCAGCCAAATTTTCGCGAGAGCGGCCATTCGGCGCCCTCGCCGTCGGTCAGCACGCGGCAGAACACACGGGCTCCGGGCGCGGCGCGCGCCACCTTCTCGACCTCCTCCACGCAATCCACGGCGAACAGGCGGATGCCCAGCTCGAAGGCGCGCGCGATATCGCGCTCCTTCTTGATGGTGTTGCCGAAGGAGATGCGCTCGGCCGGCGCGCCGGCATCCATCGCCATCTCGACCTCGGCAACCGAGGCGGTGTCGAAGGACGAGCCCATCGCGGCCAGCAGGCGCAGGATCTCCGGCGCCGGGTTCGCCTTCACCGCATAATAGATTTTGGAATCGGGAAGCGCCTTCTCGAAGGCGCGGAAATTGTCGCGCACGACATCGAGGTCGACGACGAGGCAGGGGCCGGCCGGACGTCGGGTGGCGAGGAAGTCCAGGATGCGCTGGGTGGCCATCGGGTCTCTCCATTGGCGGCGATGCCGCTCGATCTCAGGCGTCCCGTCTTCGGCGCGCGGCCACGGACGGGCGGTGGACAAAGGGCGTAAGCACGGCCGACACGGAACCAGCCGGTGGAGACACCGGAACCATGCGACCCGCTGACGCGGCGATGAGCGAACGCCTTGCGGCGAGAGCTCGCTTTGTCTGCCTCAGCTTTGGAGAACCCTCCGCACTGTCGGCAATGAAGGTGTGCCTCTTCAGTAACCCCGGTCTTTGGACGACCGGCAGAACACCAGAAAGGCCCGCACCGTCGTTGCTTCAAGATGTCCTCGGACTGGCGGTTGGCCGTCAGACCGACTGGAGGGGTTAGTTCCAGGTACCTTACCGTGTCCCTCACCAGACGAGGGATCGGCGGACACCCACAGGCACGTGCGACTTTGGGCAAGGCGCGATATAGGGAGGCGGGCTGTAACAATCAATTAAAATCGGAACCCCGGTTGAAAAAATCGCCGGAGCGAACAATCTTCATGCGACCGTATCCGCCGATTGAACGATGACAGGCACGCTCCCTCCCCTCAACGCCTTCCTCGACTACCCGCAAGTGGCTGTTCCCCATGCGGAATCCGGCCCTCTCGCGGGATTGCGGCTGGCCGTGAAGGACATATTCGACGTCGCCGGCTATCCGACCGGATGGGGCAACCCGCAAAGGGCTGCGGAGGCTTCTGCGGCAACGGAGACCGCGCCGGCGGTACAGGCGCTGCTCGACGCCGGCGCGCGATTCGTCGGCAAGACGCAGACCGACGAACTGGCTTTCTCGCTGATGGGCCAGAACGCGCATTTCCCTTTTCCGGTGAATCCGGCCGCGCCCGACCGCGTCACCGGCGGCTCGTCCTCCGGGTCGGCGGCGGCCGTGGCGGGCGGACTGGCCGACATCGCCATCGGCTCCGACACCGGCGGCTCGATCCGCGCCCCCGCCAGCTTCTGCGGCCTGATAGGATTGCGGACCACGCATGGCCGCATCCCGCTCGACGGCGCCATGCCGCTCGCCCCCTCGCTCGACACCTTCGGCTGGTTCGCGCGCGATATGGATGTCTACGAGACAGTGGCGAAGGTGCTGCTGGGCTTCTCCCCCTTTGAGGGGGAGATGGGCGGCAGCCCAGAGGGGGTAGCATCAGGAAGCACCGCAGGGGCGCCGAGCACTGCCGCGGCCACCCTCCCCTCGAGGGGGAGGGGACAAACGGCGTTGCGTCTTGCCGCGCTCGACGCGCTGGTGCTGGGCGAGTCGGAAGCGGCCGAATACGAGCGCATGGTCGGCATCGCCGCGTCCGTCCTCGGTGCGCCCGTCGCAGCGCCGCCGCTGTCCCACTCGCCGGACGACCTCTACTGGTGCTTTCGCCGCATCCAGGGGTTCGAGGCCTGGGCCGCGCACGGCGCGTGGATTTCGGCGGCGGATCGGGGACTCGGGCCGGGCGTGCGCGAGCGCTTCGACTACGGCGCCACTATCGACGGCGGGACCGTCGCGGCGGAAACACGCCGGCGCGACGCTTTCCGCGCCGAACTGGCGGCGCTGCTCGGTGCGGACGGCGTCCTCGTCCTGCCGACCGTGCCGGGCGCCGCGCCCTTGAAAGACGCCCGCTTCGACGATCTCCAGACCTGGCGCGAGCGCGCGCTGAAGCTGTTGTGCTGGTCCGGCCTGTCCGGCTTTCCGCAGATCACCCTGCCGCTCGGGCAAATCGACGGCGCGCCTTTCGGCCTGTCGCTGCTTGGCCCCGCCGGCAGCGACCTTCATCTCATCGATCTCGGACGGACGATTCTCGAAGCCGCCGGAAAGGCCTGACGACATGGACACACTGACCCGCATGCGTGCCTTCATCGACGTCGTCGAGGCCGAAGGCTTTTCCGCCGCGGCGCGCAAGATCGGACGTTCCAAGGCGCTGCTGTCGAAATATGTGCGCGAGCTGGAGGACGAGCTCGGCGCCCTGCTGCTCAACCGCACCACGCGCCAATTCTCGCTGACGGAGGCGGGCCACACCTATTACCGCCGCGCCTCCGAGATCGTGCGCGAGGTGGACAGTCTCGCCGACGCCGTGCGCGAATCCTCCGGCGACGTGCGCGGCCGCATAAAACTGTCGGCGCCGCGCACTTTCGCCGACGCGCCGATCGGCCAGTCGCTGGTCGATTTCGCCAAACAGTATCCCGAGATCGTTCTCGACATCCATCTCGACGACCGCTTCGTCGATCTGGTGGAGGAAGGCTTCGATCTCGCCATCCGCATCTCGCGGCTGGAGAACTCCTCCCTGATCGCGCGCCGGCTCTCGCCGTTCTCGGTCCGGGTCTGCGGCTCGCCAGAGCTGATCGAGAAGGTCGGCATGCCTGTCCATCCGCGCGACATCGGCCGCGCGCCCTGCATCATCGACACCAACGGCCGCTGGCTCGCCAACTGGCCGTTCAAGGGGGACGACGACGACACCACCAGCGTCGCCGTATCCGGCCCGATCGAGGTCAACAGTCCCATGGTGGCGCGCGCGGCGGCGGTGTCCGGCCTCGGCTTCGCCGTGCTGCCGGACTTCATCGCCGCACCCGACATCATGAGCGGGCGCCTCGTGCCGGTGCTGGACGACCGCATCCTGCAGGGCGGCGGCATCTTCGCGGTCTACCCGCATCGCCGCTACCTGCCGGCCAAGGTGCGCGTCTTCGTCGACTTCCTGGTGCAATGGTTCAAGGCGCGGGAAGCCGCGTGACGAAATCGGTCATCCGCCGGTCCCATTTTCGCCCCGTTTGTCGTGACCTTCGACAACGCACCGAACCCGACGCCGAGGCCCGATGCCGCTGAAACGAACCTTCTTCGCCGCGGCCGCCGCTTTCGCGGCTTTGATGGCGTCGGCCGGGCCTGCCTGGGTGCATCCGCATGTCTTCGCCGAAGCGAGGCTCGACGTGGTGCTGACACCGGATCACCAACATGTGAAATCGCTGCGCCATCTCTGGCGCTTCGACGAGCTTTTTTCGAGTACGGTGCTGATGCAGTTCGACAAGAACTCCGATCTGAAGCTCGATGACGCAGAGCTGAAGGATGTCGCCGACACCATCTTCTCCTCGCTCGCCGAGTACGACTATTTCCAGCTCGTCACCGTCGACGGCAAGGACGTCCGCATGAAGGCGCCCTCGCAGATCATGACCAATTTCGACAACGACCAGTTGATCGTCCTGTTCGAATCCGAGCCGGCGACGCCGATCAAGCTTTCCGGCACCATCGACTTCGGCGTCTACGACCCGACCTTCTACACCGCCATCGACTTCACCGAGGACGCCAACATGACGGTGGACGGCCTGCCCTCGAACTGCACGCAGCACGTCGTCAGGCCCGATCCCGACACCGCCATCGCCCAGAACCAGAAGACGCTGACGGACGCCTTCTTCAACGACCCCACCGGCAACGACCTCTCCAAGATCTTCGCCACCAAGCTCGAACTGCAATGCAAGCCGTGATGCGGACGATCATGGGATGCTGCCATCCTCGCGCGAGGCTTTCGTCTCCCCAGCCCGGCGGCTACCCCCACCCCTGTCCCCTCCCCGCAAGGGGGAGGGAGACGCAGGCATCGCCTCTTCGTGAAAAATCGCTAACGTCGGCAGAGTGCGGCAACGGTAAGAGATTCCCCTCCCCCTTGAGGGGAGGGGTTAGGGGTGGGGGTATAGCGCTGATTTTGGTGATTGCCGCTGCCGTCGCGCTCCACACGACGGCCGCCGCCCACGCGCAGAGCTCGCTGGGCATCGGCACCAACGACGCCATGCCGTCGAGCACCGGCCTGTTCGCCCACCAGCTCGCCTGGATCAACCTGAAGCAGCAGGAATTCTACCGCGCGCTCGCCAACGCCATGAAGGCGATGCGCCAGGACGGCTCGAAACTGTGGATCCTGATCGGCCTGTCCTTCCTCTACGGCATTTTCCATGCCGCCGGACCGGGTCACGGCAAGGCCGTCATCTCCTCCTATATGGTGGCGAACGAGGTAGCGCTCAGGCGCGGCATCCTGCTTTCCTTCATCTCAGGGCTGCTGCAGGCAGTCACGGCAATCGCCGTCATGCTACTGGCCTGGTTCGTGCTGCGCGGCACCGCCATATCGATGACCGACGCCGCCTGGTTCCTCGAAATCGCCAGCTACGTCTTCGTCACCCTGTTCGGCGCGTGGCTGCTATGGACGAAGACGGCGCCGCTTCTGTCGGCGCGGTTTCGCCGCCGGCCCGCCTACAGCCTCTCGGCGGCCGGCCCTGCTCAGGTCATGCAGATCGATGCGAGGCGCCCGCTCAGCCGGGTGCGCCTCAACCACCCGGACGCCAGTCCGCCAGGCGCCTTCGCCTGCGACCACGATCCCGCCTCCGGCGCGGCCTGCGAAAACTGCGGCGGCCATATGCCCGATCCCGCCCTGATGTCGGGAGAGCGCTTCGACTGGAAGACCGCATGGTCCGCGGTCGTGGCGGTCGGCATCCGTCCCTGTTCGGGCGCGCTGATCGTGCTCTCCTTCGCCATCCTCAACGGATTGTGGCTGGGCGGCATCCTCTCGGTGCTGGCAATGTCGGTCGGCACAGCCATCACGGTCTCGCTGCTGGCGACGCTGGCCGTCACCGCCAAGGACTGGGCTGTCTGGTTCGCCGGCGGGGGACGGTGGGGCGGCCGCATCCAGAAGGCCATCGAGATCGCCGGCGCGGCACTGGTGCTGTTCTTCGGGCTGGTGCTTCTGAGCGCCAGCCTGAAGGCGTGATCCCTCCCCTTTGAGGGGAGGGTGGCGGCGACGCCGTCGGGAGGGGTCGGTCGGACTGGATGTGACGTTTCATCGACATCAAGCACGTCCGAGACGACCCCCTCTGCCGCCTTCGGCGACATCGCCCCCTCAAGGGGGGAGAACCCCCGCCATCTCGTCCTCGATATGCACCCGGATGATGTCGTCGAAGGTCTCCTCGGCCTTGAAGCCGAGTTCCCGCGACCGCTTCGCCTCGAAGCGGGTCGGCCAGTTCTTCACGATCGCCCAGATCGTCTCGTCGGGTTCCTCGCGGATCAGCCGCACGGCGGCCTCGCCCGCGACGCGACGCAGCGCCTTGATCTGCTCGCCGACGCTGACGCCGACGCCCGGCATGGTGAGGTTGCGGCGCGGGCCGACCGCCTCGCCGTCGATCTCTGCCGCGTGGACAAGGAAGTTGACCGCCGAACGCGGGCTGGCATGCGTGTGCACGACCGAGCGCGGCACCGGCAGCACCGCCTCCTGGCCGGCCAGCGGCTCGCGGATGATGGACGAGAAGAAACCGGACGCCGCCTTGTTCGGCTTGCCCGGCCTCACATTGATCGTCGGCAGGCGGATGCCGATCCCGTCGAAGAAGCCGCGGCGGGTATAGTCCGCCAGCAGCGCCTCGCCCATCAGCTTCTGCGTGCCGTAGGATGTCAGCGGCGTCGGATGGAATTCGTCGGGGATGACGTCAGGGAATGGTGCGCCGAACACCGCGATCGAGGAGGTGAAGACGACGCGCGGGCCGTAGCCGGCCAGCCGGACCGCATCGAACAGCGCCCGCGTGCCGTCGAGATTGACCCGGTAGCCGAGGTCGAAATTGGCCTCCGCCTCGCCCGAGACGACGCCCGCCAGATGAAACACCACGTCCGGCTTCGACGCCACCAGGCTGTCCGCAACGCCTTCCCGCGCAAGGTCGCTGGCATGGACCGTCACGTCGACGCCCGCTGCCTCCGGAGCCGTTGCCGGCACGATGTCGTGCAGGTCGAAGGCCGTGATCTTCTGCCCTCGAAGTCGGCCGTCGCGGACCAGCCGTTCGACGAGCTTGCGGCCGACCATGCCGGCCGCGCCTGTGACGAGAATGCGCATGTCCTATCCTTTCCGCTGCGAACGTCCGCGCAACCAGAAGACAATGAAGAGCCCCAGAAGGAAGACGGCCGCCACGACGCCGGCCAGCCATCCCGAAACGTTCCCCGCCGCCATCATCAGCGTCGGCAGCCAGTAGGCGAAGGCACCGAAGACGAGCAGGATCACGAAGGCGGCGACCGCCGCGTTCCTGGTCTCACGATCCATTGCTTGTTCCCCCGCCCTTGCCCGACGCTTCGCCTTGATCGACACAGGCCCGGTCAATGATAATGCCGGCGGTCGGCCGGCGCACCCTGCATCGCGTCGCGAATCGGGTCGCCAGCCGTCTCATGGTCGCCGTGGTCATGGCCGTGGTTGTCTGGGCCGTGACCGTGGCTGTCCGAGCCATGATGACGGTCATGGTCGCCCTCGCCGTCCGCACATCGCCCGTATTCGGCCTCCACCGTGGCGTGCTCGATGCCGTGCTTGCCGGCCAGCCTCGCCTTGACGGCGCTCACGGCCTCGTAGGCGTCCACGCCATCGTCCAGGCAGGCATGCAGGGTCGCCATGACACGGCTGCCGTCCATCGACCAGACATGCATGTGATGCACCTCCCTGAGACCGGGGACGGATTTTTCGAGATCGCGCGCGACGCTGTCGCGATCGAGCTGCGGCGGCGTGCCTTCGAGCAGGACATGCGCGGCGTCCCGCATCAGTCGCCAGGCGGTGGTCAGCACCAGTGCGGCGACGAGCACCGACAGGATCGGGTCGATCGGCATCCAGCCGGTGGCGATAATGACGAGCGCGGCCGCGATCGCCGCGACGGACCCCAGCAAATCGCCCAGCACATGCAGGATGGCCCCGCGCATGTTCAGGTTCTCGCGGTCGCCGCCATGCAGGATCAGGAAGCCCGCGATATTCACGCCGAGGCCGAGCAGCGCCACGACCAGCATGGGACCACCCAGCACCGGCGGCGGCGCCATGAACCGCTGCCATGCCTCATAGACGATCCACAATGCGATGACGAAGATGGCGATGCCGTTGGTATAGGCGACGAGCGTCTTGACCCGGCCGAAGCCGTAGGTCAGTTGCCCGGTCGCCGGTCGCTCGCCGAGATGGAAGGCATACCAGGCGAGCGCCAGCGCCAGCGAATCCGTCAGCATGTGGCCGGCGTCAGCCAGCAGCGCCAGCGAGCCGGTCAGCCAGCCGCCGACCGCTTCGGCGATCATGAAACCGCCGGTCAGCAGCGCAGCGACGAGAACGCGCCGCTTGTCCGTCGAGCCGTGGACGTGGGCGCCGCCCACGCCGTGATCGTGGGAATGGCCGCTGTGGCCGTGAGAATGCTCATGCGCCATGGCAGAGCCTTTCGCGTAACAAAATAACTTTACGCGCCAATCACTTACGGAAACCTTCGAGGCGCTTTTTCTGGACGCCATCCCTATCAAAGTTGTCCGGGTCGAGCCAGCCCTCATATGCCTTTTTCAGCGCCGGCCACTCCCGGTCGATGATCGAGAACCATGCGGTGTCGCGGTTCTTGCCCTTCACCACCCGGTCTTGCCGGAAAATGCCTTCGAACCGGAAGCCGAAGCGCTCCGCCGCCCTTTTCGACGGACGGTTGTCATTGTCGCATTTCCACTCGTAGCGACGGTAGCCGAGGTCGTCGAAGACATGGCTCATGAACAGGAACTGCGCCTCGGTCGCCATCGGGGTGCGCGACATCAGCGGCCCCCAGTAGATGTTGCCGATCTCGATGACGCCATGCACGGGCTCGATGCGCATCAGCGTCTGGCGGCCGACGACCTTGCCGCTCTCCTTGTCGATGACGATGAAGAACAACGGATCGGGACTGGCCTCGGCCTTCTCCAGCCAGGGCTGGAACTCGGCGCGCGTCTGCGGCGGATAATCGGGCAGCCAGCGGAACCGCTCCATCGCGTCCGGCACGGACGATGTCTCGAACAGGCCGTCGCCGTGCTTCACGGCGTCGAGCGGCTCCAGCCGCACGAGGCGGCCTTCCATGACCTTGCGTTCGGGGCGAGGCCGCGGCTTCCAGTTTTTCAGGTTCTCGGACATGCCGGCCCTCCCTTTCGTTTGACAGATGCCGCGCAGCCTCTCAAAAATGCCGCGCCGCCATTAGCGCCAATCCGGACAGACAAAATGCTCCACACCATTGCCGCCTTCGATCGCCTCGGCGAGGAAAACGCCTTTGCCGTGCTGGCAAGGGCGACCGCGCTTGCCCATGAAGGCCGCGACATCGTCAATCTCGGCATCGGCCAACCCGATTTCCAGACGCCGCCGCACATCGTCGAGGCCGCCATCAAGGCCCTGCGCGACGGCCATCACGGCTATACGCCCGCCAACGGCCTGCTGGCGACCCGCGAGGCGGTCGTGCGCCGCACACTCACCACCACCGGCGTCGAGGTGTCGCCGGAGGACGTGATGATCCTGCCGGGCGGCAAGCCCACCATGTTCGCCGCGATCCTGATGTTCGGCGAGCCAGGCACGGAGATCCTCTATCCCGATCCCGGCTTCCCGATCTATCGCTCGATGATCGAGTTCACCGGCGCGACGCCCGTCCCGGTGCCGATCCGCGAGGAAAACGGCTTCGCCTTTTCGGCCGAGGAGACGCTCTCGCTCATCACGCCGAAGACACGGCTCCTCATCCTGAACTCCCCCGCCAACCCGACCGGCGGCGTCACCCCGCGCGCCGAGATCGAAAAGCTGGTCAAGGGCCTCGAAAAGCATCCCGGCGTGGCGATCCTGTCGGACGAGATCTACGACGTCATGACATATGACGGCGAAAAGCACGTCTCGCTACTCACCTTTCCCGAAATCCGCGATCGCCTCGTCGTCCTCAACGGCTGGTCGAAGACCTGGGCTATGACCGGCTGGCGCATGGGCTGGTCGATCTGGCCGAACGGGGACAAAAGCGCGCATCTCTACGACAAGGTGCGCAAGCTGGCGGTCAATTGCTGGTCCTGCGTCAACGCGCCGAGCCAGTTCGCCGGCATCGCCGCCATCGATGGCCCGCAGGACGATGTCGAGAAGATGATGCGGGCTTTCGACCGCCGCCGCAAGGTCGTGGTCGAAGGGCTGAACGGCATAGACGGCATTTCCTGCATCACGCCCAAGGGCGCGTTCTACGCCTTCCCCAACATCACCGGCACCGGCTGGCAGGCCAAGAAGCTTGCTTCCGCGCTGCTGGAAGAGGCGGGCGTCGCACTGATCGGCGGCCCGGACTTCGGCGTGCTGGGCGAAGGCTATATGCGGCTCTCCTACGCCAATTCGGAAGAGAACATCCTGCGCGCGCTGGACCGCGTCGAGGCGTTCTTGAAGAAGGGCGGATAGACAGCGATGAATGGCAAAGCCGATCCGGATTTGCTAAAATTCCTGCTATGGAACGCACCGCTATCATCAAGCGCCTGAACGCCATCCGCCCCGCGCTTCTCAACGAAGGGGTCCGACACGTCGCGCTTTTCGGCTCGCGCGCACGTCAGGACCACAGGTCCGACAGCGACATAGACCTGCTTCTGGACGTGGATCCAGGCAAGAAGTTCTCGATACTCAATCTGGTCGGGGTCGAGCACCTTGTCGAAGATGCCACCGGTATCCGGGCCAATGCCTTTATGCGGCGCAGTTTGAAGCCCGAATTCCGGCAGTCGATTGCCAGTGATGTAATCGAAATCTTCTAATGGCCGGCCGAACGATCCACCGGTTGGGTGACATCATCGACGCGATCGACGCAATCTATTCGCTGCTGGAGGAAAAAACCTTCGAGCAGATGGTTTCCGATCGCATCGCCAAAGCCGCCTTTGAACGCTTTCTGGAAATTCTGAGCGAAGCCTCGAGACATATTCCTGAAGCCCTCAGGCGCGAAGCTCCACAGATTCCCTGGCGCCGCATTGGCGACATCGGCAATCATCTGCGCCACGCCTACCATCGGGTCGACGCAGAGATTTTATGGACACTGTTTGACGATGGAGACCTTGCCAAATTGCGCGAGGCCGCAGGGCATTTGCAGACGATTGAGCGTCAGCGAGAGGCCAAGTAGAGCTTATAGCCGCTTCTCGTACCAGCGGTGCGCGAAGGGGTTGTCGTTGTAACGCGCGATCTCGGCATAGCCGCGCCTGGCGTACATGGCCTGTGCCTCGACCAGCGTCCTGTTGGTGTCGAGCCGGATCGCTCGATACTTGGCGTCCCGCGCCATCACCTCCAGCCTGTCCATCAGCAGGCTGGCAAGCCCGAGGCCGCGCGCGGCCGGCGCGACCCACAGCCGCTTGATCTCGCCCACGTCGCCGCCGAGGTCTCGGAGAACGCCACAGCCGACCGGCGTGCCGTCGAGCCGGGCGACCAGCATCGATCCGGACGGGTCATAGCCGCCCGGCCCCGGATCGAAGCCGCCTTCGAAGCGGGACACCAGTTCGGCGTAGTATTGCCCGAGGCACCACCTCGCATCGGCACTGTCGGCCGGCTCGACGGCAATCCCGGTCACCGAAAGGCGCAACAGCCGCTCGACCTCGCCCATCGCGGCGACCAGCCGCGCCCGGCGCGCATCGTCCAGCGACGCCAGCATGGTCGCCGCAAGCTCGTCGGAGAGCGCATCGTAGGCCGCGTATTCCGCCCTGCCCTTTTCCGTCAGGATAACGGCGCGTGCCCGCCCATCCCCCTCGGCCTTGCGGACCTCGACCAGTCCCTGGCTTTCGAGCGACCGCAGCAGGCGGCTGGCATAGCCCGAATCGAGGCCGAGCCTTTGCCGCAGCGCCGCAAGGTCGCAGCCGTCGGCCTCGCCGATCTCGAAAAGCAGCCGCGCCTCGCCGAGCGGCCGGCCGCGCGACAGATAGCTGTCCTGCAGCGCACCGACGCGTTGCGTCACCAGCCGGTTGAACCGGCGAACCTGGGAGATATCGTTACCGCTCATTATCTGACTTTAGTCAGATATATGACGAACGACAAGCAGGCAAATGGCCGGTCGAGGGAGAAGGCAGGGCGTATGGAAGACCGCTACCCGCGCCCGACATAGGGCATCTTCGTCGCCATCACGGTCATGAACAGCACGTTGGCGTCGAGCGGCAGGCCGGCCATGTGCACGACCGCATCCGCCACATGCTTCACGTCCATCACCGCCTCGGCGGCGATCGTGCCGTTCGCCTGCGGCACGCCGACCGTCATGGGCATCGCCATGTCGGTCAGGGCATTGCCGATGTCGATCTGCCCGCAGGCGATGTCGAAGGGCCGGCCGTCGAGGGCGAGCGTCTTGGTCAGGCCGGTGATCGCATGCTTGGTGGCCGTGTAGGGAACCGAGCCCGGACGCGGCGCATAGGCCGAGACCGAGCCGTTGTTGATGATGCGGCCGCCCTGCGGTTTCTGGCGCCGCATCTGGCCGAAGGCCGCGCGCGCACACAGGAAGGAGCCGGTCAGGTTGACGCCGACCACGTCGTTCCACACCTCGACGGGGATTTCGTCGATCGGCGTGGACTTGTAACCCATGCCGGCATTGTTGAAGAGCAAATCGACCCTGCCGAACGCCTCGACGGCCCTGGCGAATAGCGCTTCGACCTCCTCGGGCCTGGAGATGTCGCAGGCGACCGCGAGGGCCTTCCCGGCACCGCCCTTCGCCTCGGCCACGGCCGCGTCCAGCACCGCCTTGCGGCGGCCGCAGAAGACGGTGTTCCACCCGGCTTCGACCAGCGCAAGGGCAACGCCCTTGCCGACGCCGGTCCCGGCTCCCGTGACGATGGCTGTTTTGTCCGACATAATGATCCTCCGAATTCACCGGAGGGATCGCAGATAGGGCGCCCGCTGGCAAGCCCGACAAAAAGGGCGGTCATTGGCGACCGCCCTCTGATCTGGATCAGGCTTGGGAGGAGGAAAGCCGATCCGACTAAAAAAATGATGCGCTTATGGAGTTAACGAAAGGTTAACGCCGAAAGGCCGTCGAAATGGCCGGCGCCTCGCCCTACCAGCGCGGGTTCGGCGACACTGTATCCCTGGCCTCCGGCACCGCCACCTTGACGGCGGAGACGGTCGCCTCGACATGCTCGACCAACTGGTCGGGAAGGCCGAGCCGACCGGCAAGCAGGTCGAGATAGCCGCGCTCGGCTCGCGTGTCGGGATCGATCGCCAGGCGCGAGGCGGTGTAGAGCTCCACCTTCTGCGCTTCCGTCCTGGCCGAAGCCACCAGCGCATCGAGATCGAGCGGCGCTTCGAGTTCCTTGCGCATGAAAGCCTCCGCCTCGCCGCCTATGCCCGACAGGCTGAGCTTGTCGCCGATCTTCCTGCGCTCCTCCTCATCGATGCGGCCGTCCGCCTTGGCGGCGGCGATCATGGCGCGCACCAGCGTCAGCGCGAACTCGTCCTCGCCCTGCGGCGCCTGCGCGGCATGGAAATCGCTGTCGGAAGGCGGCGGCAGCAGTTCCGGCTCTCCAGCAGGAGCGGCTGTCTTCGCCGGCTGCTGGCCGTCCCTGTAGTTCTGATAGGCCTTGTAGGCGAGGCCGCCGATGGCCGCCAGACCGCCGAGCTTGACGGCCGTGCCGGTCAGCTTGCGCCCCGGACCGGTGCCGAGCAGCACCGCGGCTATGGCGCCCGCCGCAAGCGGGTTGTCCCTGGCCATCTGCACCGCCTGCCCCGCCTTGTCGCGCACGGTGGTCTCCGTGCCGGGCACTTTCGAGCCGAGCAGGTCGTCGAGCAGTCTCTTGGGATCGAACATCAGCGCCTCCGCTTGGGAAACCCGGTCATGTCGCCGGGCGGTTGACGAAGCTGACGTAGGTGTCGGGTAGCGACAATACAATGAAGAGCGGACAAGGCACGGCCTGTCGTCAGGTTCAGGCCGTTGAAAAATCGCTCCGTTTCAGGTGGATTACGTGTCGGACGACCTGCCGATATGCGGCGCTGCGCCCCGCGCCTCGGCCAATTCCACCTGCCTGTGCCGCTCGGCATAGCGGGCGCGGTCGGCGTCGCTGCGGGTCTCGTGGCACCAGGCACAGGAGATGCCGGCGACATAGTGCGGCGAGCGCATGTCTTCGGGCGTCAGCGGATGCCGGCAGGCGCGGCACAGTTGCGCCTCGCCTTCGGCAAGGCCGTTCGTCACCGATACCCGCTCGTCGAACACGAAACACTCGCCTTGCCAAAGGCTCTCCCCGGCCGGCACGTCTTCGAGATATTTCAGAATGCCGCCCTTGAGGTGGAACACGTCCTCGATGCCGAGCGACTTCACGAAGGCCGTCGCCTTCTCGCAGCGTATGCCGCCGGTGCAGAACATGGCGACCTTGCGCCCTTCCAGTTCGTTCCTGTGGCTCTCGGCCCAGGCCGGAAACTCGCGAAAGCTCTTCGTGTTCGGATCGACTGCCCCCTCGAACGTTCCCAGCCGCACCTCGTAGTCGTTTCGGGTATCCACGACGATCGTGCCGGGGTCGGCGATCAGCGCGTTCCAGTCTGCCGGCGCGACATAGGTGCCGGCGCTGGCGAGCGGATCGACGCCGTCGACGCCCATGGTGACGATCTCGCGCTTCAGCCGAACCTTCATGCGGTGAAACGGCATGACTGCTGCTGTCGAATATTTTATTTCGATCCCGTCCAGTTCGGGAATGGCCGCCAGATAAGCGACGAGCCCGCCCACCGCCGCAGCCGTCCCGGCGACCGTGCCGTTGATGCCTTCCGGGGCCAGAAGCAGCGTTCCCTTGATGCCGTTGGCGCAGCAGAAGGCGGCGAGCGGCGCTTTCAGCGCCTCGAAGCCGTCCAGCCGGCAGAAGCGGTAGAGCGCCGCGACGCGGAAGGGCGCTTGGTCATCGTCATTCTTCATGGCCCGCACCTAGTCATTTTGCTGCAACTGGACAATGAAATTTGTCCACACCGACCGGCAGCAGCGTGAATATCGGCAAGCAACAGGATATTGGGCCGTCATGTTCAGCACCGAAGTCATCGCAGAGATCACCCGCGCGGCAGCGGATCACGGCATCGAGCCGGCGGCGCTGCTTGCGGTGACGGAGGTGGAGAGCGGCGGTCAGGCCTTCGTCCTGGTCGACGGAAGGCGCGAGCCGCTGATCCGCTTCGAGGGTCATTATTTCGACCAGCGCCTGAGCGAAGCGAACCGCGAACTGGCGCGCGAGGCCGGCCTCGCCTCGCCTGTCGCCGGCGCGATCGCCAATCCGCCCACGCAGGCCGAGCGCTGGACGATGCTGGCGCGTGCCGCCTCGATCGACGCCAGGGCGGCCTACGAATCCGTGTCCTGGGGCCTCGGGCAGGTGATGGGCGCCCATTGGCAATGGCTGGGCTACGCGAGCGTCGAGGCGATGGTGGCGGAGGCGCGCGCCAGCATTGCCGGGCAGATGCGGTTGATGGTTCTCTACATCGACAAGGCGGGATTGTCGGACGCTCTCAAAACGCACGATTGGGCGGCATTCGCCACCGGCTACAACGGGCCGGGCTATCGCAAATACGCCTATGACGAGAAGATCGCCGCCGCCTATGACCGCTATGCCGGCAAGCCGGGCGCGCCGCCGGCCACCTTGCGGCGAGGATCGCGCGGCGACGACGTGCTCGCGCTGCAGCGCAATCTCGCGACATTGGGCTACAGCCTCGACGCCGACGGCGCCTATGGTCCTGGAACGGCAGAGATCGTCAGGCGCTTTCAATCGGACCGCGGGCTTGATGCAGACGGCATTGCCGGCCCCCGCACGCTGGCCGCGATCGCCGAAGCGCTTGTGCCGGGCCATACGGCGCGCCGCTGGTGGCGATCGTTCCTCGGCTGGCTGAAGGCTCTGTTCCGGCGGGATTGAACGCCCCTAGTCTCTGCGTGGACTCGCTATCGGCGGTCTGGTAGAGCAGCGCTAAATCGGTTGAACCCACCCCATTCAGGAAAGCCGCCATGTCGAACAAGACCGAGAAACTGCTTGCCTTGCTGGACGGCCAGCCTGTCATCCCCGTCCTCAAGATCGCCAGGGCCGCGGACGCAGTACCGCTGGCGCGCGCGCTGGCGCGCGGTGGCCTGAAGGCGATCGAAATCACGCTGCGCACGCCCGAAGCGCTGGAAGCGATCAGGCGCGTGGCGGGCGAGGTCGAGGAAGCGGTGGTCGGCGCCGGCACCATTCTGGACAGCCGCCAGTTCGCCGAGGCGGAGGCCGCCGGTTCGCGCTTCATCGTCAGCCCCGGTCTCACCCGCGAGCTCCTGGCCGCCGACAGGGACAGCGCCGTGCCGCTGCTGCCCGGCGCCGTCACGCCCGGCGAGATCATGACGGCACGCGAAGCCGGTCTCGACTTCCTGAAATTCTTTCCGGCCGAGCAAGCCGGCGGTGCCGCTTTCCTGAAGGCACTGGCCTCGCCGCTCGCGGGCATGAAGTTCTGCCCTACCGGCGGCATCGGCGCGAAGAACGCGATGGACTATCTCAGCCTGCCCAACATCGTGTGCGTCGGCGGCTCGTGGGTCGCGCCGGACGGCATGGTCGAAGCCGGCCGCTGGGACGAGATCGAGGCATTGGCCAGCGAAGCGAGCCGGCTGCGGAGATAGCCCCGGCTCCCGCCCGGCAGATCCCGATATCGGGGCTGCCCAAGCGATCCGTCTTCGTCGCCATGCTCGGGCCTTTCCCGAGCATCCACGCATTTATGCCGAAAACATTGAACCTGTTTCAGCCGGTATCCGGCACGGGCGGATTCCCGGGACAGGCCCGAGCCTGACGGACGACCGGCATATGTCGGTCAGCGTCAAAGCCTGCCCGAGGATGACGCCGCATCTGGAACGGCAGATGATATGCGGTAAGCCAACAAACCGAGACCGGGCGCGGGCCTGAGTCCGCGCCGGCGCCGTCTCTTCAACCAATCACTTGGCGAACCTGGCGACGGAGATGAAGTTCACCGCAGAGCCGGTGAAGCGATGCGCGTTGGCCATCTCGTCATCGTTCTGGAAGCCGACCGCATAGACCTCGCTCGGCGCGGTGCGCACCAGATTGTAGGCCAGGCGCGGCGCGTCGGCGCTCTCCTTGACGGTACCGGGCTGCTCGCCGTGAATTGCCCAGCGGGCCAGTTCCGGCTGCGCAGCCACGACCACGGCCTTGGGCTCCGGCTTCGCATCGTCGACGCGCACGCGCGCTTCCTTGCGCGTCGTCTTCACGTTGCCGCCGATGGCCGCGACCGGATCGGAACCGGCGGAGCGGTGCGTCAGCGCCAGCTTCGGCGACGCGCCGTCAAGCTGGGGATCGTTGAAGGCGGACCGGGTGGGCGCCGGCGTCGGCAGCAGCGAGGCCACCTGGAAATTGTCGGCAGCCGATGTGTCGATGACTTTGCCGATCTCGTCCCGGCCAGCTTCCGGCCGTGCCGAAGGCAGGACCGAGAGGATATGGTTCGTCGCAGCGTTGTTCGGGTGCGAGGCGGTCTCGGCCAGCGCGAGCAGAACGCCGCCCTGCGCCTGCGGCGCGAGTTCCGAAGGCGTCTTTCCTTCATCGGGTCGCCAGGTCGGCAACGGAACCGCGCTTGCCACTGCCTGTGCGGCCGGATCCGGCGCCTCGGCGGAATCGGGGACGTCCGCCGCGGCCATCTCGGCCATGCCGAACGGAATGCTGGAAGGCGCCAGGGAGGCCGTCTGAATCGGCGCCGGCGTTGCGGCGTCGACCTCGGTTGCGTCGGCCACGCCGAACGGAACCGTCTCGGGCGTCTCGACGCCGACATCCGCCTTCGGCCGCGGCGCGAAGGCCGGCAGCGGGATCGAGCGGGCCGGCAGCGCCGCGATGATCGTCTCGGGCGTCTGCGCCGGCTCTTCGGGAGCGGCGTCCGCGACCATCGGAATGTCGGCGCGCTGGGCCTGGTCCGGCGGCACGATGGCGATCGCCGGCGCGGTGGCCTTGGCGACGGCGGTCGGCTTGACCACCTTCCTCGGTGCCGGTGCCGCGCTTTCGGTGTCGGCGTCGTCCTCCGCCTCGTCCGCACCGCCGCCGAACAGGGCGGCAAGCAGATTGGTGGACTTCCTGCCGCTGCCGCCGGCGCTGGCAAGCTCGATATTGGGTGTGCCGCTCGACTTGCGCGACTTGTAGGCAGCCATCGCCTGCTCGTAGCCCGGCAGCGGCCGGCCGTCGGACGGCACATGAAGCGTCCTGCCGTTGGGGAACAGGCTCACCAGTTCCTGGCGGCTGATGCCCGGCCAGTGGCGGACATTGCCGACGTCCATGTGGACGAAGGGCGAACCCGAGGTCGGATAATAGCCGACGCCGCCGCCCTGCATCTTGAGGCCGATATTGCGCAGCTTCTTCAGCGGCACGCCGGGGATGTAGAAATCCATCGCCTTGCCGAGCATGTGCTGGCTCTTTTGCGCCACGCCCCTGGAGCGGCTGCGCAGCATGGCGTTGGTCGCCGGCGCGCGATAACCGCAGATGACCTGGATGTAGCCGGTGGCGCCGCTTTCGCGATACGCCTCCCAGACCAGGTCAAGCAGGCGCGGGTCCATCTTGACCGTTTCGTTGCGGCGCCAGTCGCGCAGGATGTAGTTGATCTTCTTGAGACCGTCGGGAAGGTAGCGCCCGTTGCGCTTATAGACGATCTCCGCCTTCTCGTGCGTATGCAGGTGATAGAGCTTGAGCGAGCGCGTCTCGGCCCTGGCGGCCAGAGGCGCAGAGATCATGGCGCACAGGACCAGCAGGGCCGTCAGCCATTTGGGCCAGACGTTTGCGTGAAACTGCCGTCCGTCGTCGAGTCGTTCGATTCTGTTCAAATCAAATGGCCCTGCAGGCTGCCGTTTGTCCCCGGATCTGACCAACGGACACGATTTCGATCATGTCCGATTATCGAACCCAATGGTTAATCGTCGCTTATTGAAGCTCAATTGCGCCAATAGCGTGGCAACTTCCGGGCGGAATATCTACACCGGTTTTCTTGGTAAATCGCTGGTTTAAATAGGATTTCAGCTTCCTCGCGCACACGATCTGTTACAGCCCGCCTCATTCCGTGAGAACGGCTCGGTTTTTGCGCGAATTCGACTAAAAAGCCGGCCACCGCGATCGATACCGCTATGGGCCGTCCTTATGGTCAGGACGCCATGCGCTCGAATCGCCCCGCTTCCGGATCGAGCCCGTATTCCTTGAGCTTGCGGTAGAGTGTCGAACGGCCGATGCCCAGGCGCCGCGCCACCTCGCTCATCTGGCCGTTGTAATGCTCGATGGCGAACTTGATCATTTCAAGCTCCACGGCGGCGAGCGAGCGCACATTGCCGCGCTCGTCCAATGCCGTCACGGTGCCGAAGCGTTGACGGGCCGCAACAGGCACTTCGTCCGCAACCCCTGCCGGTGCCGCCGAATCCGTCGGCGCCGCGGCTGGCTCCGCGGCAGCGGGAGACCCCAGATCGACGGTTCCTTCGACCTGGGCGCGGATCTGGGGAAATTCTTCCGGCGTCAGCACGTCACCGTCGCACAGCACCGAAGCGCGGAAAACGGCGTTTTCGAGCTGCCGGATGTTGCCCGGCCAGTCGTAGGCCATCAGCATGTCGAGAGCCGCTTCGCTGACGCCGCGCAGCCGCCGGTGCGGATCGTCCGGCGCGACGCGGTCCATGAAATGTCGGACCAGATAAGGAAGGTCCTCGCGGCGCTCGCGCAGCGGCGGCACGAAGATCGGATAGACGTTGAGACGGTAGAACAGGTCCTCGCGGAAGGCGCCGTCCTTGACCCGCTGTAGCAGGTCGCGGTGCGTGGCCGAGATCAGCCTGATGTCCACCTTCAGCGTCGACCGCCCGCCGACAGGATCGACCTCGCCGCTCTGGACGGCGCGCAGCAGCTTGACCTGCACGTCGAGCGGCAGGTCGCCGATCTCGTCCAGGAACAGCGTCCCGCCATGCGCCTCGACGAATTTGCCGGAGTGTTTTTCGGCAGCGCCGGTGAAGGACCCCTTCTCGTGCCCGAACAGGATCGACTCCACCAAATTGTCGGGGATGGCGCCGCAGTTGACGGTCACGAACGGCCTGGACCGCCGGTCCCCGGCGCCCTGGATCGCACGCGCCACCAGTTCCTTGCCGACACCGGACTCGCCCTCGATGAGGATCGGGATGGTGGAGGCGGCAGCCTTCTGGCCGAGCCTGATGACCCGTTCCATGACCGGGCTTTTCGTTATCAGATCCTTGAAGGTCAGTGCATTTCCGCCGCGGCGGGCGCTGCGCCGGGTCTCGCCTTCGACCGCTTCCACCTTCAACGCGTTGGCGATCGCCGTCTGCAGCCTGTCGGGTGAAGCCGGCTTGACGACGAAGTCGAACGCGCCGTGCCGCATGGCGCTGACCACCGTGTCGATGCCGCCCTGCGCCGTCTGCACGATCACCGGGATGTGGATGCCGCGTTCCGCCATCGCTTTGAGCACGCCGATACCATCGAGGCCGGGCATGGCGAGGTCGAGTATGACCGCCGAGACCTCGCGCGCCGACGGCCCGTCGAGCAGCGCCAGCCCCGCCTCGCCGCCGTCCGCCGTCAACGCACCGTGGCCGAACTTGACCACCGCCGCCTCGATCAGCCGCCGCTGCACGGGATCGTCATCGACTATGAGGATGGAACCTGCCAAATGGAACCTGCTATGCGTGCCGCGAATTCATCCGGTGTGGAAGTTTCGTCCTATGGATCATTGTGGCACAGGGTTCTAAATAAGCTTTCAAAAAAGCCGGTGAACGAATTGTTTCGCATTTGATCGGCTTTGCATCCTATCCCTCGAAGAAGCACTCGTTCTCGGAAGGCATTGCGCATGGACGTCATCTCACGCAGCCCGCTTGCGGCGGCATCGGCAGGCCGCGCCGCACCGGAGCTCGGCGATCTTCCCGAATGGAACCTGGCCGATCTCTATTCCGGCATGGACGCGCCCGAGCTCAGGCGCGACATCGTCAAGGCCGGCGAGGATGCAATCGCCTTCGAAAGCCGCTGGAAAGGCACGCTGGCGGCTGAAGCCGGGCGCGGCCGCGACGGCAGGCTCGGCGAGGCACTCAGCCAATACGAGGCGCTGGAAGAACTGGTCGGTCGGATCGTCTCCTACGCCGGACTGGTCTATGCCGGCGACACCGTCGATCCGAAGCGCGCCAAGCTCTACGGCGACGTCCAGGAGAAGATGACGGACGCCAGCGCCCACCTGCTTTTCTTCGCGCTGGAGTTGAACCTGGTCGACGATACGCTGATCGAACAGGCGCTCGAGGCCGATCCAGCCTTCGGGCACTACCGGCCCTGGGTCCTCGACCTGAGGATGGACAAGCCCTACCAGCTCGAGGATCGCGTCGAACAGTTGTTCCACGAGAAGTCCGTGACGGGGCGCGGCGCCTGGAACCGCCTTTTCGACGAGACGATGGCGGATTTGCGCTTCACGGTGGACGGCGAGGAGCTGACGCTGGAGCCGACGCTGAACCGTCTGCAGGACGCGAACGGCGAAGCACGGCGCAAGGCGGCCGGGGCGCTCGCCGCGACGTTTTCGGAAAACCTGCGCACCTTCACGCTGATCACCAACACGCTGGCCAAGGACAAGGAGATTTCCGACCGCTGGCGCGGCTTCAAGGACATCGCCGATTCCCGCCATCTCGCCAACCGGGTCGAGCGCGGCGTCGTGGATGCGCTGGCCAGCGCCGTTCGCGACGCCTATCCGCGCCTGTCGCACCGCTATTATGCGATGAAGGCGCGCTGGCTCGGCATGGACGTGATGAACCACTGGGACCGCAACGCGCCGCTGCCCGAAACGCCGCAGGCGACGATTGCATGGGACGATGCGAAGAACACGGTCCTGTCCGCCTATCACCGCTTCTCGCCGGAGATGGCGGACATCGCGCGCACCTTCTTCGATCGCGACTGGATCGATGCGCCGGTGAGGCCCGGCAAGTCGCCGGGCGCCTTCGCGCACCCGACGGTCCCGTCGGTCCACCCCTACGTCCTGCTGAATTACATGGGCAAGCCGCGCGACGTGATGACGCTGGCGCACGAACTGGGACACGGCGTGCACCAGGTGCTGGCGGGCGCACAAGGCGCGCTGATGGCCTCGACGCCGCTGACGCTCGCCGAAACCGCCTCGGTGTTCGGCGAGATGCTGACCTTCCGTTCGCTGCTCGACGCCACCACCGATCGGCGCGAGCGCAAGGCGATGCTCGCCCAGAAGGTCGAGGACATGATCAACACGGTCGTGCGCCAGATCGCCTTCTACGAGTTCGAGCGCAAGATCCACACCGAGCGCAGGAACGGCGAACTGACCGCCGACCGCATCGGCGAATTCTGGCTGGAAGTGCAGGCCGAAAGCCTCGGCCCGGCGATCCGGCTGCGCGAGGGATACGAGACCTTCTGGACCTATATCCCGCACTTCATCCACTCGCCCTTCTATGTCTACGCCTACGCTTTCGGCGACTGCCTGGTGAATTCGCTCTACGCGGTCTACCGCGAGTCCGAGAGCGGCTTCCAGGACAAGTATTTCGAGATGCTGAAGGCCGGCGGGACAAAGCATCATTCGGAGTTACTGAAGCCGTTCGGCCTCGACGCCACCGACCCGTCCTTCTGGCAGATCGGCCTCGGCGTGATTTCGGGGCTGATCGACGAGCTGGAAGCGCTGGACTAGGCATATCCTTCGCCGGGGGTAAGCGTTGAGCATGTCTTCGTCGCCGTTCATCCTCTTCCGCGACGATTTCTCCGGCGAGGAAATCCTCTTCGATCGACCTCGCGAGATCGTCACGGCCGAGCGCGTCGAGGATTTTTTTCCCGCGCTGGAGGCGATCCAGCGCGCGCACGACGCCGGCAGGTGGCTTGCCGGCTATTTCCCCTACGAGGCCGGCTATCTGCTGGAGCCGAAGCTGGCGCCGATCATCCCGTCCAAGCGTCGCACGCCCCTCCTGGTCATCGGCGTCTTCGATCGACCCGCCGAAGCGCCGATGGCGCGTCCGGGCCGTCTGCGGACCAACGGCCCGATCCACGGCGCGCGCGCCACCTGGACGTATGAAGACTACAAGCGTCGTTTCGACCGGCTGCACCGACACCTCAGGCAAGGCGACTGCTATCAGGCGAACCTGACCTTTCCCGTCGAGGCAAATTGGACCGGCGATCCCCTCTCCGCTTTCGACGCGCTGGCAGGACGGCAGAAAGTGAAATACGGCGCGCTGGTCGATCTCGGCGGCCCGGTCGTCCTGTCACGCTCGCCCGAACTGTTTTTCGAGATCGACGGCGACGGCTGGATCGAGACCCATCCGATGAAAGGCACCGCGCCGCGCGGAGCGACACGGGAGGAAGACGAGCGGCTCAGAGAATTCCTGCGCAACGACCCGAAGAACCAGACCGAGAACCGCATGATCGTCGACCTTCTGCGCAACGACATCTCGCTCGTCACCGAGGTCGGCACGCTGGACGTGCCGGAACTGTTCCGCATCGAAAGCTATGCGACGGTGCACCAGATGGTGAGCCGGGTGCGGGCGAAGCTCCTGCCCGGCCTCTCCATCCGGCAGATCTTCGCAGCCCTGTTTCCCTGCGGCTCGATCACCGGCGCGCCGAAAATCCGGGCGATGGAGATTCTGCGCGACCTCGAAGGCACAGCGCGCAACGCCTATTGCGGCGCCATCGGCTGGATCGCGCCGGACGGCAGGATGCGCTTCAATGTCGCTATCCGCACCATCACCCTCTTCCCGGACGGCAAGGCCGTCTACAATGTCGGCGGCGGGGTCGTCTTCGATTCCACGGCCGAGGAGGAATATGCCGAATGCCTGCTGAAGGCCCGTTACGCGACCGGGCAGCCGCCGGAGGCAACGCCGCCTTCGAACTGATCGAGACCCTGCGCTGGGAGACCGGCATCGGCTTCGTACGGCTGGACCGGCATCTGGCGCGGCTTTGCGCCTCCGCAGCTGCGCTCGGTTTCGCTTATGACGGACAGCACGTCGCAAAGGTCCTTGGCGAGGCCATCGGGTTGGCCGGGGCGCCTTTGCGCACGCGTCTCGCATTGTCGCGAGATGGAAATCTCGCCGTCTCCACGCAGGCATTCGAGCCGCTGCCGCCCGGCAAGGTCTGGACAGTGAGGCTCGCCCGCACCCGGCTCGAGTCGGCGGACCCGCTGCTGCGCCACAAGACCAGCCGACGCGACGCCTATCTGTGTGCCCGTTCGGAATATGCGCCCGCTGAAGCCGATGAGGTACTGCTCGCCAACGAGCGTGGCGAATTGTGCGAAGGCACCATCACCAACATCTTCGCGGACTTCGGTGACGGTGCGCTCGCCACGCCGCGGCTGGAGTGCGGCCTGCTGCCCGGCATCCTGCGCGGCGAATTGCTGGACCACGACAAGGCGGTTGAAACCGTCTTCGCCTTCCGCGATCTCGAAAAGGCAAGAGCGCTCTTCGTGGGCAATTCGCTGCGTGGCCTGATCCCGGCCGTGATTGCCGATTGACGATAGAACCCTACGTGAATACTTTGTGTTCAGATGTGTTAAAATGAGATGTCAAAAATGTCCGACGCTACCTTTTCAGTGCGTATTCCTGACGATCTGCGGCAGGAAGTCGATGCGCTGGCCAAGGCAAACAGGCGTTCGCGCTCCTTTCTCGTGAAGGAAGCACTGCAGGCCTATGTCGACGAGCAGAGGACTTATCGCGAAGCGATCGAGGAGGCCATCAAGGAAGCGGATGAGACCGGCGAATTCATTTCCTGGGAAGCGACTGGACGCTGGCTGAAATCCTGGGGCACGCCGGACGAATTGCCTCCCCCTGAACCGGATATCCTTTTGAAGAATCGCAAATGAAAATCCGGCTGATGAAAGCAGCCATCCGGGATTTACGTGAAACCAGGTCATACATCGCCCAGGATGATCCCGCAGCCGCGACGCGGGTGGCGACACGCCTCGAACGAGCGATCAACTTGATTGCCGAGCGGCCGGACATAGGCCGCCCGGTGTCCGATCAGCCCGTTCGCGAATGGTCCGTCCCGGGTCTGCCCTTTGTGATCCCCTATCGAGTTTCAGGCGATACGATCGAGATCGTTCGCATCTTTCATACCAGCCGTCGCAGACCGCCAGCTTGGCAGTGAACATGCCCGCCCACACTCCTTACGACGGGTCCTCGAAGCTGTTCACCATCGGGCTGAAACCGCTCGACCTCGCCGACTGGATCGAGGTCGACGGCAATCTGCCGGCTCATCTCGCCGAGAAGCGCCGGCTCTATGTTGAGCTTCCTGAGAAGGTGTTCGTCGAGGAGCCGGATACGCGCGCCGCGCAACAGGAAGTGCTCGATCTGCTGACGGCCCATCTGCCGGCGCGTTTTCCGGGCAGATACCGTCGCTCGGGCGAAGCTCTGGTAGTCGACGGCGCGCCCATGTCCCCCCTCGCGCCGCCCTTTAATACGCCGCTCTTGGACGCGCCATTGGTGACCGCCTCGCTGCTGGTGCAGGAAGACCTCATCCTCATGCGCAAGGGCGAGGACGGCTGGCGGCTGGCGGCCGGCTCGCTGTGCTTCCCGTCTTCCTGGGTGCTGACCGAGAAATTCGGCAAGCCGCTGCATCGCATTCATGACCCGGTGCCTGGCTTCGGCCCCGGCTCGCGCCCGGACGAGTTGATCGCGCGCATGTTCGACGGCCTGCAGGGCCAGGCGGTCGAGCGCTTCAACTGGTCGATCCAGGCCGGCGACGCGCTCTACCATCCGCTGACGGACGCCCAGCGCATCGACCGCGCCACCGATCGCCCGTCGAAATTCGCCGGACCGGACGATATCGACGCCGGCGCTTTCATCCGCGTCGAGCGCCAGACGCTGCGCAAGCTGCCCGTCTCGCGCGACATCCTGTTCACCATCCGCATCCATCTCGACCCGCTCGCCGTCCTGGCGCGGCATCCTGAAAAAGCCAGTTTGGCTGCTTCCTTCGCCGCGCAACTCATGGCGCTGGATCAGGCGCAACTCGACTACAAGGGACTTGCCGGAGACCGCGACAGGCTTGTCGCGCGTCTTAACCACATCGCCGCTTCAGCCTGAACGCGATTGGCGCTTTTCCCTGGTTTATGACAATGATCTGTGGTTTAGCGGCCTTCCAGAGGCGGAAAACGACAGATAAATCATTGGTTTTAAAGGAGTGCGCGATAAAATGGCGAATGAAAAATGGCCCGTCTACGGTGAGATCACCGGCCCAATCGTGATGATCGGCTTCGGTTCGATCGGCCGTGGAACGTTGCCCCTGATCGAGCGCCATTTCAAGTTCGACAAGTCGCGCATGGTGGTGATCGACCCCAGCGACGAAAACCGCAAGCTGCTCGACGAGCGCGGCATCACCTTTATCCAGGAAGCCGTGACGAAGAAGAACTACAAGAAGCTTCTGGAACCGCTGCTGACCAACGGCGACGGCCAGGCTTTCTGCGTCAACCTGTCGGTCGACACCGGCTCGGTCGACCTGATGCACCTCACCCGCAAGCTCGGCGCGCTCTACGTCGACACGGTGGTGGAGCCGTGGCTGGGCTTCTATTTCGACACCGAAGCCGACAACGCCTCGCGCACCAATTACGCGTTGCGCGAGAGCCTGCTGGCGGAAAAACGCAAGCATCCCGGCGGGCCGACCGCCGTCTCCACCTGCGGCGCCAATCCCGGCATGGTGTCGTGGTTCGTCAAGCAGGCACTGGTGAACCTCGCCAGGGATCTCGGCATGGAGTTCGAGGAGCCGACGGCCGAGGACCGCGAAGGCTGGGCCAAACTCATGAAGAAGGCCGGCGTCAAGGGCATTCACATCGCCGAGCGCGACACCCAGCGCAGCAAGAAGCCCAAGCCGATGAACGTCTTCTGGAACACCTGGTCGGTGGAAGGCTTCATCTCGGAGGGCCTGCAGCCGGCCGAACTCGGCTGGGGCACGCATGAGAAATGGACGCCCAAGAACGCCAAGAAGCACAAGGAAGGTTCCAAGGCGGGCATCTATCTGGAACAGCCCGGCGCCAACACCCGCGTGCGGAGCTGGTGTCCGACGCCCGGGCCGCAATACGGCTTCCTGGTCACCCACAACGAGGCGATCTCGATCGCCGACTTCTTCACCGTGCGCGACACGAAGGGCCATGCGAAGTACCGGCCGACCTGCCACTATGCCTATCATCCCTGCAACGACGCGGTGCTGTCGCTGCACGAGATGTTCGGCGCCGCCGGCAGGGCGCAGCCTGTCCACCACGTCCTCAACGAGAACGAGCTTGTCGACGGGGTCGACGAATTGGGCGTGCTGCTCTACGGGCACGACCGCAACGCCTATTGGTACGGCTCGCAGCTTTCGCTGGAGGAGGCGCGCCGTCTCGCGCCCTTCCAGAACGCCACCGGCCTGCAGGTGACGTCCGCGGTGCTCGCCGGCATGGTGTGGGCGCTGGAGAACCCGCAAGCCGGCATCGTCGAGGCCGACGAGATGGATTACCGGCGCTGCCTCGAGGTCCAGCTTCCCTATCTCGGCCCGGTGACGGGCTACTATACCCACTGGACGCCGCTCGACGACCGGCCGGGCCTGTTCCCTGAGGACATCGACAGCGACGATCCGTGGCAGTTCCGCAACATACTGGTGCGATAGCGGCCTGCCTTCCCTCGATCGCCACCTTGCAATCGCCCGGAAATCGGGCGATTGAAGGGGTGCGGACCGAGGAGAGGACCTTCAGATGACGACTGCGCGCGGAATGCTTTCTGCCGGCCTAGCGGCGGCCTTGGCCGTTGCCGTTGCCGGCTGTACGACGGGCGGCCCCGGCGCGCCTCCGATATCTTCGGCCCCCCGAGGCGTCGAAGGCTCCTGGATCGACGCGCAGGGCACCGGAATCTCGACCTTTGCGGGCGGACGCTTCCAGACCGCCGCGACCGACACCGGCCAGAAACTGGCCGACGGCAGCTACACCATGACCGGCTCGACCTCGGTCACCATCACCGGCACGTCGCTGATCCGTCAGTCGCCGATCGGCTTCAATTGCCTTCTGGTGTCTCCGAACCAGCTCAATTGCACCAGCACCTCGGGCCAGAACTTCGTATTGACCCGACGCGCCTGACCGCGCCGAACGTATTCCTGCAAAGGCGGTGCCTCGGCACCGCCTTTTTCATTGCCGCGGCGCAACGGAAGGAACCGCGTCACCCGCCGGCCGAATCCCCTTGCATCGGCAAAATCGCAATGTGAACATGGCACAGGGACGTGTCGCATTCCCGACAAGCAAGACGGGATAAAACCTGTCGGCGTTCATCTGGAGAGGACCATGAAGAAGATCGCTGCCATCGCCGCACTGTCGGCTTCCGCGCTCGGCCTGAGCGCCGGCGCGTCCTTTGCCGACTACACGCTGAACATCCTGCATTTCAACGACTGGCACAGCCGCATCGAATCGAACAACAAGTACGAATCGACCTGCTCCGCCGACGAAGAGACCAAGGGCGAGTGCATCGGCGGCGCGGCCCGCCTGATCACGGCGATCGACCAG
Organism: Mesorhizobium hunchu; assembly: GCF_040081975.1. Classification (NCBI taxonomy): domain Bacteria; kingdom Pseudomonadati; phylum Pseudomonadota; class Alphaproteobacteria; order Hyphomicrobiales; family Phyllobacteriaceae; genus Mesorhizobium; species Mesorhizobium hunchu. Next base: position 257,615 of record NZ_JBEBMG010000003.1, read on the forward strand.
GAGCGCAAGAAGCTGGAAGGGCAGAACGTGCTCCTCCTCAACGCCGGCGACAATTTCCAGGGCTCGCTATTCTACACCACCTACAAGGGCGCGGCGGAAGAGGAATTCCTCAACCAGATGAAGCCGGATGCCGTCACCCTCGGCAACCATGAATTCGACGACGGCGAGAGCGCGCTGGTGCCCTATCTCGACAAGGCGCAGTTCCCGGTGGTCAGCGCCAATGTGAACCCGAACGAGAAATCCGGCGCCTACGGCAAGATCAAGCCTTCGATGGTGATCGAAGTGGGCGGCCAGAAGATCGGCATCGTCGGCGGCATCACCAACGACACGCCCGAGATCGCCTCGCCCGGCCCCAACATCACCATCGAGGACGACGTCAAGTCGATCACCGCGCAAGTCGAGGACCTGACCAAGCAGGGCGTCGACAAGATCATCGCCGTCACCCATATCGGCTATCCGCGCGAGCGCGACGTGATCGCCAAGATCCCCGGCATCGACGTGGTGGTGGGCGGCCACTCGCATTCGCTCCTGTCCAACACCGATCCGAAGGCCGAAGGGCCTTACCCGACGATGGTGGACAACCCCGATGGCTACAAGGTGCCGGTCGTGCAGGCGGCGTCCTATTCGAAGTATCTCGGCGAGATAAAAATCGTCTTCGACGACAACGGCGTCGTCAAGGAGGCATCCGGCGATCCGATCTATCTCGACAAGTCGATCACGCCCGACCCCGCCGTGCTGGCGCGCATCAAGGAGCTCGGCGCGCCGATCGAGGAACTGAAGGCCAAGGACGTGGGCGAGACCACGGCCGCCATCGACGGCAGCCGCGAGACCTGCCGCCAGCGCGAATGCGAGATGGGCAATCTCGTCTCCGACGCCGTGCTCGACCGCACCAAGGACCAGGGCGTCACAATCGTCTTTTCCAATGGCGGCGGCCTGCGCGCGTCCATCGACCAGGGCAAGGTGACGATGGGCGAGGTGCTGACCGTACTGCCCTTCCAGAACACCGTCGCCACCTTCAAACTGGACGGCAAGGACATCATCGCGGCTCTCGAGAACGGCGTCAGCCAGTTGGAAGACGGCGCCGGCCGCTTCGCGCAGGTGGCGGGGCTGAAATATGCCTTCGACCGCTCCAAGCCCGCCGGCAGCCGCGTCAGCGACGTCGAGGTGATGGACGGCGGCGCATGGAAGCCGATCGACGAGGGCAAGGACTACATCGTCGCCACCAACAACTATGTCCGCCAGGGCGGCGACGGCTACAAGATCTTCGCCGACAAGGCGAAGGACGCCTATGATTACGGGCCGGGCCTGGAGCAGGTCGTGGCCGACTATCTCGGCAAGAACAGCCCCTACACGCCGAAGATCGAGGGCCGCATCACCGAGGTCGGCGCGGCCGCGGCACCGGCCGAGGAGCCAGCCAAGCCCGCTGAGGCAACCCCCGCCGAACCTGCGAAGCCTGCCGAGACCGAAAAACCGGCCGAGCCCGCCCCGGCAACTCCTGAAAAGCCGGCGCAGGCGGCTCCCTCCGTGCCGGACCTCCCGGCGGGATCGAGCGACATCGCCAATTCGCCGCCGTCCGTTCCGACGGAGGCGGCGCCTGCTCCAGCCCCGGCCGAAACGGCCAAACCTGCGGAAACTGCACCGGCCGAACCTGCAAAACCGGCTGAGACGACGCCGGCCCAGCCTGCCCAGCCGGCGGCGCCTGCTCCCGGCGCAGAGGCCAACCACGTCATCGCCCGGGGCGATACCTATTGGGATCTCGCTGTCAAATATTACGGCGACGGCGCCATGTGGCACAAAATCGCCGACGCCAACCCCGGCCACGAGCCGCGCCGCCTTCCGGTGGGCGCGACCTTGAAGATACCGGCGAAGTAGCGCATTCCTCATGCAAGCGGGCACCCGTCCGGACCTCCGGGCGGGCGTTTTCCGTTCCAAAGCCGGGTGCGGCCAGAGGCGGCATTGAAACAGCGGCGAAAATGGCTAGTTTCGCGCAGTTCCGGAGCCACTTCATGACCATCGCCACGCAAGCCGCAGCATCGAAAGACCAGTTGCCCGCCGGTCGTCCGCCCGTGAACGCCGCCAAGGTCGGGGTGATGCTGCTCAATCTCGGCACGCCCGACGGCACCGACTTCTGGCCGATGTGGCGCTATCTCAGGGAATTCCTGTCGGACCCGCGCATCATCGAGCTCAACAAGGCGATCTGGTATCCGATCCTCTACGGTCTGGTGCTGACGACGCGGCCGCAGAAGTCCGGCGCCAACTACGCCCGCATCTGGAATCGCGAGAAGAACGAATCGCCGCTGCACACCTTCACCCGTGCGCAGGCCGAGAAGCTCAAGCCGGCCTTGGACGACCTGCAAAATGTCACGGTCGACTGGGCCATGCGCTACGGCAACCCGTCGACCGCCAGCGTCGCCGAGCGGCTGGTGGCCGAGGGCTGCGACCGCATCCTCGCCTTCCCACTCTACCCGCAATATTCGGCGACCACCACGGCCACCGCCAACGACCAGCTTTTCCGCGCGCTGGCGAAGATACGGCGCGCCCCGGCTGTCCGCACGGTGCCGCCCTACTATGCCGAGCCCGTCTACATCGAAGCGCTGGCCGCCTCGATCGAAAGGCACCTCGCCAGCCTCGATTTCGAGCCGGAGGTGGTCATCACCTCCTATCACGGCATCCCGAAACCCTATTCCGACAAGGGCGACCCCTACCGGGCGCATTGCCTGGAAACGACGCGGCTGCTGCGCGGGAAACTCGGCTGGGACGAGAAGAAGATGATCGTCACCTTCCAGTCGCGCTTCGGCGCGCAGGAATGGCTGCAGCCCTACACCGACAAGACGGTGGAGCGGCTGGCGAAGGAGGGCATCAGGCGCATCGCCATCGTCAATCCGGGCTTCTCCGTCGATTGCATCGAGACGCTGGACGAGATCGGCCGCGAGGTACGCGACGAGTTCCTGCACGCCGGCGGCGAGAAATTCGCCCACATCCCCTGCCTCAACGACAGCCCGGAGGGCATGAACGTCATCGAGACCCTCGTGCGCCGCGAACTCGTCGGCTGGGCCTGACCGGCTCACCGGCAAAGGGAACGTGACGGCTTCGGCCGCGTTGACCCCGCTCAAGCGGGGGAATCTCTTGTCACGCAAGCTCGATCTCAGGACCGGCCGTCCCGTCTGGTTCGCCTATCGCGCGCCGAAAGTGCCCACGTCGCAGCTCCGGCGTGACATCAAAACGGATGTGCTCATCGTCGGCATGGGCATCAGCGGCGCCATGCTGGCCGAAGCGCTGACCGCGCGGGGGCACTCGGTCGTCGCGATCGACCGTCGCGGGCCGCTAAAAGGGTCGACGCCGGCAACGACCGCGCTGGTCCAGTTCGAGATCGACCAGCCGCTGACGAAGCTCATCCCCATGATCGGCAGGCAAAAGGCGGAGCGCGCGTGGCGCCGTTCGCGCCTCGCCGTCGCCAATCTGCGCGACCGGATCGAGGAGACCGGCATCGACTGCCGCCTTGCCGACCGGCAATCGCTCTATCTCGCCGGCGACGTCCTGTCCCCGACCGCCTTGCGCGCGGAAGGAAAAGCCCGGGAAGCTGCCGGAATCGCCGGAACCTGCCTGACGAAATCGCAGCTTCGCGACCGCTTCCGCATCGACCGCGACGGCGCGCTGCTGAGCTACGGCAATCTCGCGCTCGACCCGCGCCGGCTGACGGCCGGTCTTCTGCTCGAGGCCGCGGAGCGCGGCGCGCGCTTTTATGCGCCGTCCGAGGCCGCCGGCTTCGAGACAGGCGGAAAGGCCGTGGTCGTCGCGACGAAGGACGGGCCGGTGATTGAGGCAGGCCATGTGGTACTGGCGACCGGCTACGAACTGCTCGACATCGTGCCGAGCAGGAATCACCGGATCATTTCGACATGGGCGATCGCGACGCGCCGCCAGCCGCGCAACATATGGCCGCACGCCGCTTTCCTGTGGGAAGCCTCCGATCCCTATCTCTACATGCGCACGACGACCGACGGACGCGTCATTTGCGGCGGCGAGGACGAGGACTTTTCCGACGAGGAGCGGCGCGACGAACTGATCGCCAGGAAGAGCGCCCGGATTTCCGCCAAGCTCGGCCGGCTGTTTCCCGGCCTCGACACCGAACCGGAATATGTGTGGGCCGGCGCGTTCGGCACGACCTCCACCGGCCTGCCCTACATCGGCGCCCTGCCCGGCCATCCGCGCATCCATGCCGTCATGGGCTATGGCGGCAACGGCATCACCTACGCGCAGATCGCTTCGGAGCTGGTGGCGACGGCGCTCGATGGCGGCGAGGATGCCGACGCCGACCTCTATGCGCTCCCCGGATGATGCACGAGGGACAATCGGGCGTGCTCCGATTGTAACGCCGGGAAATCCCCCTTAAGTAGATTTGGACGGCCTGTCTTGACGGCCCATTCTTGAGGAGCGGCGAATGGACTTCAGCGGTTTCGACATTGCTATCCTGGTGCTTGCCGCCTTGGTCGTCATTCTCCTTTTCAAGGGCATCAAGACGGTTCCGCAAGGCTACAACTATACGGTCGAGCGCTTCGGCAAATACGTCAAGACGCTCAGCCCCGGCCTCAACATCATCAATCCGATCTTCGAACGCGTCGGCGCGCGGCTCAACATGATGGAGCAGGTGCTCGATGTCCCCACGCAGGAGATCATCACCAAGGACAACGCCATCGTCGGCGTCGACGGCATCGCCTTTTACCAGATCCTGAACGCCGCGCAGGCCGCCTATCAGGTCGCCGGCCTGCAGAACGCCATCCTGAACCTGACCATGACCAATATCCGCACCGTCATGGGCTCGATGGACCTGGACGAGCTTCTGTCCAACCGCGACACCATCAACGAGCGCCTGCTGCGCGTCGTCGACGAGGCCGCCCACCCCTGGGGCATCAAGATCACCCGCGTCGAGATCAAGGACATCAACCCGCCGGCCAACCTGGTCGATTCCATGGCCCGCCAGATGATGGCCGAACGCGACAAGCGCGCCCAGATCCTCACGGCCGAAGGGCTCAAGCAATCGCAGATCCTCGAAGCGGAAGGCCGCCGCGAGGCCGCGTTCCGCGACGCCGAGGCCCGCGAGCGAGCGGCGGAGGCGGAGGCCAAGGCCACGCAGGTGGTCTCCGAGGCCATTTCGCGCGGCGACGTGCAGGCGCTCAACTACTTCGTGGCGCAGAAATACACTGAAGCGCTGACGAAGATCGGCTCGGCCGGAAATTCCAAGATCGTGTTGATGCCGCTCGAAGCCTCCTCGCTGATCGGCACGCTGGGCGGCATCGGCGAGATCGCCAGGGAAGTTTTTAGGGGCGACGGTTCCGCAAGCGTCCAGCGGCCTGGCGCGCGGCCGCCCTCGGTGAGGCCCGGCGAGAATTGATCGCGACCGCGAGGCTGCCATGATCGAGCGCATCGTCTCCGAACTCGGTCCCTGGAACTGGATGGTCCTCGGCTTTCTGCTGCTGGCCGCCGAAATCATCGCGCCCGGCGTCTTCCTGGTGTGGATCGGCATCGCCGCGCTGATCGTCGGCGCGATCTCCCTGGCCGCATGGAGCGCGGTTTTCTGGTCCTGGCAGGTCCAGGTGCTGGTCTTCCTCGTCCTGTCGCTTGTGTCGGCCTATCTCGGCCGCAAGTTGATCGCGTCCCGCAGGGACGATTCCGATCAGCCGCTACTCAACCGCCGCGGCGTGCAGCTCATCGGCCGCACCGCGACGCTGACCGAGCCGATCCGGGAAGGCCGCGGCCGCATCCAGCTCGGCGACACGCTGTGGCGCGTTTCCGGGCCGGACCTTCCGGCCGGCGCGCGTGTGCGCGTGGTGGCGGCCGCCGATACCGACCTCGATCTGGTGGTCGAGCCGATCCCGTAAACTCCGGATAGGGAGCCGGAGAAAGATCACCCGCCGTCAGGCCGCGCCGATGCGCAGCAGGTCGTGGAAGTGCACCACGCCGACGGGCCGGTCGCCCTCGGTGACGATCAGAACGCTGATATTGTGCTTGTTGAGCAGGGCGATCGCCGCGCCGGCGAACATGTGCGGCTCGATCGTCTTGGGCGTGCGCGTCATCACCTCGCCCACGGCCGTCTCGATCAGGTTGCGGTCGAGATTGCGGGCGAGGTCGCCATCGGTGAAGATGCCGGCCAGCCGCCCGTCTTCGTCCACCACGCACACGCAACCAACCTTTTTCTTCGACAATATCGTCATCGCCTCGGGCATGAGCGTGTCGAGCCGGACCAGAGGAATATCCTCACCGGTCCGCATGATCTCCGACACCCGCGTCAGGTTGGCGCCGAGCTGTCCGCCCGGATGGAAGGTGCGGAAATGGTCGGGCGTGAAACCGCGCGCCTCCAGCAGCGCGATCGCCAGCGCGTCGCCGACGACCAGTTGCAGCAGGGTCGAGGTGGTCGGCGCCAGCCCGTGCGGGCAAGCCTCGGCCACTTTCGGCAGCAGGAGCACGATGTCCGCCTCGCGCGCCAGCGCCGAAGACGCCCCGGAGGTGATGGCGATCAGCGGAATGGAAAACCGCCGCGAATAGGAGATGATCCCCTTCAGTTCCTGCGTCTCGCCGGACCATGACAGGGCGACGAGCGCATCGTCCTTCGCGATCATGCCGAGGTCGCCATGCGTGGCCTCGACCGGATGGACGAAGAAGGCGGGGGTGCCGGTGGAGGCGAGGGTCGCCGCCACCTTGGAACCGATATGGCCGCTTTTGCCTATGCCGGTCACGATAAGCCGGCCGCGAAGCCCCGAAACGAGCGCGACCGCCTTCGCGAACGGCTCGGCCAGGTCGCCCTTCAGCGCGACCGCCAGCGCTTCCACGCCGGCCTGTTCGGTCGCCACCGTGCGCAGGGCAGAACCGATCGCTTCCTCGCGGGTTGACGACGTCTTCATCGCTGATCCTGAAACCATGGCTGAGGCGCTTATCTTCTCCCTGCCGCTTTGTCCAATTCTATCGTCCCGGCCAAGGTTGGCGAACCCTGTTTCAACCGTCCGTTAACCATCCCGATTTACGGTCCGGTAAGCATGGCGCGCCTGCGCCGCAGGGATCATGATGTCGCGTTGCCAGCCGAAAGACCGACCGCGCCGCAGACCGCGCCACAGCGGCGACGCGCTGTTCGCGCTGCTTGTCGCGGCGGCGTCGCTCGCGCAGACGGGTCCGCTGGCCGCGCAGGAAGCCGGCCTGCGCGGCGAAGTGGCGGAAAACGTCCTGCAGGCACAGGACCGCGACGGACTGACGACCGGCGCTGTCCCGGCCGCAAAGCCGGGACCGGCCCGGTCCGATGCCACGCCGGCGGCGAACGACGCTCCGGCCTATCAGCCGATCAGCCCCGGAGCCGTGCCCGACCAGCCGGACACCATGTCAGACTCCTCGGCCGATACGCTTTCCGACGACGCTGCGGACGGTTTCGCCGATACCCCCTCATCCACGACGGCCGTACCGGCTGCCGTGCCCGGAGAGACCGACGATACCGTGCAGACTGCTGCAACGCCCCGGCCTGCCGCATCGCCCGAAGACCACACGGACGCTGGCGAGGTCGAGACCAACCGGCGTGCCCGCACCATCGACAGCGAGGACAGGCAGCCCCTGGACCCCCGTGCCGAGCGTACAGGCGCCATCGAAGGAACGGCGCCGAGAGCCGACGACGACCCCTTCGCCCCTGTCGGTATCCCGATGGGCACGTTCACCCTGCGGCCGTCAATCGAAGAAGGGATCACCGCCACGAGCAACGCCGATTCCAGCGTCGGCGGCAAATCCGCCGTGCTGTCGGAGACCACGCTGCGTCTCAACGCAACGTCGAACTGGGCGCTCCATTCCGCCACGATCGACGCCTACGGCACGTTCCGCAAGAGCGTCTCCGGAGACGAGGTCAGCGAGACGCGCGGGCGCATCGACGGCACGCTGAACCTCGACCTCGACAACGACTGGCGCGCAATCGCCAAGCTCGGCTACGAGGCAGGCCCCGAATCGGCCTCCTCGCCCGTCGTCATCCAGAACACCACCGACCAGCCCCTGCACCAGATCATCGACGGCAGTCTCGGCGTGGAAAAGGACGTCGGCAAGGCGCGGCTCGGGCTAACCGGCACGGTCGAGCGCGACCTCTACGGCGACGCCGACCTCGACGACGGCACCACGCTGTCCCAGAAGGACCGCAACGCCACGCTCTACACGGCCACGCTGCGCGGCGGCTACGAGATTTCGCCGGCGCTGACGCCGTTCCTCGAAACCGAGATCGGCCGCCGCGTCTACGACGAGAAAGAGGATAGTCTCGGCTACCGGCGCTCCGCCAACCGGCTCGGCATAAGGGCGGGCACGGAACTCGATCTTGGCGAGAAGCTGAACGGCGAGGTCTCCGCCGGCTGGATCAGGGAAGCGCTCGAAGACGACCGCCTCCCCGCCGTCTCCGGCGCTTCGGTCAACGCCGACCTGAAATGGTCGCCCGAGCGCGGAACGACCATCGGCCTGACCGGCAACACGACGGTCGAAGGCACCACGACGACCGGCGAGAGCGGATCGATCCTCTATTCAGGCACGCTGTCGCTGGAGCGCCGGATCCGCGACGACCTCACCGCCAATGCCGCCCTCGGCGCCGGTTGGCGCCGATATTACGGCGTGGACGGCCACGACCGCATCCTCAGCGCGGAAGCCGGCCTCACCTGGTGGCTGAACCGCTACGCCGGCATCACCACCCGCGCGCGCTACGAAAAGCAGACCAGCAGCCTGCCCGACCGCGACTACGACGCCGCCAGCGTCTTCCTGGGGCTGAAGGTCCAGCGCTGAAGCGCACCTCCAGCCGGACGCGTCGCCGACGCTCAGCCGACGGCGCGCTTCGCCTCCGGCCCGAGTTCGTCAAGCAGGTCACGGATGACGCCGGCTATGCCGTGGTTGATATCCGTGCGCTGCAGCGCAAAGGCGACGTTGGCCTCGATGAAGCCTTCCGGCGAGCCGCAGTCGAAGGTCCGGCCACGATAGTGATAGCCGTAGAAGGACTGCTCCTGCTGGAGCTTGAGCATGCCGTCGGTGAGCTGGATCTCGTTGCCGGCGCCCTTCTCCTGGCTTTCCAGGATGGAAAAGATTTCCGGCTGAAGGATGTAACGGCCGTTGATGTAGAGGTTCGAAGGGGCCGTGCCGGGCTTGGGCTTCTCGACCATCCCGGTGATCTCGAACCCTGTCCCGGCGTCCTCGCCGCGACCGATGATGCCGTATTTGTGCGCCTCCGCCGGATCGCATTCCTCCACGGCGATGATCGAGCCGCCGGTCTCGTTGTAGAGCGAGACCATGTCCTTCATGCAGCCCTGGTCCGGCAGCGTGATCATGTCCGGCAAAAGCAGGGCGAAAGGTTCGTCGCCAACAAGGTCGCGCGCGCACCACACCGCATGGCCGAGCCCGAGCGGCTCCTGCTGGCGCGTGAAGCTGGTCTGCCCCGCTTTCGGCTGCAACGCCCCGAGCTTCGACAGTTGCTCGTCCTTGCCGCGCTCGGCGAGCGTATGGTTCAGTTCGAACTGGATGTCGAAATGGTCTTCGATCACCCCCTTGTTGCGGCCGGTGACGAAGATGAAATGCTCTATCCCCGCCTCCCGCGCCTCGTCGACCACATACTGGATGACGGGACGATCCACGACGGTCAGCATTTCCTTTGGAATGGCCTTGGTGGCCGGGAGAAAGCGCGTGCCGAGGCCCGCGACCGGGAAAACTGCCTTGCGAACTCTTTTCATGAAGCCCTTTGTCCGTTTGCGTGGGTGCGTTGCGTCCCCCTATGGGGCATTCTAACGCCGAAATTGAGAAATATGAAAACCGCCGCGTAGGCGACGTGCGTTAACAGACATGGCACATTTTCGTTCCCGCCGGCTTGATGGTAAACTCATTCCTAACGGGTTCGTTCGAAAATGGCCTTCCTGCGATGAAGCAAGGAGGAAAATATGAGCCTTCGCACCACCGTCAGGCGGCTTGTCAACGCCACCGCCGCGGCCGGGCTTTCCCTGGCCCTGCTGGCGAGCGTTCAGCCGGCTTTCGCCGACGCCGGCTTCCGGAACTGGGTCGCCAGCTTCCGCTCGGTCGCCGTTCGCAACGGCGTTTCGGGCCGCATCTATGACCAGGCCTTCCGCAACATCCGTGATCTCGATCCCGAGGTGCTGGAGAAGGCGCGCTATCAGCCCGAGTTCAAATCACCGGCCTGGGACTATTTCGACAATCGCGTGCACGACGACTCGATCGCCAACGGCAGGGCGATGGCCGCGAAGTGGAAGCCTTGGCTCGACCGCATCGAGAAACGCTACGGCGTCGATCGCTACATTCTTCTGGCGATCTGGTCGATGGAATCCAACTATGGCGAGACGCTGAAGCGCGACGACATCATGCGCAACGTCGTCCGCTCGCTGGCGACTCTCGGCTACGCCGACAAGAAGCGGTCCAAATACGCCCGTACCCAGTTGATCGCGGCATTGAAGATATTGCAGACCGGCGACATCGACGAGAGCCATCTCGAAGGGTCCTGGGCAGGGGCGATGGGCCACACCCAGTTCATCCCCACCAGCTATCAGCATTACGCCGTGGACATGGACGGCAACGGCAAGCGCGACATCTGGAACTCGGTTCCCGATGCGCTGGCGACCGCCGCCAACCTGCTGCACAAGAACGGCTGGCAGCCGGGCCGGACCTGGGGCTACGAGGTCAGCCTGCCGCCGGGCCGGAAATTCCCAGCCGGCACCATGTCCATCTCGCGATGGGCGTCCATCGGCGTCACCCGCGCCAACGGCAAGCCGTTCCGGAGCGGTTCCGACCACGCCGAGCTGAAACTGCCCGGCGGACGCGAAGGACCGGCCTTCCTGGTGATCAAGAATTTTTCGGTCATCAAGCGCTACAACAACGCCGACAAATACGCCTTTGCGGTCGGCCTGCTCGCCGACGAGATCGCCGGCTACGGCGGACTTGTGAACGACTGGAACAGGCCGTTCACCAAGCTCTCCTTCGAGCAGAAGCTGGAACTGCAGCAGCGGCTTGCCCAGCACGGCCTCTATGACGGCAAGTTCGACGGCAAGATCGGCGACGGCTCGAAATCCGCCATCATGGCCTACCAGGCAAGCGTGGGCCTGGCCCAGAACGGCTATCCCAGCATGGAAGTGCTGAAATGGCTGCGCCGAAAATAGGCCGACGGCCGCAGGAGGTCGCTTGACAGCCGCCAGGCATTTGCGGTCCGTCCTGTGGCGCGCGCCGGTGGTCGTGCTCGCGGCGGTCTGTATTCTGGTTGCAGCCGCGGCCTCTTTCGAGCCGTCCGCCGCCGCGCAGGAGCGGACGGGTTTCGGCTGGTCGCTGCGCGACCTGCTGTTTCCCAGGCGACGCGAGCGCATCATCCAGGAACAGCCCGCTCCCGCCGTTAAACCTCGGCCGAAAAGGAGAAGCGCGGCTCCCGACAAGCCCGCCGAGCCGGCAAAGCCTGTCGTGGAGAAGGCACCCGATGCGCGCGTGGTCCTGGTGGTCGGCGACTTCATGGCGAGCGGGCTCGCCGATGGGCTCGAGGAGACGTTCGCCGATAACCCGGGCGTCGTCATCGTCAACCGTTCCAACGGATCCTCCGGCTTCGTGCGCGACGATTTCTACGACTGGCCGGCCGAGATCGACGGCATTCTCAAGGAGACGAAACCGGCCGTCGCCCTCGTCATGCTGGGGTCCAACGACCGCCAGCAGATGAAGGTCGGCGACGTTCGCGAAGCGCCGAGGTCCGACGCCTGGACAAAGGAATACGAGGCCCGCACGAAGGCGTTCGGGAAGCTTATCGCGGACGACAAGGTGCCGTTCCTGTGGGTCGGCCAGCCGCCCTTCAAGATCGGCAGGATGAGCGCCGACATGCTGGCCTTCAACGACATCTATCGGGCGGCGGCGGAAGCCGAGAGCGGCGAGTTCGTCGATATCTGGGACGGCTTCGCCGACGAGAACGGCGGCTTCGTCTCAAGCGGTCCCGACATCAACGGCCAGCAGGTGCGGCTGCGCGCCGACGACGGCATCAACCTGACGAGGGCCGGCAAGCGCAAGCTGGCCTTCTACGCCGAAAAGCCCTTGCTGAAGATCCTCGGATTGGCCAGCCCCGACGGGACGCCCGGTGCGACCGCGCCTGCCGGCGCCCCGGCAGTCAATCCTGACGGCACCGCCGCCCCGACGACCGTGGACCGCACGCCGCCGATGCTGCTCAGCGACCCGGCGCTGGACGGCGGCTCCGAGCTGCTCGGTGCCATGCCGTCGCCCGCGACGCATCCGCCGGCAGGCGATCCGTCCGAAGAGAAGTCAGCAGCGGGCGTTCCCGGTCGGGCCGACCAGTTCGCCTGGCCGTCCCCGCCGGCCACGACGACGGCGATCAATCCGTAGCGGGACGCCGCCCCGGAATTCCTTCGAGCGAAGCGAGAACGGAATAGCTGAGGCCCAGTCCCGCAACGTTGGATGGATCACGGAATAAATTCCGACGCCGCGTTCGTGAATCCGGTCGGGCATTGCGATGCCGTGATTCGGTCGCTCAGCTCGGCAGCACGGTGTGGCCCATCAGCGCCTCGTCGATGGACCGCGCGGCCTGACGGCCCTCGCGGATGGCCCAGACGACGAGCGACTGGCCGCGGCGGACGTCGCCGGCCGCCCATAGCCCCTCGACGCTGGTGCGGTAGTCGCGGTCGTTGGCCGTGACGTTGCGCGAGCGGCGCGCGTCGGTGGCGACGTCGAGCCTGCCCTCGAGTTCGGCCAGAAGACCGGTGGCGAGCGGTCCTGCAAAGCCGATGGCGATGAAGGCGAGGTCGGCGCGGATGACGAATTCGGTGCCGGGAACAGGCTTGCGCCTCTCGTCGACCTCGCAGCATTTCACGCCCGTTAACTGGCCGTCCTCGCCGATGAATTCGAGCGTCGCCACCTGGAATTCGCGCTCCGCGCCTTCGGCCTGGCTGGAGGAGGTGCGCATCTTGGTCGCCCAGTAAGGCCAAACCGTCAGCTTGTCTTCCTTTTCCGGAGGCTGCGGCCGGATGTCGAGCTGGGTGACGCGCACCGCGCCCTGCCGGAACGCCGTGCCGACGCAGTCCGAGGCGGTGTCGCCGCCGCCGACCACGACCACATGCTGGCCATTGGCCAGGATCGGCTTGGAAGGCCATGCGGTAGAGTCGATGTTCTCGCCGCCGACACGCTTGTTCTGCTGGACCAGATAGGGCATCGCGTCGAACACCCCGTCCAGATCGACGCCGGGAATGCCCGCCGGGCGCGGCGTTTCCGAGCCGCCGCAATAAAGCACGGCGTCATAGTCGGACAGAAGCTCTGCCGCCTTCTTGTCGACGCCGACATTGACGTTGCAGAAGAAGGTGACGCCCTCGCCCTGCATCTGCTCGACGCGGCGGTCGATATAGTGCTTCTCCATCTTGAAGTCCGGGATGCCGTAGCGCAGCAGCCCGCCGGGCCGCGCCTCGCGTTCGTAGACATGCACTTCGTGGCCGGCGCGGCCGAGTTGCTGGGCCGCCGCCATGCCCGCCGGACCTGATCCGACGACGGCGACGCGCTTACCGGTCTTGGCCTGCGGCGGATAGGGGCGCACATAGCCGGTCTCGTAGGCCTTGTCCGCCAGCGCCTGCTCCACCGTCTTGATGGCGACCGGAATGTCCTCCAGGTTCAGCGTGCAGGCTTCCTCGCAGGGCGCGGGACAGATGCGGCCGGTGAATTCGGGGAAATTGTTGGTCGAGTGCAGGTTGCGGATCGCAGCGTCCCAGTTGCCGTTGTAGACGAGGTCGTTCCAGTCCGGGATCTGGTTGTGGATCGGGCAGCCGGTCGGCCCGTGGCAGAACGGAATGCCGCAATCCATGCAGCGCGCCGCCTGTTTCTCGACCTCCTTGTCCGACATCGGCAGGGTGAATTCCCTGAAATGGCGGATGCGATCGGAAGCGGGCTGGTACTTCTGAACCTGCCGGTCGATCTCTAGAAAGCCTGTTACCTTGCCCATGGTCTTGTCCCTGAAGTCCAGTGGCGGGGTTTGCCGCCGCACCCGTTAGCGTCATACGGCTGCCGTGGCAACCGCTCCGGCCGGGCTGGATTTGTTGGTGAGAGGCTGCCGACCGTCGCCGGCAGCTTCGATGACTACTCCGCCGCCACGCTCATGCGGGCGCGCTCCATTTCCTGCAGCGCGCGGCGATACTCGACCGGCATGACCTTGCGGAATTTCGGTCGGTAGTCCGCCCAGTCGTCGAGGATTGCCTTCGCCCGCGTCGAACCCGTGTAGTGGAGATGGTTCGAGATGAGCTGGTAGAGACGTTCCTCGTCATGGCTGGTCATGTCGCCCGACACGTCGACGCGGCCCTTGTGGTCGATGTCGCCGCCATGATGGAGGAGCTTCTCCAGCATGTCGTCCTCTTCCGGCACCGGCTCCAGCTCGACCATCGCCATGTTGCAGCGCTTGGCGAAATCGCCGGCCTCGTCCAGCACATAGGCGACGCCGCCCGACATGCCCGCCGCGAAGTTGCGGCCCGTCTGGCCGATGACGACGACGACGCCGCCGGTCATGTATTCGCAGCCGTGGTCGCCGCAGCCTTCCACCACCGCCGCCGCGCCCGAATTGCGCACGGCGAAGCGCTCGCCGGCGACGCCGCGGAAGTAGCATTCGCCCTCCACGGCACCGTAGAGCACGGTGTTGCCGACGATGATGGAGTCCTCGGGCACGATCTTCGTATCCTCCGGCGGACGGATGACGATGCGGCCGCCGGACAGGCCCTTGCCGACATAGTCGTTGCCCGCGCCGATCAGCTCGAACGAGACGCCGCGCGTCAGGAACGCGGCGAAGGACTGGCCGGCCGTGCCGGTCAGCTTTACCTGGATCGTATCCTCGCGCAGTCCCTTGTGGCCGAAGCGCTTGGCGACCTCGCCCGCCAGCATGGCGCCGGTGGAGCGGTCGACATTGCGAATATCCGCTTCGATCTGGACGGGCTGGCGCGCGTCCAGCGCCGGAGCGGCCTCCGCGATCAGCTTGCGGTCGAGCACGTCGTCAATCGGATGCTTCTGGCGTTCCGTCCAGTGGACGGCCTCACGCGGCGCGTCCGGCTTATGGAACATGCGCGAGAAGTCGAGCCCCTTCGCCTTCCACTGGCGGATAACCTCGCGCTTTTCGAGCAGATCGGTGTCGCCGATAATCTCGTTGAGATGGCGGAAGCCCATCGCCGCAAGCAGGGCGCGCACTTCTTCCGCGACATAGAAGAAGTAGTTGATGACATGCTCGGGCGAGCCCTTGAAACGCTTGCGCAGCACCGGGTCCTGGGTGGCGACGCCGACCGGGCAGGTGTTGAGATGGCACTTGCGCATCATGACGCAGCCGGCCGCGATCAGCGGCGCGGTGGAGAAGCCGAACTCGTCAGCCCCGAGCAGCGCGCCGATGACGACGTCGCGCCCGGTGCGCAAACCGCCGTCGACCTGCAACGCCACGCGCGAACGCAGTCCGTTCAGCACCAGCGTCTGGTGCGTTTCGGCCAATCCCATCTCCCACGGAGAGCCGGCATGCTTGAGCGAGGTCAGCGGCGAGGCGCCGGTGCCGCCGTCGTAGCCGGAGACGGTGATGTGGTCGGCGCGCGCCTTGGCGACGCCCGCCGCCACCGTGCCGACGCCCACCTCCGACACCAGCTTGACCGATACGTCGGCCGCCGGATTGACGTTCTTCAAATCGTAGATCAGCTGCGCCAGATCCTCGATCGAATAGATGTCGTGATGCGGCGGCGGCGAGATCAGGCCGACGCCCGGCGTCGAGTGCCGGGTCTTGGCGATGGTCGCATCCACCTTGTGACCGGGCAACTGCCCGCCTTCGCCGGGCTTGGCGCCCTGCGCCACCTTGATCTGCATCATGTCGGAATTGACGAGATATTCCGTCGTCACGCCGAACCGGCCCGATGCCACCTGCTTGATGGCCGAGCGCTCGGGATTGGCGCCGCCGCCGGGCAGCGGCAGGTAGCGGTCCGGCTCCTCGCCGCCCTCGCCCGTGTTCGACTTGCCGCCGATGGCGTTCATGGCCCGCGCCAGCGTGGTGTGCGCCTCGCGGCTGATCGAGCCGAACGACATAGCGCCGGTGGAGAAGCGCCGGACGATCTCCGCCGCCGGCATCACCTCGTCCAGCGGCACCGGCTTGCGGCCGGTTTCCTCGGCCAGCCTGATCTTGAACAGGCCGCGTATGTGCTGGGCGCGCGCGGTCTCGCTGTCGACCTGCGCGGAAAATTCCTTGAAGGTCTCGGGCGAGCCCTTGCGCACCGCGTGCTGGAGCGAAGCCACAGCGTCCGGCGACCAGACATGCGCCTCGCCGCGTATGCGGTACATGTAGTCGCCGCCGACCTCCAACGCGGTGCGCAGCACCGGATCGTCGCTGAACGCCGAGCTATGGCGCTGCACGGTCTCTTCCGAGACCTCGTCGAGGCCGACGCCCTCGATCAGCGTGGCGGTGCCGGTGAAATACTTGTCGACGAAGCTGCTCCCGAGGCCGACCGCGTCGAAGATCTGTGCGCCGCAATAGGACTGGTAGGTCGAGATGCCCATCTTGGACATGACCTTGAGGATACCCTTGCCGATCGACTTGATGTAGCGCGTCACAACCTCGTAGGCGTCGACCTCCTGGGGCATCTCGCCGCGCTTGTGCATGTCGAGCAGCGTATCGAAGGCCAGATACGGGTTGATCGCCTCGGCGCCGTAGCCGGCGAGGCAGCAGAAGTGATGCACCTCGCGCGGCTCGCCCGATTCCACCACGAGGCCGACAGAAGTGCGCAGTCCCTTGCGCACCAGATGATGATGCACCGCCGCCGTCGCCAGCAGCGCCGGAATGGCGATACGGTCCGGCCCGACCTGGCGGTCGGACAGGATGATGATGTTGTAGCGTCCCGCGACCGCGGCCTCGGCGCGCTCGCACAGCCGCTCCAGCGCGCCCGCCATGCCGGCTGCACCCTCGGTCGCGGCATAGGTCACGTCGATCGTCTTGGTGTCGAAGCTCTCCTCGGTATGGCCGATGGAGCGGATCTTTTCGAGGTCGCCATTGGTCAGGATCGGCTGGCGCACTTCCAGCCGCTTTCGCCGCGAGGTTCCCACCAGGTCGAGGATGTTCGGCCGCGGCCCGATAAAGGACACCAGGCTCATCACCAGTTCCTCGCGGATCGGGTCGATCGGCGGATTGGTGACCTGGGCGAAGTTCTGCTTGAAATAGGTGTAGAGCAGCTTCGACCTGTCCGACATGGCCGAGATCGGCGTGTCGGTGCCCATCGAGCCGACCGCTTCCTGGCCGGTCGTCGCCATCGGCGACATCAGGAGCTTCACGTCCTCCTGCGTGTAGCCGAAGGACTGCTGGCGATCGAGAAGCGACACGTCCCTGCGCAGTTCGCGCGGCTCGACCGGCTTGAGGTCTTCGAGGATGAGTTGGGTGTTGGCCAGCCACTTCTTGTAGGGGTGCCTGGCCGCGATCTCGGCCTTGATCTCCTCGTCGGAGATGATGCGGCCCTTGACCAGATCGATGAGCAGCATCTTGCCCGGCTGCAGCCGCCACTTGGTGACGACGTGCTTCTCGTCGACCGGCAGCGCGCCGGCCTCCGAGGCGAGGATCACCCGGTCGTCGTCGGTCACCATGTAGCGCGCGGGCCTGAGCCCGTTGCGGTCCAGCGTCGCGCCGATCTGGCGTCCGTCGGTGAAACACACCGCCGCCGGTCCGTCCCACGGCTCCATCAGCGCGGCGTGGTACTCGTAGAACGCCTTGCGCTCGTCATCCATGAGCTTGTTGCCGGCCCAGGCTTCCGGGATCAGCATCATCATGGAATGGGCGAGGCTGTAGCCGCCCTGGAACAGGAACTCGAGCGCGTTGTCGAAGCAGGCGGTGTCCGACTGTCCTTCGTAGGAGATCGGCCACAGCTTGGAGATGTTGTTGCCGAACAGTTCGGAATCGACCGAGGCCTGCCTGGCCGCCATCCAGTTGTTGTTGCCGCGAACGGTGTTGATCTCGCCGTTATGCGCGACCATGCGATAGGGATGCGCCAGCTTCCACGACGGGAAAGTGTTGGTGGAGAAGCGCTGGTGGACGAGGATCAGCGCCGTCTCGAAGCGCGGATCGGAAAGGTCCTTGTAGTAGGCCCCCACCTGATAGGCCAGGAACATGCCCTTGTAGACGATCGTGCGTGCCGACAGCGACACGCAATAGGCGCCGATGTCCTTGTTGTCGTTCTCCGCGTAGATGCGCCCCGAGATGACCTTGCGCAGGAGGTAGAGGCGCGCCTCGTACTCCTCGTCGTCGGTGATGTCGGGCGTACGGCCGATGAAGACCTGCCGGTGGAACGGCTCGGAGGCCGCGATGTCCGGCGCCTTCGACAGCGACGAATTGTCGACCGGCACGTCGCGGAAACCGATCAGCGGCAATCCTTCCGACTGCGCGGATTCGGCGATGAGTTCCTCGATATGGGCGCGCAGCCCCGCGTCCTGCGGCATGAACCAGTGACCGACGCCGTACTGGCCGGCGGGCGGCAGGTCGATGCCCTGCTTCGCCAGCTCCTCACGGAAGAAGCCGTCCGGCACCTGCACCAGCACGCCGGCGCCATCACCCATCAGCGGATCGGCGCCGACCGCGCCGCGATGCGTCAGGTTCTCGAGCATGAACAGCCCGTCCTTGACGATCTGGTGCGACTTCACGCCCTTCATCTGCGCGATGAAGCCGACGCCGCAGGCATCGTGCTCGTTGCGCGGATCGTAGAGGCCCTGCGGAGCCGGAAGGCCGAAGTCGCCTCGGAGCGCGGTTTTGACGGCGGCCGCTTTCGTCTGCACGGCCGGCACAAGTCCCGTCGTTACAGATGGCGTCACTTCCGTCATCGCTCTATCCTCCGTTCCATGCTGCGAGGCTCTGGGTAAGAGCCCGTTGCCGTTCCGGCGCAGGCGCGGCCGGGCTGGCGTCGATCATACGCCATCCCGGCCTGTCATGCGCGATTAAATAAGACAGCATTACTGTCCTAAATTGATATGACAGAAATCAGGACAGCGCACAAGATCGATTCACAAAAAACTTGGCAGCGGCGCGAAAGAAAATTTCGTGAGACGTAGATGTTCTGAAATTTTCGACCGAAGCTTCCGTCCGCACGTGCCGGACGCCGATGGCCCAACGGAACAGGCTTGCCGACCGGCTCTCCAAGGGTCAGAAAGAGCCCTTCGCGACGGGAATATGCCATGAAACGCCTTTCGACGACATTGGCCCTTCTGCTTTCGTTCGGCTGCGCCGCGCAGGCCGCGCTGGCGCCGAACTACCAGCGACTGGCGGAATTGCAGGCCGTCCTCGCCCATCCGGACGTGATCGGCGCCTTCCCTGTAAGCCAGCCCATAGACAGGATCGAATACAGGGAACCCGACCTCTACAGGGTAACCGCCGGGCCCTGTCGTCTCGACGTGAAGATCGTCTCCAAACCCACGGCGTCCGGCATGGTCGGGCCGCGTCAGTTCAGCGTCGAGCCCGGCAAGCCGGTCTGCTCCTAATCCGGGAATCATCATGTTCTTCGCTTCCGACAACTGGGCAGGCGCCCATCCGCGCATCGCGGACTCGCTGTCCGCCAATGCGGAGGGCTTTGCCGCCGCCTACGGCAACGGCTCCCTCGACAAAGCGGTAGCCGAACGATTCAACGAAATATTCGAACGCGAAGTCTCCGTCTTCTTCGTGGCGACGGGAACGGCCGCCAATTCGCTCGCCATGGCTTCGCTTACCCGCCCCGGCGGCATCGTGCTGGCGCATCGCGAAGCTCACATGATCGAGGACGAGAGCGGCGCACCCGAATACCTGACCGGCGGCGCGCGCGTGAAACCTGTCGACGGGGCGCTGGGCAGGATCGAGCCCGCGCTGCTCGACAGGGCGATCCGCCAGCCCGCGACGCGCTTTCCGCATGGCGGCCAGGCGGTGGCGGTTTCCATTACCCAATCAACGGAAAGCGGTACTGTCTATTCGCTGGAGGAGATCGAGGCCATCGGCGCCATCGCGCGCGGCCACGGCCTGCCGTTCCACATGGACGGCGCCCGCTTCGCCAATGCCCTCGTCTCGCTGGGGACCACGCCGGCGGAAATGACCTGGAAACGCGGCGTCGATGTCCTGTCCTTCGGCGGCACCAAGAACGGCTGCTGGTGCGCCGAGGCCGTCGTCTTCATGGACCCGAAAGCGGCGAAGGAGTTCCCGTTCCTGCGCATGCGCGCCGGCCAACTGTTCTCGAAATCGCGCTTCGTCGCCGCGCAGTTCGACGCCTACCTGAAGGACGGGTTGTGGCTGGAGACCGCACGCCACTCGAACGCCCTGGCCGCGCAATTGGCGAAGGCCATCGAAGGGTCGGGCTTGGCCCGCCTCGGCTGGAAGCCGCAGGCCAACGAGGTCTTCGCCGTCATCCGGAGCGAAGCCGCCGAACGGCTCAAGAAGGCAGGCGCCGTCTTCTACGAATGGGATGCACCTGCCGGGCTCGACCTCGCGGCGGACGAGCGGCTTTTCCGCTTCGTCACCAGTTTCGCCACCACGCAGCAGGACGTCGACCGGTTCGCCGAACTGATCGCCTGACAAGAAAACGGCGCCTCGCGGCGCCGCTTCCGTCTCGGGAGGAGACTTTTGTCGGTCAGGCCGCGTTCTTGGCCGTGGCCTCGATCTGCTTCGCTTTCGCCGGGGCGGCCGAAATCGCGATCTTGCGCGGCTTCAGTTCCTCGGGAATGTTGCGCTTGAGATCGACGAACAGCAGGCCGTTCTTCAGCGTGGCGCCGACGACGTCGACATGGTCGGCAAGCTGGAAGCGGCGCTCGAAGGCGCGCGCGGCAATACCGCGATACAGCAGCTCCTTGCCTTCCTCTTCGCTCTCTTCCTTGCGCTCACCCTTGATGGTCAGCACGTTGCGGTGGGCCTCGATCGAGATCTCGTCATCCGAGAAACCCGCGACCGCGACGGAGATGCGATAGGCGTTCTCGCCGGTCTTTTCGATGTTGTAGGGCGGATAGGTCTGCGCGCCGTCAGGCTGGCCGAGCGTGTCCAGCATGGTGAACAGGCGGTCGAAACCGACGGTCGAGCGATAAAGCGGGGAAAAATCAACGTGACGCATGGTGTGTTCTCCTTGGAGCAACAGGGTTTTGCGTTATGGCGCCTGCGGAACCCGAAAGGCGTTCCGGCGGAACCAGCGGCCCCGACATCGGCGGCCGCAAAAGACATTTGGGTGCGCCGCACGGTCGTTTCAAGACATTCACGCCACCTGACGCGACAGGAAGAGGCCGGGGCCGGCAGCGCCGTTGATGAACGCAGGATGAACCGCGACTTCGGGTTGCGTTCAGTCCGGCGACGCTAGGGTCGGTGCAAGTCAGACGGGGCGGCCTCCAGCGCCCCTCAGAAGCCGGCCGGGTGCAACGTCCCTTCCTCCCGGTTCGACAGAGGCCGGAAGCGTACCGCAGGTCGCTTCCGGCCTTGCTCGTTCAGGGAACCCAAGCAGGGATTGCCTGCGAGAAGGCCCGGAAGCTTTGCTTTTGCAGCGATTGCTTCTATCACGAGGCACCTGTTCGGAAGGAAGCCGAAGCGCCGCATGACGGATCTGCTGCACGAAACACCCGGCAATCCGGTTCCGGCGAACGCGGTCGCCGGCTTTTTCCAGACACGCGACGGCAAGCGCATCCGCTACGCCCGCTTCGATCCGGCGACGCGGCCCGGCAAGGGCACCGTCGTCGTGCTGCCCGGCCGCAACGAGTGCATCGAGAAATATTTCGAGACCATCCGCGACCTGCAGGCGCGCGGCTTCGGCGCGGCCTGCCTGGATTGGCGCGGCCACGGCCGGTCCGACCGGCTGATCCGCGACCCCCAGCGCGGTTACGTGAAAAGCTTCGGCCAGTATGTCGACGATCTGGACCATCTGTTCAGGGAAGTCGTCCTGCCAGACTGCCGCGGCCCCTACTACGTGCTCGCCCATTCGGCCGGCGCGCTGGTGGCGCTGCTGGCACAGCCAGTATTGATCAACCGCGTGCGCCGCATGGTGCTGCTCGCCCCCTTCCTGGCGCTCCCCGGCCAGCCGGTATCGATGACGGCCGTGCGTCGCGTCTCGGGCCTGATGTGCCTGATCGGGCTCGGCAGACTTTACGCCTCCGGCGGATCGCGCCCGACCCAGACAGCCCCGTTCGATGTCAACAAGCTCACCTCCGACAGCGTCCGCTACGCGCGCAACGTCGCGATCTACGAGACCTTTCCAGAGATGGCGCAGGGCGGGCCGACGGTGCGCTGGCTGCACGCCGCCGCGGTCGCCGTCGCCACCGTTACCAGCCCCGAATTCATGGCCGCCAACCGGCTTCCGACGCTGATCGTGGCCGCCGGTGCCGACGAGGTCGTCTCCACCCGCGCCGTCGAATGGTACGCGCGCCATCTCCGCCTCGGCTCGCTGGTGACGATCGACGGCGCCCGCCACGAACTCCTGCAGGAAGCGGATCTCTATCGCGAACAGTGCCTGGCCGCCTTCGACGCCTTCGTGCCGGGGAGCGGCGGGGACTTCCAGTGAAGGCACTTGGAAACAGTCGTTCGGCCTGCGGCGATTTCAGTTGTTCAAGACCTCATAGAGATCGTGCCAGCCGGGATTCATCGCCTCGATCAATTCGAGCTTCCACTTCCTGCGCCAACCCTTGATGCGCTTTTCGTCGGCAATGGCATCGCGAATGTCGCCATAGTCCCGATACCAGACAAGGCGCTTGACGCCATACTTTTTGGTGAACCCTCCCGTCATTTCCTCGCGGTGCTCCCATATGCGGCGTTCCAAGTCGCTGGTCACGCCGGTGTAAAGTGTGCCGTTCTTGCGCGAGGCGAGAATGTAGACATAGCCTGCCATGAGAGCAGACAAGCAGGATCGGCAACGGTCATCAAGATGCCGGCTACCCCTGCCGCGTCATTCCGGGCAAGCGCCGCGAAGCGATGCGCTTGCCCGGAATGACGCTTTTTTCCGCTAACCACGAAACCATACATAGCCTCTCTGCAGCAGATCTACCCTCTCAACGTCGCCATCGCGGCGGCATGAAGCTCCGGCGTGGCGGCGGCGACGATATCGCCGCCTTTCTCCGCCGGTCCGCCCTCGACGGTGGTGATCACGCCGCCGGCCCGCTCGATGATCGGGATCAGCGCGACGATGTCGTAGGGCTTCAGTCCCGCCTCCACGACGACGTCGATGCTGCCCGCCGCCAGCATGGCAAAGGCGTAGCAGTCGACGCCGTAGCGGGCCAGCCGCACCAGCGCCTCCAGGCGATCGTAGCGGTCCCGCGCCTCGCCCGCGAACAGGGCCGGCGTGGTGGTGAACAGGGTGGCGTCGGACAGCGAGGTGGTCTTGCGCGTGGCAAGCCGACGTGGCCCGCCTGGCCCCTCGTAATGGGCGCCCAACGCATTGGCGTAGAAAAGCTCGCCGGTGAAGGGCTGCGACATCATGCCGACGACGGCGTCGCCGCCGACCGTCAGCCCGACCAGCGTGCCCCATACGGGCAACCCCGAGATGAAGGCGCGCGTGCCGTCGATCGGATCGATCACCCAGACATTGGGGCTGTCGATATTGCGGCTGCCGTGCTCCTCGCCGAGGATGCCGTGGTCGGGAAATTCCGTCTCGATCAGCGCGCGGATCGCAAGTTCCGCCTGCTGGTCGGCCTCGGTGACGGGATCGAAGCCACCGGAGAGCTTGTTGGAGACCTCGCCCGGGCTTCGGAAGCGCGGCAGCGTCTCGGCGGCCGCCGCACGCGCGATCTGCCGCAGGAAATCGGTCGAAATGTCCAATGCACTCTCCTGAAAGCCGCCTTGCCATCTGTCCGGGTCCGGACGGTTCGCTTGCATAGCAAAACCGTTGCGGGAATGTCACGCCGCCTGCGTGCATCCTCGGAGCCACACGCAAGGCAGGGAAAACCGGATTGCGCCGCTTGACATTTGTGCAGCGCACAATACCGTTGTCGTCGGACGGTTGTTCCGTCCATGCCCTCCTTGGGCGTTTCCTCCCTAGACTCGACCGCGTCGTGCGAACGATGCGGTCTTTTTTTCAAGACAGCGGCGCTTCGGAACGAAACGCGCCTACTCGGCCGCGACCGGCAAATCCCCCAGCTCGTGGTCGGGGATGGACATCAGGTCGGCGCAGAACCGCGTCAGGTCGTCGGCGAGCGGCGCGAACCCGGCGGTCTTCTGGAAGGTGCGCTCGTTCATGTAGAGGCCGCGGCTGACCTCGACCTGCAGCGCATGCAGCCGTCTGGCCGGACGGCCGTAATGCTCGGTGATGAAGCCGCCGGCGTAGGGCTTGTTGTGGGCGACCGTATAGCCCATGCCCGAAAGCAGCGAGACGGCCCTCTCGACCAGCGCCGGGGCGGCGGACATGCCGAACCGGTCGCCGACGATGAAATCGGGCCTGAAGCCCGTGTCGCCGACCCTGATGCTGGTGGGCATGGAGTGGCAGTCGACCAGAACCGCGAAGCCGAAACGGGCATGCGTGCGCATGAGCAAATGCTTCAGCGTTTCGTGGAAAGGCTTGTAAAGCGCTTCGATCCGCCCGGTCGCCTCGTCGAGCGGCAACCGTCCGGCGTAGATGTCCAGCCCCTCGCCGACCAGCTTCGGCACGGTGCCCAGGCCGCCCGCGACTCGCGCCGAGCGGATGTTGCAATAGGGCGGGACCGGTTCGGCGAACATGCGCGGATCGAGTTCCCACGGCTCGCGGTTAGCGTCGAGATAGGCGCGCGGAAAGTTGGCGGCCAGCAGCGGCGCGCCCAGCGCGACGGCACCGCCGAACAGTTCGTCCACGTAGCAATCCTCCGAGCGTCGGATCACGTTGCCGTCGAGCTTCGTCAGGGCAAGGAAGCGCGGCGGATAGAAGCGCCCGCTGTGCGGAGAACTGAACACGAAGGGAACGCGCTGCTCTGCTCCGCAGCGGACCTCGAAAGGCGTTACGGAGGAAAAATCGTCGGCGGCAGTCGTCACCTGGGAAGAACTCTCGATCATGAACGCATTGTCGGGCAAGCCTGCCATCGCGCCGCCGTCATGTCCAGCGTTTCCACGGTTTCGCGCCTTTTCCGGCGCCATCTGTGGCCGCTTGTATTCACTTGATATTTACCCGCAGCCTTTCATATACAGCATGGTTAACGGGATCGCCCGGCGGCAATCTCTTGCGGTGATTCGGACGGAACACGATGACACGAATCCTTCTGGCGGAAGACGACGACGACATGCGCCGCTTCCTGGTCAAGGCGCTCGAGCGCGCCGGCTACCAGGTCAGCGACTTCGACAATGGGGCGAGCGCCTACGAGCGGCTGCGCGAGGAGCCGTTCTCGCTGCTGCTCACCGATATCGTCATGCCCGAAATGGACGGCATCGAACTGGCCCGCCGCGCCACCGAGATCGACCCGGACCTCAAGGTCATGTTCATCACCGGCTTCGCCGCCGTGGCGCTGAACCCGGATTCGAACGCGCCCAAGGACGCCAAGGTGCTTTCCAAGCCCTTCCACCTGCGCGATCTCGTCAACGAGGTCGAGAAGATGCTGCAGGCGGCCTGACGCCCCCGGCGACCGCCCCCGCGACGCCATCGGGAACATCGCCGTTTCTTTGTCGATTCCCGCTATTGACGGGCCGTGGCAAAAGTGGTGTATGCGCCGCGTCGGATGGGCGTGTAGCTCAGCGGGAGAGCACTACGTTGACATCGTAGGGGTCACAGGTTCAATCCCTGTCACGCCCACCATTCGGCTCCTTGATTTTGTTGATAAAACCGCTTCGGCGGTTTTTTCTGTTTGTGGCGACTGACACGTAAGTGACACGTTGAGCATATCGGGCACCGGTAGCGACACGCCCAAGTCCGCGAAGTAGGCATCAATCGCTTCCCTGCCCTGTGACAGATAGTCGGGTGCATAGACTGCATATGTTTCCGTCACTCCCGGCTGACGATGGCCGAGAAGCCCTTGAACTTCCCACAGGGGCACACCACGCTTCCGAAGCTCCACGGCCATCGTGTGACGAAGGCTGTAGGGCGTGATTTCGTCATTAAGCCCAGCGTCTCGCACCACGGTCTTGAAACCCTGATGAATGCGATCAACTGGCTTTCCGTGCCAGAGCACGAACCGGGGCACGGTACGCATCTGGACGAACGGAAGTAGGGTGTCCGTGATCGGCACGATGGGCCGATACTTCTTCGTCTGTTTCCTGCCCTTCGGGTTCAGATTGATGCGAAGATCATCAAGGTCCACCTGTGCCGGGGCAAGGTCAAGGATCGCGTCCGGCCTTCCCAGCGTGTTCAGGGCGATGACGGTATAGACATAAAGATGCGGCCACTCCTGCACCTTGGTCAGAAATGTTTTCATTTCCTCTTTGCTCAGGCGGTGTGGTTCCTTGGCATCGGACCTATCCGGCTCGTCCATGATGAACGGGGCGGACGTAATTTCCCCGTGCTTCCACGCCATGCGGATCGCAGCACGTCCGACTGACATGGTTCTACTGACATAGCTGTTGCTATAGCCCTTGGCTTTCAGCCACGCGATGAACTCCTTTTGCCGGGGGATGGTGAGGTCGGCAACGGTCACGTCCTCCCAATACTCCGTCCATAGGGCAAGCCCGTAGTGCGCCGCTTCGCTGGACGCGATGTTCTTGGCGTGGCCTTCCCAATAGCGGACAAGGATCAACGCCAGCGGCATGTCGGCAGGCTTTTGGTCCTTCGGTTCCGCCTGCTTTACGACGAACTCGGCAAGGGCTTTTTTTGCTTCATGAAAGTCTTTTGTGCCAAGAGAAGCGCGGCGTGTTTGTCCAATTTCAGCGTCGAACCATCCGGCTTTGTAGACGGGAGAGTTTGGATGCCGGGTGAGATAGTATCCCCCGATTTCAAATCGTTCTTTGGACATGGCTTGAAACTCTTACTCTCCAAATAGGCATGTAGATCGACGCTGCTGTAACGAGCCCGGTTTGCAACCGTCATAAAACCGATCTCGCCGCGCTTTCGGATGCGCCGCAGTGTGACAACTGAAATGCCGAGAAAATCAGCGGCTTCCGGCTCGGTCAGATGGGTTGACCCGGATTTCGCCTGAGCACGCCGCATTGTTTGTATGACGGTCTGAATGCCGTGCCCCTTAGCCATTTATCCCTCCCTCTTGCTGGTTCACGGTTTATGCAATTTTGTCTGTCTCGTCGGCGCGCCTAGTGCTCGGAAGATGGATGTGATCATCGCGAGGTAAGCGTCCCGCTGTGTACTGTTGGCACGCGCACTTGCCTCAGAGGAACTATCCCCTAGCTGGCGGCCTCACCGGACGAGGGGTTGTCCTCAAAAAGGTCCTCACAGTAGAGGGCGTCTGGCGGGTAGTAGCGAAGTCCCCTTCCGTCCAGATATCCATCTTCTGCGCTCCAGTCGCGGTCACACCGATGCAGATAGTAGACAACTTCGACAAGATCAGCTGGCTCGTGCGTGGCCCCCACACATACGACCCCTGTGTGCACATGCACTAACGTGTAGCCGGAAGTCCGCTTGAACAATTGATAGCCAAGCTTGTAGGCATATCTCCTGACGGCTCGCTCAGACAGCAGCCGCAGCAGGAGAAAGCCGCCTCGACGGTAACGAACCGGCTTTCCTTCCCAATCCTGAACCCCAGTCATGTCAGGCATCGCGACCTCCCTGCTCCGGTGACTGGTGCTCGCTTGCGCCTACGGTCAACGATTTCGACGCCCGCCGTGCCGCACGAATGAGGGCGACAATCTCCTTGTTCTGCGAGCGATCATTTTCCACTGCCTTAGCTGCGAGCCACGCCGACAAATCGGCGGGAATGCGCGCTGTCAGCTTCACGTCCGTGGTCATCTCATCCCTCTTCTTGACCTATATTAATGCCACCAATTTATAGTGTCATATTGGTAGCTGGTCAAGGTCATCATGGTGGAATACTCTGGCCCCAAAAAATGGTGGTATCCGCGAATGACCGAATGGACGAAAATGACGCTTCGCCTGCCTGAGCAGGTTCACGCCGCACTGGTGGAAGATGCGAGAGAACGGGATACGTCGCTGAACCAAGTTATCGTGGACCGGCTTAATCGGTCGCTCGGTGGCGTTTATGTCAGCGAGGCGGAAGCCAATGACGGCACAATCCTCGACCGGCTGACCGCGATAGAGCAGCGACTAGACAAGCTGGAAGGTCACGACAGCGAAATGTCGGAAGAACAATCCGCATCCAAGACACAAGGGGAGATGCTCCGCGACCTGAAAAGCAGGCTCGTTACGGATCGCGAATGATTGGGCATCCGAATGTGTGGATGTTTTAGCAATCGTCTGCCAATACTTTGTGCCGGGGGGGATACTGCGTGTCACAGTCGTTTTTCGATCAACCAATTCTCAATTCGCCATACGAGCCGCCCGCTCGCTATCATGCGCTGGACGCCGAAGGGCAGCCGCTCGAACAGCCGCCTATCGAAGGGCGACGCCCATGCGACTTCATCACGCCCGTCCCGAAGCCGAAGCGGCGTTCGACCAAAGCTGCTCAGGCGTCCCTTGTGTTCAACGACGCGGATGGCCTAACCAGCGAAGATCAGGAATACAATCCCAAGCCGATCATCAACGAAATCCGTTCGCATGTCGCGACGTGGCGGGCGCTGCCTAGCGACCGCGATTGGGGCGTCACGCCAGCGACGGCCCGGCTCCTTCACTATTGGCGACGGACGGAAGTCGAGGGGCTTCGTCCCTTCTTCTGTCAGGTGGAGGCGGTCGAAACCATCATCTGGCTGACCGAGGTCGCGCGTAGCCAAAAGCGTTATGCCCATCTGTGGGCGCACATAGAGGCCGCCAACAAGCAGTCGGGGCCGGACCTGCTACGCATTGCCATGAAGATGGCCACGGGCGCGGGGAAGACAACGGTGATGGCGATGCTGATCGCTTGGCAGGCGATCAACGCCGTTCGCTCGCCGACCAGTTCGCATTTCAGCCGAGGTTTTCTCATCGTTGCGCCCGGCATCACCATCCGCGACCGGCTGCGCGTGCTGCTTCCAGACGATCCCGACAACTACTACCGTCATCGCGATCTCGTACCATCCGACATGCTGCCGGAGATCGGCAAGGCCAAGGTCGTCATCACCAATTATCACGCCTTCAAGCGACGCGAGACCATGGACGTGTCGAAGGTCGGCAAGGCGCTCCTACAGGGGCGTGGCGAAGCCCCTATCACGATTGAGACCGAGGGGCAGATGCTCCAGCGCGCCTGCGGCGACCTCATGGCGTTGAAGCATGTCGTCGTTATCAATGACGAGGCGCACCATTGCTATGAGGAACGTCCGAAAGGCAGCGTCGAGGATTTGGCCGACGCTGACACGAAGGCGGAAGCCAAGGAGAACAAGGAAGCTGCCCGGCTCTGGATCAACGGTATCAAGGCGTTGAAGCGGAAGGTCGGTGTCCGCGCCGTCTATGACCTGTCGGCCACGCCTTTCTTCCTCGCCGGTTCGGGCTATGTGGAAGGAACGCTGTTCCCGTGGGTCGTCAGCGACTTCTCGCTCATGGACGCTATCGAGTGTGGCATCGTCAAGCTGCCGCGCGTCCCGGTGGCCGACAACCTGCCCATCGCCGACATGCCGATCTACCGGAAGCTCTGGGATCATATCGGCAAGGAGATGCCCAAGAAGGGTGCGAAGAAGTCCGAAGACCTTGATCCGCTGAAGCTGCCGACCGAACTGCTGACCGCGCTCGACGCCCTCTACAATCACTATGTGAAAGTGGATGAGCAATGGAGACGCGCTGGCATCTCCGTCCCGCCCGTGTTCATCGTGGTCTGCAACAACACCTCCACGTCGAAGCTGATCTACGAATATATCTCCGGCTGGGATCGCCCCAACGCCGATGGCGAGCTGGTCAATGTTCATCGTGGCCATCTCGAACTGTTCCGCAACTATGACGAGCACGGGCAGCGCATTGCCCGCGCGCCGACCTTGTTGATCGACAGCGCCCAGCTTGAGAGCGGCGAGGCGCTGGACACCGATTTCCGCAAACTGGCGGCGGCGGAGATCGAACAGTTCCGGCGTGAGAAGCAGGAACGCACCGGCGTCGCGCAGGATGTCGACCAGATCGACGATGCCGAATTGCTCCGCGAGGTGATGAACACCGTGGGCCAGGTCGGCAGGCTGGGCGAGCAAATCCGCTGCGTCGTCTCGGTCTCCATGCTCACCGAGGGCTGGGACGCGAATACCGTCACCCATATTCTCGGCGTCCGGGCGTTCGGCACGCAATTGCTGTGCGAACAGGTCGTGGGGCGCGGCCTGCGGCGTCAGTCCTACGAGCTGAACGAACACGGCCTGTTCGACGTGGAATATGCCGATGTGCTCGGTATCCCCTTCGATTTCACCGCAAAGCCGGTGGTGGTGAAGCCCACGCCACCCAAGCTCGTCACCCGCGTGCAGGCGGTCAAGGAACGGGTCACCCAGCGCCCGGAGCTGGAAATCGCCTTCCCGCGTGTCGAGGGCTACCGCGTCGATCTCCCCGACGAGCGCCTGAGCGCGACGTTCACGGAAGACAGCCGCCTTATCGTCAGCCCCGAGGACATCGGGCCGTCGCGCGTCACCATGTCCGGTATCGTGGGCGCGACCGAGGAACTGACGGCGCAGGGCGTCGGCGATCAGCGCCCCAGCGCCATCGCCTATTCTCTGGCCGCCCATCTTCTGAAGTGGTTCGGTGATGGCAGCGACGGCCTGCCGGTCCATCTCTTCGGGCAGGTGCGCCGGATCGTCCGCGAATGGCTAGATGGCGGTTATCTGGTACTCAAGGGCGTGCCGATGGGCGTGCTCGACTATCTGGAGATCAAGGATCAGGCGGCAGAGCGCATCTTCCTTGCCTGTCAGCGCTACGAGCACGGGCCGAAGTCAATCAAGGCGATCCTCGATCCCTACAATCCCCGCTCCACCAGTCGCCACGTCAATTTCACGACGAGCAAGGACACATACGCGACCGATCCCCGGAGCAGCCATGTCAGCCATGTCGTTTGCGACAGCACATGGGAGGCGGAACTGGCCCGCGTGCTCGAAACCCATCCCCGCGTCGTCGCCTATGTGAAAAATCAGGGCCTCGGGCTGGAGGTGCCCTATCGCGATGGCTCGACACCGCGCCGCTACATCCCTGACATGGTCGTGCGGCTGGATGATGGTCGCGGCCCGGACGATCTGCTCAACCTCGTCCTGGAGACCAAGGGCTATCGCAAGGGGGATGCGCAGTTGAAGGCAGAGACGATGAAAACCCTCTGGGTGCCGGGAGTGAACAACCTGGGCACGCATGGGCGATGGACATTTGCCGAGTTCACCGATGCCCCGCTGATAGAGAGCGACTTTGCGGCGCTCATTGACAGTCTGACAAATAAGGAAGTTGCATAATGGCCCGCGCGCCTCGTTCACCCAAAGGCCCGAAGCAGGTCGGCACGCTCAATCACCCCGAAAACCGGCTGAACATTCCCACGGCGGAGATGGCCGATCTGGCGGCGATGCAGGAGGAGCGCGATCCGCTTGCTCCCGCCGTCTATCCGCGTGCCCGGCCATTGGCCGAAGGTGAAGTGCGGGAGCGGGACGAAGACCTCGATCCGCAAATCGTCTGGAACGGCGCCCGCATCCGGCTGACGAAGGATCAAGTCGCGCGACTGGCCGAGACCGGCGAAGTCGAGATCGGCGACGCGCAACTGGTCTGGCGCGGCAAGGACCGGCAGGACTGGTCCGACCTGATCGTCACCGCACCGCCGCTCTATATTCAGGAGAAGGTCCACCCCAAGGCGATCATCGACGATCTGGTGCGCCAGTCGAAGATGGCGCGCGAGGAGGCGAGCGACGCGCCGGACCTGTTCGCCGATTTCAACGGCCTCGACGATCCGATGGCGCGAACCGAGTTCTACCAGCACGATCAGCACTGGTCGAACCGGATGATCCTTGGCGACAGCTTGCAGGTGATGGCCAGCCTAGCCGAGCGCGAGGCGCTGAAAGGGAAGGTGCAGGCGATCTATTTCGACCCGCCCTATGGCATCAAGTTCGGGTCGAACTGGCAGGTTTCGACGCAAAGCCGCGACGTGAAGGATGGGAAGCAGACCGACCTAAGCCGCGAGCCGGAGCAGGTGAAAGCATTTCGCGACACGTGGAAGGACGGCATCCACTCCTACCTGACCTATCTACGCGACCGACTGGCGGTGATGCGCGAGCTGCTCACCGAAAACGGTTCCATCTTTGTGCAGATCGGTGATGAAAATGTGCATCGCGTCCGGTCCGTTATGGACGAGGTTTTCGGCGCGGATCGTTTCGTAAATCAGATCACAGTCGTTAAAACGACGGGCGTGATGGCAACTACGTCCGGTCTCCACTCCGGGCTGGATTATGTTCTTTGGTATGGCAAAACTAGGAGCATAAAGTTCCGAGAACCATTCCAGCAGAGAACAGAAGCAAACGCGGGCTCGTTCTCAAAAGTGATGCGCGCGGACGGAACTGTCGCTGACAAGGAAGAAGCTGGTAAGAGGTTCAGGTTTGCTGATCTACTCAAGGCTGGACCGGGCGCAAAATACGAGTTTGAGGCAGAAGGTAGGACCTTTTCATCGGGCACGAAGTGGTGGGGAACGCCGAAGGCGTCGATGGAGCGCCTTGTTAAAGCCAATCGCGTCAAACCATCTGGCAAGTTTGTGTATTTTGTTTCCTACGAGGATGACTTTCCCATCCAGAGAGTGAGTAGCCTTTGGACTGACACCACATACCTCGGCGACCGATACTATGTCGTTCAAACTGGGCCCGCTATCGTGCAGCGTTGTCTTCTGATGACCACCGATCCAGGCGATTTAGTCCTTGATCCAACTTGTGGTTCCGGCACCACTGCTTATGTCGCCGAGCAATGGGGCCGCCGCTGGATCACCATTGATACCAGTCGCGTCGCACTGGCTCTGGCACGGACACGCATCATGGCGGCGCGCTACCCATGGTATCTGTTGGCTGATAGCGCGGAGGGACGGCTCAGAGAAGCCGAAATTACTGGTAAACCTCCAAGCGATGCAGCGACTTTTGGTGATGTGCGGCAAGGGTTCGTGTATGAACGAGTGCCGCATATCATGCAAAGCACTGTTGGCAACAACGCCGAAATCGACGTGATCTGGGAGAAGTGGCAGGAGCGGCTGGAGCCGCTGCGCGCCGAACTCAATCACGCCACGGGCAAGAACTGGCAGGAATGGGAAATCCCGCGTGAGGCGGACCCGGCATGGTCCTCAAACGTTGCGGGCATCCACCAATCATGGTGGGAAGCGCGCATCGCGCGCCAGAAGGAAATCGACGCCTCCATCGCCCGCGCGGCGGATGTCGAATATCTCTATGACAAGCCCTATGCCGACAACAGCCGCGTGCGCGTGGCCGGGCCGTTCACGGTCGAAAGCCTGTCCCCGCATCGCATCGTTCCTGCCGATGCCGAGGAACTGATCGACGTCGTGGATGCGGCGGACGGCAAGAAGAAGCGTGGGCCGCTGTCATCGTCCGAAACCGATTTCGCCGCGATGGTGATCGAGCATCTGAAAACGGCAGGTGTCCACCAGACCGATCGCGCCGACCGGATCGAGTTTGTCAGCCTCACCCCCTATGCCGGGCGCGGTTACATCGGTGCCGAAGGCCGCTTCATGGAGGGCGAGACCGAGCGCCGCGCCGCGATCTTCATCGGGCCGGAATTTGGCACGCTGTCCCGCGTCGATCTCACCGCCGCCGCCCGTGAAGCCGCCGAGGCGCGTTTCGACGTGCTGATCGCGGTCAGCTTCGCCTTCGACGCCCATGCCTCCGAACTGACCCGGCTCGGCCCTCTGCCGATCCTGAAGGCCAAGATGAACCCCGACCTGCACATGGCGGGCGAACTCAAGAACACCGGCAAGGGCAACCTGTTCACCGTCTTTGGCGAGCCGGACATCGACATATTGGACCAGCCGGACGGCCGCATCGCGGTGCGCGTCAACGGTGTGGACATCTACGATCCCAATACCGGCGAGGTGCGCTCCAACGATGTGAAGGGCATCGCCGCATGGTTCATCGACACGGCCTATAACGAGGAGAGCTTCTTCGTTCGCCACGCCTATTTCCTCGGCGCGAACGACCCCTACAAGCAGCTCAAGACCACGCTGAAGGCGGAGATCGACGAGGATGCCTGGGCAACACTGAACCGTCACGTCTCCCGCCCCTTCGACCGGCCGGAAAGCGGGCGCATCGCGGTGAAGGTCATCAACCACTTCGGCGACGAGGTCATGAAGGTGTTCGGGACGTGAACTTCCATATCGCAGACAGCTTCACCGCCGCGCTGGCTCGCCTGACAGGACAGGAACAACGCCAAGCAAAAACGGCTGCCTTCGACCTGCAACTCAATCCGGCGCAGCCCGGCCTCCAGATGCACCGGCTGACCAACAGCCGGGATGCCAATTTCTGGTCGGTGCGGGTCAATCAGGACATCCGCATCATCATCCACAAGACCGAGGCGAGCTTCATGCTGGCCTATGTCGATCATCACGACAAGGCCTATGCGTGGGCGGAACGGCGGCGGATCGAAGCCCATCCGCGAACCGGGGCGATCCAGATTGTCGAGGTGCATGAACTGGTGCAGGAGGCACGGTCGCTTTTCGACTACGCCGATGCACAGCCTGCTCCACAGCCGGTCGCTGTGCCCGAGCCTGCGATCTTCACCGGACTGACTGGCGATGAACTGCTCGACGTCGGCGTGCCGCAAGACTGGATTGCCGATGTCGTCGGCTGGACGGAGACGCAGTTTTTCGAGCGGGCGGAGCATTTGCCCGCCGAAGCAGCCGAAGCTCTGCTGGAATATGCCTCGACCGGCCAATTGCCGACGCCGCAATCGGCCACCGTCGATCCCTTTGCCCACCCCGATACGCTGCGGCGCGTCCAGACCATCACCAGCGAAGAGGAACTGCGGCTCGCACTGGATTTCCCATGGGACAAGTGGAGCGTATTCCTTCACCCGTCGCAGCGAGATGTGGTGAACCGCGACTTCACGGGACCGGCTCGCGTTACCGGGACAGCCGGAACGGGAAAAACCATCGTCGCGCTTCACCGGGCGGCTCGCGCCGTTCGCGACGATCCGCAGGCGCGCGTCCTGCTGACGAGCTTTTCCCGACCTCTCGCGAATGCGCTTCGTGCGAAGCTCGCCATCCTGCTTGCCGATGACCAGCCGAAGCTTAATCGGGTTTCCATCGCCTCGTTCGAGGATGCCGCGTCCGAACTCCATCAACTTGCGACGGGGCGCAGGCCGATGCTCGCATCTGTTGAAGTCCAGCAGGCCGCCGTAGAACGGGCGATTGCAGAGCTGGGTTATACCGAACTTCCGCCCCGCTTTGCCTTCTCCGAATGGCGGCATGTGGTGGATGCGTGGAACCTGACCGATCTGGACAGCTACGCGAATGTTCCACGGATCGGGCGCAAGAACCGGCTGGGGGCGAAGCAGCGCGAAAAGCTGTGGCCGGTCATGGAAGCGACCCGGAAGGCGCTCGCGGCAAGAGGATTGCTGACATCCTCGCAGCTTCATGCTGCTGTGGAAGCAAGCTGCCGGGCAGGTAACGAGAAGCCGTTCACGCATGTCATTGTCGATGAAGCGCAGGATTTGGGTGTTGCCGAACTGCGCATGATGGGCGCGCTCACGTCCGGTCCTAATGCGCTTTTCTTCGCTGGCGATCTGGGTCAACGCATCTTCCAGCTACCGTTTTCGTGGGCGGCGCTCGGGGTCGATGTCCGTGGCCGCTCTTCCAGCCTGCGGATCAACTATCGGACCTCGCGTCAGATACGAGAAGCGGCGGATCGTCTGCTTCCGGCAAAAGTGCAGGATGTCGATGGCATCGAGGATGACCGAACCGGCGCACAATCGGTTTTCGAGGGACCATCGCCGACGATTGATGAATGTGCCGACGCGGCGAGCGAGATCGACACCATCGCGGCACTACTGCGCACGGCGTTGGATGATGGCATTGAAACTGGCGAGGTCGGTATCTTCGTCCGGTCGGGCGAGTATCTGCCCCGCGCACGCGCTGCCGTCGCCGCTGCGGGACTGGAAGCACGACAACTGACCGAGCAGGTCGAGGAAGCATCGGGCCGCGTTTCCATCGGCACCATGCACCTTGCAAAGGGGCTTGAGTTCAAGCTCGTGATCGTGATGGCGTGCGACGATGAAGCCTTGCCGCTGCAATCGAGAGTGGACGAGGCCACCGACGAAGACGAACTGAAAACGATCTTCGAGACTGAGCGCCACCTTTTCTATGTGGCCTGCACCCGCGCCCGCGACCATCTTCACGTTAGCGGCGTAAACCCCATATCCGATTTCGTGGCGGATTTGGCGCTGACGTGATCCACGATGCAATGTTGGGGCGACTTCATCGTAGCACGATGCTGGATTAGCCCGGCAGGGTTTTCGGGCTGTAGCGCTGACGGTTGCCGGGACAAAAAATCAGAAAATCCCCCGGCTACCTGCCGCGGCGTTGACGAGGGCAACGGCTCCGACTTGTAAAATCCGCTGAAATCACTCCTTCTATTTCCGGGTGATTGCCTTTGCGTCTTTTACAACCTGTGGCTTAGTGTCTTCCAAGGCAGCTTCGTAACGTTCCATTTGGATTTTCATCAGTGACCCCGGCAGCGCGAAAGACGCCAGAAAAACAAAAGTCGCGAGGCTCAGAAAACTCGCTTGTAGCCACCACAGAATTTCAGTCTGATCTTTCGGAACGAGGAACATTGCTAGGGCAATGCCGAGTGTGACAAGATACAAGAAAAAGAGCACCTTCTGGCGAAAGAGCTGCCTCTGGATAGTTGACTTCATCAACTGCAACTCTTGCCAGTCTTTGGCGCGGCTCAGTGTAGGTTCCGCAATGAAGGTGATCACGGCAATCAGAAACCCCGCGAGGATCGAAAAGATCGTAACAACGGTGTTCACCGCTTCGGGGCTGTTGGCGATAGATGGCTGGAACCAGTAGCCCACGAACGCTGACAGCAACAGTGCCAGCACGATTTTGATCGTCCTGCGCCAGTCGATGGCAATGCCATCCCGTTTCATGCGCATCTCAAGCCTCCAACTGGCCTGACGCTGCCAACTCCTGCATGTATTGCCGCATCATCGCCCATGCCTCGTCCGCGCTAACGGAGTTCGCGACAGCTTCGATACGCACCCGTTTCCTTACAGCGATTTCATCGGGACGGATTGTTTGACCATCCCGAAGCTGGATCAGGAAATCGTCCGCCTCCTCATCTGCGGCAACCTCTTGCCCCAAATGATCAAGACTGTTTTTGGCGACAAGAAGGTCCCCCTTCTTGATGTTGATGGACACGGTAACGGTTCCCATTTCTGCCTCGCGCAGATGGGCCAGTTGTTCGTCTTGCGCAATGATAGCGCCTAACGTTGACGCCGCCGCCTGCCTTGCGCGTCCCCAGAGACTATCAGCAGGCACACCGTCTACGAGTTCGACCGCTGTGGCTTCGGCGATGTCTACGTGCAACTCAACGGTCTTCACGCCGATGGTCTCGATCATAGCCAACGTGTTGAGATTTCCAACACGCGCCAGTTCGAACTGCGTCGCATGATCGGGTAGTCCCGCAGCAACGAACAATCCACGCAGGTAGTTGCCGAGCGTTGCCGCATTCCTTCCGGCATTCATTGCGACAACGTGGTTGCCGCGCACCAAAGCCATGAAATCCGCGCTCAAAAAGTTTTCTTCCGCCTCAGGTGCGC
Organism: Mesorhizobium hunchu; assembly: GCF_040081975.1. Classification (NCBI taxonomy): domain Bacteria; kingdom Pseudomonadati; phylum Pseudomonadota; class Alphaproteobacteria; order Hyphomicrobiales; family Phyllobacteriaceae; genus Mesorhizobium; species Mesorhizobium hunchu. The sequence goes on from NZ_JBEBMG010000003.1 coordinate 295,276, forward strand.
GCTCTCCAACCTCGGCGTCGGCAACGGGAGCCATGGTCAAGATGCCTACTGACTGGTCAGCAGTGTAACGTCCACACTGCACGGCGAAGCCATCGGCGTTAAAGTTCCGAGATCGAAGGCCACATACCGATGAACCATCCGCCTTGTGGACCGTGCGCTCCAACTGCGTTGGGAAATGCCCCCACGCTTGCCGCAAAAAGTGCTCAAGACTATGTCCTGCGACCAGCCACTGAGCGCGTCGATACTCTATCGCCCTTGAAACCTTCGGCATCAAATCCCCCCAATCCCGTCAGCAAGCTAACCTTTACGGACGGGAGGATGCAATACTTGCTAGATTGACCCAGTCTCCTCGCTTCTACGGGAGACATGATGCCATGAGGTCGATACTGGCCATGTTCATAAACTCCAGAATATAAAGAATTTTGGAGGATTGAACTTCGATCCGAATGGTATGGAGGATCATACCCGACAGTCCTGTTTGCAACCATGGACGACCCGCGCTTTTGCAAAATATTCTGCTCGACTAATGCTGTCACATAGGGGGGATTAGATGGAACGGAAGGCATGGGATTACTTTGTCGCTTTGCGGCGGGATATTCTGGCGGCCATCAACGGTATTAACAACGCGGATTTCTCTTTATGGTGGGACAACACCACGCCTAATTCCACGACACGCCACCGGCTTCAGAAAATTCTTCAGAACGCCATCCGTGATGCTTCAACCTTCGGTGTCTATGTGGTGACACGCCACTCGGACTGCGGACGACGCAGCCACCGAAAGGCATCGGACGCTAACGACTATGTTTGGTCCGATCCATACGGCCTCAATGTCTCATGGAAGGACAGCCGCTTCGTGTGGGAGGGAGACCAACTGTTTCAAGGAATGCGGTATGAGCTGTGTCCCTGCTCAAAAAAGGGGGAACCGCTGAACCATCATGTCATTGACGACTTCATTTACGAGCCTGACATAGAACCTGCTTTATACCGAACTGTCTCCGGCGTCCTCTCCGACATTCAATCAGCAATAGAGGAGGCAGGCGACAAGAAACCCCGTTCCGGCATCCGTGAATACCTGCTTCGGGCTATCCTCCGACTGAACGACGCGATCATGCCGCTCACGGTCGAGGCGCATATAAAGGCACAGTCGGGCTTGTAAAATCCGCCACGCCCCGTGACTGCGTTCATGGCGGCATGAACGGAAGGGCATTGCCGTGTGCAATCGTCGCGGTCCGCTTATGGTCTGGTTGCTGCCCGATAAAGCTCCTTCTCCCGAACAGTCTGCGGCTCCCACTTCTCGACAGGTGGGGTGGGAGTGGATCGCGCTTTCGCATCGTCCGCAATCGCCATCGGTATCAGCACAGGCGCGGCGATCACTGCTCCCGCCGCCAATCCCGCATTGCAGTGGGCAGGCTGACTTCCTCCCAGCATGTTGCAACTACCGCATCCATTGAGGAGTGCGCCGCCGAATACCAACAGGATGGAGCGTCTGAACATCCGGTCATGATCACAGCATCGGCCTTGAAGATCAACGCGCAGCCATGTTCGTGGTCGCCGTCTATGCTATGGGCGGCGAACGCAACAGGAGAGCGGCGATGGCGGGTAACAGGCTGATGATGACGAGCATGATCGCCATGCTGTGCGTTGCCGGTGCTGCCCATGCCGACAATGCCGCCACACGTGGCGAGCAGGTTGTCGAGCAATGGTGCCGCATGTGTCATCTGCGCGCGACGGACGCGGCTGACCCAGACATGGGGCCGCCCTATGAGGAGATTGTGCACCGCCCCGGACGTGACGAAGCCTACTTCGTCCGGTTCATGCAGGAAGACCATTTCCCTATGACGACATTCCGGCTGTTCGACCATGAGAAGGCCGATGTCGTCGCCTATCTTATGGCGCTGCAACGGCAGGGAGCGGCCCGGCCATGATCCGGCAATCGCGCCTCGCACCGTTCATCATGCTCAATGAGAGCCTTGGGGCCTCCGACCTGTCGGGCAGTCCGATGGCGATCAACGGCATGAAGGTGTTGATCCGCGCTGCCGAGAACGGCGGCATCACGCTCACCAAGTCCGGCGCGTTCTACCGGAAGTTCGTGACATGGGCTGCCGAGGATTTCCAGTGGCCGGGCTACGAGACGGAAGAACTCTATGCTTTGAACAAGGTGCTGAATGAGCAGGACTTCATTCCGCTCTCGATCATGCATGAGCTGATGATCGGCGCTCGCCTGCTGCGTCACACCAAGGGGAAGGCGCTGACAATGAAGGCCGGGAAGGCCATGATCGGCGACCACGGCGCGTTACAGGCCGAACTGTTCGACACCTACTTCCTTGCACTCGACCATGGGGCCTATGAGCGGTTCCCTATCGACCATGACGACCCCGACTTCGTGCATTTCCTCGGGGTGGCCCACAACCGGCTGGATGACTGGGTGCCGCTGACGGAACTGGCGGGCTGGTGTCTGCCCATCGACATGATCACCAACTATCGGTTTAGCCCGCTGGAAGATGCCTGCTACTACCTTCTGTCCCGCCTCGTGCGCCCGCTTCTCTGGCTCGGCATGATCGAGCGCTATCCCGGCGTGGAAAGATACCCCGCCTTCCATGACCTGCGATACCGCAAGACACCGCTCTATGACCGTTTCCTGCACTTCAACTTCACGAAGGCGATGAGCGGCACGATCCACTGATGGCCGTTACGGCGTGACGGTTGTCGCCGTGCCCGCGACCAGATGCGCCTGACTGATATAACGACCCAGCATAGTATCCGTGCGATGTCCGCTCTGGGCTTTGATGCGCCACGGCGAGACGCCTTCGATGGCCGCGCCGGTTATGTAGCCCCGCCTAAGACTGTGCGCGCTGAGACGGACCGGATCGAAACCCGCCGCCTTCGCGCGCTGCTTCACCACCAGTGCCACCGTTTGGCTGGACAGGGCGTTAACCGAGAGATTTCCGTGGCGGTCGATGGAGCGCAGCAGGAAACCGTCCGCGATGCCGGAGGCGCGCAACCATGCAGACACGGCTTCGACGGGACAGGTGGGGCCATCGGCGCGTTCAATCAACACGGTGCGGCCCTGCCCGAACTGATCGGACTTGCCGCGCCGGACCAGAACGGCAAAGCCATTTTCGACCGGGCGTAGATCGGAAACCAGTAGCCCAACAAGATCACCTCGCCTGAACGCGCCCGCGTGACCGAGAGCCAGCACGGCACGGTCACGAAGCCCACGGAGGCTGTCGCCGGGGATGGCGGCGACGATGGCGGACAGGTCGGATTTCAGGATCGGCGCGGCCTGACGTTGGGGCTTGCCGTGCAACCGCTTTATCCCACGGAGCACATCGGCGACCAGCGGGCTGGCGACGGGATCGGGAAGGCCATGCATGTTGTGGTGCTTGGCGATGGCAGCGAGGCGGCGTTTCAGCGTGGCGACTGACAGGCGCTCGGCATGTTCCGCGATGAAGCGCGCCACAGCCTCGGGCGATGCAGGTAGCGAGCCGCCCCAGCGGATGAACGCCGACACGTCATTTTCATAGCCGCGACGGGTTTCGGGCGCGAGGCTGGCGGCGAGATAGCGGCCCAGCAGGTCGTCGGACTGGCGTGTGAAATTGATTTCATTTTTAATAAAATTGTTTGATTTCAACTGGTTGGCGAGTGGTAAGTGTTCGTTTCCGCTAGTCAGGGTCAGGGCGCGGTCAGACATGGTGGCGGACCTCATTCAACAGGGGAAGATCGTTGCGCAGCAGCTCCAGCGGCTTTCGTGGGTCCGTGAGGCGCAATCCGTGAAAGTTTTCATCGGCCAGTCGGCGAAGGGTTTGCGCGGCGGGATACTGCACGCGGCGAAGGGTCAAGCCGCTCTCCACGCGAAACAGGGCCTCGCCCGCAAAGCGCAGACGCTTCCGGGGTTCGATATGATCGCGGACCCAGCGGCTGAACTCGCAGGGGCGACCCAGCAGGGTCTTGATGGCGGCGATACCGGCGTGGCTGAATTTGTCGTGACGCCAGAGCGGTAAACCGTCATCTCCGAGCATCGTCGGCGGCAGCTCATCGTCCACGGTGTCGAGAACGCCGGAGGGGCGCAGCGGCTCCAGCACCGCGAGAACCGGGGCCAAGGCTTCACGGGTCTGGGTGAACGCACGAGAGGCCAGCGAGACAGTCGCGGCGCTGGTGCCGGTTTCTCCAAGCGTAGCGAAGACCAGTTTCGGGATGGCTTTGCCGACAGGGCTGCCCCGCTCGTTCCAATCTGCTCCCGCCGCACGCCACGCAGCAATCGCCCGCGTGAACGTGGCGCGGCGGTCGCGAAGCAGCTCGACCAGCTCCGGCGCGGTCAGCTTTCCGAGCGAGGCTCGAAGGTCGGCCAACTCTATGTGGTTTTTGGCGACGATATAGGCGTCGTCCGCCGAGCGATCTTTTTCCGAGCGGCACAGGGCGGTAACGAGCGCGGCAGCAACCGGCCAGTCACCACCGAGGCGCTTGCGAAACGTCCGGCTGGCGCTACTCGAAACGGCGAACTCGACCAACGGCAGGTTGGCGAGGCCGCTATCTTCCACACTTATCGCAGCGAGACGGCGAAACAGGCGGTCGGGCGACTGGTCGAGCAGGGTCGAGGCGGCGGACAGCGCGAAGGCGGCTTCGTTTCTGCGCACGCTTTTTTGCAGGAGCGCAAGGGCGCTGAAAATCGGGATGGCAAGCGGCGCGGGCCGATGCTGATGGCGTTGACCGGACAGCCGTTCGATGATCGGCGCGGCGGCATCAAAGAGCGATAGTTGCGGCATGGGCAGTCTCCCTTGTTTCGGAAGGGAGGCGCGGCCAGAAACCACTGCCCTTGAAAGAAGCTGGGCGACTGGCCTTGCAATGTCGAACTATACGGCTCCGGCGACCGGACTATGGCGCATGATGGTTAACCAGAAAATCGCAGAGACTTGCGCGGATGTCCCTGCATGTAAGAGGCTGGAGAGCATGTTTTTTCAGCAGCCTTGCATGCAGGTTGTCGAACCGGCCAACATCCCGAAACATATAAGGTTTAACCTCCCTTCTGGAGCACGATCCTAGTCATGTCGTCGATGTCGCAAATGCATAAGCAACGACATTACAGAGACCAGTGCCGGAACCGACGTTGCAGAACGGCGTAGCGACTACAGGAGATCAGCCATCGCGGTCTTAGCATCCAGCTTGGCCCGCATTTTCGTAGCCCATTCGGGATCGACGCGAGCGACGAAGCCGCGTTGCGCAGGGGTAAGGTTTTCATAGACGGTATGCGGGCGATAGACAGGCCAACGTCTCAGGAAATGCCGCTCTTGCTGTTCGGGGGTGATCACGGCCAGTTCCGGGTGCTCCTGCATTTCCTCGTAGGTCATCATAATGAACTCCTCGCCAAATTGTTCGCGATAGCCCTGCTGGTCGTGCGCTTGGCGATGGAACTGGATAGCTCGGATGTCTGACAGGCGCGTTTCGCCACGATTGAGCTGCGCGAGTTGTTCACGATCATACAGACCGGCGGGGAACTTGTTGGACGGCTCGGGGATGTAGCCTGAGGATTTCTGTTTTTTGGCGGGTTCGATGATCTTCACCCGGCGACCGAGAATGACCTCCTCATCGGTCCATCCGCGATCACTGCGCTTACGGATGGCATCCGCCGTCAGCCCGAAATGCTCCGCAAGCTGGGAGGCTGTGAATTTCATGCCGTTGGAGAGCGTGTAAACGCGGGTGTCGCTTTTATTGTTGTTCTGAACCTTTTTCGTCGCCCACCGGACCTTTCCGGGTGCGTATTCGGGATCGTTGTTGTCGATCCTATCGAGGGTCATGCCCGGCTGCGGCATGGGGCCTATCAGCAGAAGAAAATCACTGAAGTCGGAGATTGCTGGGGAGACAACCTTCCCCTGTTGGTCTGCACGCTGCTTCATGTTCCTGTGCGAATTGGCTTCGGCGCAGTATCGGTCACGAAGCGCAGAACCTGTCTTTATATAGGCGATGTCATCGACAGTCAGAGACTTGGCGTATGGGAACCCGTTATGCGTGGTGTCGAGCGTTTTCTCACTGGCCGGGACGGACTTTATTGGTTTGCTTGTGAGGCTGACATCTACCAAGGTGGCAGGGGCTGAAACCAGCGGTTCTCCGGGTTTTTGGGCTGCTTTCTCATGTCCGGCTGGCTGAGAAAATCCGGGGGTCGTTTCCATGGTGCATTTCCTCCTTCGCTTGAAGTCGGATGCGTCATGCGGTATAATAATACCGCTCTTGGTCGAGCATCCGATAGTTCCGCCACTGCCCTTTGCCGAGGGCGGTGGCGTTGTCATTCTAGGGCCAGCAGAGGGGAGCCAGAAAGTCGGAGAACACGGTCCGGTGTATCCTGTAGCCCAACTCCTCGCAGCCAGCCTGAGTGCGGCGTGGTGGAGACCGAGGGAATGGCAGGTGACACGTAAGTGACACGTAGCGCCTGATTATCCTCCGGAAATCGTTGATTTCGTGCGATGACGCCTGATCACGCCAGAGAGATTTTCCGTTTGTTTTTAGGGGGGTGGCGTAGCGTTGACATCGTAGGGGTCACAGGTTCAATCCCTGTCACGCCCACCATCCGAACCCAAGGCCCGCAAGGGTTGCAGCCTTTAGAGGTTCGATTTTACGAAGTGGCCAGCAGGTTCAGCGAACCTTGAAGGCGGCAAAATGCGACGTTCCCTCTAAGTCGTCAATGTCCTGCTTTCGATCGTGCTGCTCTATATGGTCGGCTACGCGATCTGGAGCACCGGTCGGCCGTGGACTGGCTACTGACTGCTCTCGGCCTTCGCGTAGGCGTTCGGCACTGGCTTCGGATCAACCCCTGCCATCAGTTCGGTATAGCGCCGCTCGATAAGGCTACTGCTTCGTCCCGAGTGTCAACCAGTTGCGTCCCACCGCCCTGTCTACCGTTCTCTGGATTGCGGCCTCCGGGGAACGCTTTCCATAGCCCCTCCGACATACCGCTGGTTTCGGCATAGACGCGTCCGGCTTCCTCGTTCTCGAATTTTGCGGTGAAGTCCTTCTGTCTCGAAGACCCGGCAATAACCGTTCGCTCCCATGCGAGATGAACCCTTCCGCCACGATCCAAAACGGCTTTGAAGGCGGACGCTATCGAAGGGAACGGGCCAAGGAATTCCTCGCCGTCTTGGACGAGGTAGTTCCACCCGGCTCCCGATGACCTGACGTACATGCGTTTCGACATGCAGAGAGGATAGAGGCCGGGTCCAGACAAACGAAAAGCCCGCCCCGGCGAACCGGAGCGGGCGGTAATTACACTGGAGTTCATTCAGAACCGATAGTTGAGGCTCAGCGAGACGGTATGCGTGCTCGGCTTCACGATGGACGGCCCCAGCGCCGCAGAATCATCGGCAAAATCATGGCTGTTGTAGTGGGCGTAAGCGTAGTCGATGCCGACGAACCACTTGTCGTTGATTGCATAGTCAGCACCAAAGCCGACAGTCCAACCGGTGTAGGTATGATCGAGCAGGATAGATCCTGTCGAGTCGGAGTAACCGGTATCATTCAGGTGCAAAAATGCGACACCACCCTTGATGTAGGGCAAGAAATTACCCATCGCGTAACCGGCTTTCGCAACAATGTCTCCCTGCCAGTCCGCCTTGGTCTGAAATACCTCATCACCGGCAACACCAGCGCCTGTGGCATCCCGATGTTTATTGAAGACTGCGACCAGGCGAGCTTCAGCACCGATAACGAAGTCGTTCGGAAACTGGTAGAGATAACCGACCTGGCCACCGATCGAACCGGATGTGCTGTCACCATCGTAATCCGGGGGCGTGTATGCAGGGATTGTCACGTCACCCTTGAGGAAATTGACGCCGCCGACAACGCCAACATAGGCACCGGACCAATTGTAGGAAGCGATCGGCAATTCTGCGACCGCATCAGCCGCATAGGCCGATGAACCAAGGGCGAAAAGCATTGCCGAAGAAATCAGTATTTGCTTCTTCATAGAATAGACCCCGCTTGAGTTGACGCATGAGTATCATGCACTCGGGGCTTTTGTCTGTGCTACAAATGCAACATTCGAGTTTAGTTGCGAGGCAATTCACTTACAGCGAGAGCCCATCGTAGGCGTCACAGGTTCAATCCCTTCTCCCACCAATCCGGTTTCCATAGTTTTCAATATCTTGGCTGTCGCCCAGCCCTGTTGAAAGATCTTCAATCGGCTGATGGTCCCGAGTGATCGCGACAAGAAGCCGCCTCGCGGCGGCCTGCCCCTGCCGGCACCGGCTTTCGAGCGTCTCCCCGGCAGTGCGTGAAAGTTATGTGTTTTGCCGGGGGAGCGGCACAGCCGCCCTTCCGATTTCTTATGCGCGCCGCCATACTGGGCGCCGAGGGCATGGGAGGAGGAACGGCGATGGACGATCTGTGGAGCGGGCTTGCCCGCAGGTGCCGGCCATGAGCTACGAATTCGATTTCGCCGACGTCTTCGCCGCCTGGCCGGAACTGGTGCACGGAGCCCTGAACACGCTCGTGCTTTCCGGCGTTGCCATGGCCATAGGCATGGTCGTCGCTGTCGCCGGCGCGCTCGGCAAGACGTCCGGCCCCAGATGGCTCGCCGTCATCATCGACGCCTATATCGAACTGATCCGCAACACGCCCTTCCTCATCCAGATCTTCATGATCTTCTTCGGCCTGCCGTCGCTCGGCATCCGCCTTTCCTCCAATACGGCGGCCGTGGTGGCGCTGGTGGTCAATGTCGGCGCCTATGGCATAGAGATCATCCGCGCCGGCATCGAAAGCATCAGCAAGGGCCAGATCGAGGCCGGCCGGGCGCTGGGGCTGAAACCGCTGCAGATCTTCCGCCTCATCGTGCTCAAGCCGGCGATCCAGGCGATCTATCCCTCGCTGACCAGCCAGTTCATCCTGCTGCTTCTCAACTCCAGCGTCTGCTCCGCCATCGCCGCCACCGAACTGACGGCCGCCGCCGGCGATATCCAGTCCCGCACGTTCCGCTCGTTCGAGGTCTATTTCGTCATCACCTGCATGTATTTCGTCATGTCCCTGTTCTTCTGGAGCGTGTTCGGCGCCATCGAAAGAACATGGCTGCGCACGCCGGCGAAGCGATAGGAGGCGGCCATGCGCGAACTTGGATCGGGTGACATTTTCTACATTATCGGCGCCGTCCGCTGGACGCTGCTTTTGTCGGTCATCGCCTTCATCGGCGGTTCGATCGGCGGCGCGCTCGTCGCGTTGGCGCGCACGGGGGAGTTTCGATGGCTGCGGATGCTCGCCGCCGGCTACATCAAGGTCTTCCAGGGAACGCCGCTTCTCATGCAGCTCTTCCTGGCTTTTTTCGCGCCGGGCATCTTCGGCGTCTCGGTCGATCCCTGGACGGCGGCAGCGATCGGCCTCTCGCTTCACGCCAGCGCCTTCCTCGGCGAAATCTGGCGCGGCGCCATCGAGGTCGTTCCGCCGGGCCAAGCGGAAGCGGCGACGGCGCTGGGCCTGCGCTACTGGCCCAAGATGGCGCTGGTCATCGCACCGCAGGCAGTGCGGATCGCCATTCCTCCGACCGTCGGCTTCCTGGTGCAGCTCATCAAGGGAACTTCGCTCGCCTCGATCATCGGTTTCGTCGAACTGACGCGCGCCGCCCAGGTCGTCAACAACGCCACCTTTCATCCCTTCACGATTTTTGGGCTTGTGGCGCTGGTGTATTTTATCGTTTGCTGGCCGCTGTCGGTCTACAGCAGGCGCATGGAGCGCCGGCTCGCCGTGGCCCGGCGCTGAAGCGGCGACACACGACCGCGAAGCGATTGAACAAATACTCGGGAGAAACGCCTTATGACCACCTTCAACTCGATCACGCGGCGCGGGTTCGCAACGCTCATGGCCGCCGGCACGGCCACGGCGATTCTGGGAATGCACGTGGCGAACGCCGCAACGCCGGACGAAATCAAGAAAAACGGCACGTTGCGCGTCGGCGTTCTGGTCGACTATCCGCCGTTCGGGGGCACCGACGCCAATCAGCAGCCCGCCGGTTACGACGCCGATGTCGCCGCGCTGATGGCGAAAGCGCTCGGGGTGAAGCTGGAGCTGGTTCCCGTCACCGGTCCCAACCGCATACCCTACCTCCTGACCAACAAGATCGACGTGCTGATCGCCACCTTCGGCATCACCGCGGAGCGGGCCAAGCAGGTGTTGTTCTCCGATCCCTATTCCGCGCTGACGATCTATGTGCTGGCCCCGAAGAGCCTGACCATAAAAGGCGCAGAAGACCTGAAGTCCGTCAGCATCGGCGTGGCGCGTGCCTCCACGCAGGACACCGCCATCACGGCGATCGCGCCGGAAGGAACACAGATCAAGCGCTTCGACGACGACGCCACCGCGCTGCAGGCGCTCATTTCCGGGCAGGTACAGGCGCTCGGGGCCTCCAACACCATATTGGCGCAGCTCAGCAAAGATTATGCGAGCATGGAGATCGAGCCGAAGATAACGCTCAAGGCTCAGGCCAACGGCATGGCGTTCCGGAAGTCCGACACCGCGCTGCAGGAATACGCGAACACCTTCATCGCCGAGATCGTCAAGAACGGTGAGCTTTCCAAGATCAACGAACGCTGGTTCGGTGTTCCGCTCGACCAGCTGCCGCCGATGCCGAAGATCTGACGGTTCCGGAAGCGGCCTGTCCGGTTCCGACGGCAGGCCGCTTCCATCGGCGATTTCGGAGAACAACGCGAAGCCGACCTCGCCCGATCAGCCTGTCAGCGGGCGATCCGCGTCGAAAGAATGATGGACGACAGCGTTCGCTCCACGCCGTCCAGCGCGCCGATCTCGTCGATGAAAACGTCGAGTTCGGAAATGGATGGCGCCGCGATCATCGCGATCAGGTCGAACGAGCCGCTGACGGAGTGCAGCGCCGTGACCGCGCGTATCCGCTCCAGCGCCGCTGTGACCTGAGGCAGCGCCTTGGGCGCGATCGTGATCAGGATGTGGGCGCGGACAAGGCCGGATTGATAGGCGTCCGACAGGCGGACGCCGTAGCCGGTGATGACGCCCTCCCGCTCCAGCCGGTCCAGCCGCGCCTGCACCGTGGTGCGCGACAGCGACAACCGCTTGGCTAGGCTCGCCACCGGCGTCCTGGCATTCTCCGCCAGCAGCGCCAGGAGTTCGCGGTCTTTCTGGGTGATCTGCATTCCATTACCGTCGTTTTGGACAACAAGATTGGCATTTTGAGTAATTGAATACTCCGAATTGCGCTTTTCGTCGCTACGAATCTTTCCTCTGTAGCGCTATCCTCACAGCTTGGCGTTCGAAGAGGGTCGCGACATGAAAACGGTGATGGTGGTAGGTGCGGGCAAGATCGGCGGCGCGATCGCGCTCATGCTCGCGCAGACGGGAGATTACGCGGTCGTCGTCGCGGACCGCGCCGAGGCGCAACTCGCCAAGATCGACAAGCACGCGGCCATCAGCACGCTGGCGCTCGACATTGCCGACCACGCCAGCCTCGTCGCGGCGCTCAGGGGAAAATTCGCCGTGCTGTCGGCGGCGCCTTTCAACCTGACCGGCGCCATCGCCGAAGCGGCGCTCGAAGCGGGAACGCATTATCTCGACCTCACCGAGGACGTCGCCACGACCAAGAAGGTGGAACACCTCGCGGCAGGCGCGGATAGCGCCTTCATCCCCCAGTGCGGGCTGGCGCCGGGCTTCATCTCGATCGTCGCCAATGACCTCGCCAAACGCTTCGACACGCTCGACAGCGTGCGCATGCGCGTCGGCGCGCTGCCGCAATATCCGTCGAACGCCCTGAACTACAACCTCACCTGGAGCACCGACGGCCTCATCAACGAATATATCGAGCCCTGCGAGGCCGTCGTCGAAGGCAGGCTGGTGACCGTGCCCGCGATGGAGGAGCGCGAGGAGTTCTCGCTCGACGGCGTCACCTACGAGGCGTTCAACACCTCCGGCGGCCTGGGCACCCTGGCCAAGACGCTGGAAGGCAAGGTGCGCACCATGAACTACCGCACCATCCGCTATCCCGGCCATCAGGCGATCATCAAGGCACTGCTCAACGACCTCAACCTGAAAAACCGCCGCGACGTGCTGAAGGACCTGTTCGAGAACGCCCTGCCCGCCACCATGCAGGACGTCGTGGTGATCTTCGTCACCGTCTGCGGCTGGCGCGAGGGCCGCTACATGCAGGAAACCTACGCCAACAAGATCTATGCCGCGCCGGTGGCCGGCAGGATGATGAGCGCCATCCAGATCACCACCGCCGCCGGCATCGCCGCCGTCCTCGACCTGCTGGCCGGGGGCAAGCTGCCCGGCAAGGGTTTCGTGCGGCAGGAAGAGATAGCGCTGGCCGACTTCCTCGACAACCGCTTCGGCCGCTTCTACGCGCCGGAGACGACACGCCTGAAATCCGCCGGCTGAGCCTCTTTCCTCTCAGATGACGTACTAAAAGGTCGCCATCCGCCCGGACACTTGTTTTCGGGCGCCATCACGGGCATCAGTGCTGGATGTCCGAGAGGATCGAACACCGAGACGAGATAAAGCCCGGCCGGGCGGCCGGGCGCTGCGACGCCGTCATCCGGTCGATCGGCCTCGCATGGCTGGTCTTCGCCGTCCTGCTCGCCTTCGCTCCGGCAAGAGCCGAGGTCGCGCTTGAAATACCCGACCGCCCGGACGTTCAGCCCGTTCGGCTCGACCATCCTCCAGCGGGATCTGGCAAGCGCCTATTTTGTCGACCTTCGCGCTAGGCTCGAATGGTCTCGAACTGCCGATCGCCACGGCTCCGCCGATGAGGCCGGCCATACGGGTCTTATTCCCGCTACGCTCCGGCTTCGAACACCGGGCCTCGATACCCGGGTTCCTCGAACCGGCCGCCCGAAAACCCATCATCGGCTTGTCCGTCTTTTCGACGCACGGGCGCCGCCTCGGCCTGTCTGAACGCATCCACCGCATTTTCAGATAGTCAGCCCGCACCGCGCTCCTGTCGCGTGCGGGCCTTGAGGACATATGTCATGGACAACAACGAACCCGACAACCGGGACCACGTCGTCATCAAATCGGCATGGGTCGGCAACGTTGCGATGATCGCCCTCGTGGTGATCATCCTCGGAGCCGCGCTTGCCTACAAGGAGTTCTTCTGACCCCTGGCCTGCCGCCCCTGCCTCGCTTCCGAGGCAGGGGCAATCCGATTCCGAGCGCATTGCTCTCGCGATTTCGCGCCAGAGACAACCGCCTGACGGCCGCTCAGACGCCCATCGTCGCGCAAAGGCTCCGCATCCGGCTGACCGCAAGCTCGGGATCGGCCAGCAGTCCGGCCTTGTCCGCCAGCCGGAATATATCGGCATAGTGCAAGATGCCGCGCGCCGACTGCATGCCGCCGATCATGGCGACGTGATCCTGATGGCCGTTGAGCCACGCCATGAAGACGATTCCTGCCTTGTAGTATTCCGTCGGCGCCTCGAAGATTTTCCGCGACAGCGGCACGGTCGGCGCCATCAGCGCGTCGTAGCCGGCGCGGTCGCCTGCCGCCAGTTTCGCCAAGGCGGCCGCGGCGACGGGCGCGATCGCGTCGAAGATGCCGAGCAGCGCGTGCGAGTGCCGCTCGCCGTCGCCGGCGATCAGGCCCGGATAGTTGAAGTCGTCGCCGGTGAACATGAGGACACCGTCGGGCAGGCGGGCGCGTAGCGCGATCTCCTTGTCCGCGTCGAGCAGCGAGATCTTGATCCCCTCGACCTTGTCGGCATGCCGCTCGATGATGCCGACCACCGTTTTCAGCGCGCCGCCGAAATCGTCGGAACCCCAATATCCCTTGAGGGCCGGATCGAACATGTCGCCCAGCCAGTGCAGGATCACCTTGCCGGAGGACTGCGACAGGATGCGCTCGTAGACATGCGCATAGTCGTCGGCGCCTCTCGCCACGCGCGCCAGCGCCCGGCTCGCCATCATGATGGCCCGGCCGCCCTGCCCTTCGATGAAGCCGAACTGTTCCTCGTAAGCCGAGATTACGTCGTCGAGGGAACGCGCACCGGCGGCAGCGAGCTGGTCGGTGCCCGCGCCGGAGGCGAGCTCCGCCCCTTCGACAGCCCGCGCCTCGGCGATCGAGCGGCGGATCAATTCCTTCGCGCTCTGCCAGTCGAAGCCCATGCCGCGCTGCGAGGTATCCATCGCCTCGGCGATGCGGAAGCCGTGCCGCCACAGATGGCGGCGGAAGGCCATGGTCCGGTCCCAGTCCACTGCCGGCCGCGACCAAGGATCGGTCATCGCCAGCGGATCGGCGACCACATGGGCCGCCGCATAGGCAATGCGCGGGAAGGACGCCTTATCAGGCGGCTCGACCGCCTTCCCGACAAGCGCATAGCGGCGTCGCGAGCCATCGGCTTCGGGCAGTTCCATATCCATGACACGTCCTCCAAATTTCTCGATAAATGGAACGTTCCAATAAATCAAGACCAGTCGAGTACGCGCCATATCGACGGAAGTTCCTCGAGTATCCATCGGCGTGCTCTGCCATAACGGCATTCATGGCGACAGTTGGCGCATGCCTTGACGACCAGTCGAAAGCGTGATTTAGAACGTTCCAATAAAATTCATACCAAGGAGACGCTGCGGATGGCCAGCCGGCCGAAGACGACGATCCTCGATATCGCCCGCGCCGCGGGCGTATCGAAGTCGACCGTCTCGCTGGTCCTGCAGGGCAGCGGCCTGATCCGCCCAGACACCGCCGGCAAGGTGCGCAAGGCCATCGAGGATGTCGGCTACGTCTACAACCGCGGCGCCGCCAATTTGCGCAAGGCGCAATCCAACGTCATCGGCATGGTGGTCAACGACCTGACCAATCCCTTCTATGCCGAACTGGCCGTCGGCATGGAGCGTGCCTTCCAGTCGGCCGGCGTCGTGCCCTTCATCGCCAACACGGCAGAAAACCCGATACGCCAGGAAGAAGTGCTGAAATCCATGCTCGAGCAGGGTGTCGCCGGCCTGATCGTGTCGCCGGCGCGCGGCACGCGCCCCGACGCCTTCCGCCGCGTCGAGACCGCCGGCGTGCCGGTCGTCTTCGCCATGCGGCGGCTGCCCGAGAGCCGCATCCCCGTCGTCGCGCCGGACAACCATCGCGGCGCCTTCCTGGCCGCCCGGCACCTGATCGGCAAGGGCCATCGCCGTCTCGCCTTCTTCGGCGGCTCGGCCGACCTCGTCGTCCGTCACGAGCGCCTCGAAGGGTTTCGCGAGGCCTGCTGCGAGGCGGGCATCGGCGAGGCCGACATCCAGGTCTTTGAGAGCGAGACCAACCGCAAGGGCGGCATGGCCTGCCTCGACATGGCGTTGACCGGCGACATGTCGCCGACCGCAGCGCTCTGCTTCAACGACGCGGTCGCCTTCGGCGCCATGCTGGGCCTGCGCCGGCACGGGCTGGAAGCCGGCAGGGATTTCGCCGTGGTCGGCTTCGACGACGTCGACGAGGCGCAGCACTATATGCCCGCGCTCACCAGCATCGCGGTGGATCCGGCGGGCCTGGGCGAACGCGCCGCACACGCGGTGCTGAAGATGATCCAGTCGCGCACCACCCGCGCCGAGGACCATATCGGCTCGGTCTCGCTGATGGTGCGCGAAAGCTGCGGGCCGTATCGGCCCGAAATGGAAGGAACCTTCGCATGACCGTTCGCTGGGGCCTGATCGGCGCGAGCACGATCGCCAGGCAGTTCATGATCGACGCCATCCGCAACCAGCGGGACGGCGAGGTCGCGGCGGTGATGAGTTCGAGCCCCGAGCGCGCAGCCGCCTATGCGAAGGAGAACGGCATTCGGGCCGCCTTCTCCACGCTGCCGGACCTGCTCGCCGCCGATATCGACGCCGTCTACATCTCCACCACAAACGAATTGCATCTCGAACAGGCGCTGGCGGCAGCGAAGGCCGGCAAGCATGTGCTGTGCGAGAAGCCCCTGACGCTGACCACGGCCGACGCGCGCCGGATCGTCGAGGCCTGCCGGGAGGCAGGTGTGGTCATCGGCACGAACCATCATCTGAGGAACGCCGGCGCCCACCGCGCCATGCGCGAGGCGATTGCCGCCGGCCGGATCGGCAAGCCGATCGCCGCCCGTGTCTTTCACTCCGTCTACCTGCCCGAAAACCTGCAAGGTTGGCGCATCGCCAGGCCGGAAGCCGGCGGCGGCGTGGTGCTCGACATCACCGTGCACGATGCCGACACGTTGCGCTTCGTGCTGGACGACGACCCGGTGGAGATTGCCGCTTTCACCCAGTCGGCCGGCATGGCCGGCGGCGGGCTGGAGGGCGGCGCCATGTGCGTCTGGCGCTTCAAGTCCGGCGTCATAGCCCAGAGCCACGAGGGCTTCACCACGAAATACGCCGGCACCGGTTTCGAGGTGCATGGCACCGAGGGCTCGCTGTTCGCGAAGGACGTGATGACGCAGAAGCCGGCCGGTACGGTCGTGTTGCGCACGGCGGCGGGCGAGGAGGAACTTACTTTCGACCGCGAGGATCTCTACACGCGCGCGCTGCGCGCCTTTCATGCCGCAATCCATGGCGAAGGCCGCCCGGCGGCGACAGGCGAAGACGGCGTCTGGTCGCTCGCCTGCGCGGAAGCGGCGCTGGAATCGGCGCGAACGAGGTCGGCGGTGAAGATCGAGCCGGGGATTTGACGGATATGACCGCTTCTTCGATCCCGACCCTCGCGCACCCCCACCCCTGTCCCCTCCCCACAAGGGGGAGGGAGACGCTGACATGGCCGTCTCGTCCAAGAATGCAGACGTTGGCGGGTCGTTGCACCGCCGCCAAGTCCCCCTCCCCCGTGTGGGGAGGGGATAGAGGTGGGGGTGCGGCGCCCTATGCGATTGCCCTCCCATCAAGGGGAGAAGGAACGACTGAGGCCTACGCATGACCAAGCTTATCACCGCCACTGAAGCAGCAAACCTCATCCCCGACGGCGCCATCGTCTCCGTCTCCTCCTCCTCCGGCCTCGGCTGTCCGGACGCGGTGCTCGCCGCCATCGGCGCGCGCTTCGAGGCGGAGGGTCATCCGCGCGACCTGACCACGCTGCACCCCATCGCCGCCGGCGACATGTGGGGCATCAAGGGCATCGACCATCTGGCCAAGCCCGGCCTGCTGAAGAAGACGCTGTGTGGCTCCTATCCCTCCGGTCCCTCCTCGGCCGAACCGCCGCAGATCTGGCGGATGATCGGCGAGAACAAGGTCGCGGCCTACAACGTCCCTTCCGGCATCCTGTTCGACATGCACCGCGAAGCCGCCGCCAAGCGGCCGGGCGTGCTGACCAAGGTCGGCCTCGACACGTTCGTCGATCCGCGCCAGCAGGGCTGCGCCATGAATGCGGCGGCGTCCGACCCGATCGTGCGCATCGAACAGTTCGACGGCGAGGAATGGCTTTATTTCCCGGCGATCGCGCCGCAAATCTCCATCATCCGCGCCACCAGCGCCGACGAACGCGGCAACCTGACCTATGAGCACGAGGGCGCCTATCTCGGCGCGCTGGAGCAGGCCATGGCCGCCCGCACCAATGGCGGCATCGTCGTCGCACAGGTCAAGCGCGTGGTCGAGAACGGCACCTTGAAGCCGCACGACGTGCGGGTGCCGGGCGTTCTGGTCGACCACATCGTCGTCGATCCCGACCAGTTGCAGACCACGCAGACGCCCTACGATCCGGCCATCTCGGGCGAAATCTTCCGGCCGCTTTCCACCTTCCGCACGCCCGCCTTCGACATCCAGAAGGTGATCGCGCGCCGCATCGCGATGGAACTGGCGAACGGCTGGGCCGTCAACATCGGCTTCGGCATCTCCGCCAACGTGCCGCGCATCCTTCTGGAGGAAGGCCAGCACGGCAAGGTGACGTGGGTGATCGAACAGGGCGCGGTCGGCGGCGTGCCGCTGCTCGACTTCAAGTTCGGCTGCGCCTCCAACGCCGAGGCGATCATGCCCTCGCCGCACCAGTTCACCTACTTTCAAGCCGGCGGCTTCGACGCCTCGCTGCTCTCCTTCCTGCAGATCGACCGCAACGGCTCGGTCAACGTCTCGAAGCTCTCTGTCCGTCCGCATGTGACGGCCGGCTGCGGCGGCTTCGTCGACATTACCGCGCGGGCAAAGAAAATCGTCTTTTCCGGCTTCTTCAATGCCGGCGCCAGGCTTTCCGTCGTCGACGGCGCGGTGCGTATCGACAAGGAAGGCAAGGTGAAAAAGGTGGTTGGCGAGGTCGAGCACGTTTCCTTCTCCGGCCGGCGCGCCGTCGCGCAGGGACAGGACATCACCTACGTCACCGAGCGCTGCGCGATGAAGCTGACGCCGGACGGACTGCTGGTGACGGAGATCGCCCCCGGCATCGACCTCGAACGCGACGTGCTGGCGCAGGCGGAGATTCCGCTGGCGGTGGCGAAGGATCTCAAGATGACGCCGGCGGCGCTCTACCATGAGGCGCCGATCGGGTTGGAGCTCGGAGGCGATCATGGCTGAGATCATCGCCATGATACCCCCACCCCTAACCCCTCCCCCTTGCGGGGAGGGGGAACTGCCGCGTGCCAAGTCCCCCTGCCCCTTGCGGGGAGGGGTTAGGGGTGGGGGTTCATTCCCACCGACATATGAGGCTAGCTATGCCTGACCTCGTCACCTTCGAACAGGACGGCGCCGTCGGCACCATCATCCTGCACCGACCCGAAAAATTCAACGCGCTCGACATCCCCATGCTGCGCGCGCTGGAGACCGCACTGGACGAGGCTGAAATGGCGGCCGACGTCCGCGTCGTGCTGGTCTGCGGCGAAGGCAAGGGGTTCTGTGCCGGCGGCGACATCGAGGCATGGGCGGCCATGAGCGCGGCCGATTTCCAGCACCAGTGGGTGCGCTACGGCCACCGCGTCTTCGGCCGCCTGGCGCAACTGCGCCAGCCGACCATCGCCGTGCTGTCCGGCCACGCGCTCGGCGGCGGGCTGGAACTGGCCGCCGCCTGCGACTTCCGCATCGCCGAGCATCAGATAAAACTCGGCTTTCCCGAAACCTCCATTGGCGTGGTGCCCGGCTGGTCCGGCACACAGCGCGCCGTGCGCCGCTTCGGCGCGCAGGCGGTGCGACGCATGGCGCTCGGCGGCGAGATCTTCACGGCACCTGAAGCGCTGCCGCTCGGCATCGTCGACCGCGTCGTGCAGACCGGCACAGCCTTCGCCGAAGCCAAGGCATGGGGCGAAAGGATCGCCGCGCGCGGGCCGCTCGCCACCGAGGCGGCCAAGCTGATGATCGCCGTCGCCGAAGGCGAGGAAAGCGCGGCCGCGACCGAGGCGCTCGCCAGCGGCTTCATCGCATTGACGGCCGACCTCAAGGCCGGCGCCGAGGCTTTCCACGAGAAACGGCCGGCGCGGTTTTCGAGATCATGAGCAAAGACATGTTTTGGCGCGACGGCACTCCCCTCCGGCCTGCCGGCCTGCACAATCGCGGCGAGGAAATCACATGAACGCACCCCTTCGGATCGCCATGCCAGCCGAGGCCTCGGCCGCGCCCAAAACCTATCGTCTGCTGATCGGCGGCAGGCATGTCGAGGCCGGGGACGGCCGCACCATCGAGCGCCGTTCGCCCGGTCACGGCTTTGCCGTCTCTCGCTATGCGCAGGCCGGCGAGGCCGACGTCGAGGCAGCCGTGCAGGCCGCGCACAAGGCGTTCGAGGCCGGCCCGTGGCCGCGCATGAAGGCGTCCGAACGCGCCGCCGTCCTTCTCAAGACCGCCGATCTCATCGAGGCGCGCCTCGAGGACATCGCCCGCCTCGACGCGCTGGAATCGGGCAAGCCGATCGCTCAGGCGCGGGGCGAGATTGCCGGCGCGGTCGACATCTGGCGCTACGCGGCCGCGCTGGCCCGCACGCTTTCCGGCGAATCCTACGCCAATCTCGGTGATCCGATGCTGGGCGTCGTCATCCGCGAGCCGGTCGGCGTCGTCTCCATCATCACGCCGTGGAATTTTCCCTTCCTCATCGTCAGCCAGAAGCTGCCCTTCGCGCTGGCCGCCGGCTGCACGGCGGTCGTCAAGCCCTCCGAGATGACCTCCGCCTCGACCTTCCTGCTCGGCGACCTTCTGCTGGAAGCCGGATTGCCGGAGGGCGTCGTCAACGTGCTGGCCGGCCTAGGAGCCGACGTCGGTGCGCCGATGGTCGCGCACCCGCTGGTCGAGATGGTGTCGTTCACCGGCTCCACCCGCGTCGGTAAGCTCACGATGGCCGCCGCCGCGCCATCGCTCAAGAAAGTATCGATGGAGCTTGGCGGCAAGAACGGCCAGATCGTTTTTCCCGATGCCGACCTCGAGGCAGCCGCCGACGCGGCCGTGTTCGGCGGCTTCTTCAACGCCGGCGAATGCTGCAATGCCGGCTCCCGCCTTATCGTCCACGAGAATATCGCCGACGACTTCCTTGCTGCCGTCAAGAGGCTGACCGCCAAGGTCAAGGTGGGCGATCCGCTCGACGACGCCACCAGGGTCGGCGCCATGATCTCGACGGACCACCTCGCCAAGGTGTCGGGCTACGTGGACGCGGCCACGAGCGAGGGGGCGACGATCGCGGCCGGCGGCGCCGGCCTTCCCGCCAACGCCGGCCAGTATCTCGACCCGACGATCGTCTCTGGCGTGCGCCCGGACATGGCGATTGCCCGCGAGGAAGTGTTCGGGCCCGTACTCTCCGTGCTCACCTTCGACACGGTCGAGCAGGCCGTCCAGATCGCCAATGACACGCCCTACGGCCTGTCGGCCGGTGTCTGGAGCGCCGACATCGACACCTGCATGACCGTCTCGCGCGGGGCGCGCTCCGGCACCGTGTGGGTCAACACCTTCATGGAGGGGTATCCCGAGCTTCCCTTCGGCGGCTACAAGCAGTCCGGCCTCGGCCGCGAATTGGGCAAGCGCGCCGTCGAGGATTATACCGAGGAAAAGACCATCCAGTTCCACAGCGGGCGGCGCACCGCCTGGTGGGTCGGCTAGAGCATCGGACCGAAAAGTGGAATCCGGTTTTCGGAATATTCCGATGCTCAATCAAAGTGCTAGATCGTCCTTTGTGCGTCTGAAAAGACGCACGGCGATCTAGCGGCTTTTTGCGAGGCGGGCAAATGAGGCTGCCATGCGACGCGCGCCCTGTCTCGAACGCTCGACCCGCCTTGCTCCAAAGTCACCGCGTCCGGTTGCGCGAACGCCTCTGCCACCAGTTCGCGAGACGCAGCCGGAACAGGTATATAAATCGGTTGAAGTCGCGGAAGATTCCGGTTGACGCTCGTTCGGCATTGCGATTAGATCGATCTAACAGCCGGCGTGCCCTGCACTCAGACCGGCAAGGGAGGAACATCTTCGTGCCGCTGCGCTCACGAGCGACCGTGCTGGATATTGCGCGCCAGGCCGGCGTTTCACGCGCCACCGTGTCGCTGGTCCTGCGCGGCAGCGACCGCATCAAGCCCGAGACGGCCGATAAGGTCCGCAAGGCGATGCAGGACGTCGGCTACGTCTACAACCGCGCCGCCGCCAATCTTCGCTCGGCCCGCACCAGCTTCGTCGGCATGGTGATGTCCGACCTGACCAACCCCTTCTTCTCCGAGCTTGCCGTCGGCATAGAGGACAGCCTCTATCGGCAGGGCCTCACGCCGATCCTCGCCAACACCAACGACGACCTTGCGCGCCAGGAGCAGGTCCTGAAGTCGATGCTGGAGAACGGCGTGCTCGGCGTCGTGCTCAGCCCGGCCCGCGGCACCGAAGCCCGTCATCTGAGCCTGCCGCCGTCGGCCCCGCCCGTCATCCTCGCCATGCGCAAGATCGACGGATGCGAGCTGCCCTATGTCGGCCAGGACAACCGCGGCGGCGCGTCCAAGGCGGCCCGCCACCTGATCGACCTCGGCCATCGGCGCATTGCCTTCTTCGGCGGCGACGCCGCCATCACCACGCAGCAGGAGCGCTACGAAGGCTATTGCGACGCCCTGCGGGATGCCGGTCTCGAGGTTTCGCCGGCGCTCGTCTTCGAGACCGAGGTTTCCAAGGACGGCGGCCAGCAGGCGATGGAGCGGGCGCTGGCCACCCCTGCCCGACCGACCGCCGCCGTCTGCTACAACGACATCATCGCCATCGGCGCCACACGGGCGCTGGCCATGCGCGGCCTGCACGCCGGCAACGATTTCGCCATTGTCGGCTTCGACAATCTGAGCGAGGCTAAGGACAATTTCCCGCCGCTGACCACCATCGACGCCGAAACGCATGCGATGGGCGGACGGGCGGCAGAAGCGCTCGTGCACCTGTTCGACACCCCGCACGCTCCGAAATCGACGGCCATCATCGGCGGCAGCCGGCTGGTCGTGCGTCAATCCTGCGGCGCCCACTTGACCGGGCGGGCCGCCCGCAATTCCAATGAGGTTTCATCGCAGGCCAGCATGACGGATAGGGCTGGCCGCGCTGGGAGGTGCGGCGCTTCGGCGCCACATGCAAGGTCAACAATGGAGGAAGACAATGTTGCGTAGATTGCTTATCGGAACGATGCTCGCATCGGGCCTCGTGGGCGGGCTGGCCGCGCCGAGCTATGCGGCCGACGGCTCCGTCGAGGTGCTGCACTGGTGGACGTCCGGCGGCGAGGCCGCGGCCCTCGAAGTGCTCAAGAAGAAGCTCGAAAGCCAGGGCATCACCTGGAAGGACATGCCGGTGGCCGGCGGCGGCGGCGAGCAGGCGATGGCCGCGCTGCGCGCCCGCGTCACCGCCGGCGACCCGCCCACCGCCGTCCAGGCGCTGGGCTTCGACATCACCGACTGGGCCAAGCAGGGCGTGGTCGGCGACCTGTCGGACGTCGCCGGCAAGGAAGGCTGGGACAAGGTCATCCCCGCCGCGCTCCAGAACTTCGCCAAATACGACGGCAAGTGGATCGCCGCGCCGGTGAACGTCCACTCCACCAATTGGCTCTGGATCAACAAGAAGGCGCTCGACGACGCCGGCGGCAAGGCGCCGGAAACCTGGGACGAGCTGATTTCCGTGCTCGACAAGATGAAGGCCAACGGCATCATCCCGATCGTCGGCGGCGGCAACGCCTGGAACGCCGCGACCATGTTCGATTCCGTCGTCCTGTCGCTCGGCACCGACTTCTACAAGGCCTCGATGGTCGACCTCGACCCCGCCGCCCTCTCCGGCGACAAGATGGTCGAAGCCTTCAACCGCCTGTCGAAGCTGCGCTCCTATGTCGACGACAACTTCTCGGGCCGCGAGTGGAACCTCGATTCCGCCATGGTCATCGAGGGCAAGGCCGGCATGCAGATCATGGGCGACTGGGCCAAGGGTGAATTCGTCCACGCCAACAAGAAGCCGGGCGAGGACTTCGTCTGCATCCGCTTCCCCGACACGCAGGGCGCCGTCACCTTCAACTCCGACATGTTCATGATGTTCAAGGTCGGCGCCGACAAGCAGGCGGCCCAGTTGCAGATGGCGTCCGACATCGAGGATCCGGCCTTCCAGTCGTCCTTCAACGTGGTGAAGGGCTCGGCTCCGGCACGCACGGACGTTCCCGACACCGCCTTCGACCAGTGCGGCAAGAAGGCGATCAAGGACCTCGCCGAAGCCAACGAGAAAGGCACGCTCTACGGCTCGATGTCGCAGGGCTACGCCAGCCCGGCAGCGATCAAGAACGCCATGTATGACGTGATCACGCGCGAATACAACGGCGACATCGACGCCAAGGAAGCCGCCAAGGAACTGGCGGACGCCGTGGCCGCGGCCAAGGGCTGATAAAAACGACAGGGCCTTCCTAGGGAAGGCCCTGTTCCCTTCTCCGACGCGCTTCGCGCGCCACCTCCGCCAACGGGGGAACTGCTGCCGCGATGCCGACGCTTCTCCAGCTTGGGTTCCTCGCCACTCTGGGGAGAGGTGGCGCGCGAAGCGCGACGGAGAGGGGTTTTTCGCGCTACGATTGAGACGGAGCCGGGCCATGACCCAGACACAAGCCGAAATCGCGCCGGTCCTTGCAAGGGCACGCCGCGCGCCGAGGGAAACGCTGCAGGAATGGCTGCCCAAGCTGGTGCTGGCGCCGAGCTTCGCGCTTATCCTCGTCTTCGTCTACGGCTTCATCGTCTTCACGGCGTTCCTGTCGTTCTCCGGCTCGAAAATCCTGCCGGACTTCTCGACCTGGGTCGGCTTCGGCAACTATGTGCGCCTGTTCAACCACCCGAACTGGATCACCTCCCTCAAGAACCTCGCCATCTTCTCGGTCCTGTACATCGTCATCTGCAGCGCGATCGGTCTGGCGCTCGCCATCTTCCTCGACCAGAAAATCCGCGGCGAAGGGCTGCTCAGGCCGATCTATCTCTACCCGATGGCGCTTTCCTTCATCGTCACCGGCGTCGCCTGGAAATGGTTCCTCGACCCCGGCATCGGGCTTGAGCACGTCATGCACCAGATCGGCTGGGAAAGTTTCTCCTTCCGCTGGATCAAGCAGAGCGACATGGCGATCTACACCATCGTCATCGCCGCGATCTGGCAATCGTCCGGCTTCGTCATGGCGATGTTCCTTGCCGGCCTGCGCGGCGTCGACAACGAGATCATCAAGGCGGCCCAGATCGACGGCGCGTCCACCACGACCATCTACCGCCGCATCATCATCCCCTTGATGCGCCCGGTGTTCCTGTCCGCCTTCGTGGTGCTCGCGCACCTGTCGATCAAGTCCTACGACCTGATCGTGGCGATGACCGACGGCGGCCCCGGCACGTCGACATGGACCCCTGCCTTCTTCATGCAGAAATTCACCTTCGGCCGCAACGAGATGGGCATGGGCGCGGCCTCCGCCATCATCATGATGATGATGATCTTCGCCATCATCGTCCCCTATCTCTACTCCGAACTGGGAGGTCAGAAGAAATGAGCGCCCAGGTCCAGGACAACGCGACCCGCAACGGCGTCTTCGCCCGCGCGGCGATCTATGCGGTGCTGATCCTCTTCGCGGTCTACTACCTGCTGCCGCTTTACGTGATGGTGGTGAATTCGCTGAAACCACTCAGCGAGATCCGCCAGGGCAACATGCTGGCGCTGCCGCATGAATGGACGATCGCACCGTGGCTGTCGGCCTGGTCGACGGCGCAGATCGGCGTCTCGCCAACCGGACTGAAGCCCTATTTCATCAACTCCATCCTGATGGTCGTTCCGGCCGTCGCGATCTCGACCGTGCTCGGCGCGCTGAACGGCTATGTGCTGACCAAATGGCGCTTCCGCGGCGATAACATCGTCTTCGGCATGATGCTGCTCGCCTGCTTCATCCCCTTCCAGATCGTGCTGATCCCGTCGGCGCGCATCCTCGGGCTGCTGCATCTCGCCGGCACCGTGCAGGGGCTGGTGCTGATCCACGCCATCTACGGCCTCGGCTTCACGACGCTGTTCTTCCGCAACTATTACGAGGCTTTCCCGACCGAGCTGATCCGGGCTGCCCAGATCGACGGCGCCTCCTTCTTCCAGATATTCCGGCGCATCCTGCTGCCGTCGTCGGGACCGATCATCGTGGTCACCGTCATCTGGCAGTTCACCAACATCTGGAACGACTTCCTGTTCGGCTCGTCCTTCTCCTCGTTCAACTCCATCCCGCTGACGGTCGCGCTGAACAATCTGGTGAACTCGTCCACCGGCGTGAAGGAATACAACGTCCATTTCGCCGGGGCCATTCTCGCCGCCCTTCCCACCCTCATCGTCTACATCGTCTCCGGACGCTACTTCGTGCGCGGCCTGATGGCCGGCGCGGTGAAAGGCTGAAGCGCATGTCCTTTCTGGAAATCGACAATCTGCAGAAATCCTTCGGCACGGCCCGCATCCTGAAGGGCGTATCGCTGGAAATCGAGGAAGGCGGCTTCCTCGTCCTCGTCGGTCCGTCCGGCTGCGGCAAGTCCACCCTGCTCAACACCATCGCCGGACTGGAATCGATCACCGGCGGCGAGATCAGGATCAACGGCCAGCGCATCAACGACCTGCACCCGTCGAAGCGCGACATCGCCATGGTGTTCCAGTCCTACGCGCTCTATCCCAACATGACGGTTGGCCAGAACATCGGCTTCGGTATGGAAATCAGGGGCGTGCCGAAAGCCGAACGCGACAAGGCCATCGCCGACGTCGCGCAACTGCTCCAAATCGGCCACCTGCTCGACCGCAGGCCCAGCCAGTTGTCCGGCGGCCAGCGCCAGCGCGTCGCCATGGGCCGGGCTCTGGTGCGCAACCCGCAGGTCTTCCTGTTCGACGAGCCGCTGTCCAACCTCGACGCCAAATTGCGCATCGACATGCGCACCGAGATCAAGCGGCTGCACCAGCGCATGGGCACGACCATCGTCTACGTCACCCATGATCAGATCGAGGCGATGACGCTGGCGACCAAGATAGCCGTGCTGAAGGACGGCGTGCTGCAGCAGTTCGGCACGCCCGCCGAGATCTACAACAACCCCTCCAACATGTTCGTCGCCGACTTCATGGGCTCGCCGGCGATGAACCTCATCCCCGCCAGCGTTTCCGCCGAGTCAGGCGCGCTGGCGCTGGTGATGGAACGCGGCGAGCGCAAGCCGATCCGGCTGCCGCTCGACAAGGCGCCCGCAGGGCTCGCCGCCTTCAAGGACAAGAAGGTCGTGTTCGGCATCCGCCCCGAGGCGCTGACCGATCCTGAGGGCGCCGACCGCAACGCCCATTCGCTCGCCACCGCCGACTGCCATATCGAGGTGGTCGAGCCGGCGGGTTCGGACACCTTCGCGGTCACCAATCTCGGCGGCAAGGGCGTTGTCGCGCGCCTGCGCGCCGATGCGCACATCCAGCCCGGATCGGACGCGCCGCTTGCCTTCAACCTGACCAAGGCCGTCTTCTTCGACCCGGCGACGGAAACGCGCATCGTCTGAGCCTGTCCGATCGATGAAACAATGGCGCCCGCTCCGGTCATGACCAATCCAGACATCGTCATCATCGGCTCCGGCATGGGCGGCGCCACCATCGCCGCCGGCCTGGCCGGAAGCGGCGCGAAGGTCGTCATTCTCGAGAAGGGCGAGCGCCTGCTGGACTCGCCCGAGACCCGCGATGCGCGCGCCATCTTCCAGCGCGGCCATTTCCGGCCGAAGGAGACCTGGCTCGACAAGGACGGCAAGTCCTTCAACCCGGGGAATTACCACGCCGTCGGCGGCAACACGAAATTCTACGGCGCGGTGCTGTTCCGCTACCGCAAAGAGGATTTTTCCGAACTCGAACTCCCCGGCGGCGGAGTCTCGCCGGCATGGCCATTTCCCTATGAGGAGCTGGAACCCTGGTACACAAAGGCCGAGCAACTCTATCAGGTGCGCGGCACGACGGATGAGGACCCTACCGAGCCGTTCCACTCCGGCAAATATCCTCACCGCCCCGTGCCGGACGAGCCGGCGATCGCCAGGGTGCGCGAACGCCTGAAAGCGGTCGGGCTGCATCCGGCCAGCCTGCCGCTGGGCGTCGATATCGATCGCTGGCTGGCGCGCGCCGCCACGCCCTTCGACGCCTATCCCGACACGTTGACCGGCAAGATGGACGCCGAGAGCTGCGGGCTGGCGACGGCATTGAAAGACCCCGACATCGACCTCCAGACCGGCGCGGACGTCATCCGCCTGGAGACGGATGAACGGAACCGCATCGCCGCGGTCGTCTATCGCCAGAAGGGCGAGGAAAAGCGCCTGTCGCCAAAAATCGTCATCCTGTCGGCCGGGGCGGTCCGCTCCGCAACGCTGCTGCTCTCGTCCGCCGACGGACGCAATCCGAACGGCCTCGCCAACAGTTCGGACCAGGTCGGCCGCAACTTCATGAACCACAACGCGACCTTCATGCTCGCGATCGATCCGCGCACGGTCAACGATTCGGTCTACCAGAAGACCATCCACTTCAATGATTTCTATTTCGACGACGGCAACGGGTCAGGACCGCTCGGTCAGGTCCAGCTTCTCGGCCGCGTCACCGCGCCGATCCTGAAAAGCCGCTTGCGTGCCGTGCCCGAATTCGCGCTGAACTGGATCAGCCGCCATGCCGTGGATTGGTATCTGGTCTCGGAGGACTTGCCGCGAAAGGAAAGCCGCGTGCGGCTCGACGGTTCGCAGGTGGTGCTCGAATGGCGCTTCTCCAACATGAAGGCGCACGAGACGCTGGTCAGGCGCGTCAAGGAGCGGATGCGGGCTGCCGGCTATCCGATCCTGCCCAGCCAGCTCGTGGACGGGCGCCTGCCGTCGCATCAATGCGGAACGACGCGGATCGGCAACGATCCCGCCACCCATGTCAGCGACCCCTGGTGCCGAAGCTTCGACCACGAGAATCTGTTCATCGTCGACGCCGGCTTCCTGCCGACCTCGGCGGCGGTCAATCCGTCGCTGACGGTGGCGGCGCAAGCGCTCAGGGTGGCAGATCACATCCGCAAAACGGAGTTGAAGGCATGACCCGTCCCCTCGCCCTCGTCACCGGCGGCGCGCGCGGCATCGGCCGCGCCTGCGCCGAAGCTCTGGCAGGGGACGGCTTCGACATCATGATCGCCGATCTGGCCGAAATACCGCCCGATGGCCTGGAACAAGCCATCGCGAAGCAGGATGGCGCTTTCGTCTACCACGCCTGCGATATTTCCGACATCTCCGCCCACCAGCCGCTTGTCGAAGCGACGCTGCAAAAATTCGGCCGCCTCGATTGCCTGGTCAACAATGCCGGCATCGGCGCGATCGTGCGCGGCGACCTGCTCGACCTGAAGCCCGAGAACTTCGATCACATCCTGTCGGTCAATCTGCGCGGCACTGTCTTTCTCAGCCAGGCGGTCGCAAAGGCCATACTGTCTTCGCCGGCCGGCCATCCGAAATCCATCGTCACCGTGACCTCGATCAGCGCCGAGGCGGCTTCGCCGGAGCGGCCGGACTACTGCATCTCCAAGGCGGGCCTGTCGATGTGGGTGAAGAACCTGGCGCTGCGGCTGGCGCCGGAAGACATCGGCGTGTTCGAGGTGCGCCCCGGCATCACCCGCACCGCCATGACGGAGGGTGTCTCGGCAAAATACGACCGGCTGATCGAAGGCGGGCTGGTGCCGGCGAAGCGCTGGGGCGAGGCATCGGATGTCGGCGCGGCCGTCGCCGGCCTGGCGTCTGGCAAATTCGCCTTCGCCACCGGGTCGGTCGTCAATGTCGACGGCGGCCTGTCGGTGCCGAAGCTGTAAAGCATGATCCCGAACCAAGGATCCGCGCCAGCGAAAAGTGGAATCCGGTTTTCGGACAAGATCATGCGGCAACATCAGGTGAAGAGATGACCGATTTCATCATCGTCGGCGGCGGGCCTGCAGGGTGCGTTCTGGCCAACAGGCTGTCGGAAGACCCGGCGAACGCCGTGCTCTTGCTGGAGGCCGGAGGGCGCGACCGCCACCCGCTCATCCACATGCCGGCGGGCTTCGCCAAGATGACCAGGGGCATCGCCTCCTGGGGCTGGTCGACCGTGCCGCAAAAACACATGAAGGACCGTGTCTTCTGGTACACGCAGGCCAAGGTGATCGGCGGCGGCTCCTCCATCAACGCGCAGATCTACACGCGCGGCAACGCGAGCGACTATGACGGCTGGGCGAAGGAGGAAGGCTGCGAGGGCTGGAGCTACCGCGAGGTGCTGCCCTATTTCAAGCGCGCCGAGAACAACCAGCGCTACGCCAACGACTATCACGGCTACGGCGGGCCGCTGGGCGTCTCCAACCCGATCGCGCCGCTGCCGATCTGCGAGGCCTATTTCCAGGCCGCGCAGGAAATGGGCATTCCCTTCAATCCGGATTTCAACGGCGCGAGCCAGGAAGGCGTCGGCTACTACCAGTTGACCCAGAAGGACGCGAAGCGCTCCTCCGCCGCCGTCGCCTATCTCAGGCCCGTCGCCGACCGCAGGAACCTGACGGTGCGGACCAATCTGCTGGTCACCCGCGTTGTCGTGGAAAGCGGCCGCGCCGTCGGCGTCGAGGTGGTGGATCGGCCTAGCGGCCAGCCGCAACTCATCCGGGCCGAGCGTGAGGTGATCGTCTCGTCAGGCGCCATCGGCTCGCCGAAACTGCTGATGCAATCCGGCATCGGCCCCGCCGATCATCTGAAATCGGTCGGCATAGCTCCCGTCCACGACCTGCCCGGCGTCGGCTCCAACATGCAGGACCATCTCGACCTGTTCGTCATCGCCGAATGCACCGGCGACCACACCTACGACAATTATGCGAAACTGCACCGCACCGCCTGGGCCGGCCTCCAGTACCTGCTCCTGAAGAAAGGGCCGGCGGCGTCATCCTTGTTCGAGACCGGCGGCTTCTGGTACGCCGATCCGACCACCGGCTGGCCCGACATCCAGTTCCATCTCGGTCTTGGCTCCGGCATCGAGGCCGGCGTCGAGAAACTTAAGAACCCCGGCGTGACATTGAACTCGGCCTATCTGCGCCCGCGCTCGCGCGGTACGGTGCGGCTGGCCAGCGCCGACCCGGCGACGATGCCGCTGATCGACCCCAATTACTGGGCCGACCCGCATGATCGCGACCTGTCGATCAAGGGCCTGCGCCTCGCCCGCGAGATCATGCGCCAGAACGCCTTGAAGCCCTACGTGCTGCGCGAGGTGCTGCCCGGCCCGTCGCTGGAAAGCGACGACGACCTGTTCGACTACGCCTGCCGCTCGGCCAAGACCGACCATCACCCTGTCGGCACCTGCCGCATGGGTCATGGCGAAGACGCCGTGGTCACGCCGGACCTCAAAGTGCGCGGCATCGAGGCCCTGCGCGTCTGCGACTCCTCCGTGATGCCGCGCGTGCCCTCCTCCAACACCAATGCGCCGACCATCATGGTCGGCGAAAAGGGCGCGGACCTGATCCTCGGGCGCGAGCCGCTGCCGCCGGCCGTGTTCGCCTCCAACCGCGCCGCGTAAGCCCGAAGGGACCTGACGATGATCCGCCATTGCGTGTTCGTGACGTTCCGGGACGATGTCCCGACAGACGAGAAAGCCGCGATCCATGCCGACCTGCAAGCGCTACGCGAACATGTCGGCGGCATGGGGCCGGTGCATTTTTCCGCCAATGTCAGCCCGGAGCCTTTCGCGCGGGGCTTCACCCACGGCTTCACCGTCGATTTCGACGATGACGTCGCGCGCGACGCCTATCTGGCGCATCCCAAGCATCAGCGCGCCGGCGCGCGGCTGGTGGCGGCGCTCGCCGGCGGCACCGACGGCCTGCTGGTGATCGATCTCGACTTGGCGGCAGCAGCGTAGATCCCGCCGCCGCTCGCTCGCTATCCCATCCTCAGCGCGATGACCCCGGCGACGATGGACAGCGCCGCGGCGCCACGCCAACCCGTCATGCGCTCGCCGAGCGCGAACACGGAAATCAGCATGGCGAACAGGATCGAGGTCTCCCTGAGCGAGGCGACGGAGGCGACATGCGCCTGGGTCATCGCCCACATGGCAATGGCATAGGCGGCGGCGCTGAGAACCCCGGCGACGATCCCGCTGGCCCATTCGCGTCCCGATGCGGCGAGAAGGCCACGCCCGCGATAGAAGAACCCGATGACGACGGCGCACAGCCCGTCGCAGACGAACAGCCAGGCCGCATAGCTCGCGGCCGTCGGCGCCAGCCGCACGCCGCTGCCGTCCGTCAGCGTGTAGCAGGCGATGCACAGCGACGTCGTCAGCGCATAGCCGACCGCGGCGCGGTTCGGCACCGCCGCCTGCCCGCCGCGTAGCGACATCAGGAGCGTGCCGAGCGAAAGCAGCAGGATGCCCAGCATCGCCAGGCCGCTCGGCACCTCCGACAGCACGAAAACGCCTCCGACGGCGGTCATCAGCGGCGCGGTGCCGCGCGCCAGCGGATAGGCCTGCGCGAGATCGCCGTGCTCATAGGCGCGGATCAGGAACAGCCGGTAGCCGATATGGATGATGACGGACGCGATGATCCAGGGCCACACTTTCGGACCCGGCACATCGACGACCAACAGGAACGGCGCGGCCGAGACCATCATGCCGAACGAGGTCAGCGTGATCGAGGCGAAGCGGTCGCCCTGCACCTTCACCAGCGCGTTCCAGCTTGCGTGCATGGCGGCGGAAATCAGCACGACCGCAAAAACGAAGGGAGTCATGCCTGTGCGCCCCGCCCTGTGGAAAACGGCGTCTCCAGATCGATCTCGACCCGCAGCGGAAAATGGTCCGACGCCACCTCCCCGATATCGGCGCCGATCGAACGGACCCGTTCCGCCATGTCTCCCGTCAGGAAGCAATGATCCAGCCTTCGCCGTTTCAATGCACCGGCGATGACCTTCTCATGCGTGTGGAAATCCGGGGACAGGGCCACGACGGCGGCGGCGTCCACGAAGCCGTCGGCATAGGCGGCGCCCGGGTGATAGGGCGCCGAGCCGACGATGCGGTGATATTCGGCACTGCCCGGCTCGCAGTTGAAATCGCCGAGCCAGATCGCCCTGCCGGGGCTGTCTGGCTCCGGCTCTCCGTGGGTCCAGTCGCGCCCGGGTTCGTCATCGATGCCGCTCCACGGCCCACCCTCGCGCGGCGCGCGCGCGTGTGCGTCCATCAGATAGTCGATCTGCTCCAGCCGCTCCTGCGCGCCGACATGGGCCAGATGCAGCGCGAACAGGCGAACCGGCCCCGCCGGCGTCCGGATCATCGCTTCCAGCGCGGCGTTGCGGGTGTTGAGCGGCCGCGTCATGCGCCGCATCGGCAGGGCGTGCAGCCGTGACCAGACGATCGGTAGTTTCGAAAGGATCATCGTGCCGAACTGGCGGCGGCGATTGACGAGGCGACCGTTCAGGTGCGTCGAGGCATCCATGTCGAAGGCCGGACCGTAGACCCAATGATAATCCGGCAGCAGTGCCGACAGCAGCGCCGGCTGGTCGTCATCATTCGTACGCCGCCAGTGGCGCTCGACCTCCTGCAGGGCGATGATGTCGGCGCCTTCGACGACACGGGCCGCGCGCGTCAGGTCGTAGCGTCCGTCGCCGCCGAAACCGTACTGGATGTTGTAGCTGACGAGCTTCAAATGATTGGCCGGCTCATTATTCGTCGCAGGCCTATCCGTTCAGGCGGGCGAGCGCAATGGACAGCGACGGGCGGCTGCCTTGGGCCAGAATGCGGTTCCGTCGCGAAAATGGATTGGCCCCCGCGCATTTTGCGGCTAGGCCGTCGGCACGTAGTCCTGATTGAAAAGGCGTGGGCACGGTGACGGATATGGCCGAGCTTCCCGATGCCGCCGCTTTCATCCGCGACAATCTCCCGGTGAAGCCGGTCGCGACGGTGCCGGGCATCGTTCTCCATCAGGCCGGCCCGTCGAGCGGCCTCGGACGGTTGGACGGCGACCTGTCGCCCTATTGGGCCTATGCCTGGGCTGGAGGACTTACACTCGCCCGCTTCGTCCATGAGCATCCCGAACGCCTGGCCGGACGCAGCGTGCTCGATCTCGGCTCGGGTTCCGGCCTCGTCGCCATCGTCGCTGCGAAGGCCGGCGCGGGCAAGGCGACGGCAGCGGAGATCGATCGCAACGCGCTCGCCGCCATACGGCTGAATGCGGCTCTGAACGGCGTTTGTCTCGACATTATCGAAGAGGACGTGACACGCAGCGGGCCGGTCGCCGCCGACCTCGTGCTTGTCGGCGACCTGTTCTACGACCAGCGCCTTGCCCGGCGCGTTACACGCTTCCTCGACCGCTGCCTGGGTGACGGAACGGAGATTCTGGTCGGTGACGTCGGCCGGGCGCATCTGCCCAGGCAGCGGCTTCAGCCTCTCGCCACATACGAGGTGCCCGATTTCGGCGGCACCGTTCCGGGAACGGTCTTCTCCTTTCGCTGACGCAAATTCAACGGCACGGCGAACCGGCTTCAGGCGCCGCTCGTGTTCAGGGGCTGGAAGCGCCCCGCCGGCGACGCCGCGAGTTCGGCCCAGTCCAGTTCCTCTTCGAGCGTGTGATAGGCCTGATCGCCGATCGTTCCCTCGGCGCGAAGCTTTTCCAGCACGTCCCGCTGCCGCTTGATCGCGTTGAGCCGCAGGTGGTCATGCTCGGTTCCGCCCTGTGCTTCGTCCACGTTTTCCGCCACCGCGCGCCGCGCCTCGTATTCGGAGCGCAGCATCGCCGCAGCGTCCGTGTTCCCGCCGGACACCGTCTCCATCGCCGCTTCCATGATCGCGACACGCGCCTTCGAAACCTCCCGCTGGACCGGTCCGTCCGCCTCCAGCCGCAGCAGCGCCAGCAACCAGCGCAGCGTCACCCCCTGCAGCACCAGCGTCGTCAGCACCACCGAGAAGGCGGCCAGCACGATCGGATCGCGGCCGGGAAAATCGAACGGCAGCGCGAACGCGGCGGCCAGCGTGATGAGACCGCGCATGCCGCACCACGCGACGACGAGGTCGCCCTTGAAGGACAGCGGCTCCTCGCGCGGAATGATCCGCTCGCTTCCCAGGGCGCGTGCAAGGGCGCCGGTCGCGAGCACCCAGACGAAGCGCGACAGGATGACGATCGCCACCACCATGGCGGCGAAAGTGAAGGGATGCAGCAGGCCGCCGCTGTCGGCCATGCGGCTGACGATGATGCGCGCCTGCAGGCCCATGAAGACGAAGGCGAGCACGTTGAGGACGAAAACCGCCGTCTCCCATACCGAATAGGAACTGACGCGGTTGCGCGCCGGCATTTCGCGGGGTGCCTTGCGCGCGATGGTGATGGCATAGACGACGATGGTGATGATGGGCGAAAGGCCCGCACGGTCGGCCAGCAGCCAGACGCCGAACGTGCTGGCGAACTGGAGCACGGTGGAACTGGCCGGGTCGCGCACGCGAGGCAAAAGCAGCAGCGACACGCGTCCCAAAAAGTAGCCGCCGATAACGCTGCCGATCGTCGCCAGCGCGATGATCGGAACGGCGCTGGTGAAGGCGATCGATCCTGCCGCCGCCGCAACCGCGATCCGATAGACCAGAAGCGCGGTCGCGTCGTTGAGCAGCCCCTCGCCCTCGACCAGCGCGGTGATGCGGTAGGGCACCTTGAACTGGCCGAGCACCGTTACGGCCGCGACGGCGTCGGGCGGCGCGACGATGGCGCCGAGCGCCACCGCCGCCGCCAGCGGCAGCCCCGCCACCGACCAGCCGGCCAATGCCACAAGCGCTGCCGTGAAAAGCACGGCGCCGAGCGCCAGGAGCGCCAGCGGCAACCGATAACGCACCATGTCGCGCAGGGAGGCGTCGTAGGCGGCGTCCAGCAGCGCAGGCGCGATGAACAGCGCCATCGCCAGTTCGGGATCGATCTCGACCGTCGGCGCGAATGGCAGGAAGGCGATGCCGACGCCGGCGAGCGCCAGGAGCGCCGGATAGGGAACCTGCAGCCATCGCGCGACAGCCGTCAGCGCGACCGCCACCAGCAGAAGCACGAGAATGAGTTCGAACAGGACCATGCGGCACCGTAGCCGCACCTTGGCGCAGCGGACAATCCGTCTTGTCCATTAGCGCCTGCTTGTCCGCAGTTTCCGGTCGCCTGCGGCTGCCGTCAGCCCGCCGTATAGCCTCCGTCGACGGCAAAGATGCCGCCGCTGGTCCAGGCCGCCTCGTCGCCGGCGAGGTGCACGGCCATGCCCGCGACGTCCTCCGGGCGGCCGATGCGCCCGAGCGGATAGCTGCTTTCGACATAGGCCTGCAGCGCCGTCTGTGCCGCAGCCGGCAGGTTCTCGATCGAGCGCCGCCGCATCGTCGTATCGATGGTACCGGGCGCGATGGCGTTGACCCTTATGCCGCGCGGCCCGAGTTCGAAGGCCAGCGATTTGGTCAGCGAATTGAGCGCGCCCTTGGACAGCGAATAGACACTCGACGGCCGCTTCGGAATCATCTTGCCGGCGAAATAGGAAGAAATGTTGATGATCGATGCACCGGCGCGAAGATGCGGCAGCAGGCGCTGGGTCAGGAAGAAGACCGCCGTCACGTTCAGCGCGAACGACCGTTCGTACTGCTCGGAGCCGACATTCTCGAACGGCACGAGAACCGCCATTCCGGCATTGTTGACGAGAATATCGAGCGG
Organism: Mesorhizobium hunchu; assembly: GCF_040081975.1. Taxonomy (NCBI): domain Bacteria; kingdom Pseudomonadati; phylum Pseudomonadota; class Alphaproteobacteria; order Hyphomicrobiales; family Phyllobacteriaceae; genus Mesorhizobium; species Mesorhizobium hunchu. Next base: position 331,229 of record NZ_JBEBMG010000003.1, read on the forward strand.
ATCCGACGCCGCGACATGATCGATGACCGCATCGATGCCGGCGGTTGCGCCGAGATCGGCCTGGATCGATTCGGCTTCGCCGCCGAGTGTCTCCCGCGCCAAGCGCAGCCTGTCCGCATCCCTTCCGACGATCATCACATGCGCACCTTCGCGCAGGAATGCCTCGGCGATCGCGAACCCTATTCCGTCGGAACCGCCGGTCACCAGCGCGCGCTTGCCGTGCAATCTCATGGGCTCCTCCGCCGACGACCTGACAAGGCCGGATGGGAGAGCATCGCATCGCGAAAGCCGCCGCGACAGGTGAAGCCGCCCGCGGCCGCTATCGTTCAGTCGGATAATCGCTGCATCGCGAAACGGAATTGCCTGGAGGCAGGGCGCTCAGTGCAGGACCAGCACGTCCCCGGACGAGAAGCTGATCTCGGCCTTGTCGCCGACGACCGGCGGTGGCGTGGCCGAATTGTTGAACGTGTCGAGCGACACGACCGCTCCCCCGACGCCGACGCGCACGCGGATGACGGAGCCAAGGAAATGCACGTCGGATATCTGGCCGGCGAGCTTGCTGTCGTGGCCGGGACGCGGGCCGAGCGCGATCGCTTCGGGCCGAAGCGCCAGCGACAGCGTGTCGCCGGTTCGCGAACCGTTGAGCCTGCCCTTCAGCGCCACCTCCTGGTCGGCGACCCGGACCTTGCCGGTCGAGGCGTCCGCCACCGTGCCTTCCAGTACGTTGAGCGTGCCGACGAAGTTGGCGACGAACGTCGTCGCCGGTCGGTTGTAGACTTCGAAGGGCGTGCCGACCTGCTCGGCCTTGCCGCCATACATCACCGCGATGCGGTCGGAGATCGACAGCGCCTCTTCCTGGTCGTGGGTGACGAAGACGGTGGTGATGCCCAGTTCCTTCTGGATGGAGCGGATTTCCTCGCGCAGCGACACCCGCACCTTGGCGTCGAGCGCCGACAGCGGTTCGTCGAGCAGCAAGAGCTTGGGCTTCGGCGCAAGGGCGCGGGCCAGCGCGATGCGTTGCTGCTGGCCGCCGGAAAGCTGATAGGGATAGCGGTCCGCCATCTGCGGCAGGCCGATCATGGCCAGCATATCGGCCACGCGCCTGTCGATATCGGCTCTCGAGGCGCCTGCCACCCTCAGGCCGAAACCGATGTTCTGGGCAACCGTCAGGTTGGGAAACAGCGCGTAGGCCTGGAACACCATGCCGATATTGCGCTGGTTGGGCCTCAGCCGCGTCACGTCCTTGTCGCCGACGAGGATGCGCCCCGCGCTGGCTTCCTCGAATCCGGCGACCATCCTGAGCACCGTCGTCTTGCCGCATCCAGACGGGCCGAGGAAGGAAACGAACTCTCCGGGCGCCACGTCGAGGTTGAAATCATGCACGACCTTGGTCGCCCCGAAGGATTTCTCGACGTGCTGGATCGAAAGAAACGGAACGGCCATCGAATTCTCTTTCAGGTCAGTGCAACTGTTCGGGCGGCTTCGGCGCGAAGCGCGAGACCACCTGGATCAGCGCCATGCAACCCCAGGTGATGAGGAAGGCGATAACGGCCAGCGCCGCCGGCTCGTAGGCCCGGTTGGCGCCCAGCAACTGCATGTAGGGGCCGAAGGCGGGGCGGCTCAAAAGCGCGGCCATGACGAATTCGCCGATGACGATGGCGAAGGTCAGGAACGCGCCGGACAGAACCGCCACCGCGACATTGGGCAGGATGACGCGCAGGAGGATCGTCATCCACCCTGCTCCGAGGCTCTGCGCGGCCTCGGTCAGCGTCCGCACGTCGATGGCCCGCAGGCCCGTATCGACGGCGCGATACATATAGGGCAGCGCGAGCACCACATAGCCGAACATCAACAGCACGTTGGTTCCCGTCGCGGAGCCGGTCAGCGGCAGCCATGACGAGGTGTTGTAGAGCCTTATGTAGCCGAACACGATGACGATGGGCGGGATGACCAGCGGCAGCAGCGTGATGAATTCCATGAATGGCCGCCAGCGTGGCAGCTTGAGCCGAACCCAGTATGCCGTCGGCACGACGAGCAACACGCCGACGGCGATGGTGGCCAGCGCCATCAGCACCGAATACATGAAGGTTTGCTGGAAGCGCGGGTCGCCAAGCACGACGGCATAGGAGTCGAGACTGTAGACGCCGCGCCGCATCTTCAGGGAAAACTCGAACGTGCCGATCAAAGGCAGTGCGAAATAGGCCAGCGCCAGGGCGAGGAACAGCCACGACCAGATGCGGTTCGTCCTCATTTGATCCACCGTTCGCCGTGAGCCCTCAGCCAGATATAGATGCCGTTGGCGATGCCGGTGATAACGATCATGCCGAAAGCGAGCGCATAACCCAGATGCGGATCCTGCAGCACGTCGCCGCGGATCTGCGCGAACAGCAGGATGGGCACGATCGACAATGAACTGCCCGTCAGCGCATAGGCGGTCGCGACCGCCCCGAAGGAATTGGCGAACAGCAGCGCGAAGGTGCCGAGCAGGCTTGGCCACAGGATCGGAAGGGCGACGATGCGCCAATACTGGAAGCCGGAGGCCCCCAGTATCGAGGCCGCTTCACGCCATTCGCGGCGCATTCCGTCGAGCGCCGGCGTCATGATGAGGATGGCCAGTGGGATCTGGAAAAACAGATAGGTCAGCGTCAATCCGCCGAAGCTGAGCAGGTTGAAGCCGAGCGCGTAGATGTTGACGCCGAACCAGTCGCGCAGGATCAGCGTCACCAGGCCGAGCCGCCCGAACGTCGCGAGGAAGGCGAAAGCCAGCGGAACGCCGGCGAAATTCGAGGCGACGCCGGAAAACGTCAGCAGCGGCGAGCGGATCCAGCGCGGCAGCCCGCCGAGTATGAAGGCCCAGGCGACGAGGAAACCGAAGAAGCAGCCGAGCAGCGCCGAGGCGAGGCTGATGCGGATCGAGATCCAGTAGGCCGAAAGGATCGACGGCTGGAAGAGATTGCCGATATTGGCGAGCGTCAAGGCGCCGGAATTGTCCTGAAAACTCCCGACCACGATCTTCATGGTCGGGAGGATCAGGAACAGCAGGGCGAAAGCCAGAAACGGCACCACGCCGAGCCAGGAGAGGGAGAGCCGCGAGCGGACCGGCGGACTGGACGGTGTCGCAGTCATGTCCTTTTCCCCGCCATCGGAAATGCCATCCGCCGTCCTACCCGTTCATATCGTGGAGCGGCGCCGAAGCCGACGCCGCTCCTGTTGCATCCATGCCTACTGGACGTTGGCGCCCACGACGCTGTCCCAGCCGCCGGTGACGGCCTTGTTGTTCACCTCCTGCTCGTCGAGCGTCGGGAACACGGCCTTGGTGTAGTTCTCGGCCGGCGGCAGCTTGTCCAGGACCTCCTGTGGCACCTTGCCTTCCGAAACGAGCTGGTTGAAGCGCGCCGGGTGGCAGTAGCCCTTGAGGAAGCCGAGCTGGCCTTCGTCGGAGTAGATGTATTCCATCCACAGCTTGGCCGCGTTCGGATGCGGCGCGTAGGCGCTGATCGCCTGCGCGTAGACGCCGGCCACGACGCCGGACTTCGGCACCACGACCTCGACCGGAGGATTGCCGTTGAGCGTATCGCGATCGGCCAGCGCATTGTAGTCCCAGCGGATCACGATCGGCGTCGTGCCCTGCGCCACCGAAGAGGCCTTACCGATGACCGGCACGAAATTGCCGGCATCGTTCAGCTTCTTGAAGAAATCGAGCCCGGCCTGCGGCGCCTTGGCCGCGTCGCCGCCGGCGGCGGCAAGGCCGGCGGCGTAGACGGCCAGGATCGCCTGGTTGGACGAGCGTGGGTCGCCCGACATCGCGACCGTATCGGCATATTCCGGCTTCAACAGGTCGGCCCAGTCCTGCGGCGGGTTGGGCACCAGGTCCTTGTTGACCTCGAAGGAGAGCACCCCGTAGTAGCCGCCGTACCAATGGCCGTCCGGATCCTTCACCGTGATGCCGTCGAAAGTCGACACCTTGTAGGGAAGGAACAGGCCTTCCGCGGTCGCCGACGGACCGAAGGAAAGGCCGACATCGACCATGTCCGGCGCCTGCGGTCCGGTGTTGCCCTTGTTGGACTTGATCGCCTCGATCTCGTCGGCCGAACCGGCGTCCGGATTGAGCTCGTTGACCGTGATCCACGGATACTTGGCCTTGAAGCCGGCGATGATGTCGCCCCAGCCGCACCAGTCGTGCGGCAGTGCGATCGGCGAGAACATACCTTCCTTCTTGGCGGCGGCGACGAGATCGTCCATCGAATCCGCCGCTGCCAGGGACGACGTCGCCAAAAGAGCGACCGCCGAGAGCGAGAGTAACTTACCGGTGAAACTGAACATTTCATTCTCCCTTGAATTGACGCCTGTTTCGTCCGCGACGCGGTATCCGCCCCGCATGACAATTGGATGAAGCCGCACCGGCACGGCGCGCCGGCGCATGCCCGTTCCCGAGCTGACGGTTATTCTGTCGGTGCCTCCATCCTGTTCCCCTTTTTCCTTGTTTTATCGCACAGTTTTGACGCCGGGCCGAATCCGTTCTCGCCTCACGAATTGCCCGCCATGGCACGTTCCAGCAGCGACAGCGCCGCTTCCTTCGTTAGTTCGACCGGGTTGCCGCCGGCGGTCGGATCGACAACCGCCATGTCGGCGATCAGCGCCTTGCGCTTTTCGTCCATCTCCAGCCCCTTGATGAGGTCGGGAAGCGTGTCGGGAACGCCGAGGTCCCTGCGCAGCTTCATGATCGCGTCGGCGAAGCCGTCGAACCCGCCCGCGATGCCGCAATAGGCGGCGAGCCGGACGATCTTTTCTTCGATCGCATCACGGTTGAAGGCGAGCACGTAGGGCATGAAGACCGCATTGGTCATGCCGTGATGGGTGTCGTAGAGGGCGCCGATCGGGTGCGACAGCGAATGGATGGCGCCGAGCCCCTTCTGGAAGGCGGTGGCGCCCATCGCGGCCGCAGACATCATGTGGGCGCGGGCGACGAGGTCCTTGCCGTTGGCGTATGCCTTCGGCAGATTCTCGAACACCAGCCGCACGCCTTCCACGGCGATGCCGTCGGCCATCGGGTGATAGCCGGGCGCGCAATAGGCTTCGAGACAATGCGCCAGCGCGTCCATGCCGGTGCCGGCGGTGATGAAGGGCGGCATGCCGACCGACAGCTCCGGATCGGCGATGACGATCTCGGGCAGCATCTTCGGATGGAAGATGACCTTCTTGGTGTGGCTGGCCTCATGCGTGATGACGCCGGCGCGGCCGACTTCCGAGCCGGTGCCGGCCGTCGTCGGCACGGCGACGATCGGCGCGATCCGTGAGGCATCGGCGCGCGTCCACCAGTCGCCGATGTCCTCGAAATCCCACACCGGCCGCGTCTGCCCCGCCTGGAAGGCGATCAGCTTGCCGAGGTCGAGCGCCGAGCCCCCCCCGAAAGCGATCACGCCGTCATGCCTGCCCTTCTTGAAGACCTCGATGCCGGCGGTGAGGTTCGATTCCACTGGGTTCGGCTTGACCTCCGAGAAGACACCGTAAGGCACTTGTGCCGCGTCGAGGATCTTCAGCGTCGAAGCCACGACCGGCAGCTTGGCCAGCCCCGGATCGGTGACGAAGAGTGGGTTCTTGATGCCGGTGGCTGCGAGTACCTCCGGCAGTTCCTTGATGCGCCCCGCGCCGAAGCGGACGGTGGTGGGATAGTTCCATTTGGAAACGAGGGTGGTCATGAATTGTCTTTCAGCAAGTTGGTTCTGAGCGGAGAAACGACCGGGCGTCATCCCGGAAACCGGCCGAAGCGAAGCGAAGAACGGTTATCCGGGATCCATTCCGCGAAATTGGAAATGTTCCGGAATGGGTCCCGGCTCGCGGTCGCTTCGCTCCCTTGGCCGGGATGACGGCAAGCATCAGATCGCTTCCCTGAGATGATAGCTCTTCGGCCTCGTCAGATTGTCGTAGCCGATCTGGCTGAGGCCAGCGCCCTTGCCGGTGTCCTTGACGCCGGTCCACACCAGCGCCGGGTCGAGGTAGTCGCAACGATTCATGAATACGGTGCCTGTCTCGACACGGTCGCCGATGGCCACCGCATGCTCGGTGTCGGTGGTCCAGATCGAGGCTGTCAGGCCGTAAGGAGAATCGTTCATCAGCGCGATGGCCTCCTCGTCATTGCGAACCTTCATGATGCCGACGATCGGTCCAAAACTCTCCTCGCGCATGACGCTCATCTGGTGGTCGACATTGGTCAGCACTTCCGGCGCCAGATAGGGCGAGCCGGCCACGTCCTTGTCCACCGTCATGTCGATATGCGCCTTGGCGCCCTTGCGCAGGGCCTCGGCCTTCTGTTCGCGGATCAGATCGGCGAAGCGCGCCTGCGCCATCGGCCCCATGGTGGTCGCCTGCTCGAGCGGATTGCCGACGACATAGTTCTTCGTCTCGGCGATGAAGCCGTGGACGAAATCGTCATAGACCTTCTCGTGCACGTACACGCGTTCGATGCCGCAGCAGCACTGGCCGGAATTGTAGAAGGCGCCGTCGACGAGGTTGGCGATGGCGTGGTCGAGCTTGGCGTCGGGCAGCACATAGGCCGGGTCCTTGCCGCCGAGTTCCAGGCCCAGCGTCATGAAGGTGCCGGCCGCCGCCTTCTCGATGGCACGTCCGCCGGCGACCGAGCCGGTGAAGTTGACGTGATCGATCTTGCCCGAACCAAGCAGCTTTTCGGTCTGCGCATGGTTGAGCACGATGTTCTGGAACACGCCCTTCGGCAGGCCGGCCTTCTCGAAGGCCTGCGCGAAACGCTCGCCGACCAGCAACGTCTGCGCGGCGTGTTTCAGAATCACGGTGGACCCCGCCATCAGTGCCGGCACGATGGTGTTGACCGCCGTCAGATAGGGATAGTTCCACGGCGCGATGACCATGACTACGCCGAGCGGCTCCTTCTTGACGTAGCGGCGGAAGCCGTCCTTCGGGTTCGACGCCGGCACCGGCGCCAAGGCCTTCTCGGCGATCTCGACCATGTATTGCGTGCGTTCCTTCACGCCGCCGAACTCGCCGCCGTAGCGCACCGGCCGACCCATCTGCCAGGCGATCTCCGGCACGATCTCGTCGGTCATGGCGACCAACGCCTCCAGCATGGCGAGCATGTACTGGCCGCGCTTGGCGATCGGCACCTGCGCCCAGTCGGCCTGCGCCGCGCGCGCCCGCTCGACGGCGGCGCTCACCTGGCTGTCCGTCGCGACAGGCCGCTCGGCATAGATCGAGCCGTCGACGGGGGATTTGAGTTTGACCGTTTCGGTCATCGTAGTCGTCCTTCAGTCAGGGTTTCCGGGCGGCGGGGAGGAGCCGCCCGTTTTCATCAATCGATCAATACCGCTCGAAGCCGCGATGCAGTTCCCAATCCGTGATGCGGCGGTCGTATTCCATCTGCTCCCAGCGGGCGTTGTGGACATAGTGTTCGACCACCTCCTCGCCGAGCGCCGCCTTCAGCATCTTCGACTTTGAAAAAGCTTCGGTCGCGTCGCGCAGCGTCTTGGGGATTTCCGGCAGGCGTGCGGCCTGGTAGGCGTCGCCGACGAACGGCTTCTGCAACTCCAGCTTCTCGTCGATGCCGGCCAGCCCAGCCGCGATCAGCGCCGCGAAAGCGAGGTAGGGGTTAAGGTCGGCGCCGCCGATGCGGCACTCCATGCGGATGCCTTTGGTGCCCTCGCCGCACAGCCGGAACCCGGCGGTACGGTTGTCTTCCGACCACATGATCTTGGTCGGTGCGAAGGTGCCGGACTGGAAGCGCTTGTAGGAGTTGATGTAGGGCGCCAGAAGCAGCGTGAACTCCTTGGCATACTTCAGTTGCCCGGCGCTCCATTGCTGCCCGAGCATCGACAGCGTCCACGGCTGGCTCTTGTCGAAGAACAGCGGCGTGGCGCCGTCCTTGCTCCACAGCGAATTGTGGATATGGCTGGAATTGCCGGCCAGTTCGTAATTGTACTTGGCCATGAAGGAAACGGCCTTGCCTTCCTGGTCGGCGATCTCCTTGGCGCCGTTCTTCAGGATGGTGTGGCGGTCGGCCATGGCGAGCGCCTCGGCGTAGCGCACGTTGATCTCTTCCTGGCCCGGCCCCCACTCGCCCTTGGAGTTCTCGATCGGCACGCCCGCGGCCTGCATCTCGTTGCGCAGGCGGCGCATGTAACCCTCTTCCTTGGTGGTGATGCCGATCAGGTAGTCGCCGATATGGGGCGAGGCGGTTTCGAGGTTCTGCCAGTGCTTGGCCCGCGCCGAATTGTAGGTTTCGGAGAACAGGTAAAATTCCAGTTCGGAGGCGAAATAGCCCATGTAGCCGCGCTCGGTCAGGCGGGCGATCTGTTTCCGCAGGATGGCGCGCGGCGAATGCGGCAGGTCGGCATGGGTGTGATGGTCAAGCAGGTCGCACAGCACCAGCGCCGTCTTCTCCAGCCACGGCACAGGCCGCAGCGTCGAAAGGTCCGGCTTGACGACGAAGTCGCCGTAGCCCTTCTGCCAGGAGGCCGCCTTGTAGCCGGGCACCGGCTCCATGTCGATGTCGTTGGCCAGGAGATAGTTGCAGCCATGCGTCTCGTCGTGCGCGGAATCGACGAAATACTGCGCCAGGAAGCGCTTGCCGATGAGGCGGCCCTGCATGTCCACGGCGCAGGCCAGCACCGTATCGATCTCGCCGGCCGAGACTGCCTTCTTCAACTGGTCGAACGAGAGATTTCCCGCCATTCTTTTCGCACTCCGCCCCCTTCGGGGCCATGGGTTCAAACGGTGTCCGGCCGCCGTTCCGGCGGCCGGACGGATAATCAATATCCCGCTCTCAGGCGTAGCGGTAGGGTGGTCCGGCCTTCACCATCGACTGGTTGTACTTCTTGATGATCTCGACCACCTTGGCCGAACGCGGGCTCTGGCCTGCCACGTCGTCCCAGAATTTGGACGCCTCGTCCTCGACCTGCTTCCAGTCGGATTCGGGGATCGAGGTGAGCTCCAGCTTGCCTTCGTTGCGGTACTTGGCCTCGCCCGCCCAATACCAGTGCTGGCGATAGTAATGCGAGGTGTCGATGGACATCATGAAGAGCTGCTGGAGATGCTCCGGCACTTCTTTCCAGCGATCGGTGTTGACGAAGTAGGACCCTGCCCATGCGCCCGACAGCGGATTGGTGAGGAAGTATTTCAGCACGTCCGCCCAGCCGACCGTGTGCATCTCGGTGATGCCACACCAGCACACGCCGTCCAGCTCGCCGGTCTGGATCGCAGGCTCGACGTCCTCGTAGGGCAGCGACACCGGCACGACGCCGAACTTCGACAGGAACTGGCCGCCGGTCGGGAAGGTGTAGACGCGCAGGCCCTTGAGGTCGGCAACCGACTTGATCGGCTTGGTGGTGCCGAAGTTGCACGGGTCCCAGGCGCCGGTGGAGAGCCAGGTGACGCCGGGGATCTCGGCATAGGCCTCCTCCCAGATTTCCTTCAAACCGTGCCAGTGCCACAGCGCCGGCACGTCGAGCGAATAGCGCGAGGCAAGCGGGAAATAGGCGCCGAACACCTTGACGTCCACCGGGGCGGCAGCCGAGTCGTCGTCGCTTTGCGCGGCGTCGATGGTGCCCGATTGCACGGCGCGGAACAGCTCGCCCTGCGGCACCAGCTGGTCGGCCGTGTACATCTCGATTTCCATCTCGCCATGCGCCGCCTTGTTGAAGGCATCGACGCCGGTCTTGCACACATGTTCGGCCAGCGCCGGGCCGGCATAGGTCTGCAGCCGCCACTTGATCGGCGCCTGCGCCTTCACGTAGGGCGTCGCCAGCGCGGTGGCGCCGACGGCGCCGGCGCCGGTCAGGATGGATTTGCGCAGGAAGTCGCGTTTGTTGATCGTGCTTTTATCGGTCATCTCACAAGTCTCCCATTGAACCAGGTGTTGCATTTAGGCGAGGGCGGCGAATCCGTCCTCTGGCAGTCCTTTTTTGCGCATCGCTCCCCTTTCGTTGTTCGGGCATTTTTTACATGCCCTTGTAGAATTCCGGCAGCCACAGCGCGATCTGCGGAAAGATCATGATGAGGATGAGCGACAGCACCATCAGGAAGAAGAACGGCACGATGGAGCGATAGATGTCCATCAGCGAAATCTCCGGAGGAGCCATCGCCCGCATCAGGAACAGATTGTAGCCGAATGGCGGCGTGATGTACGCGATCTGGCAGGTGATCGTATAGAGAATGCCGAACCAGATGGGATTGAAGCCGAGGCTCTTGACCAGCGGGATATAGAGCGGCGCGACGATGACCAGCATCGCCGTGTCGTCCAGGAACATGCCCATGATGATGAAGGAGAACAGCATCAGGCAGAGCACCGTCCAGGGCGAGAACTCCCAGGTGTCGATCATCAGCGTCTTGACCGCCTTGACCGCACCCAGTCCGTCATAGACCGAGGAGAAACACAGCGCGCCCAGGATGATCCACATGAACATGCACGAGATGCCGAGCGTGTTGCGCGTGGAATCCTCGAACACCTTCTTATTCAGGTTGCCCGCCCACCAGGCCGCGCCCGTGGCCAGCAGCGCACCCACTGCCGAACTTTCGACCAGGCTGGTCGTGCCCGACATGAACAGGCCCATCATGATGAAGAAGATGAGCAGCGGCAGGATGCCCTGGCGCAGCAGCCGGAATTTCTCCTCGCGCGTGATCTGGGCGCGCTCCTCCGCCGGCAGCGCCGGACCGATATCGGGCTGCATGAGGCAGCGGATATAGACATAGGCGCCGAACACCAGCGCCATCAGCAGGCCCGGGCCGACGCCGGCCAGCCACAGGTCCAGCACCGGCTGGCGCGCGATCATGGCATAGAGCACCAGCACCACGCTGGGCGGAATGAGGATGCCCAGCGAGGACCCGGCCTGGATGACCCCGGTCACCATCACCTTGTCGTAGCCGTGACGCAGAAGCTGCGGCAGCGCAATCGTAGCCCCGATCGCCATACCGGCAACCGACAGGCCGTTCAGCGCCGCGATCAGCACCATCAGCCCGATCGTACCCAGCGCCAGGCCACCGCGCACCGGTCCGAACCAGACGTGGAACATGCGGTAGAGGCCGGTCGCGATGCCGGATTCCGACAGCATGTAGCCCATGAAGACGAAGAACGGCACGGTAATCAGCGGATACCAGTTCAGCACCTGGAAGGAGGCGTTGAACGGCATCTCGAAGGCGCCCTCGCCCCACAGCCACAGCGCCGCCGCCGAGCCGACGAAACCGATCACGCCGAAGACGCGCTGACCGGTGAACAGCAGCACCATCATGGTGCCGAACATGAAAAGGGTGATGGCTTCGGAACTCATGCGATCGGCTTCCCGCGGGCGATGGCGACGTCCTTGATGAAGGTGGAGATGAGTTGCAGCAGCATCAGGAAGATGCCCGCCGTCATCACCGACTTGATCGGCCACAGCGGCGGGCCCCAGGCCGTGTAGTTCTTCTGGTGGTAGACGATGGCGTAGTTGGTGCTGGACACCGCGCCGCCGAACAGGACGCACAGATAGAAGATCACGAACAGGATGGTGATCGCGTCGGTGACGGCCCGCTTGCGCGCCGCGAGCCGGCCGTAGAACAGGTCCATGCGCACATGTTGGTCGATCTGCAGCGCATAGGCGCCGCCGAGCAGGTAATAGGCCGACAGCAGGAACTGCGACATCTCCAGCGCCCAGTTGATGGGAACGCCGAGCGCCAGGCGCGAGGCCGTCGAGGCGAGCAGGATCGCCCCCATGACGAAGAACAGATACATCGCGACGCGGCCGACGCGATAGTTGAGGGCATCGACATATCTGACGAAGACGACGGCGGCTTTCAGCACGGGCACTCCTCTCTATCGCTGGCTGGCGGTTTCGGGGACGCCGTTCTCGGCGGGAATGGCGCGCAGCGTTTCGACGAGCAGCCCCGCCCACCGCGCCTGGCCGGCAGCGTCGGCGATCTCGTCGTTGCGGATTTCGATCATGGCGCAGGGCAGGCCGCGTGGGCGCGCATGCCTTTCCAGCGTGAAATAGACCCGGTCGACCGGCGAGTAGGGCTCGTTGACGCCGACAATCAGGTTCGGGTGCGCCTTCAGCCCGTCGATCATCGGCGCCGCCAGCCGCGTGTCGTCATCATGGATGATGCCGACATGCCAGGGCCGGGTCTTGCCGAAATAGACAGGCGTGAAGGAATGCACCGAGATGAGGCAGGTCGGACGCCCCGCCCCGAGACGATCCGTCACCACCTGCTCGATCGCCTCGTGGAACGGTGTCCAGGCCAGGTCGATGCGCGCCTGCCGCTGCTCGGCCGTGAGATTGGAGTTACCCGGAATGACGGTGCCTTCGCTGGTCTCGCAGATGAGGTTGTCGGCATCTAGCGGGCGGTTGCAGTCGATCACCAGGCGCGACAGGCAGGCCTCGATCAGCGTGGCGTCGAGCGCCTCGGCCATGCGGCGGGCGACCGGCAAGGCGCCGGGATCCCAGGCGATATGACGGGAAAGCTCCGCCTCCGGCAGGCCGAGCGAGCCGAATTCCGGCGGCATGAAATTGGAGGCATGGTCGCAGGTGAAGACGAAGCGGCCGGCGCCGCCCGGATTGGTGATCCTGACGCTGTCCGTTGCCGCAAATCTATCGCGCTGCTGTGATGCCATGCCCCCTCCCAAGCGCGTATCTTATGATACATTTTTTGTTCGATTGCGCCTGCGTGGATGATTTCATACACTTTGCGCGGCTTTGTCAAATGCGTTTTCCGGCGATAGGACGCCGGCCATGACTCCGGGAAGCGGGCGGAAAAAATGACAGCGAGCGTTGCCGAACTGATCACCGACCGCATCGGCGCCATGCCCACGGGTGAGCGCCGCGCCGCGCAGGCGCTGGTTGCCAACTATCCGCTGATCGGCCTCAGGACCGTCGCCGAGTTCTCGCAGGCGGCCGGCGTCTCCTCGCCCACCATCCTGCGCTTCGTCGCCAGGCTGGGTTATCACAACTACGCCGAATTCCAGTCGGCCTTGCAGGACGAACTGGCCGCCCAGTTGCAGTCGCCGGCCGCGCGGCCGCCCGGCCCCGCCCTCGACAGCCCGGTTCGGCCGATGATGGAAGCGGTCATCGACAATCTGCGCGAAACCTTCCGCCATTTCTCGCAGGAACAACTGACCGAGATCGCCCAATGCCTGTCCGACAGCCGCGGCCACATGTTCCTGGTCGGCGGGCGCTTCACCGATCCGCTGGCGCGCTACATGGCCGCGCATCTGGCGATCGTTCGGCCGAACGTCTTCCATCTCGACGGGCAGGAAAGCATGTGGCGCGACCGGCTGATCGACATGGGCAAGCGCGACGTCCTGCTGATCTTCGACATCCGCCGTTATCAGGACAGCCTGCTGCGCGTCGCCGAGAAGGCGCACCAGCGCGGCGTGCGGATCGTGCTGTTCACCGACCAGTGGCTTTCGCCGATCGCCCGCTTTGCCCGCCATGTCGTCGCGGGCCGCACGGCCGTGCCCTCCCCCTGGGACTCCTCGGCAGCCCTGTTCGTCCTCGCCGAAACCCTGATCGCCGCGGTGACCCGCCAGTTGGAGGACGAGAGCGCGCGCCGCCTTCGCGAGATGGAAGACCTGCGCTAGACACTTCAAGCCCGGCGCAACCTTACGCATATTTAATGTGCGTATGCGCTGAAGAATTGCCATAAAGGCCGCGCATCGTGGCGGTTCGTGTTCCGCCGCATGAATGTTGCTTCGTCATCCGGGCGGGAGGAGCCGGTAGACGCTGAATCATGTCGTCAACCGGAGTATCGATGGCAACCTGGAAACAGATCGTCCTTGCGCTAGCCGTTCTGGCAGCCGCGGCATTCGGCTGGGTCCTGTTCTTCCCCGGAGCGCAGGATGTTCTCAGCCGTTGGGGAATCGAGTGGGCGCACGCCTCGACCCCGAAGCCCGGCGCCGATACCGCCAAGGACGCCGAAAACACCGGCCGCCAAGTCACGGTGATCGCGGAGCAGGTCAAGACCGCCACCATCAACGACAGGCTGCAGGCGATCGGCAGCGGCCGCGCCAAGGCCAGCGTGACGGTCAACCCCTACAGCTCTGGACGGATGACCGAAATCCTCGTCGAGCCCGGCGCTCACGTCGAAGCCGGCCAGGTCATCGCCAGGCTCGATTCCGATGTCGAGAAGATCGCCCTCGACAAGGCAATGGCCGCGCGCGACGACGCCAAGGCGAAAGTGGCGCGCTTTCGCGCCCTGCGCGCGTCCAATGCCGCGACCGCCGTGCAGCTCAGCGATGCGGAGCTGGAGCTGCGCAATGACGAACTGACGGTCCATGACGCGCAGGTCACGCTGGACCGGCGCTCGGTCGTTTCGCCGATCTCCGGCACCGTCGGCATCCTGCCCATATCCGCCGGCAACTACGTCACCTCGACGTCCGCGATCGCCACCATCGACGACCGCTCGTCGATCCTGATCGACTTCTGGGTGCCGGAGCGCTTCGCCTCTTCGGTCAGGATCGGCGCGCCCCTGACGGCGACCGCGATGGCCAACCCGACGGATATCTTCAAGGGCACCGTCAGCGCCATCGACAACCACATCGACGAGAAGAGCCGTACCCTGTGGGTGCAGGCGACCATCGACAACCCCGCGGATTCACTGCGCGCCGGCATGGCTTTCCAGGTCACCATGAAATTCCCCGGCGACACCTATCCCTCCGTAAGTCCGCTGGCGATCCAGTGGGGAACGGACGGCGCCTATATCTGGACGGTCAAGGACGGCAAGGCCACGCAGGTGCCGGTCCGCATCATCCAGCGCAACACCAACGACGTTCTGGTCGATGCCGCCATCGCCAGCGGCGACATGGTGGTGACGCAGGGGGTCCAGAACGTGCGCGAGGGAAGCGCGGTGCGCGTCGCCAGCAATGCCGGCAGTCAGGAACCAGCCACCGCCACGGGGTCCTGACCCGCATGACCGAAGACGCCACGAAAAACAGCGAGACCGGCCTCACGGCGCTGTTCATCCGCCGGCCGGTGCTTGCCTTCGTCATCAACACGCTGATCGCGGTCGCCGGCCTTGCCGCCTTCTACGGCGTCGAGATCCGCGAACTGCCCGATGTCGATCGTGCCGTCGTCACCGTCTCCACGGACTTCGACGGAGCCGCCGCCGAAACGGTCGACCGCGAACTGACCAAGACCCTCGAGGGCGCCGTCGCGCGCGTTTCGGGCGTCAAATCGATCTCCTCCACCTCCTCCTACGGCCGCTCGCGCGTCACCATCGAATTCAACGACGGCGTCGATCTCAACGTCGCGGCGTCCGACGTGCGCGACGCGGTCAGCCGCGTGACCAACCAGATTCCCGACGAGGCCGACGCCCCGCGCATCATCAAGGCGGACGCCAATTCCGATCCGGTCATGCGGCTCGCCGTGACCTCCGACCGGATGTCGGTCGAGGACATGACCGTCATCGTCGAGGACCAGATCGAGGATACGCTCGCCGCCGTTCCCGGCGTCGCCGACGTCCAGGTCTACGGCGACCGCGACAAGATCTTCCGCATCGACGTCAACCAGGCCAAGCTCGCAGCCCTTGGATACACCGTCGCGGACCTGCGCAACGCGCTCGCCTCGGTGGCCTTCGACACGCCGGCCGGCTCGATCACCACCTCCAACCAGAGCCTGGTGGTGCGCACCACCGCCGACGTCAACACGCCGGAGGCCTTCGAGAACATCGTCATCGGCGGCACCACGCACATCCGCGACGTCGCCAACGTGACGCTGGGACCCGACATCGGGCAGACGACCCTGCGCTCGGACGGCAAGACCGGCATCGGCATCGGCATCGTGCGTGCCGCCGAATCCAATACGCTCGACATCTCCAACGGCGTGAAGGCGGCCGTCGCCAAGCTGCAGGAGGGCCTGCCGAAAGGCATGGGCATCAAGGTCACCTCGGACGACGCCGTGTTCGTCAACGGCGCGGTGCACGAGGTGGAGGTGGCGCTCGGCCTGTCCGTCTCCATCGTGCTGATCGTCATCTACCTGTTCCTGCTCGACTGGCGCGCGACGCTGATCCCCGGCCTGTCGATGCCGGTCGCCATGATCGGCACGATCGCGGCGATCTATCTCGCCGGCTTCTCGATCAATATCCTCACCCTGCTGGCGCTGGTGCTGGCCACGGGCCTCGTCGTCGACGACGCGATCGTGGTGCTGGAAAACATCGTGCGCAGGCGCAACGAGGGCCTGGGACCGCGCGCGGCCGCCGTCCTCGGCGCGCAGGAGGTCTTCTTCGCCGTGCTCGCCACCACCGCCACGCTGGTGGCCGTGTTCGTGCCGATCTCCTTCCTGCCAGGCCAGACCGGCGGCCTGTTCAGGGAATTCGGTTTCGTGCTCGCCATGTCGGTCATCCTGTCCGGCGTCGTCGCGCTCTCACTCTGTCCCATGCTGGCGTCGCGCATGCTCTCGCAGGGCGCTCTGCACCATGAGGGCAATCACGGCCCCCTCGGGCGGATCGGCGGCTGGCTCGCAGCCGCCTATCGCCGTTGTCTCCACGCCTGCCTGCAGGCACCGTGGATCGTGGTGCTGGTCGCCGTCCTGTTCGCCGGCGTCGCCTTTTCCCTGTTCGGCACGATCCGGCAGGAATTGACGCCCAGCGAGGATCGGGCGGTCGTGCTCCTGCGCATCAGCGCGCCGCAAGGCGTGAGCCTCGACTACACCACCGCCCAGATGCGCAAGATCGAAGACCTGATCCAGCCGCTGCGTGATTCCGGCGAGATCGTCTCGACCTTCGAGGCTGCCGGCAACAACAATTCCTACAGCAGCGGCTTCATGGTGATGACGCTGGCGCCGTGGGACGAGCGGGCGCGCAGCCAGCAGCAGATCGTCGCCCAGATCAGCGATCTGGTGAAGACGGTCCCCTCGATCCGCGTCTTCCCGGTCAGCCCCAACAGCCTCGGCATCCGCGGCGCCGGCAACGGCCTGCAATTCGCGCTGGTCGGAAACGACCGCAAGGCGCTGTCGGCAGCCGCCGACAAGATCATCGCGAAGATGCAGGACGACCCGCGCTTCCAGCAGCCGCGGCTCTCCGTCGATCCGACCCAACCGCAGCTTTCCGTGTCCATCGACCGCCAGCGCGCCTCCGACCTCGGCATCGACATCACCGGACTTGCCGACACCATGCAGGCCATGCTGGACGGCAACGACATCGGCGACGTCTACATCGCCGACCGCAGCTACGACGTGAAGCTGCTGTCGACTACCAACCCGATCAACGATCCGACGGATCTGGAGAACATCTTCCTGAAAACGTCCGACGGGCGCTACGTGCCGATGTCCACCATCGCCACGCTCAAGGAACAGGCCGTTCCGCCCTCGCTGACCCGCGAGCAGCAGCAGCCTTCCGTCGGCATCACCTCCAACCTGCGCGGCGACTTCGCGCTCGGCGACGCGCTCAAGGTGGCCGACGGCATCGTCACGCCGTTGCTGCCGCCCGGTTCGCGCATGGTGCCGCTGGCAGAAGCCGCGACCCTTGGCGAGACCAATTCGGGCATGGTCACGATCTTCGGCTTCGCGCTCGTCATCATCCTCCTCGTGCTGGCGGCGCAGTTCGAAAGCTTCGTCTCGGCCATCGTCATCATGGCGACCGTCCCGCTCGGGCTCGCCTGCGCCGTCATCGCGCTCATCCTGTCGGGCACCAGCCTCAACGCCTATTCGCAGATCGGCCTCGTGCTGCTGGTCGGCATCATGGCCAAGAACGGCATTCTTATCGTCGAGTTCGCGAACCAGCTTCGCGACCGTGGCCTCGGCGTGCGCGAAGCGATCGAGGAAGCGGCCAACATCAGGCTGCGGCCGGTGACGATGACGATGATCTGCGCGGTCCTCGGCGGTGTGCCGCTAGTCCTGGCCAGCGGCGCCGGCGCCGAGGCCCGCATCGCGCTCGGCTGGGTCATCGTCGGCGGCCTTGGCCTCGCCGCCGTCACGACCCTGTTCATGACACCGGTGGCCTACCTACTGCTCGGCCGCTTCATCACGCCCAAGACGCACGAGCAGGCGCGCCTCAAGCGCGAACTGGAAGAAGCCGCCTACGCCAATGTCGAACCGGCGGAGTGATCCTGCCGCTCTGCCGGACGAATCGGGCCTTCTTCATGGATGACATGGGAAGCGCCGCGCTCTATCTGTGTGCCGCAGCAGCATGCAAGACGACTCGGAGCCCGATATCGTGACCCCAATCTCCCTCGACGTTCTGCTTGCCAGCGTCGGCAAGGAAGTCGGCCTGTCGCCCTGGCGCAAGGTCACCCAGACCATGATCGACCAGTTCGCCGACGCCACCGACGACCACCAGTTCATCCATTGCGACCCCGAGCGCGCGGCGCGCGAGACGCCCTATGGCGGCACCATCGCGCACGGCTTCCTGACGCTGTCGCTGCTCTCGGCCATGACCTTCGAGACCCTGCCGCCGCTCGAAAGATCGAAAATGGGCGTCAATCACGGCTTCGATCAGATCCGCTTCCTGGCGCCGGTCAAGACCGGCGCGCGCATCCGCGCCCGCTTCGTGCTGGCCGACGTCAAGGCGCGCCCGTCCGGCTGGGTCCAGGCCGCGCATGACGTGACCATCGAGATCGAGGGATCGGTGAAGCCGGCGCTGACGGCGCGCTGGCTGACGCTGGCCTTCGTCGAGCCGCAGGCCGATTCCGCCTAGGAAACGGCCGCCCAGGTCACGCCGCGTCATCTTGCCGCTCGTTCCGCCGCGGCTATATTGACTGCAACAACAAGAAGAGAGCGGAAGCCAAGACCATCGTGGAGCCGACAGCACAGGAACGCCGCGACAGGCAAAAGGCCGAACTGCGCGCCCGCCTCGTGGCCGCCGCCCACGAACTCGTGCAGGAAGAAGGCTATGACGGCCTGACCATCCGCAAGCTCGCCAAACGGGTCGGCTATGCGCCGATGTCGGTCTATTCCTATTTCGCCGACAAGCAGGACATATTGCTGGCGCTGGCGGAGGACGCGTTCGCCACGCTCGCCCGCCGTATCGAATCCCAACCGTCCGACGACCCGGTCGAGGCGCTGCGGGTGGTGATGCGCGAATACGCGGCCTTCGGGCTCGGCAATCCCAACGAGTACAGAACCGTCTTCATGACGGAAAAGACTCGACCGCCGGAAGGCAAGACCTTCGAGGAGATGGAGGCCGACAACCCGGCCATGAAGGCGCTGATCGACAGGGTCGAGGCCTGCATCGCCGCCGGCAAGCTGAAGGGCGCTCCCTACGCCATCGCCAACATGCTATGGGCGGTCGGCCACGGCACGATCTCGCTGCTCATCACCTTTCCCTTCCATCCCTTCGGCGACCCGCAGGCCTTCGTCCAGCGCATGTGCGACCTGGCGCTGGCAGGATTGACCGCCCAGGACGTCGCGCCGCTGACCGACCCGCCGACGCGCTGCTGAGCCGGACAGGCAAGCCACATCCCTGGATCGATCCCGTGACCACGATTGCGTGGCAGGCGTAACTTATTTTCCGTACGCGTACGAATTCCCCTTGAAACAGCGGTCGCGCTGCTGTACATGAACAGCATATCGTACATGTACGAAAATCAATCGGAGCGTGACATGAAGAAGACCGCTTTCGCCCTCGCCGCCATTTTTGCGCTCTCGGGCGCAGCCTTTGCGGGCGAATCCCCCAAGGCCGATGCCTTGCCCGCTGCCTGCTCGAATGCGACTCTGAAGACCAAGCTCGATTGCAAGGCGACAGGGTCGATCGAGAAGGCCGCTACGGCTTCGCAGGCAGACAAGACCGGCGCAAAGCCGCGCCTCGGCATCGACATCGATCCCTGGATCATGCCCGGTTCGTTCTGACCGCGGAACAAGGCTGGATACGACAACGGGCGGCCTGGCCGCCCGTTCGCCGTCGAGCCGAAGCGCTATTTCCCCTTCCTGGGCGGACGCCCCGGAACCGAAGGCTCGGTCGCCGAAACGGGATCACTGGCAGGGAAGGTGTCCTCGAGGCCTTCCTCGAGATTGTCCCCCCGCTTGGCCTGTTCGCGCTCTTCCTTTTCGAGCGAGCGAACAGCCGACGATTTGGTGGATGTCGATTTGACTGGAGTCTGGGGCGATTTGGTCATGGTCCTTCCTCGGCGTTCTCAAGCCAAAACGAACGGCCGCCCCGATGGTTGCCACGCTGTCCATCATGGATGGCAACGTGTCGCGGATCAGGCCGCAGCGTCGCGCGCGGCCTCACCGAGGAAAGTAAAGACATAGTCCGAGAAGGAGCGCCAGCATTCGACGCGGAATGCGTCCGCAGCCATGCGGTAGAGCACGATCTCGGCCTTGCCGAGGACGGTTCGTGAACAGGCGCCGACCGGGAAGACGGGAAGCGACAGATCTTGCGGACAGCCGGCGCTGACGCAGGCCTCCGCAGCCGGACCCACCACCGCGATCGCCACGTTGCGGTGCGAGATGTCGACCGCGGAATGCAACTGCTTC
Organism: Mesorhizobium hunchu; assembly: GCF_040081975.1. Classification (NCBI taxonomy): domain Bacteria; kingdom Pseudomonadati; phylum Pseudomonadota; class Alphaproteobacteria; order Hyphomicrobiales; family Phyllobacteriaceae; genus Mesorhizobium; species Mesorhizobium hunchu. Next base: position 351,628 of record NZ_JBEBMG010000003.1, read on the forward strand.
GCCTTGGCGCAATCGCCGACGAGATCCGTGCCGGCCTCATCTATCACCAGCCACTCGTCCGGCCCCAACCACAGCGCGATGCGGCTGCCCTTCGCGGCGGAGGTCTTCGGCTTCTGCGGCAAGGTAACACCCAGCGCCCGCGACAGCGACGCGATCGATTCGGCCGGAGCGCGCAGAGAGATGCGCTCGGCCGGCGGCAGCGGCGCCACCGTCACGCCGGTCCCGAACGCTTCGCGATCCTCCAGCGCGGGGCGGCGATCGGCGGCATCCGCGGCGGAACGTCTGGCAGCTTTAGCCATTGAGGCGCTCTCCCTTCTCGTCGAAGAACACGGTCCCCGAAACCTCGACCTCGATCACGCCGTCGGGCATCGGCACGTAGAGCGTCTCGCCCATGCGCTCGCGCCCCCCGGCCACCAGCGCCAGCGCGATGGAGCGGCCGCAGTTCTGCGACCAATAGCTCGACGTGACATGGCCGATCATCTTCATCGGGATCGGCTGGTTGGGGTCCTCGACGATCTGAGCCCCCTCCTCCAGCACCACCTTCGGGTCTTTCGTCTTCAGCCCGACAAGCTGCTTTCGGCCCGGCGCCACGAGGTCCGGCCGCTTGAGGCCGCGAATGCCGACGAAATCGGCCTTCTTCTTGCCGATCGCCCAGCCGAGTCCGGCGTCGTCGGGCGTCACCGTGCCGTCCGTGTCCTGGCCGACGATGATGTAGCCTTTTTCCGCACGCAGGACGTGCATGGTCTCGGTGCCGTAGGCGCAGGCGTCGTGCTTCTGGCCTTCGGCCCACAGCGCCTCCCACACCGCCTCGCCGTAGTCGGCCGGCACGTTGACCTCGAAGCCGCGCTCGCCCGAGAACGACATGCGAAACAGCCGTGTCGGCACGCCGCAGATTTTTCCTTCCCGCACCGACATATGCGGCATCGACTCGTCCGACATGTCGATGCCTTCGACCAGCGGCTCGATGACCTTTCGCGAATTCGGCCCCTGCACGGCGATCACCGCCCATTGCTCGGAGATCGAGGTGAGCCAGACCTTGAGATGCGGGAACTCGGTCTGGAGATAGTCCTCCATCATGTTCATGACGCGCGCGGCACCACCCGTCGTCGTCGTCACATGGAAGCGGTCATGCGCCAGCCGCCCGACGACGCCGTCGTCATAGATGAAGCCGTCCTCGCGCAGCATCAGGCCGTAGCGGCAGCGGCCCGGCTCCAGCTTCTGCCACGGATTGGTGTACATGAGTTCCATGAAGGTCGCCGCGTCAGGCCCGACGACCTCGATCTTGCCGAGCGTCGAGGCGTCGAACAGGCCGGCCGTCCTGCGCACCGTCGCGCATTCGCGGTTGACGGCAGCGTGCATGTCCTCGCCGGCTTGCGGGAAATACCAGGCGCGCTTCCATTGGCCGACATCCTCGAACGCGGCACCCTGCCCGGCCGCCCAGCCATGCATGGCGGTGCGCCGCGTCGGGTCGAACAGCGCGCCCCGCGCATGGCCGATGATGGCGCCGAAGGTGACCGGCGTATAAGGCGCGCGGAAGGTGGTCAGGCCGACGCCGGGGATAGGCTTGCCGAGTTCCTCGGCCGCGATGGCGAGGCCGTGCATGTTGGAGGTCTTGCCCTGGTCGGTCGCCATGCCGTTGGTGGTGAAGCGCTTGACATGCTCAATCGAGCGCATGCCCTCATGCACCGCCTGGCGAATGTCCTTGGCGGTGACGTCGTTCTGAAAATCGACGAAGGCCTTGACCGTCGTGCCCGGTCCCGCGCCGGGGCCTGCACCCAGCATGCCGCGCGACCAGCCTTCGCTGGCATCTACCTTCGGCTTCGCCGACCGCGCTGCCTTGCCGCCTGCTTCCTTGGCCGCCCTGGCGCCAGCCGCGTAGGCCTCGTCCATGCTGGCCGAAAGGCCGTCGGTGCCGTTGCAGGCGCCGACCGACGCGCAATCCTGCGCATAGGTCTCGGGCAGGAAACGGCGAACCTCGTGGTTGAACATCACCTTGCCGCGCGACTGCGAGAACAGGTGCACGGACGGCGTCCAGCCGGCCGACATCAGCAGCGCGTCGATCGGAATGGAGCGCTCGCCGCCGCCGGTGCGTTTCTGCACCGTCATGGAATTCACGCGCAGCTTGCCGCCGACCTTGATCACGGCGCGCCCGTCGTGGATCTCGATACCGGCAGCCCTCGCCTGCTCGACAAGCTCGCCATGCGGATTGTCGCGCAGATCGACGATCGCCGGGATGTTCACGCCGGCCTTCTTCAGGTCGAGCGCCACGGCATAGGCCGAATCGTTGGCCGTATAGAGGCCGACATTCCTGCCCACGGCGACGCCGTAATGATTGAGATAGGTGCGCGCCGCCGAGGCCAGCATGACGCCCGGCCGGTCGTTGTCGGCGAACACCATGTGCCGCTCGATCGCGCCGGTGGCGAGCACCACCTTCTTGGCCCGGACTTGCCACAGCCGCTCGCGCGGCAGGTCGCCTCCGGGCGTCTTCAGGTGATCGCTGACGCGCTCGACCAGCCCGACGAAATTCTGCGCGTAATAGCCGAAGGCGGTGGTGCGCGTCAGCACGCGCACATTGCCCATCGCCTGCAGCCGCGCCGCGACGCCCTGCGCCCAGGTCCAGCCGTCCTCGTTCTCGATCCTGGCCCCGCTCTCGAAGCGCAGCGCACCGCCGAGATCGGCCTGCTCGTCGCACACGATGACGCGAACGCCCGTCTCGGCCGCCGCCAGCGCCGCCGCAAGGCCTGCCGCGCCGCCGCCCACCACCAGCACGTCGCAATGGGCGAAGCGCGCCGAATAGTGATCCGGATCGGGCTTGTCCGGCGCCACGCCGAGACCGGCGGCCGCGCGGATGTTCGGCTCGTAGAGGCTCTTCCAGGCCGACTTCGGCCACATGAAGGTCTTGTAGTAGAAGCCGGCCGAAAAGAACGGCGAAAAAAGGTCGTTGACCGCGCCGACGTCGCGCTCCAGCGACGGCCAGCGGTTCTGCGAGGTGGCGGTCAGCCCGTCATAGAGTTCCTGCACGGTGGCGCGCACGTTCGGCGTGCGGCGCGCCTCGTCGCGGCTGATTTCGACGAGCGCGTTCGGCTCCTCGGCGCCGGCCGAGAGGATGCCGCGCGGCCGATGATATTTGAACGAACGGCCGACGAGGTGGACGCCGTTGGCGAGCAGCGCCGACGCCAGCGTGTCGCCCTCGATGCCGGCATAGGCCTTGCCGTCGAAGCTGAAGGAGGCGGACTTGGCCTGGGCGAAGCGGCCGGCGCCGGCAATACGGAAGGTGGAAGCCATCACTTGCTCGCCTTCTTCGCGGCGGTCTTGCCGGCGCCGGTCCTGGTTGCGGTCGTCCTGCTTGCGGTCGCCTTGCTCGCGGCAGTCTTTGTCACGCCCGGCTTTTTCGGGCTCGCGCGTTTCGCCGATGGCTCTTGCTTCTGCGCCGGTTCATTCTTCGGCGCCGCCTTGCGGACGGCCGGCTTTTCGTTGAGCTGGTCCGGCGGCCGGTTGGCGTAAGCGGCAGGCGCGGCCGGGGCGGCAGCCGCCACCGACGCCACAGGCAGTTTCTTCGGCTTCGGCTCGCCGGCCTTGTAGGTCATGATGAACTTGTCGCTCACCGTGTCGCGCACAGCATTGAAGAAACGCGCGCAGCCGTGGATGTGGCGCCAGCGCTCGTAGATGATCCCCTTCGGATTGTCGCGGATGAAGAAGAACTTCTCGAAGTCCTCGTCGCTCTCCGCCGCCATGTTGGACGAGCGTACGACATGCGCCTCGCCGGCATTGCGGAATTCGAGTTCCGGCCGCTCTTCCTCGCAATAGGGGCAATGGATCAGGAGCATGGTGGGAAACCTCCTGCGACTCTGACGACAATACCCCCACCCCTAACCCCTCCCCTCAAGGGGGAGGGGGATTTTTGGCGCGCGGCAGCTTCCCCTCCCCCTTGAGGGGAGGGGTTAGGGGTGGGGGTCCGAAACAAACAGATTGTCATGGTTCGGCCAACCTCAATGCGCCACGGCGGCGGCGGCCGCCTCGTCGATCAGCCGGCCCGTCCGGAACCGCTCCAGCGTAAACGGCGCGTTGATCGGGTGCGGCTCGTCCTTGGCGATCGTATGGGCGAACACGTTGCCCGAACCGGGCGTCGCCTTGAAGCCCCCGGTGCCCCAGCCACAATTGACATAAAGCCCCTTCACCGGCGTCTTGGCCAGGATCGGCGAGCGGTCCGGCGTGACGTCGACGATGCCGCCCCAGGAGCGCAGCATCTTCATGCGCGTGAACATCGGGAACATCTCGCAGATGGCGTCGAGCGTATGCTCGAGGATGTGCAGGCCGCCGGTCTGCGAATAGGAGACATACTGGTCGGTACCGGCGCCGATCACCAGTTCACCCTTGTCGGACTGGGAGATATAGGCGTGCACCGTGTTCGACATGACCACGCAGGGGAACACCGGCTTGACCGGCTCCGACACCAGCGCCTGCAACGGGTAGCTCTCCAGCGGCATGCGCACATCGGCCATCGCCATCATGACGGAGGAGTGGCCGGCGGCGACCACGCCGATCTTCTTCGCGCCGATGAAGCCTTTCGAGGTCTCGACGCCGGCCACGGCGCCGTTGGCCGCGCGCCTGATGCCGGTGACCTCGCAATTCTGGATGATGTCGACGCCGCGCGCCGACGCGCCGCGCGCATAACCCCAGGCGACGGCGTCATGACGAGCGGTGCCGCCTCGCCTTTGCAACGCGGCGCCCATCACGGGATAGCGCGCGTCCTTCGAGATGTTGAGCGGCGGGCAGAATTCTTTCGCCTGCTCCGGTGTCAGCCATTCATTGTCGACGCCGTTCAGCCGGTTGGCGTGGATGTGGCGCTTGAAGACCTGGATGTCGTGGACGTTGTGCGCCAGCATCATGACGCCGCGCGGCGAATACATCACGTTGTAGTTGAGATCCTGGGAAAGCCCGTCCCAGAGATTGAGCGCGTGGTTATAGATGCCGGCGCTCTCGTCGTAGAGGTAGTTGGAGCGGATGATGGTGGTGTTGCGGCCGGTATTGCCGCCGCCGAGCCAGCCCTTTTCCAGCACGGCGACATTGGTGATGCCGTGCTCCTTCGCTAGGTAATAGGCGGTCGCCAGCCCATGCCCGCCGGCGCCGACGATGATGACGTCGTACGCGGCCTTGGGTTCGGGCGAACGCCATTGCTGTTCCCAGCCCTTGTGGCCGCGCATGGCCTCGCGGGCGATGGCGAATACCGAATATTTCTTCACGTTCTGGCCTCGTGGCAGCTTCCGGCGCGTGGTGTATCACTATCGAAACCGCGCCACCATCCTTGCGCTGTTTGCGACGGCGCATGGCGCTTCACCGCCTGAAGCAATTGGCCGCTTCATCGCCCGGCAACATTGCGGTTCCATCTGTGGGAATCGCTGCCAGGCCTCTTCGCTCCCGGCAACAGGCGGTGTTAGACACGAGCCGGACCAGGGATGCGGCATGAAAGTTGAAATCGACATGGGGGTGGCCGGTAGCGCCGCCGGAGGCGCTACCGCCCTCGGCAAGCCCGCCGCGCTCGACCTCGAGGAGCTTCTGGCCACGCGCCTTTTGGTGCAGGGCAATTCCGGCTCGGGCAAGTCCCACCTGTTGCGCCGCCTGCTGGAGCAGAGCGCGCCCTGGGTGCAGCAATGCGTCATCGATCCCGAGGGCGACTTCGTCACGCTGGCCGACAGGTTCGGGCATGTGGTGGTGGACGCCCAGCGCACCGAGGCGGAACTCACCCGCATCGCCGGCCGCATCCGCCAGCACCGCGTCTCCGTGGTCCTCAATCTGGAAGGCCTCGACGTCGAGCAGCAGATGCGCGCGGCCGCCGCCTTCCTCGGCGGCCTCTTCGACGCCGAGCGCGACCACTGGTATCCGATGCTGGTGGTGGTGGACGAGGCACAGCTTTTCGCCCCCTCGGCCGCCGGCGAGGTGGCGGACGAGGCACGCAAAGTCTCGCTCGGCGCGATGACCAATTTGATGTGCCGCGGCCGCAAGCGCGGGCTGGCCGGCGTCATCGCCACGCAGCGCCTCGCCAAGCTCGCCAAGAACGTCGCAGCGGAAGCCTCGAATTTTCTGATGGGCCGCACCTTCCTAGACATCGACATGGCGCGCGCCGCCGACCTGCTGGGCATGGACCGGCGCCAGGCCGAAATGTTCCGCGACCTGGCGCGCGGGCATTTCGTGGCGCTCGGCCCTGCCCTGTCGCGCCGGCCCTTGCCGATCGTCATCGGCGCGGTCGAGACCCAGGCCCGCTCCTCCAGCCCGAAGCTGACGCCGCTGCCGGAAACCCCGCAGGACGCGCGTGACCTGATCTTCACCGCCGGCCCCGACGAGGAGAGCCTGCGCCCGCCACGCCGTCCCGCGCCACCGCCGCCGACCGCCACCGCCGACATCCTTGCCCAGCTCGCACGCCCGAAACCGGCGCCGGAGCCCGCCGCCGAACCCGTCTTCGCCATCATCGACGAAGCCGAGCGCGAGACCGGCATCGAAACCGTGCTGACCGAAATCCTGGAAGATCCGGAGGCCGGCTTCCGCACCGACGCCGTGCTCTACCAGGATTTCCTCGTTCGCTGCCGCATCAGGCGCGTGCCTGGCGAGCCGCTGCCGCTCCCCGCCTTCCGCCGCCGCCTGGCCGTGGCGCGCGCCGGCGTGGATACGCAAACCGCCGACAGCGACGCCTGGTCGAAAGCGCTGGCACTGTCGGAAAGCCTGCCCGACGATCTTCAGGGCGTGTTCCTGCTGGTCGCGCGCGCGGCCGTAAGTGCCCTGCCCTGCCCTTCCAACGCGGAACTGGCGCGCGCCTACGGCACCCACTCCGAGCGCCGGGCGCAGCGCCTTCTCGACTATTTCGAGGAGCGCGGCCTGCTCGTCCTGCGCACCGATTTCCACGGCCAGCGCATCCTCGCCTTCCCCGATCTCGCCTGCGAGACGGCGCCGGGCGACCCGAACGCGGCCGCGCCCGGCGGCCTGAGCGATGCGGCGGAATAGATTAGCTTGGCCTGCCAAGGCTACCGGCCTGCGCGATTTCCCGTAGACAGTCAGCCCTGATTCTGCTAATGCGCGCTTCAATTCGTGGCGGAGGACGCCGCGGGGGCAATTGGCGTTCGCTTATTGCCCCGGGATTTCACACCGGAAACACAGGATCGCCCGTGCAGGTACTCGTCCGCGACAACAATGTTGACCAGGCGCTCCGCGCGCTCAAGAAGAAGATGCAGCGCGAAGGCATTTTCCGCGAAATGAAGATGCGCGGGCACTACGAGAAGCCTTCGGAGAAGCGCGCCCGCGAGAAGGCCGAGGCCGTGCGCCGCGCCCGCAAGCTGGCGCGCAAGCGCGCCCAGCGCGAAGGCCTGATCCCTGGCACGCCTCGCCCGGCCCCCACGGGCGCTGGTGCGGCCCGCGCGCCGCGCTGACCGGCCCATTTTTCGTCCTTTTCAAGGGATAGAGGTGGCGCGATGCGCAATCGCCGCCACCTTTTTGTTTGAAACAGGCTTTCGCTTGTTGAGGACATGAATGGCTGACTGGCGTGAGGGGCCGGCAGCAGCGATGGACAGCGAAGGAAGGCAGATGAACCTTACGATCGATGGACGCCGGGCAAGCTGGCGCGGCCTCGTTCTTGCCGGTGTTGCCGCCTCCGCCATGGCGATCGCGGGTTGCCAGACGTCTGCGGTTGGCGATCTCGCCAACATCGACAAGGCGCAGGGGTCGACCGAAAATATCGCCTCGCTTTCCTCGGTGATCGACCGAGACCCGCGCAATCCCGAAGCCTACAACGTGCGTGGCTCCGCATACGGCCGCAGTGGCCAGTACCAGGCGGCGCTCAAGGACTTCAACAAGGCCATCGAACTCAACCCCGGTTTCTATCAGGCCTATTCCAACCGTGCCCTGATCCAGCGTTTCCTCGGCAATCAGCCGGCGGCGCTGGCCGACTACAACCGCGCCATCCAGCTCAATGCGAACTATGACGCCGCCTATATCGGACGTGGCAATCTCTACAGCAACGCCGGCCAGACCCAGAACGCTTTCAATGACTTCCAGAAAGCCATCCAGCTCGACACCACCGATGCGCGCGCCTACAACAATCGCGGCCTGATCTATCAGCAGCAGGGCCAGCACAAGTTCGCCATCGAGGACTTTTCGACGGCCATTTCGTTGGCCCCGAGCGCGTCCGAGCCCTACAACGGCCGCGGCCTGTCCTATCTCGCCACCGGCGACGAGCAGAACGCCTTCTCCGACTTCAATATGGCCATCAAGCTCGACTCCAAGAACGCCGAGGCCTGGGCCAACCAGGCCCTCATTTACGAGCGGCGCGGCGACAAGCAGCGCGCGGCCAAGTCCTATCGAGAGGCCATCCACCTCAATCCGAACTACCAGCCGGCCAAGGACGGACTGGCGCGCGTGAGCTGACGCCCTCTCGCAAGGCACTCTTCACCTGCTTTTTTGATGCAATGCCGGCCGATGCTCTCCCGATCGAGCGGCCGGCGCCTTCATCATGCCAATATTGCGTCGGAACGCTCCGCTGCCCTTTCCGTTGTAAGGGCTGTATTGCAGAAAGGATTTTTCCGATGTTGAAGAAACTCGCGCTTGCCGCCGGTCTCGCAACCCTCGCCTTCGCCGTTCCTGCTCAGGCCAACGTAAAGCTCGGCGTGCTGCGCTGCTCGATCGACGGCGGGCTGGGCTACGTCATTGCCTCCAACAAGACGCTCGACTGTACCTACCGCTCCTCGCATGACGGCACCAAGGAACACTACACCGGTCTCGTCTCGAAACTGGGCGTCGACCTCGGCAAGACCGACCAGAGCGAACTGGTCTGGGCGGTCTTCGCCCCCTCGCGCGACTACGCGGATGGCGCGCTCGCCGGCAGCTATTACGGCGTCAACGCCGAAGCCAGCGTCGTGACCGGTGGTGGACTGAACGTCCTGGTCGGCGGGTTCAAGAACTCGATCAATCTCCAGCCGCTCAGCGCCCAGGCCCAGACCGGCCTGAATCTCGCCGTCGCGGTCTCCTCCATCGATCTGATCCAGTCGCTGAAATAGCCGCGCACCACTGACCGACAGACGGCGCCGGCGGGGTCATGGCCCCGCCGGCGTCGCTTGCGAAAGCCGGCCCAATGAATGGTCGGCGTATAGCGTTTTCTTCTCGATTTTCATGGCCCTCGCGCCGGCGCCGCCCTCGTTTCACCCGATTTCATCGCAGTTGCCGAATCCCCCTTGAGCTCAACTGCGCTTGAGGTTCTACAAGACCGCCTGCGGCACGCGAATCGCGGGAGGCCGCCTTGGAACAGCGCGTGTCGGAGGACGACGGGGTGCAGGAGAACGGGGTCGCTGCGGACTGGCGCAGCCTGCGGGCAAGCGGAGACCTGGCGCGCTTTACATTCGTCAGTCTCGGCATATTGCTGCATGCCACCAACGAAACCATGATCGCGACCATCATGCCGGCCCTGGTCGGCGACCTGTCGGGCGTGCAACTCGTCGGCTGGTCGCTCGCCATCTACGAACTGGGCGCAATCGTCGCCGGCGCGACTGCCGGACGGTTGGTCAGCTATATCTCGCTGCGCGCCAACATGACGCTCGCCGCGCTGCTCTACGGGATCGGCGCATTGATCTGCGCGACGGCGCCCTCCATGTCGATGTTCCTGGCCGGACGGCTGGTGGAAGGCCTTGGCGGCGGGGCGCTGGTTTCGCTGGCGTTCGTATCCGTCGAGCGACTGTTTCCGCGCGCCATCTGGCCGCAACTGTTCGGCATCATGTCCGCCGTGTGGGGCGTTGCGGCCTTCAGCGGCCCTCTGCTCGGCGCGCTGATGAGCGTCGCCTTCAGCTGGCGCTGGGCTTTCGGTGCGTTCGTGATCGCCGGATTCGGCATGGCACTGACAAGCTCGGTGGTGCTGAATACGCCACAGGCGCACTCGGTCTCCTCGCAGACGGCGCCGCCCTTCCCGTTCCCCGCGCTCGCCCTGCTCGCGCTCGGCATCGCGCTGATTGCAGCGGCCGGCGTCGAGGTCGCCCTGGCGCGCTCCACGATCCTGCTTGCGGCCGGCCTTGCGGCACTGGTCCTCTTCTTCCTGCTCGACGCCTCGAGGCCGCGCTCGCGGCTCTTTCCGGCACACCTGTTTTCCTGGCGCTCGCCGCTGGGAAGCGGCATGACGATGGTGGCGTCGTTTTCGCTGGCGACCTGCACCTTCGGCCTTTACGGCCCGCTGCTGCTCACCAGCCTCCATCACGTTCCGGTTCTGACGACCGGCTACATCATCGCCGCCGAATCCATCTCGTGGTCGGTGCTCTCGATCCTCGTCGCCCGCGTCGCGCCGAAATGGGAACCCGTCATCATTGCCGGCGGCGCCGCGATGATCGCCACGGGTGCTGCCGGCTTCGCCTGGACGGTGCCGCTGGGCTCGATTCCGCTGATCGTGGCCTGCGCCGTCCTGCAGGGCGGCGGCTTCGGCCTCGCCTGGCCATTCGTGACGCGGGTGATCGTCGCCAGCGCTCCGGCAGACGAACAGACGATCGCCTCGGCCGCCGTCCCGACCATACAGCGCATCGGCTATGCGGTCGGCGCCGCGCTTGCCGGCATTGTCGCCAACGCCAGCGGCTTCTCCGGCGGCATCAACCAGGACACCGCAGCCGGGGTGGCGCGCTGGCTGTTCGTCGCCTTCCTTCCATTGGGACTGGTCGGCTTCGTGGCCGCACTGAAAATGGTGCATGGAACGCGCCGGACGCGATCCGTCGCGATCCGCTGACCTGCAGGACGGTTTTGGGGTGGGCCTATGCCGCCGGCAGTCGCCGCCACGAGAATTTTCCAGCGCTTGCGGCTGTCCTGGCAGATGGTTGGTAGTAGAGCGGCAGGCCGTCGAGGCGCCCTTCTTCCAGCCGCTTCAAAAGCACCGGGTTGGAAATCTCGAACTCGTTGAAGCCGACGCGCAGCATGTGCGGCAACTGGTCGACAAGCACCTGCCCGGTCGCCCGCACTGCTCCGGCGAAGCCGTGACGGCTGCGCAGCAATTCAGCCTTGGAGAAGGAGCGGCCGTCGTTGAAGGCGGGGAACGCCAGTGCGACCAGCGCGACGTCCTCCAGCAAGTCGGCGATGGCTTCGATCCCCTCGCCCGGCTGCAGCGCGACGCCGAGCCGCCGCCCTTCGGCGCGCCGGGTCTCGGGATCCAGCGCCAGGAACGCGGCAAGCGGAAGGATCACGCGGTCGTCGCCTGCCAGCGCGTCCGCGCTCTCGGCGTGAACCCATTCGTCCTCGCGGAAGCCGTCGGGCGTCCAGAGCCTGACGGCGGGGGCGTTCGTTTCCTGTACAATCGCGGTCATCGTCATCCTGTCGGTTTCCGGCGGCTCAAAGCGAGGCGTCCGTCAGCGATTTCTCTAGGCCGGAGAGGTGAATGCCGCACTCGGTCTTGGCGTGACCGGCCCAGCGGCCGCTGCGCGCGTCCTCGCCCGGCTGGACGGGCTGCGTGCAGGGAAAGCAGCCGATCGAGAGATAGCCGTAGGCCACCAGCGGATTGGCGCGCAGCCGGTGCGTGCGCATGTAGTCCGCCTGGTCCGCCGTCGTCCAGTGCGCCAGCGGATTGACGCGGATGCGCGAGCCGACCGCCTCGAACACCGGCAACTGGGCGCGCGTCGAGGCCTGAAAGCGCTTGCGGCCGGTGAACCAGGCCTTGAACGGCGCGACGCCCCGCGCCATCGGCTCGACCTTGCGGACGTCGCAGCAGGCATCGGTGTCGGTTTCGTGCAACTTCCCCGATGGATCGACGCGCGCCAGCGCCGCCTCGTCGGGGGAAACCACGCGGATATCCGTCAGGCCGAAATCGGCGACGAGCGCGTCGCGATAGTCGAGCGTCTCCAGGAAGTGCTTGCCCGTGTCGAGAAAGACGATCGGCAGATGCCGGTCGACCTTGGCGATCAGGTGCAGCAGGACCGCTGAATCAGCGCCGAAGGAAGACACCGCGCCGACGCCGCCCTCGAACAGTTTTTCCGCGGAAAGGGCGATGATCTCGAGCGCCGGCAAATGGCCGTAGAGCGCATCCAGCCCCGCCGCTTCCGCCGCGATCCCGGATTCCGATGCCTCGTCTTCGTCAGGCAGCCTTGGCTTCTGCTCCATAGAGCGCCTCCTTGAACGGCACCTGGCCGACCCGACGATAGGTGTCGAGGAAGCGTTCCGCGCTGTCCGTACGGATGGAAAGATAGGTCTCGACGATGGTTTCGATCGCATCGACGATCTCGTCCGGACCGAAGCCGCGGCCGATGATGTCGCCGAGCGAGGCGTTCTCGTCGGCCGAGCCGCCGAGCGTCACCTGGTAAAGCTCCGCACCCTTCTTCTCGACGCCGAGGATGCCGATATGGCCGACATGGTGGTGGCCGCAGGCGTTGATGCAGCCCGAGATGTTGAGCTTCAGTTCGCCGATGTCGCGCTGGCGCTCCAGCGAAGCGAAGCGCTTGGCGATCTGCTGCGCCACGGGAATGGAACGGGCATTGGCCAACGTGCAATAGTCGAGGCCCGGGCAGGCGATGATGTCGCTGATCAGGTCGATATTGGCCGTGGCCAGGCCGATCTCCACCAGCCGGTCATAGACCGTCTTGAGGTCGGCGCGGGCGACATGCGGCAGCACCAGGTTCTGCTCGTGGCTGACCCGCGCCTCGTCGAAGGCGTATCGTTCGGCGATATCAGCCACCGCCTCCATCTGGCTGTCGGAAATGTCGCCGGGCGTCTCGCCGATATTCTTCAGCGAGATGGTGACGGCGGCGTAATCGGGATGGCGATGCGTCGTGACGTTCTGGGTGAGCCATTCGGAGAAGCTCCTGGAATCGAGCCTGGCCAGCCGCACCGCTTCGTCGCCTTCCGGCCGGTCGGGCAGCGCCGGCGGCTCGAAATAGGCGTTGATCGCGTCGATGTCGGCCTGCGGCAGCTTGAGGTCGCTGTCCTTGAGCGCCTCCCACTCGGCCTCGACCTGGCGGGCAAAATCCTGCGCGCCCAGTTCGTGGACGAGGATCTTGATGCGCGCCTTCCACTTGTTGTCGCGGCGGCCATGCAGATTGTACACGCGCATGATCGCGGTGATGTAGGAGAGCAGATCGCGGCGCGGCAGGAAATCCCTGATCTTCTTGGCGAGGAGCGGCGTACGGCCCTGGCCGCCGCCGACCCAGACGGCGAAACCGAGCTCGCCCAGCGCGTCCTTCTTGAGGTGCAGGCCGATATCGTAGGTCTGGATTGCGGCGCGGTCGCGTTCCGAGCCGGTCAGCGCGATCTTGAACTTGCGCGGCAGATAGGTGAATTCCGGATGCACCGAAGACCATTGCCTGAGGATCTCGGCATAGGGGCGCGGATCGGCCACCTCGTCGGCGGCGGCGCCTGCGAAATGGTCGGCGCTGACGTTGCGGATGCAGTTGCCGCTGGTCTGCAGCGCATGCATCTCGACCGAGGCGAGATCGGCGAGCGCGGCCGGAATCTCCGACAGCGCCGGCCAATGGAACTGCATGTTCTGGCGCGTGGTGAAATGGCCGTAGCCCTTGCTGTACTTGCGGCCGATATGCGCCAGCATCCTGAGCTGGCGCGACGACAGCGTGCCATAGGGAATGGCGACACGCAGCATATAAGCGTGAAGCTGGAGATAGACGCCGTTCATAAGCCTGAGCGGCCGGAACTGCTCCTCGGTGATCTCGCCGGAGAGCCGGCGCTCGACCTGGTCGCTGAACTGGGCGACGCGGGCGCGGACAAACTCGTGGTCGAACTCATCGTAACGGTACATGCTCGTCTCTCCGGGGTCGTCTCGGGCGGACCGCCCTTGCCTGCTACGCGGCGAGGCCGCGCGCCTGTTTGCCAAGATCGTTGCGGACGGTGGGGCCGGCGGCGCGGATGCGCTCGCGCAGGCGCAGCGGGCGGATCGAGCCGTCGACCAGTTCGACGTCGATGACCGCCACGTCGAGGACGAAATTGACGGCGAAAGCTTCCCTGCCGATCGCTTCGAGCCTCGCTTCGGCTTCCTTGTCGGCGGCGATGTCGGCCCCCTCGATCGTCTCGTTCCAGGCGCCCTTGCCCCACCAGAGGCATTCGCCGTCGGTCAGCCGGTTGGCGGTGAGGATCTTCATGCCCTGGCTCCTTCGGCGACCAGTGTCGCCGTCCTTCGCTCGGTCTGCGCCACCAACGGCTCGGAGCGTGTGAAATCGGCGCCGGCCACCGCATCGCCGATGATGGACATCACCGGCCCGGAAAGATCGTCCCGCACTTCCAGCGCGGGCAGGTCGGCCAGCGTGCCGTGGAAGCGCCGGCGGCCGGCGAGGCTGGCGTTCTCCACCACCGCCACCGCCGTGTCGGAAGCGAGGCCCGCCTCCATCAGCCGGCCGGCCACGTCGGCGGCGACCGAGCGTCCCATATAGACGGCGACCGTGGCGCCAGAGATGGCGAGCTTCGCCCAGTCCGGCAACGAGCGGCCCTTGAGGTCGTGCCCTGTGGTGAAGACCATCGACGAAGTGACGCCGCGCAGCGTCAGCGGAATCTCGAAATCGGCGGCCGCCGCGAAGGCGGAGGTGACGCCGGGCACCACTTCGTAGGAAATGCCCGCGTCGCGCAGCGCGGCCATCTCCTCGCCGGCACGCCCGAACACCAGCGGATCGCCGCTTTTCAGGCGCACCACGCGCTTGCCCTCGCGGCCGAGTGCGACCAACAGGGCGTTGATCTCGCGCTGGCTCTTCGAATGGCAGCCCTTGCGCTTGCCGACAGGAAAGCGTTCGGCGTCGCGGCGCCCCGTCGCGACGACCGCCTCCGGGACCAGCGCGTCATGAACGATGGCGTCGGCCTCCATCAGCAGGCGCTGCGCGCGCAGGGTCAGAAGGTCCTCGGCACCCGGCCCGGCGCCGACGAGCGCGATATGGCCGGCCGCCGGACGGGATGCCAGAAGCAGTTCGCTCGCCGCCTCATGCGCCAGAGCCAGATCGCCGCTTTCCGCCGCGCGGGCAGGAGCGCCGGTGAAGAAATCGCGCCAGAAGCCGCGCCGGCGGTTGCCCTTGGGCAGCAAATGCTCGGCGGCATCGCGGAACGAGGCGGCGAGCACGGCGAGAGGACCCAGCGAAGGCGACAGCATCTGGTCGATGCGCGCGCGGATCATCTGGGCGAGCACCGGTCCGGCCCCTTCCGTGCCGATGGCCACCGCCACCGGCGCGCGATTGACCAGCGCGGGGGTGAAGAAATCGCAGAGTTCCGGACGATCCACGGCGTTGGCCGCAATACCGGCGCGGCGCGCATCGGCGACCACGCGCGCGTCCAGCACCGCGTCGCCGCTCGCCGCGAAGACCATGACGGCACCGTCCAGATGGTCCGGCGCATAGGCCGCGTCCACGATCTCGCAGGCTTCGCCGGCCGCCCACGCCGACAGTTCGGGCGTGATCTCGGCGGAAACGATGCGCAACGCCGCGTTGGACTGGGCCAGCAGCCGTGCTTTCGCCAACGCTTCCTCGCCGCCGCCGACAATGACGACGGTCCGGCCGTCGACTTTCATGAAGACGGGAAAGGCATTCAGCTTGAAGGTCTGGTTTTGCATCGCGGTATCCGAACAATCCGCGTTTTTACCGCGCGCCGGCTGCCCGCTTGAAGAAATGCGCTCGCGCCGCCCTTCCCGAAACGCAATCGCTTTTGCGGAAGCCGGAAAGGAGGAAGAAAATTATTGCGGACGCCGCAGACAAGCCGCCTGCGCCATCCTGCCAGGGCGAAGACGCGGCCATTTTTCGAGACAGGCCCGGACGACGCGCGGCAGAGGAACGAACCGTTCGTGAGGGCGTTTTTTTGCGAGGCGGCGGCAGGCGGATGAAGGCGAATATGGAAGGAAATCCAATGGAGAACCTGATCCTCAAGCACGGTCTGTGGGTGGTCGTCGCCGACGGCGAAAAGGCCCTTTTCCTGAAAAACGAGGGCGACGCCAAATTTCCCGACTTCCAGGTCGTGCAGGAGATGGAGCAGGAAAACCGCGCCACCCGCGAGCAGGGCGTCGAGAGACCCGGCCGCTACAGCGACGGCCCCTCGGCGCACAAGAGCGCGTTCCAGGAGACCGACTGGCACCGCCTCAGCAAGGAACGCTTCGCCGACGACATCGCCGAACGGCTCTACAAGCAGGCTCATGCGGGTGCCTATGATCGTCTGGTGATCGTCGCGCCGCCGCAGGTGCTCGGCGAAATGCGCCGCAAGCTGCACAAGGAGGTCGTCGGGAAACTCGTCGCCGAAATCCCCAAGACGCTCACGAACCAGCCGGTCTGGGATATCGAGAAGATGCTCATGGCGGCGTGACCGCGGCCAATCTCGACTGAATGCCGGCGGCCTGGCCGCCGGCATTTTGTTCCGCAATATCGGGCCGCCGGGGTTGTGTGCAGGCACATCCTGCCACCATATTCGCCAAGGCGGCATTTCGACCGCACCATCCAACCGTTTGAAAGGCGCCGCGATAGAGCATGCTCCATGACACGCCCCTGATTGCAACCATCGTCGCCGGTCTGGGGCTGGCGTTCATCTTCGGAGCCATCGCCAATCGCTTCCGCGTCCCGCCTCTCGTCGGCTATCTGGTGGCCGGCATGCTGGTCGGACCGAACACGCCGGGCTTTGTGGCCGACCAGCATCTGGCGCTCGAACTTGCCGAGATCGGCGTCATTCTGCTGATGTTCGGCGTCGGCTTGCATTTCTCGCTGAAGGACCTTCTCTCCGTCCGCGCCATCGCTGTGCCCGGCGCGATCGTCCAGATCGCCTTCGCCACCGTTCTCGGCGCGGGCCTGGCCTGGCTGCTCGGATGGACGCTCGGCGCGGGCCTCGTCTTCGGCCTCGCGCTTTCGGTCGCCTCGACCGTCGTCCTGCTGCGCGCCATGCAGGAGCGCCGCCTCATCGAGACCGAAAAGGGCCGGATCGCCGTCGGCTGGCTGATCGTGGAAGACCTCGCCATGGTGCTGGCGCTGGTGCTCCTGCCCGCCCTCGCAGGCGTTCTCGGAGGCCGGGAGACGGCGGAGATTCCGGTCGGCGGCCTGTTCTCTTTCGTCGCCGACTACGGCGTCTGGGGCATCGTCGGCGCGACGCTGGTGAAGGTCGCCGCCTTCGTCATCCTCATGCTGGTGGTCGGCCGGCGCGTCATCCCGTGGATTTTGCATTACGTCGCCCACACCGGCTCGCGCGAACTGTTCAGGCTGTCCGTTCTCGCGATCGCGCTGGGCGTCGCCTTCGGCGCCGCGAACCTGTTCGGCGTATCGCTGGCGCTCGGCGCCTTCTTCGCCGGCATGATCATGAGCGAAAGCGAGCTCAGTCATCAGGCCGCCGAGGAATCGCTGCCGTTGCGCGACGCCTTTTCGGTGCTGTTCTTCGTCTCCGTCGGCATGCTGTTCGATCCGTTCAGCCTGCTGGCCCATCCGGGTCCGGTGCTCGCCGTGCTGTTCATCATCCTGATCGGCAAGTCGGTCGCGGCGTTCCTGATCGTGCTCGCGTTCCGGCATCCCATGTCGACGGCGCTGATCATCTCCGCCAGCCTTGCCCAGATCGGCGAATTCTCCTTCATCCTCGCCGAGCTCGGCGTCGGGCTGGGACTGCTTCCCGAGGAAGGACGTGACCTGATCCTGGCCGGCGCCATCCTGTCGATCGTGCTCAACCCGGTGATGTTCGCGGCGGTCGACTGGCTCAAGCCTCATCTCGAAAGCCGTGCCGCGGAACGGGAGCCGCAGCCGGATATCCGGCCGACCGGCCCGGCCACCGCCCCCGGCGAAGTCGCGGCCGCGATGCCGCAGGCGCCCGACGAAGAAGACGGACCTCCTCCGCCAACAGCCCTGTCCGGCCACACGATCCTCATCGGCTACGGCCGCGTCGGCAGCCTGGTGGGATTGTCGCTCAAGCAGTCCGGCCTGCCTTTCCTCGTCATCGAGGACGCGGACAAGACGCTGGCGCGGATCAGGGGAGAGGGCATCGAGGCGATTTCCGGCAATGCCGCGCGCGCCGACGTGTTCGCCGCGGCCAATCCGGCCGGAGCGAGCCGCCTGATCCTTGCCATTCCCAACGCCTTCGAAGCCGGCCGGATCATCCTGCTGGCGCGAGGCGCGAACCCCGGCATCGCCGTTATCGCCCGCGCCCACTCCGACGCGGAGGTGGAGCATCTGAAAGGCCTCGGCGCCGACACCGTCATCATGGGAGAGCGCGAGATCGCCAGAGGCATCGTCGAGACGGTGCTGCAAGGCCGGGCGGAGCCGACCCTGGCAGGCGACGACCTCGATCCAGGCACGTCTCCGGCGCCCGGTGCGGCTGCCTGAGGAGCCGACGAAGATCCAGCCGCAGCCTGTGTGGTGCCGCGCGCCGTCAGCCGCCGCTCAGTATATCCAGTATGGTTGTGTGACGCTTCCTCGACGGCCCGCCGACATTTCCCGGCGGGACGGGATGGCCGATGGACGCCGTCGGCGCGTTGTCCTGCGCCGGCATGCCGAAGCCGCCGGCATCGACTGTTTGCGCGCCGCCAACGGGTTGCGGCGGCGCAGGACGCGGCGGCTGCGCAGGCGTGCGAACGGCCTGGCGGGACACGGTCGCCGGTCTCGCACCGACATCGGCAGTGGGAACGGGCGCCGGCCCGTCGTCCTGCACGATCGCGCCGGGCGGCGGCGGTTTCCAGCCACCCGGAAGCGGCCGCACCGGCACGCCTTCATGGGCGGCGAGCATGAATTCGTGCCACGCCTGGGCAGGCAGCGAGCCGCCCGTGACCCGCTTCATCGGCGAGCCGTCGTCATTGCCGAACCACACGCCGGTGGTGAGGTTGGACGTATAGCCGACGAACCAGGCGTCGCGGGAATTCTGGCTGGTTCCGGTCTTGCCGGCGGACGGCCAGCCGAAAGCCGCCTTCTTGGCCGTGCCGCCCAGTTGCACAGTGCCGGCCATCATCGAGTTCATCATGCCCACGATTTCGGGCTTCACCACCCGCGGCGCCTTGCCGCCGTCGAAGGCATAGAGCAGCTTGCCGTCGGCCGTGGTGATCTTGCTGATGAAATGGACGTCCGGCCGGTAGCCGCCGTTTGCGAACGGAACATAGGCCGCGGTCAGTTCCAGCGGCGTGACCTCGGACGTGCCAAGCGCAATGGAGACGTTCTTCTGGAGGTCCGACTGGATCCCCATGCGGTGCGCCGCCTCGATGACGGCGGCTGGGCCGACCTCCATCGTCAGTTGCGCGGCAACGGAATTGAGCGACTTGGCCAGCGCCGTGGCGAGCGTGACCCTGCCGTAGTATTTGCCGCCGAAATTGGTCGGCGTCCAGTTGCCGATCCGGATCGGCGCGTCGTTGCGCACGCTCTCGGGCGTGCGTCCGGCCTCCAGCGCGGCCATGTAGACGAAAGGCTTGAAGGCGGAGCCGGGCTGGCGCTTGGCTTCGGAAGCGCGGTCGAACTGGCTGGTCGCATAGTCGTTGCCGCCGACCATCGCCCGCACCGCGCCGGTGTCGTCGATCGAGACCAGCGCGCCCTGGCTGACATTGAGCTTCTTGCCACTCGTCTCGATCAGCGTGCGGATCGATTTCTCGGCGATCTTCTGCAGCGACAGGTCGACCGTCGTATTGATGACGATGTCGCCCTGGACATCTCCGATCAGGTCAGGAAGTTCCTCCATGACGGTGTCGGCGACGTAGTTCTCCGACCCCGTCCAGTAGGACGGCGCCCGGGTCGCCGGCGCGCTCATGGCCGTGGCGAGTTGCTTGCCGGAAATCATGCCCTGGTCGTGCATGGCGGCGAGCACGAGCTGGGCGCGCGCTTCCGCCGCCTTCGGGTCCCGCGCCGGCGACAGCCGCGACGGCGCCTTGAGCAGGCCTGCCAGAAGGGCCGCCTCGGACAGCGTCACGTCACGCGCGCTCTTGCCGAAATAGCGCCGGGAAGCCGCCTCCACGCCATAGGCGCCGGAACCGAAATAGACCCGGTTGAGATACATCTGCAGGATCTGGTCCTTGCTGTGCTTGTGCTCCAGCCACAGCGCCAGCAGCACCTCCTGCACCTTGCGTTCGATCGTGCGGTCTGGCTTCAGGAACAGGTTCTTCGCCAGTTGCTGGGTCAGCGTCGAGCCGCCCTGGCTGAAATGGCCACCCACGACATTCGTCACCATCGCCCGCGCCAGGCCGATCGGATCGATGCCGAAATGCGAGTAGAAGCGCCGGTCCTCGATGGCCACGACGGCCTCCGGGATATAGGGCGACATTTCCTTGAGGCTGAGTGCCTCGCCACCACTCATGCCGCGATTGGCGATCAGGTGGCCGTCGACCGAAACGATCTTGATGTTGGGCGGCCGATCCGGGATTTCCCAGGTCGTGGCCGCCGGCATCTTGGCGCCGTAGTAGACGACGATGCCGGCCGCGGCGATGCCGCCCCAGATGGCGAGAACGAAGCACCAGTAGACGAGCCGGCCGAAAATGCTGAAAAGCCCGCTGCGACGCGCCCGACCGCTGCCGCGCCTTGATTTCCCCTTGGTGGTTTTCCCGTTGGCGGATTTGCGCTTGGCCTGGGATTTGCGGCTTGCGGGCATGACGCGGTCCTCTTCGCGCACCGAAAATCCTGCCGACGTCCTTGACGGCTCGTCGAAGCTGGGTTCGATGCGTCTGTCACTGCGGCTCGCCATGCGCTGCCCTTGTCGTCCCCGTGCCGATGGCGTCCCGTTGAACGGTAGATGCGGCGGTTTAAGGGCGCGTTAAGATGGCGCTCAACCAGCGCGTTGAATTCCTTGACGAATTCTTAAATTCATTGCTGCCGTCAGCGCACTTTCGGAAAGCGGCTCCGCATCAACGGCGAGCAGCGACGCTCGCGCAGCGAAAGAAACTCAAGCCAACCGTTCGGCACTTTCTGCCTACTGCCCCTGCCGCACCGGCAATGCCACGTAGTCCGGCCAATCAATCTGGCAATCCGGCCGCCAATGCTGGCGCTCCCGCCTCGAATAACCGAGGCGGGCTTCATG
Organism: Mesorhizobium hunchu; assembly: GCF_040081975.1. NCBI lineage: Bacteria > Pseudomonadati > Pseudomonadota > Alphaproteobacteria > Hyphomicrobiales > Phyllobacteriaceae > Mesorhizobium > Mesorhizobium hunchu. The sequence goes on from NZ_JBEBMG010000003.1 coordinate 372,556, forward strand.
CCTCAGTGATGCGCCCTCACACGACGACGAAATCCGTATTCGAGAGGGTTGGATGCGTCGAGAGGGTGGCGAAGTGGATGGCGGCGGCTGAGCCGCTGCCGTCGGCATCGTAGCTGAGCCAGCCGCTGGTGCTGTCGTAGAGGATGTGCTGGCCGGGAGACGTGGCCGCCCCCTCGAAGAAGGCTGAGGGGGCCAGTGTGCCGGTCGTCGTCAGCGCCGTGAAGACGGCGTTGTCCAGCCGGATGGTGTCGTCGCCCGAGACGAAGTCGGTGATGGTGTCGACATTGGCGGTATTGTGCAGCGCCGTGGTGAAGGCGAACGTATCATGCCCCGCACCGCCGGTCAGCGTGTCGTTGCCCCAGCCGCCATTGAGGATGTTGTTGCCGCTGTTGCCGACCAGCAGGTTGTTGAGGTCGTTGCCCGAGGCGTTGATATTGGCGCTGCCCGTCAGCACCCCCATCTCGACCGCCCCTTTGACATGTGCCGTGTCCCAAAGGCTGATATTCAACGTGGACTGCACCCGGTCGAAGCCGTCGGCGCCGCTCTCGTCGACGATGTCGCCGGCATTGTCGACGATGTAGGTGTCGTTGCCGGCGCCGCCCTGCATGAGATCGGCGCCGGTGCCGCCCTGCAGCGTGTCGTTGCCGGCACCACCCTGCAGCGTGTCGTTGCCGGCGCCGCCGTCGATGAAGTTGTTGCCACCATTGCCGACCAGCAAATTGTCGAGGCCGTTGCCTGTGAGGTTGACATTGGCGCTGCCGGTCAACACGCCCATCTCGATGTCGCCCTTGACGTGGACGGCGTCCGACAGGTTGATGGTGATCGAGGACTGCACCCGGTCGAAGCCGTCCGATCCGCTCTCGTCGACGATGTCGCCGGCATTGTCGACGATGTAGGTGTCGTTGCCGGCACCACCCTGCATCAGATCGGCGCCGGTGCCGCCCAGCAGGGTGTCGATGCCGGCACCGCCCTGCAGCGTGTCGTTGCCGGCGCCGCCGTTGATGAAGTTGTCGCCGGCATTGCCGACCAGCAGATTGTTGAGGGTGTTGCCGGTGAGGTTGATGTTGGCGCTGCCCGTCAGCACGCCCATCTCGATGTCGCCCCTGAAATGGAAAGTATCCGACAGGTTGATGGTGATCGACGACTGCACCCGGTCGAAGCCGTCCGAGCCGGTTACGCTCTCTTCGACGATGTCGCCGGCGTTGTCGACGATGTAGGTGTCGTTGCCGGCGCCGCCCTGCATCAGGTCGGCGCCGGTGCCGCCCTGCAGCGTGTCGTTGCCGGCACCGCCTTGCAGCGTGTCGTTGCCGGCGCCGCCGTCGATGAAGTTGTTGCCGGCATTGCCGATCAGCAGGTTGTCGAGGCCGTTGCCTGTGAGGTTGACGTTGGCGCTGCCG
>NZ_JBEBMG010000004.1:0-370637 GCF_040081975.1 Mesorhizobium hunchu
GAGGCGGGGCATGCGTGCTTTCGCCGATCTGCCGGCTGAAGGGCATCGTGCGGGAAGCGCTCGGCGCTTATCTCTCCGTATTCGATAAATACACGCTGGCCGATCTGGTCGCGAACAGAGAAGAGCTTGCAGGCGTGCTGGGCGCGTATAAACTGATCGGCAGTTCAGCCGAACAGGTGGCGTGAACCGGCGCCGTCAAAACAGGTTTTTTTGCTTGTATTATTGAATTCAATCATTTTTCTGGCTGGGGCGCCAGGATTCGAACCTGGGAATGGCGGTACCAAAAACCGCTGCCTTACCACTTGGCTACGCCCCAGCAGGGACCGTTCGATGCGCGATCGCGGTCGCTTATACTGGCCGTCCGGCCAAAGCACAATCGCTGGAACAGACAATGCCGGAGGATTTCGAGCGCAGTCGAGGAGTGCTCTCCCGAGGTGAACCGGATCAGGAAGAAGCCGTACCGGCGTGCGAGAGTGTCGGCGTCGTCGGCAAGGTTTGTTTTCCCGCAACCAGGAAACAGGCGACGATCGTGCCGTAGATGAACAGCGCGTCATGAATGTCATGGCCGAGCATGATGCCTACCGATCCGCTCAGCAGGAACGTGATCTGCAGTGTCAACAGCAGCGACAGGCCGGCAAGGCCGGTCTCGTCTGCGGGCCTCAGGCGGCGCACCACCACCACTAGCGGCACGATGAAGAGGCCGAGTATGGCAAGCACGCCCGGTACGCCGGATTTCACGAGCGCGTTGAGCAGGAAGTTGTGATAGTGCGACACGCCGAAAACTTCCGCGCTGTCTTCCTGTATCGATCCCGGCCCCGACCCGATGATCGGGTTCTCTTCGGCTTTCTCCAGCCCGTGCTTCCAGACGACGACTCGTCTGCCGAGCGAGACGTCGTGTTTGCCGGCCTCTATCTTTTCGACGCTCTGAACCAGCGCGTTCACGCGCGTCTCGACCACGTCGTAGGCGAAATAGCCGACTACCAAGACCGGAATGGCGGCGACAAGCGCACCGCGGGCCACGGCCGGCCAGTGAAGCTTCGGGCGCAGGACAAGCAAGGGGATTGCCGGCCCGATCAGCAAAAACGGCCAGAGCGCGCGCATGCCTGTGAACAGCAGCGCCGTGGCCGCCGCCAGCGCGGACAAGAGAGCGACCCATCGCATGCGCTTTTCGTGCCTCACGGCAGCGAGCAGGCAGATACCGTAGACGAGCGAACTGATCACGGCGAGGACGCCTGGGTTTCCGGCGAGACCCTCGGCCCTGTCGTGAGCGGTGAAGGTCAGTTCCGCGCCGGTCACGAGAAGCGTGGCGAAGGCCCCTGAGATCGCGCCCCGCTCGACCGCGTCGAGTACGTCCTCGCGCCGTGAAAGGCACAGGCGCGCATAAACGAAGGCGAAGCCGAGGAAGGGGATATCCTTGGCGACCTGTCGCCAGGTGACCATGCCGTCATTGTGGAAAAGCCCCGAGATCACGTCCGCGGCGAGATAGAAGGCGAAGGCCAGCGCGACGGCCAGTATGGCGCGGTCGGAAGGGAAGACGATCTTCCGCTGATAGAGGCGAAGAAAGGCCAGCAGGATCGCGCCGCTGAAGAGGACGCTCACCCCGGAGCCGAACACGCCTGCCCAGCCCAGCATGACGCCGGAAAAGAGCAGGTTCATCTGGTTGAGCGTCGGGCGCCGGTCGAGCAGGCGTGTCGACGGGACGTGGCGCCCCCCGGACTCGTCTACGCGCTCAGCGCTCGCTGCCGCGCTTTCATCGTTCATGCGGGGTTCCAGGATCGGGACTGTGCTCATATGCGAATGATGAAAACCTGCCGTGCCCCGATTCGGTATTGAGAACGCAAAGGCGGCGAAAGCATGTCATCGGCACGAAACCGTCCGTGTTGCCGTATGCCATTGTGGCAAAGCCATATGACAATTGCGACGCTTCGACGGACAGATGAATCATCGGAGGCGTTTCGTCGCAAAAAACGCTCGACTCCCCGGAGATCGACTTGCGGCATCTTCCGGCACCGGATCGGTTGATCTGCCGGTCGAATATTGCCAAACCGTCCCTATGCTTGCCCGTGAACGCAATCTCCCTTGGAAGAACCTGCGGATTCACCTGAATATCTTTGCGACGGTCACGCGGATCTGCCGACGCCCAGATATGTCCAGCCGTCGGCCTTCATTCGGGCCGGCGCGTAGAGGTTGCGGCCGTCGATGATGATCTTGGCCTTGAGCCGCTTTTCCATTTCAGCGAAGTCGGGCGCGCGGAACTGCTGCCATTCGGTGCAGATCAAAAGCGCGTCGGCGCCGTCGAGGGTGTCGTATTTGTCGGCGCAAAGCTCGAGACCGGTACGGCCCGCATAGAGACGCCGGGCTTCGTCCATCGCGACGGGATCGAACGCCTTCACTTGCGCGCCGGCCTGCCAAAGCGCTTCCATCAACGTGCGGCTCGGGGCCTCGCGCATGTCGTCGGTGTTCGGCTTGAACGAAAGCCCCCAGACCGCGAACGTCTTGCCGCGCAGCGCCTCTGCGCCGCCGAACTGCCCGGCGAGTTTGGCGAAGAGAGTGGTCTTCTGGCGATTGTTGACGGTCTCGATCGCCTCGAGCAATTCCGCCCGGTAGCCAAGGGCGTTCGAGAGGCTGGCAAGGGCTCGCACGTCCTTGGGGAAGCAGGAGCCGCCGTAGCCGGCGCCGGGATAGATGAAATGGTAGCCGATGCGCGGATCGGAGCCGATTCCCTTGCGCACGTCCTCGATGTCGGCCCCGACGCGTTCTGCCACGTTGGCGATCTCGTTCATGACGCTGATCTTGGCCGCAAGCATGATGTTGGCTGCGTATTTCGTCAGCTCCGCCGATTCCACGCCCATGAAGATCATGCGCTCGTGCGAGCGGTTGAACGGTTCGTACAACTCGCGCAGCAAGTGACGCGCACGCTCGGTCTCGGTGCCGACGATGATCCGGTCCGGCTTGAGGAAGTCGCCCACGGCGGCGCCTTCCTTGAGGAATTCCGGATTCGAGACGACGTCGAAGGAGACGGTATCGGCCACGCCGCGCGTATCGAGAGCGGTTTGGATCCGGTTTGCGACGTGCCGCGACGTGCCGACCGGCACCGTGGACTTGGTGATGACTGCGCAGTAGTCGCGCATGGACGCACCGATCGCATCGGCGACGTCGAAAACGAAGCGCAGATCGGCCCCGCCGTCGGCTTGCGGCGGTGTGCCTACGGCGATGATCTGGACCCGGCCGTGCTCCACCGCCAGTGGCGCATCCGTGGTAAAGGCAAGATGGCCGCTTTCGACATTGCGCCGCACGATCTCCTGAAGTCCTGGCTCCCAGATCGGCAGGACCCCCTTGCGTAGCCCGGCGACCTTGGCCTCGTCCACGTCCATGCACAGGACGGAGTGGCCGACTTCCGCGAGGCACGCGCCGGTGACCAGTCCGACATAGCCGGTGCCGAAAACGCTGACTTTCATGCGCTTGTCCTGTCTGCTGCCCGCCGGCATTTCCCGTTCCGCCGGACGTTCGTCCGGAGCCGGCGTGAGACATCGTCCCGTCATGTGACGTCGTCGTGACAAGGCCGGCGGCTGGCCGTCACGATTATACGGGAGAGGCTGGTAGCAGAGAAGAAGCGGCGCGAGAAGAGGGCGGCGAACAGAAGCTGGCCGCCCCAATCGGCCCTTTTCGATATGAGCCTATTGGCCCCAAACCGCCAGTTCGTTGCCTGCGGGATCGCGGAAATGGAATCGCCGCCCGCCGGGAAAGGAAAAGATCGGCTTGACGATCTTGCCGCCCGCCTGCTCGACCGCCTCGAACGTGGCCTGCAGATCGGCCGAATAAAGGACCGGCAGGGGCCTTGCGACCGCTTCCGCGGAATCGGATTGGAAACCCCCTTCGAGACCTTCGTCGAAAGCGGCGTAGCTCGGCCCGTAGTCTGTGAAGGACCAGGAGAAAGCCGCGCTGTAGAAGGCCTTGACACTGTCGAGCGAGCCTCCCGTGGCCGGCATCTCAAGATAATCCAGTTTCCCTGTCTCTCGCATGGCTCACCTCTTTGTTCATGATATGTTCTATTCCTGTCTGGTTATGTCCGCAAGCCCGCGACGAAGCAAAATCCCTTAATCGATTGTAGGGCCGGTGCAGAGCAGGCAACGCTTGCCTTTCGCGCCGTCGGCCCCTATCGCTTCGCGGCGAACGCAGCCCTTCAAGGTGAAAATTCCGGGAGCGAGCATGACCAAATGGGTCTACACCTTCGGCGACGGCGCGGCGGAGGGCCGTGCCGGTGACAGGAACCTGCTTGGCGGCAAGGGTGCCAATCTGGCCGAGATGTGCAGCCTCGGCCTGCCCGTTCCGCCGGGTTTCACGATCACGACCGAGGCGTGCACCTGGTACTACGAGAACGGCAAGACCTATCCGGCTTCGCTGGAAGCCGACGTGGCGGCTGCCCTCGACCATGTCGCCGCGCTGACGGGACGCCGTTTCGGCGATTCCGCAAACCTGCTTCTGGTGTCGGTCCGCTCCGGCGCCCGCGCGTCGATGCCAGGCATGCTCGACACAGTCCTCAACCTCGGTCTCAACGACGGGACGGTGGAGGCGCTTGCCGCCGAATCCGGCGATGCGCGTTTCGCCTATGACAGCTATCGCCGCTTCATCCAGATGTATTGCGACGTGGTGCTCGGCCTCGACCACGAGATCTTCGAGGAAATTCTGGAAGACCGCAAGGCGAGCCTTGGCCGCGACCTCGACACGGAACTGACGGCGGCCGAGTGGCAGGCCGTGATCGGCCTCTACAAGGCCAGGATCGAGGAAGAACTCGGCAGGCCCTTTCCGCAGGACCCGCAGGAGCAACTCTGGGGCGCCATCGGCGCGGTCTTTTCGAGCTGGATGAACCAGCGCGCCATCACCTATCGCCGCCTGCACGACATTCCCGCCAGCTGGGGCACCGCCGTCAATATCCAGGCCATGGTGTTCGGCAACATGGGCGAGACCTCCGCGACCGGCGTCGCGTTCACGCGCAATCCCTCGACCGGCGAGAAGGCGCTCTACGGCGAATTCCTGGTCAACGCGCAGGGCGAGGACGTGGTGGCCGGCATCCGCACGCCGCAGAACATCACCGAGGCCGCGCGGGTCGCCGCCGGATCAGACAAGCCGTCGATGCAGAAGCTGATGCCCGATGCCTTTGGCGCCTTCGTCGACATTTCGCGGAAGCTGGAAACGCATTACCGCGACATGCAGGACCTCGAGTTCACCATCGAGCGCGGCAAGTTGTGGATGCTGCAGACCCGCTCGGGCAAGCGCACCGCCAAGGCGGCGCTCAAGATCGCGGTGGACATGGCCAATGAAGGCCTGATCTCGAAGGAAGAGGCGGTTACCCGCATCGACCCGGCCTCGCTCGACCAGCTTCTCCATCCCACCATCGACCCGAAGGCCGAGCGCAACGTGATCGGCATGGGCCTGCCCGCCTCGCCGGGCGCCGCGACCGGGGAGATCGTCTTTTCCTCCGACGAGGCCGAGGAGGCCAGATCGGTTGGCCGCAAGGTGATCCTGGTCCGCGTCGAGACCTCTCCGGAGGATATCCACGGCATGCACGCGGCGGAAGGCATCCTGACGACGCGCGGCGGCATGACCAGCCACGCCGCCGTCGTGGCGCGCGGCATGGGCAAGCCGTGCGTGTCCGGCGCCGGCTCGCTCAGGGTGGACCAGCGCAACGGAACGCTGATGGCGATGGGCATGACGCTCAAGAAGGGCGACGTCGTCACCATCGACGGCGGCAACGGCCAGGTGCTGAAAGGCGCCGTCCCCATGCTCCAGCCCGAGCTTTCGGGGGATTTCGCCGCAATCATGGAATGGGCGGACGCGGCGCGGCGCATGAAGGTGCGCACCAATGCCGAAACGCCGGCGGACGCGCGCATGGCCCGCTCCTTCGGCGCCGAGGGCATCGGCCTGTGCCGGACCGAGCATATGTTCTTCGACGGCGACCGCATCGTCGCCATGCGCGAGATGATCCTGGCCGAGACGGAGGAGGGCAGGCGCAGGGCGCTCGCCAAGCTCCTGCCCATGCAGCGCTCGGATTTCCTCGAACTGTTCGAGATCATGGCCGGCCTGCCGGTGACGATCCGCCTGCTCGATCCGCCGCTGCACGAATTCCTGCCCAAGACCGAGGAAGAGATCGCGGAAGTGGCCGCCTCGATGGACGTCTCGGCCGAAAAGCTGCGGCGGCGCACCGAGGCGCTGCACGAGTTCAACCCCATGCTCGGCCATCGCGGCTGCCGTCTCGCCGTCTCCTATCCGGAGATAGCCGAGATGCAGGCACGTGCCATCTTCGAGGCGGCGGTTGAGGCAGGCCGCAAGGCCGGCAAGCTGGTGGTTCCCGAAATCATGGTGCCGCTGGTCGGCATCGTGAAGGAGCTAGACTACGTGAAGGCCCGCATCGACGCGGTGGCGAAGGCGGTGATGGAGGAGGCCGGCGTGGAGATGGATTATCTCACCGGCACGATGATCGAACTGCCGCGCGCCGCGATCCGTGCCCAGACCATCGCGGAAACGGCGGAGTTCTTCTCCTTCGGCACCAACGACCTCACGCAGACAACCTTCGGCATCTCGCGCGACGACGCTTCGTCCTTCCTGGAGACCTATCGGCAGAAGGGCATCATCGACCAGGACCCGTTCGTGTCGCTCGACATCGAGGGCGTCGGCGAACTGGTTCGTATGGCCGCCGAGAAGGGACGGAAAACCCGACCCGAGATAAAACTCGGCATCTGCGGCGAGCATGGCGGCGATCCCGCGTCGATCAGCTTCTGCGAGGAAGTCGGGCTGGATTACGTGTCCTGTTCGCCTTTCCGCGTGCCGATCGCTCGCCTTGCCGCCGCCCAGGCGGCGATCAGGAAAGACTGACGGGCAATCCCGCCGCTGGGACAGGCGTTAGCGACCCTGGCCGATCAAACGGGAGCGGGCGCCGTCGTTCAGCCCTTCGCGCGCCCCTTGAAGCTGTGCCAGGATGAACACGCGGGCGTGACGGGCGAGGTCCTCGCCGTCGTCCCACAGGTTGCGCCAGATGCCCAGGATGCCGCACAGCGGCTGCGAGACGACCACCGAGGAGAAGGATTCGAAAGTGATCGGCCCCTCGTAGCCGATACGCGCCAGCCCGGCGAAGATACGGTGGAAGTCGACCGAGCCGGCTCCGAGGTAACCCCGGTTGGACTCCCCGATATGGAAATAGCCGAGATGGCCGCCTGTATCGACGACGGCGGCCTCGACATTCGCTTCCTCGATATTCATGTGATAGCTGTCGAGATGGACCTTGACGTTCGGCGCGCCCACCAGCCTGCAGAATTCGACGGCCTGCGCCGCGGTGTTGAGCACGTTTGACTCGTAACGGTTGACGACTTCCATGCCCAGCGTGATGCCGCTGGCGGCGGCCTTCTGCGCCGCACGCCGGATGGCTTCGGCGGCGCCCATGATTCCCGCTTCGGTCGGCGGCTCGGCATATTTCTGGAAGGCGGAGTAGAGAATGCCGCCGACATATTTCGCCCCGACGTCGCGGGCGCCGGCCACGACCTCGTCAAGCCGTCTTTCGCCGGCTTTCACGCGTTCGGGATCGTCGCTGGAAATATCGCTGGCGCTGTCGAGGCCGAGCGACAGAACCGCCTCGATGCCCGCCGCTTCCACCTGCCTGCGGGTGAAGGCGAGATCCATGGCCCTGGGATCCGGCGCCGATATCTCGATGATGTCGAAGCCGAGTTCGGCCGTCTTGGCGACGGCATGGGCGCACTCCTCGCGGCTCCACGCCTTGACCCAGACATTTGCATGGAGACCGAGCTTGTTCATGCGCCGCCTTTCTGCCGATCGATTCCTGCGCCAGTCAGATGCGCGTCATGCTGCGCCGGCGCCACTGGTCGAAGATGACGACGACGACGATGACGAAGCCCTGGGCGATACGCTGCCAGAAGGGGCTCACGTCGAGGAGGTTGAGGCCGTTGCCCAGCACGCCGATGATGGCCGCGCCGACGATGGAGCCGAGCACACCGCCTTCGCCGCCGAACAGATTCGTGCCGCCGATGACCACCGAGGCGATGGAGCGCAGTTCCTCGCCCTCCGCCATGAGCGCATTGGCCGAATTGAGGCGTCCGACCAGGACGATGCCGGCGATCGCCGCAAGCAGGCCGGAAATCGCGTAGGTCATGATCTTGGTGCGCTCGATGGAGATGCCAGAGACGCGGGCGGCCTCCCTGTTGCCGCCGACGGCGTAGATGGAGCGGCCGAGCACCGTGTAGCGCAGCACGTACCAGGCGATCAGACCGCACAGGAGCGCCAGCAGCGCGCTGACCGGGAAGCCGAACAGGGTTCCTCCGCCGACCCAGATCAACGTGTCGGGAAGCTGTCGCTGCGCGTCGAAGGAGGGCACGGGCAGGCCGTTGGTGACAAGCAGCGCGGCGCCCCGGAAGATCGTCATCGTGCCCAGCGTCGCGATGAAGTCCGGGATCTTGAACGTCGCGATGACCCAGCCGTTGAAGGCACCGGCTATGAGGCCGACAAGCAACCCGATCGCGACCGCGAGTTCGGGCGGAAGCAGGCCGAAATCGACGCCGAACAGGACGAGCGGCTGCGTCAGCAGCACGGCGGTGATCGATGCCGAAAGGGCCGCGATAGCCGCCACCGAAAGGTCGATGCCGCCGGTGAGGATGACGAAGGTCTGGCCCACGGCGACGATCGCCACGAAGGCGCTCTGGCGGGCGATGTTCGACAGATTGTCGACCGTCAGGAAGTTCGATGTGGCGAAAGAGAGGTAAGCCATGAGCAGGATCAGGGCGAGCAGCGGGCCTGCCTGGAACAGCAGATGCCGCAGGTGGGCTCTCCCGGACTGCGCCACGGTGGTCGCTTCGTAGGAGGTCTTTGTCACGGTCGGTTCGCTGCTCGTTTCGCTCATGGGATTGGGTCCTCAGCTCGCATGCCGGAGCAGGTTTTCCTGGGAAAGCTGGTCGCGGTCGAGTTCGGCCGAAACGCGGCCGCCGTGCAGCACCAGCACGCGATCGGCCATGCCGATCAGCTCGTTGAGTTCGGAGGAGATCATCAGGATCGCCGCGCCCTCGTTGACCAGCCGGCTCATCAGCGCGAACACCTCGGCCTTGGCGCCCACATCGATGCCGCGCGTCGGCTCGTCGAAGATGAGCACATGCGCGCCGGACGACATCCAGCGCGCGAGGATGACCTTCTGCTGATTGCCGCCGCTGAAGAACATGAGCTGGTGGGTGAGCGAGGAGGGGCGAACCCTGAGTTCCCTGACGTAACGCCCGCTTTCCTCGCGTTCCCGTTTCAGGTCCAGCGGCGCGAGCAGGCGCCGGCGCGACAGCCATGACAGGCTGAGATTGGGACCGACGGGCTGCATCGGCACGAGGCTCTGGCGCCGGTCGCGCGAAATCAGCCCGAGCCCGGCCGCAATGGCGTCGGAGGAAAAGGAGAAACGCACCGCCTTGCCGTCCACGGCGATGCTGCCGGACTTGATCGACTGCAGGCCGAACAGGGCTGGCGCCAGCTCGGACTGGCCGGCGCCCATGAGGCCGTAGATGCCGAGGATCTCGCCGCGCCGAAGGGTGAAGGAAATGTCCTTCAGCGAGCCGCCGGACGCCAGGTTCTCGACCGCCAGCGCCGGCGCGCCGATCGCGGCCGCCTGCTTGGGAAACTGCTCGTCCAGCGCGCGGCCCACCATCATGCGCACGACGGTATCCTCGTCCGCCTCCTCGGCGGGCAGGGTTTCCACCACGACGCCGTCGCGCAGCACCGTGACGCGGTCGGCGATCATGGGAATCTCGGCGAGGTGGTGCGAAATGTAGATCATGCCGACGCCGCGCGATTTCAGGCGGCGGATGACGTCGAACAGGCGCAGCCGCTCGCCGTCCGACAGGGCCGACGTCGGTTCGTCGAGAAGCAGGATGCGGGGACCGCGCTCGAGCACGCGGGCGATCTCGACCAGTTGCTGTTCCGCGACTTCCAGCCTGCGCACCTCGACGGTTGGATCGATCGACACGCCGAGCGCGTCGAGCGCGCGCCGGGCCATATCGTGCGCCTTGCGCCAGTCGATGCGCCGCAACGGGTCACGCGGCAGGCGGTTGAGGAAGATGTTTTCGGTGACGCTGAGAGCGGGAACGAGGCTCAGTTCCTGATGGACGAGGCCGATGCCGAGTTCGCCGGCCAGTTCCGGGGTCAGCGTGGACACCTCCTTGCCGCGAACGGTGATCGTCCCGGCGCTTGCCCGGTATTCGCCCGCGAGAATCTTCATCAGCGTGGATTTGCCCGCGCCGTTCTCGCCGAGCAGGACCTGCACCTCGCCCGCCCGCAGATCCATCGAGATGGATTTGAGGGCGATCACGCCCGGGAAGCGCTTCTCGACCTGGTCGAGCTTCAGGAGGATTTCGGGTTCGCTCAAGGCGTGTCTCGAAGGATTTGCCCGCCCCGGGCCAGACGCGGATTCGGAGCGAGCCGGTGGATCGGCGCAAAGGGCAGCGGCAAGGCCCGCTGCCCTTCCGGTTGCGGCGGGCTTACTTCTCGGCCTTCTTGCAATTCGCGTGGATGCCGTCCCAGTCGATCGCCTCGAGCTTCGGCTCGGGATAGAAGTTGCGCGCGTTGACCTTGTAGACCGTGCGCGGCCGGATGTCGTAGGTCTTGGGCGTTTCGATGCCGCAGGCGAGCTGCACGGCGAACTTGGTGCCGAACCAGCCCCAGTCGGCGAAACCGTGGGTGGTCTCTGCGATGATCTTTCCCTCGGCGATGCGGTCTACCGATTCCGGTGTCACGTCGTTGGTGAAGATCGCCACTTTCTTGTCGCCGGTCTTGGGGCCGTCGTCGGCCGTTTCCAGCCGGCCCTGCGCGTTGGCGGCGAGCATGGCGCCGAGGCCCATCTCGTTGGACGCTGCCCAGATGAAGTCGAGCTTGTCGGGATTGGACTGCAGGATATCCTCCGCACAGCGCGTGCCCTTCTCGCGGTTCCAGTCGCCGGCGCAGGGGTTGCCGACGATCTCGATGCCCGGGAATTCCTTCAACACCTCGTTGAAGCCCTTGAGGCGCTCGGTGGAATAGAAGCCGCCGGCAACGCCCTCGATGATGGCGCCGCGCGCCTTGATCTTGGCGCGGTCGGCCTCGCTTTCCTTCGACGTCAGATCCTTCCAGAAGCCGAGGTCGAGATAGGTGTCTGGCTTGACCTCGACCTTGTCGCCGTCGCCCAGCACGCCGGGTGCGCCGAAATAGTCGGCCACGGCATTGGCGCTGACGCGGCCGCCGTCCGAATTGTCGAAGCCGATATAGGCGTTGACGTCGACGCCCTTGATCGGCTCCAGCAGGTTCACGATGATGACCGGGATGCCGGCCTCGCGCGCCCGCTTCAGCGCCGGCGTCACGGTCGCCACCTCGGCCGGCGAGACGGCGATCACGTCGACGCCGCGCTGGATCATGTCCTCGATGTTGGCGACCTGCTCGGCGAAGGCCGTCGGGCTGGTTTGGGCGCGGGTGATGAGCTTGACGTTGAAGCCGTGCTTGTTGGCGTCGTCGGCTGATTTCTGGAAGAAGTCCGTCGCGGTCTTGAACACGCCGGTGATGTCCGGCGGCGCCCAGCCGACGGTGATGTCGATGGGCTTCTGGTCCTGAGCATTCGCCGGAAGCGCCGCCGCGGACAGCAGGCCGGCCGCCAGTGCGGCAGGCGCGGCACAGGCCATGAATCTGGAAAATCCGTTTCTCATTCTTTCCTCCCTAAAGGCCGCCTAAGGCCGAACAACCTGCTGTAGCGGCTCCGCTGAGCCGCATCCCGGAACGCCTCCTCCAGACCCCGGTGAGGGGATGTTAACAAGGCAGTTTTGTAATTCAACTACAAAAATGTCGCGACGGCGATTATCTTGTTCGGACAAGTTGCACACGGTTCCGCACTCGCCGGCTTGCCGAGTTGCCTGTCGAAAGAATGGGCTAATCAAGGCAAATTGGGCGGTCGTTGTTTGTATGACTGAATCGAAAGCAAAATCCGGTCGATAGACGACAGCTTTCAAGATTGTAGTTTAACTACCTCATTGGCAGTACCCAGACACCCTTCCGATGGCAGGGGGCGGCTTCTAGAAGCCGCCGACCACGAAACCCCCATCGACGGGAAGGTCGGTGCCCGTGACGAAGGCCGCCGCCGGCGACGACAGGAAGATCGCCGTTCCTACGAGGTCGTCGACCGTGCCCCAGCGCTTGAGCGCGGAGCGCTGTTCGATCTTGGCGGCGGGCTCGGGGTCGGTCCACAGGCCCCTGGTCATGTCGGTCTTGTGGTAGCCCGGCGAGATGGCGTTGACGCGGATGCCGTCCGGCCCGAAAGCGTGGGCGAGATGGCGGGTGAGGCCGAGCACGCCGGTCTTGCTCGCGCCGTAGGCCGGAACCAGCGGATCGGTGACATAGCTCAGCATGGAGGCGATGTTGATGATGGATCCTTTCGACGCCTTGAGCAGCGGCAGCGCGGCCATGGCGAAGCGCATCTGGCTGTTGAGGTTGACGTCCATGACCTCCGTGTAGGTCTCGTCCTCGAACTCGGCGGTCGGACGGGCAATGCCTGCGCCGTTCACCAATATGTCGAGCTTGCCGAGCGTGGCGACGAAGTCCTTGATCGCCTTGGGATCGCGCACATCGACCTGTTCGAAGCGGATGCCCTCGTTGGCCGGGTCCCTGGAGGCGGCTTCCAGTTTTTTCGCCGAGCTTCCGAGCGCGGTCACGTCGCCGCCGAGCCTGGCGAAGCCTTGGGCGATCGCCAGCCCGATACCGCTCGAGCCGCCGGTGACGAGCACCGACTTGCCCTTGAAGAGGTCCTTGCTGAAGGTGTTGATGATGTCGTCCATTGTCATCCTCCCGGTCTGGATTGTCCGATGGCTGCCCGACGGTCGCCGCCGGCAGGAGCCGCATTCAGGTCGATATCGCGCGCAACCTCTCCAGCGCGGACGCCAGGTCCCTTTGTTGCGCCGCCGCTTGCCGATACGCAGCCAGCGCGGCGTCATAGACGGCGCGGGTTGCGGGTTGCGGCTGCGCGCGTCCTTCCGGCACGTGCAGCGCGCGAACCGGCTCGAAATCCTCCCACAGGCCGATGCCGACCAGCGCCAGCGCCGCCGCGCCGAGCGCCGCCGCTTCCTGGTCCACCCGTGTCTTGAGGATCGTGCAGCCGAAGACGTCGGCGAAGATCTGCCGCCATGCAGCGCTCTGCGCGCCGCCGCCGACGGCGATGATCTCGTCGCTGACCGTCGTCATGCGGCGCAGTTCGTCGAGCGCCACGCGTAAGCCCAGCGCTATGCCCTCCAGTCCCGCGCGCAGGATGTCGGCGCGCTCGTGCTGGAGGTCTAGCCCGACGAACGCGCCGCGCACGGCGGGGCCGCCTTCCAGCGCCGTGCCGCCGGCCAGCGTCGGCACGAACAGCAGCCCGCGCGCGCCGGGAGGCGAGGTCAATGCGCGTTCGATCATAGCCTCGTAGGCGTTTCGGCCATCGGCGGCGGCCTTTTCCCCGATGTCGGGCGTCAGGCGGTCGCGGATCCAGCCGATGCTGGTACCGGAGGAAAAGATCGACGTGGCGGAGATGAACTGTCCGGGCACGACATGAGCGAACGCATAGGAGTGGACATGGTCGTCGAGCAGGGGCCTTGCCGAGGATACGGTCAGCCAGCTCGACGATCCCATGGAGCTGAAGATATCGCCTTCGGCGAAAGTCGCGGAGCCCAGCGCCATGCAACTGTTGTCGACGCCGCCCGCAATGACCTTGACGTCCGCCGCAAGGCCGAACTGCTCGCGAAATTCCGGGCGGAGCGCGCCGATTGTTTCCGTCGAGGCCACGACCGGCGGGAGCAGGGCGGGATCGATGCCGGCAGCGGCAAGGATTTCGTCCGAGTAACGGCCGGCCGCGAGGTCGAAGCAACCGGAGCCGGACGCGTAGGAAATATCCGTCGCGATCCGTCCGGTCAGGCGCAGGTTGATATAATCCTTTGTGCCGATGATCGTGCGGGCGCGCGCAAAAACCTCCGGTGCCTCGTCGCGCAGCCACATGATCTTGAAGAGCGTATAAAGCGGCGCGGGAAAGCCGTTTCCGGTGGTCCTGTACCAGCGGTCCTGGTCGAATCGCGTGAAGAAAGCGTCCGCCTGCGCGCCGGCGCGGCCGTCCGACCAGATCGGCACGGCGTCCTGCAAAGGAGCGCCGTTTTCATCCAGCGGGATGCAGCCCAGGCTGTGGCCGGAGAACGCGATGGCGGAGATCTGTGGGGCATCGACCTCGGGTCTTGCGAGCAGCGCGCCGAAGCAATCGAGAAAAGCCTGCCACCAGTCCTGCGGCCGTTGTTCGTGGCGCGACGGGGCCGGAAAGAGCGTCTTGTAGGAGACGACGTGCTCGGCGAGGCAAACGCCCGCCGCGTCGAAGACGGCTCCCTTGATCCCGCCAGTGCCGAGATCGAATGCGGCGACAGAACGCGGCATCCGCAGGCCTCAGGCCGCGTCCGACAGGATCAGCCTGCCGCCCGGCAGCGCCGCGCATTCGCGGACCAGATCGACGGCCGTCTTCGTGTTGATGCCGAAGCGGCTGACGCCGAGGGCGACCATTTCGCGGACCGTTTCCAGGCTGCGGATGCCGCCGGACGCCTTGATGGCGACGCGCCCGCGCACGGTCTCGGCGATGATGCGGATTTTTTCGACCGTCGTGGCGCTCGGCGTCCAGCCGGTGCCGGTCTTGACGAACGCCGCGCCGTTTTCGGCAACGATCTCGCTGGCGCGACGGATCTCATCGTCGCTCAAATGGTACAATTCGATGATTACCTTCAGCGGCACGGGCGCGATGGCATCGGCCACGGCACGGATTTCGTCCGCCACATAGGCGGTATCGCCGGATTTCAGCCGGCCGATGTTCATCATCATGTCGAGTTCCTGCGCCCCGTCGGCGACGAGGGTTCTGGCCTCGGCGATCTTGGTCCGGGTAGCGTGGCCGCCCGAGGGAAAGCCGACCGGGCCGCCGACCATGGTGAAGGAACCGGCGGGGATGAGGCTACGCAGCAGCGGCACGAAATGCGGCAGC
Organism: Mesorhizobium hunchu; assembly: GCF_040081975.1. NCBI lineage: Bacteria > Pseudomonadati > Pseudomonadota > Alphaproteobacteria > Hyphomicrobiales > Phyllobacteriaceae > Mesorhizobium > Mesorhizobium hunchu. The sequence goes on from NZ_JBEBMG010000004.1 coordinate 15,035, forward strand.
GCATGGGCCGCGACGAAGCGGTTTTCAGTCGCGATCCCGGCCAGCGCGCGGACGTCCTGTTCGGTATGGAAGGCCTGGACCGCGCTGATGTCGATCAGGGCGGCGAGCCCCGCGGCGTCCATGCTTTCGGGTGCCGATGCGGCGGCTGACATGGCCCTGTTCCTCCCGGACTGAATGCCTTTCATTTCTGTAGCATGACTACAGAAATGTCAACGGAATAAGGCGATACGGCTTCAATACGGATAAAATATATCAGATATCAGTATTACAAGTACGCAATCAGTCGTCATCCGTTCGCAGATAGCTCAGATGCTTCTTCATTTCGCCGAAGCTCTCGACATGCTCCTCGCCACGCCGCAGCGCCACGGCGGTCGACAGGATGTCGATGACGGCAAGGGCGGCAATGCGCGAGATCGTCGGCGTGTAGATGTTGGTGTTCTCCAGCGTCTCGACGAGGACGACATGGTCGCAATGCTCGACCAGCGGCCCGTGCATGCCGACGAGGCCGAGTACGACGGCGCCGCGTTTGCGTGCGAGTTCTGCGGTGTCGAGCAGCGAGGTCGTCGCGGCGGTATTCGAGATCACCACCAGGACGTCGCCCGGACTGAGCATCGAGGCGACCATGATCTGCTGGTGCGAATCGATCTCCACGCCGCACGGCACGTCGAAGAGCGGGAATTTCTGCTGCGCGTCGCGCGCGACGATCCCGGATGCGCCGAAGCCGAAGAACTCGATGCGCTTGGCGTTGGCGAGGATGTCGACCGCCTTGCGGATCGCCTGGCCGTCCAGGCGGTTGCGGACCCAGTCAAGGCTGGTGATCGTGTAGTCGAAGATCTTTTCCGCGACCGCTTCCGGGCCGTCGCTGGGCAGGATGACCGAGTGGGTGGCGGGCGTGCCGAGCGCGAGCGACTGCGCCAGCCGCAGCTTGAAGTCCTGATAGCCGAGGCAGCCGATCGACGTGCAGAAGCGGATCACCGTGGGCTGGCTGACGCCGGCCCATTCCGCGGTTTCGGCGACGGTCGCGTGAAGGATGCGGCGGGGGTCTTCCAGCACCACTTCCGCCACCTTGCGGTCGGACTTGCGCAGGAAGTCGAGGCGCGTGCGGACCGTCTCGATGATGTTCTCGTTGGTTCCGATCGTTTCGGAGACTCTTGGCTTGCGCGGCATGGGAATCCGTTGCGGCTGGAAGCTGGCGGCCGGTTTGCCTGCATCCGCGCCTCCCGCGCCGATGCTGCGCGGCTGAAAGAACGGGTGCCCGCGAGCCGATCCGTCAGCTCTGGGAAACGCGATATTCTCTGCCGGTTTGTGCCCTAAGCAATGTTGTTTCGCAACAGCCCCGCATCGCGGTCTCGACCGCGGCGTCGATCACCCTGGGGTCGGCCGTGTTGAAGGCGAATAGGCCGTAGTGATGGAAAACGGCGGCGCCGGCGCCGAGCGCGCGGGCAAGATCGACGGCCTCCTCGAGCGACAGATTGCCGGGCACGCCGTTGGCGCCGAGGTCGGGGCGGCGTCCATTGACCGGCAGCAGCGCCACGTCCGGAGCCAGCGGCTTCACGTCGTCCACGAGGCCGTCGAACGGGACGGTGTCTCCGGAGTGATAGATCCTCACGCCGCCTGTCTCCAGCACGTAGCCGAGGAAACGGTGGTTGCCGTGGGTGTCGCGTTCGAGCGTTTCGTGAGCCGCCCGGACGGCATGGATGCGCACGCCCGCGAGCGGTTCGACGCTTTCGCCGGCATCCATCGCAACGAGCCGTGCCGGCGGCACGTCGATGCGCTTCACGGCCTCTTCGGTCGAGGCGCGCGGCACGACGAAGCGGCAGGCCGGGAAAGCCTTCGCGATCGGCGTGAGCGTCTGCGGGTCCATATGGTCGGTGTGCTGGTGCGTCACCAGCACGCAATCGACGGGCGGCAGCTCGCCGATGGCGATGGGCGGTGGCATCATGCGTTCGTGCGGGAAGCGCGTGCCGCGATATTTTTCCGCCAGGCTGTCGGACAGGTAGGGGTCGATGAGCAGCGTGCGGCCGCCGGCGCGTATCAGGAACCCGGCCTGGCCGAGCCAGTAGAGCGAGACGCCGTCCGCCGGCTGACCGGCGAGATGTTCGGCCAGCGGTTCCACGAAATCGAGAACGCGCATCTTCACCATCAACGCGCCAGCGCATCGAGCAGGTTGCGGATCGCCACTTCCGTCGCGCGGCTCACGCTCTCGTCGGTGAAGCCGCCTATGTGGCTGGTGGCCACGACCTTCGGATGGAACGCGAGGCTTCCCTGTTCCGGCGGCTCGACCGCGAACACGTCCGTGCCGTAGCCGTGCAGACGGCCCTCGTCCAGCGCGGTCCGCAGCGCGTCCTCGTCCGCCAGCGCCGCGCGCGCCGTGTTCACGATGACCGCGCCCGGCCGCATGGCTTTCAGGCGGGCCTCGTCGATGAGGAAGGCGCCGCCGGGAAGCGGCGGGCAATGCAGCGAGATAATGTCCGCGCGCGAGAAAAGTTCGTCCAGCGCCACCCATGAGAAAGGCTCGGCGGTGGCGAAGTCGCGAGGGTAGGGGTCGTAGCCGAGGACTTGCGATCCCATGGCGGAGGCGATTTGCGCCACCTGACGCCCGACCGCGCCGCAGCCCACCACGCCGACGATGCGCCCGCGCATTTCCTTGCCGCGCTGCCGCGGCCAGCCTCCGGCCTTGATGCCGCCGTCGGCGGCCGGGATGGAGCGCAGGACGGCGAGGATCAGCCCGATCGCCAGTTCCGCCACGCCGGTTGCGTTGGCACCTTCGGCGCGCAGCACGCGCACGCCCTTTCGCTCGAGGTCGGGCAAGGGCAGGTTGTCGACGCCGGTGCCGTTGCGCGAAACCGCCTTCAGGCTGTCGGCCACGTCGATCACCCGCGGGCTGACGGGCTCGATGCCGGCCAGCCAGCCGGCGCAGCCGGGCAGCAGCTCGATCAGTTCCGCTTCGCCCGGCAGCTTGCCCGGCGTGGAAAAGACCAGTTCATGGCCCGCCTCGATGAGAATGGAAAGCTCGCGCGGCGGCTCCTGGGTGAGCGAACGGGGCGTGATGAGAATGCGCGCCATGGTTCAGTTCTTCGCCGCCTCGATGGCGATGCGCGATATCTCGTCGAACGCCGGCCCGGACGTCGGGATGTCGATGTGGAAGACCTCGGCGATGACCTGCGTCCAGCCGTGGATGAAGTAGGTCCATCCGTCCTCCACCTGCAGGTGGCGTGCGGCTTTCTGCCGGTTCGCCTGGTCGAGGAAGACGAGGTCGCCGCGATAGTTGAGGTCCCAGGCGATGCCGCGTTCGGGAAATGCGCCGGCGTCGGTGAGCGGCGAGCCCGGCGCGTCCTTGCCCAGTCCGGTCGCGTTGATGACCAGCGAGCCGGGCTTCAGTTTCACCATGGCCTCGTCGTTCAGTTCTGGCCTGTCGGCCAGCACGTAGTCGACAGGCACGCCGAAATTCAGGCTTTCGTGGAAGTGCCTGATCTCGTCCAGCCGCGGCTGCGAGCGGTTCGTCACGACCACGCGCGACGGTCTGTCCGAGCCGCGCTCGGGCCGCATGAGGTGCCAGGTGATGGCGATGGTGGAGCCGCCGGCCCCCATCGACATCAGTTCCGCGCCGGTGCGCTCGAAATGATCCCTCGCCAGGAAGTTGTCGATCGCCAGGCCGGACGAGATCGGATCCTTGGCGTGGCAGACAAGTCTGCCGTCGCGCTTGGAGAGGCAACTGGTCTCGTTCATGGCTTGTGCATGCGGGTCGATCTCGTCGAACAGGTCGCGCGCGGCCTTGAAGAGGTCGAGCTTGTGCGTCGTCACCAGAGCCCCCAGCGAAAGCGGGTCTTCCTTGATGAAGGAAACGGCTTCGCGATAGGCCTGCGGATCGGCATGGAGGGGAAAGTCCATGCCCTTGATGACGGCGTCCTTGAGGCCGAGATGCCTGGCCCAGGCCGGGAAGACCCGCATGATGGAGCTTTTCGCGGTGGTGACGCCGATGAAGTAGAAGGTGGGCTGCGTGGCCGGCTGGTAGGTCATGCCGCGTCCTTTTTCGAAGAGGCGTAGACCGCCGCGAGCGCGGCCTCGTCACGCGGGCGCCAGTTGGGGTTCTCGACCGCCTTCCAGCCGCCGGCGCCGTCGTCGAGGATGCGGCTGCGCATGCCGCCCGAGCCCTCGATGATTGCATAGTCCTGTCCCGAATCCGCCGGGTAGCAGAACAGCATCACCAATTCTTCCGAGCCCGTATTGACGGAGCGGTGGATCCAGTAGGGCGGCACGTAGCAGCAGGTCAGCGGCTCGATTTCGACGATGCGCGTCTCGCCTTCGGGCGATTCCATCAGCATCAGGCCCTTGCCCTTCTGGCCGTAGTAGATTTCGGGGCGGTCGGCCTGCCGGTGGATATGGCCGCGCGTGATGAAGAACTCGTCGCCCACCTTGCCGGGAACCATGCGCGTGACGCCGAAGATCACGTCGCCGGCTCGGTCGGAGGGGCGGAAATCCGAAACGGCATAAACCACCTTGTCGCCCCACTCGACGCGCATGCGCTGGAAGGCCGCCTCGTCGCCGTAAAGGCCGGCGAGATCGCCGAGGCGCTTCTCGTAGCTGCCGGTGGCGTTGGTCATGGCTCCGGTCGCAAGGTCGACGTCGCAACCGACCGGTTCGAAATGTTTCTTCACGAGTATCGGTCCTTCCACTTCATGCTTGCGGCCCGCTTTCGGGACCATGCTCTAGACGATCGTGTAGCCGCCATCGATCGCCAGGTTGGCGCCGTTGACCATTCCCGCGCCGTCGCCGGCGAGATAGAGAACGGCGGCCGCGATTTCCCATGGCTTGGCGAACCGCCGCGTCGGGATCGCGGCGCGCGCTTTCACACCCTTTTCGCCGGCCCAGCCGGTCAGGCCGAGTTCGGTCTCCACCACGGTCGGCGAGATGGCATTGACGGTGACGCCGCGCGGTCCCCATTCGAGCGCCATGCAGTTGGTCATGCCGATGATGCCGGCTTTCGAGGCGCAATAGGCGACATGGCCCTCGATGCCGATGCTGGCGGCCTGCGAGGCCATGTTGACGATGCGGCCTTTGCCGCGCGCGAGCATGCCCGGCGCGACGGTGCGCGCCACGAGAAACGCGCCCTTGAGATTGATGGCGAGCGTGCGGTCCCACTCCGCGGTCGGATAGCTCTCCGCGGCAGCGAGCGGGCCGATGCCGGCATTGTTGACGAGGATGTCGATGCCGCCGAACGCCTGCTCGGCAGTCTGGACGCAGCGTTGCACGCTGTCCTCGTCGGTGACGTCGCCGACCAGTCCGAGATGGGTCTCGCCGAGCGTGTAGGCGCCGTCCTCGATGCGCGCATCGCGGTCCATCAGCGCCAGGCGCGCGCCGCGCGCGGCGAAGGCCTCGGCAACGGCCCGCCCGATGCCCGCGGCCGCGCCGGTGATGAAGACGGAGCGTCCCGCGAAATCGAGCAGGTCGGGCATGGTGTCGGATACGGGATCGGCCATCTCAGAACTCTTGGCGCGTGTGGGTGATCGTCATCTCCTGGAGATTGACGGTCTGGGGAAGCTGGTAGGCGAACAGCATGGTGCGGGCGACGTCGTTGGCGTCGATGCCGCCGTCCATGGCCTCGCGTCCCTTGTTCCAGAAGTCGTAGGCGTTCTGGTGCGTGATGGTCTTGTCGATCTCCGACTTGGTCACGCCGGGCGAGATGACCATCACCCGCACGCCATGCGCCGACATGGTCTGCCGCAGCCCTTCGCTGATCGCATGGACGAAGTGCTTGGTTCCGCCATAGACGTCGTGGTGCGGATAGATCTTGCGCCCGGCGATGGACGAGACGCTGATGATGGTGCCGCGCCGTCGCGCTTTCATGCCTGACGACACCGCGTGCATGCCGTTGAGCACGCCGAGGCAATTGATGTCGACCAGGTCGCGCCATTCCTTCGGGTCCTGCTCGTCCAGCCGCGCCAGCCGCGAGATGCCGGCATTGTTGATGAGGCAGTCCACCGGTCCGAATTTTCTTTCGCCTTCCTCGACGGCCGCCACGAGCGCGTCGTAGTCGCGCACGTCCGCGCCGACGGCCAGCGTGTCGGGAAGGCCCATCGCCTCGATCCGCTCGGGCCGGCGCGCGATCAGCAGCAGGGGATGGCCGGCCTGCGAAAAGACGCGCGCCGTTTCCTGACCTATGCCGGCGCTGGCGCCGGTAATCATGACGAGCGGCTTGCTTGCCATCGTGCCTCTCCTCAATCCAGCGCGCGCGAAAAGGCGTCGAGCGCCAGGATGGAATCGCGCAGCAGCGGCACGCTGAGCGCCACCGGCGTCGCGTAGATGATGTCGTCCGGGTTCTTCAGGGCGGCGGTCGCGACGCGCTCGATCTTGGCCTCGACGTCCTCGACGATCTTCAGGTCGGCCAGCGTCGTCGGCAGGCCCATCGCGCGGCAGAAATGGATCATGGCCTCGATCTCGTCCGGATCGCGGTCCTCCAGCATGAGCAGGCAGAGCACGCCGAAGGCGACCTTCTCGCCGTGCAGGAAGCCGTGCGTCTCGTCGAGCTGGGTCAGCGCGTCGTGGATGCCGTGGGCGGCCGAGCAGCCGCAATTCTCGAATCCGAGGCCGGACAGCAGCGTGTTGGCCTCGATGATGTTCTCCACCGCGGCGGTGCACAGGCCCTCTTCGACGGCGGCCCTGGCCTTGAGGCCGTCGCGCATCAATACCTCGTGGCATTTCTCGGCGATCGCGATGCCGGCCTGCGTCGCGGGAAACCCGCCGGCGACATAGTTGTCCGTGCGCGATTCGAGGTTGGAACGCGCCTCGAACCAGGTCGACAGCGCGTCGCCGATGCCGGCGACCAGGAAGCGGGCAGGGGCGGCGACCACCACTTCGGGATCGACGGCCACCACGTCGGGATTGCGCGCCAGCCGCAGCGACTCGACGAAGACGCCGTGCTCGTCGTAGACGACCGCGACGGCGCTGCACGGCGCGTCGGTGGAGGCGATGGTCGGTACCACGACGATGCGGGCGTCGGTGTTCATGGCGGTGACCTTGGCGGTGTCGATGGTCTTGCCGCCGCCGACCGCCACGACCACGCCGACCCCGGCGTCCGATGCGATCGCCGTGACGCGCTTGATCTCGGCCCAGGAGCACTCGCCGTTGAACCGCTCGAACCGGGCCTCGATGTCGCCGCCCAGCCCTTTCTCGACCCGCGGCTTGAGCGCTTCGAACATCACCTTGTCGATGAGGACCAGCGCCTTCGTGCCGAGCGGCGCGACATGGGCGGCGAGCCTGTCGATCTCACCGCGCCGCTGAATGTATTTTCCTGGGCCGCCGTAAGCGCGTGACATTGGTGGTGGTCCTCCCGGTTGCCGTTGATTGTCAAGTCAGCGCAGCGTGTAGCCGCCGTCGATGGTGACGATGGATCCCGTCATGTAGCTGGCCGCGTCGGAGGCGAGGAACAGAACCATCGAGGCGACCTCGCTCGATTTGCCGGGACGCCCCATCGGCGTCATGCCGTTCCAGATTCTCGCCCAATCGGGGTCTTCCAGCCCGCCCTTTGTCATGGCGGTCTCGATATAACCGGGCGCGACGGCGTTGACGCGGATATTCCGCTCGACGAATTCGCCCGCGAGCGACTTGGTGACCATGTGCACGCCGGCCTTCGATGCGTTGTAGGCGACCTGGTGCTGGGGAATGTTGCTGATGAAGCCCGAGATCGACCCGACATTCACGATCGACCCGCCGCCGGCCTCGATCATCAGGGGAATGGCTGCCTGACAGCACAGGAACAGGCTGGTCAGGTTGGTGTCGATCACTTCGTCCCACAGCGCCCGATCGACGTCGAGGCTCGCCTTGTGTCGGGCGACGCCCGCATTGTTGACGAGGATGTCCAGGCCGTCGAGCGCTTCCGCCGCGGCGTTCACGAGCCTTGCCGGTCCGTCAGGTGCGGTCAGGTCGGCAGCGACGAAGGTGGCGTCGATTCCTTCGCCTGAAAGACTTTCCGCCGCTTGCCCGCCTTCCGCCTCGCCGCGTGCGGACAGCACCACCCGCGCCCCCATCTGGCCGAGCGCGCGGGCGCATTCGTAGCCGATGCCGCGGCTGCCGCCGGTCACGAGCGCCTTCCGTCCGTCCAGCCGGAGCATTTCTGAATACATGTCGAACCTCCCGGCTTCCCCTCAAGGCCGCCTCAGTTTTGTAATAAAACTACCTTGACAATCACTGTCAATGGGCAATCATTGGGTAAATGTCGCTAAGGGAGGAACGATCACGGGTCTTTTCGCCCCGTGACGGGTGATATGTGCAACGAGTCTGTAGCAAAGATACAAAATGGGGCGGTGGGAGGCGATGGGCTCCGTGGCGGTCGCCGCGGTTTCCCGCTCTCGTCAGGCTGTTCCCTGGCCCGGCGCCCCGTTGCCGGCCAGCTTCGCCAGATAGTGGGATCGCGTCCATTCGATGTGACGGACGAGCAGCGCTTGCGCGGCCGTGGCGTCGCCGCTACGAGCCAGCCGCAGCAGGTCTTCGTGTTCGCCGAACGAGGTGCTGTTGAGTTCCGCCTCAAGCGAGAGGCGGTTCCGCAGCGCCTGGACCCGGAAGGCGATGGTGGTGAAGGCTTCCAGCAGGTAGGCGTTGCCCGCCAGTTCGAACATCGTGCGGTGAAACGCCCCGTCGAGGATCCGGTAGCGTTCGGCGTCGCTTTCGGAGAGGGCCGCTTTCATCTCCCCGACGGTTCCCGCCCAGCTTTGGACAAGCGCAGCGGCGTTCCGTTCCAGCGCCAGGCGCAGCGCTGCCGTCTCCAGTATGCCGCGCAACTCGGAAAGCTCGCCGACCTGTTCCGGGCTCATCGAAAAGACGAAGGTGCCGCGCTGCGGGTGAACTTCCACAAGCCCTTCGCGCTTGAGCTGCATGAGGGCTTCGCGCACCGGGGTCTTGCTGACCCCCAGATCCTTGGCGAGCATGATCTCGGACAGCGACTCGCCCAACTGCAGGGCGCCGCGCACGATCCTGATCCGTATTTCGTCCGCCGCCTGCTCGGTCAGCGACGGTCCTCGTTCCAGCGCCATGGTCGTTCCCCTTCCTTGTCGACTTATTGTGCGATTCGCACGTCGGTCCGCAATTATCGTTTGACTGAGATATCAGATATGATACGCCAGATGCCAAATGGCAACTGCGTATCTGGCTGCAAGCCCATGACGGCAACTGTAAGGATCGAAGCGGACATCCTGTCGCGCAGCCTCTGGCAGAGGCTGCTTGCCGCGGGTGCGTCCGGGACGGCGGCGGACGCCTGCGTCAGGGCGCTCATGCACGCTTCGCGCATCGGCGTGGACAGCCACGGCGTACGTCTGGTGAGCCATTACGATTCGGTTCTTCGCGCCGGCCGGGTGAAAGGGAATCCCGACATTTCCGTACGGCGCACCGCCGCCGCCACAGCCGTCGTCGACGGGGACGACGGGTTGGGCCATCTCGCTGGCTATCGTGCGATGGAAGAGGCGGTCGCGCTGGCGCGCGAGGCCGGCGTCGGCGCGGTTGGCGTGGTGCGGTCCTCGCATTTCGGCGCGGCCGGAGCTTATGCCGTTGCCGTGGCTCAGGCAGGAATGATCGGCTTCGCCACGACCAATTCGGATTCGGCCGTGACCCTGTTCGGCGGGGCGAAGCCCTTCCACGGCACTAACCCGCTGGCCTTCGCCGCACCGAGCGGCGGCCGGCGCCCCTGGCTGGTCGACATGGCGACCTCGTCGATACCGCTCAACCGCGTGTTGCTGTTTCGCGCGCTCGGCAAGGAATTGCCGCAGGGCGTGGCGGCCGGGGCGGACGGCACGGCCACGCGCGACGCGCATGCGGCCTCGATGCTGCTTCCCCTCGGCGGCGAGGAGTTCGGCTTCAAGGGTGCGGCGCTTGCCGGCGTCGCGACCGTGCTTTCGGCTGTGTTGCAGGGCATGACTGCCGACCACGCCATGATCCCGATGGTCGGCGCCGGCGACAGGACGACGCCGCGAAACATGGGGCATTTCTTTCTCGCTATCGACCCGGCGCGCTTCGGCGGCGCCGAAGTCTTCCGCGCCGGCATGGCGGCCTATCTCGGCGCCGTCCGCGGGGCGGGACCGGACACGATGGCGCCCGGCGACAGGGAATGGACCATCGAGGCCGAACGCGAGCGGGAGGGGATACCGGTCGATCTCGAGACTGCGGCCTTTCTGGACCTGCTTGCGGGCGCGGAAGACGCGGACACGACGCCGCAGGAAATATCGCGGATTTGAGGCATTCGGGCCGGCCGCGGTCGCGCCGGACGATGAAAAGGGAGGATTTGGGAATGAAGCAGATACTGATTGCCGGGGCGGTCGCGTCGACCGCACTCGTTGCCACCGTCGGGGTCGCCTCGGCACAGGCGTGCAATGACGCCGACCGCGTGCCGATCACCTGGTCGACCATCGCCGGCTTCTACACCGACGCGATGGCCAAGCTGGTGTCCGGCTTCGAGGCGAAGAACTGCGTGAAGGTCAATGTCGTCAACATCGACAATTCGCAGCTCTACAACAAGCAGGTCATCGAGATGGTCGGCCAGACCGGCGCCTATGACGTCGTCACACTGGAGACGTCCGAAAAGGCGGAGTTCGCCGAGAACGGCTTCATCCTGCCGATGACGGACTATTTCGCCGACAAGAAGGCGCAGCTCGACGACGTCGCGCCGACGCTGGCGGCGCTTACCACGCAGTACAAGGGCGATGTCTGGGGCTTGCCCTACTACACCTATACGGCCGGCTACATCTATCGCGCCGACCTGTTCGACGACCCGACCGAGCAGGCCGCCTTCAAGGCAAAATACGGCTACGACCTCGCCGTGCCCACCACCTGGGCGCAGCATCGCGACATCGCCGAATTCTTCACCCGCAAGAAGGGCGACAAGCTGAAGGGCGAGGAACTGACGAAGGATTTCTACGGCGTCGGCCTGATGGCGGGGCCGTTCCCCGAAATCCAGGACGAGATGTCGGGCGTGCTGTGGAGCCAGGGCGCCGACTGGCTGACCGACGACGGCAAGGTGCCGGTCGACGCGGTCGAGAAGGCGATGGACGACTACCTCAAGCTGGTGAAGTTCGCCCCGCCGGCGGCGCTGACCGTCACCTATGACGGCGTGATGAACCAGATGAAGGACGGCCAGATCGCCCAGACCTATTCGTTCTTCCTCGATCAGTGGCCGAATGCGGTGACGACGGAGCAGAGCGTGCCCGGCGCCAGGATGGGTGTTGCCGAAGCACCGGAGAAGAAGGCCTATATCGGTGGCTTCCTGCTGGCCGTGTCTGCAAGCTCGACGCATCCCAAGGAGGCGATGGATTTCGTCGCCTATATCGGCGGCCATGACGCGCAGATGGAGTTCGCCAAGGCCGGCGGCACCTCGACGCTGATGAGCGTGCTGTCCGACCCGCAGTTCGCGACGCCGGAAAGCCGCGCCAAGACCGGCCATTTCGCCACGCTGCTGAAGATCTTCGACGACATGAAGGGGTTCCGTTCGAACCTGTTCGACACGCCCTTCGGCGCCAAGATCTACAACACCATGCAGATACCGTTGCAGGCGGCGGCTGCCGGCCAGATCAATGCACGCCAGGCGGCGGAGCAATTGGCCTCGGACGTCGAGAAGATCTGCGGCGGTCCGTGCCCGATCGGCAAGTGATCGTCCTCCCGGACCAGGACCGATCGCGCGACGGAGTTCCCAAGGCTCCGCCGCGCGACCGGCCAGACAGAACATCGTTTCCGGAGTACCCTTGATGTCGCAATCCATGTCCATTCCAGCCTCGCAGACGCGCCGCCCCGCGACGATGTCGGCCGGCATGTCGGACAGGTGGTTTTCGATCCTGCTGATCACGCCCGCCATGGTCGTGATCCTGGTCTTTGCCCTTTTGCCGCTCGCCTATGCGCTCGACGTCTCGTTCCGCTTCGCCGATCTGACGCGTGGAAGGCTGGGCGACTTCGTCGGCCTCGACAACTACCGCATCGTGCTTGCCGACGAGGCCTTCTGGAAATCAGTCGGCGTGACGCTGCAGTTCACCGTGTCCGCCGTCGCCCTCGAAATGGTGCTCGGCATCGCGATCGCCTTCCTGATCAACGGCGCGACGGCCGGAAAGGGCATCATCCGCAGTCTCATGGTCCTGCCGCTGGCGACCTCGGCCGCGGTCACCGGCCTGTTCTGGCGTTATCTCTACGACACGCAGTTCGGGCTGATTAACTATTTCCTCGGCCTGCTTCACCTGCCGCAGCCGAACTGGCTTGGCGACTACACCATAGCGCTGTGGTCGGTGGTGCTGTTCGACGTCTGGCAATGGACGCCCTTCGTTGCCCTGATCGCGCTGGCCGGCCTCCAGGCGCTGCCGAAGGAGCCCTTCGAGGCGGCGGAACTGGACGGCGCGAGCACGTTCAGGGTGCTGCGCACGCTCACCTTCCCGATGCTGAAGCCGGTGCTGTTCCTGGTGCTGGTGCTGCGCACGATCGACAGCGTGCGCCTCTACGACGCAGTGGCGGTGCTGACCCGCGGCGGGCCGGGAACGACCACCGAGTCGATGACCTTCTATCTCTACCGCACCGGGCTGAAGCTGTTCCGCATGGATTATGCGTCCACCATGGCCGTGTTCTTCCTCTACGCCATGCTGGTCGCCAGCCTGTTCGCCCTCGCACCGCTCCTGAAGCAGTTCTCGACCCGCGCGTCGGAAGGCTGAGAGAGGACCCCGCCATGCTGCAACGCCCGACAAGTTTCGCCACCGAAGCCCTGCGCTACGGTCTCATCGTCCTGGTGCTCGCCTTCATCGTCTTTCCGATCCTGTGGATGGTCGTGACCTCCTTCAAGCCGCCGCAGGACGTGATGGTGTCGCCGCCGCGCTTCCTGTTCACGCCGACGCTCGACAACTACGTCCACGCGATCTGGGAGAAGAACTTCCTGTTCTACATCAAGAACACGCTGTTCATCTCCGTCACCTCGACCGTGCTGGTGGTGGTGGCCGGCGCGCTCGCCGCTTACAGCTTCGCCCGCTACAATGTCGGCGACGGCCACATCCTGTTCTTCATCCTGTCGACCAAGATGTTCCCGGCCATCGCGGTGATCCTGCCCTACTTCCTGATCTTCCGCGACACCGGCAAGACCGCCGTCGGCCGGTTCCTGGGCGTAGGGCTCGACCAGCCGGGCGCGTTGATCATCTCCTATACGATGTTCAACCTGCCCTTCGCCATCTGGCTGCTGGTGTCGTTCTTCCAGGACATTCCGCGCGAGCTGGAGCACTCCGCACGTCTCGACGGCCTGTCGCGCATGAAGGTCCTGCGCAAGGTGGTCTTCCCGCTGGCGGCTCCGGGCATCGCAGTGACGGGGGTCTTCACGCTGATCTTCTGCTGGAACGAGTTCCTGTTCGCCTACATCCTGACCCGCAAGACGGCGAGCACGATCACGGTGGGGGTGGAATCCTTCTTCACGCTGCAGGGCATCCTGTGGGGGCCGGTCGCGGCCGCCGCAACCATCAGCGTCCTGCCGATGATGGCCTTCGTGCTCCTGATGCAGCGCTACATGGTGCGCGGCCTGACCTTCGGCGCGGTAAGGGGGTGAGGTCATGAGTTTCAGTCAAGCCTGGGACGCCGGCTTCCGCGCCGTCCTCATCTATATCGGCGTCGTCTTCGCGTGGCTCGGCCTGGTCGAGCAGTATTTCGGCAGCCAGTCCGTCTCGGTCGTCGTCATGAACGTCGTCGCCGTCGCGCTGGCACTCGCCTTCTTCCTCAGGGCACGGTCGCGCGCCGTCGCCGAGCGCGCGCGCGCCGAGGCCGAGGTGAGGGCGCTCATGGAGGAGGCCGTCTGATGTACGAGCTCAAGGCAGTCCACAAGCGCTACGGCCTTGCCAAGGTGGCGCTGCGCAAGATCGACCTGACGGTGCGGGACAAGGAATTCCTCGTCATCTACGGACCGGCGGGCGCGGGCAAGAGCACGATCCTCAACATCCTGGCCGGCATCACCCGCCCGACCACCGGCGACGTGCTGCGCGACGGGGTCTCGATCCTGCACTTGCCGCCCGAGCGGCGCGACGCCGCCATGGCCTTCGAGAACTACGCGCTCTATTCGCATCTGAGCGTCGGCGAGAACCTCGCCTTTCCGCTTCACGCGCGCGGCATGGCGCGGGCCGAGATCGACCAGCGCGTCAGGCGCATCGCCGAAATCCTCGGCATCGGCCATCTCCTCGACCGCCGGCCGGGCTTCCTGTCGGGCGGCCAGCGCCAGCGCGTGGCGCTCGGCCGCGCCATCATCCGCCCCGCCGACATCTATCTCCTCGACGAACCGGTGGGGCATCTCGACGCCAAGCTCCGGCACAAGATCCGGGCCGAGCTCAAGGCGCTCGCCGACGACCTCAATGCGACCGTGGTGTTCACGACGACCTCGTCGCGCGAGGCGCTGGCGCTGGGCGACCGGGTCGCCGTGCTCAATCAGGGTCGCCTGGAACAGATCGGGACGCCGGCCGATCTCTATCATCGGCCGGCGAATGCCTTCGTGGCGTCCTTCGTCGGCGATCCGCCCATGAGCTTCATCACCGTCGAGCCGCGCCGCGAGGCGGACCGCGTCGCCTTCTTGACGCCGGACGGCATGCCGGTCGCGACCCTTCGCGCCGATGCCCTCGACGGACTGAGGCCGGCCGACGCGGCGATCCAGGTCGGGTTCCGTTCCAACGAGGTGCGGCTGGCGCAGCAGGGCGACAGCGCGGCGCTGCGCGGCAGGGTCGACGTGATCGAGCATCTCGGGCACTCCAAGATCGCGCTTGTCGGCATCGGCCGCGATCAGGTCTCGGTTTCGGTTCCGGCGCATACGTCCATCCATGTCGGCGAGGAGGTGGCGATCGCCTTCCCGCGCGACGCCGTGCATCTTTTCCAGGACACGTGCGCCGTCGTGCACGCCGTTCCTTCGGTCTGAGGAGAGAGCGATGGCTTCGATAAAGGCGACCGGCCTGGTCAAGCGCTACGGCACGGTGAAGGCCGTCCACGGCATCGATTTCGAAATCGCCGACGGGGAATTCGTGGCGATCCTCGGCCCGTCGGGCTGCGGCAAGTCCTCGACCATGCGCATGATCGCGGGGCTCGAAACCGTGACGGAAGGAACCATCGAGATCGACGGCAAGGTGGTCAACGACATCCGCGCGCGCGACCGCAACGTCGCCATGTCGTTCGAATCCTATGCGCTCTACCCGACCATCTCGATTCACGAGAACATCGCCTTTCCATTGCGCTCGGCGGGCATGAACGCGGACGAGATCGACCGGCGGGTGCGCGACATCGCCGAAAAGATGGAACTGGTGCCCTTGCTGGGCCTGAAGCCCCAGGGCCTGTCGTCGGGCCAGGCGCAGCGTGTCGGTCTCGCGAGGGCTTTGGTGCGCAAGCCTTCGGTATTCCTGCTCGACGAGCCGATCAGCCATCTTGATACGCGCCAGCGGTATCGCATGCGTCGCTTCATCAAGCAGTTGCACCAGCAGTATCACTACACGATGATCTACGTGACCCACGATCAGGAAGAAGCGCTGGCGCTCGCCGACCGCGTCATGGTCATGAGCAACGGCCTCATCCAGCAGATGGCGCCGCCCGACGAGATCTATGCCCGGCCCGTCAACGCCTTCGTGGCCGGCTTCGTCGGAGAGCCGCCGATCAACTTCTTCGATTGCCGGCTGGCAAGGGACGGCGGGCGCTGGACGCTCGCTTTCGAAGGGCAGACGCTCACGTTGCCTGAACGCCTTTCCGATACGGCCACGCAGCTCGGCTCCGAGGCGCTCGCGGCCGTGCGGCCGCATTTCCTGTCGATCGGCGCCAACGGTCCGCTCGTGCTGAAAGGCAAGGTGTTCGTCACCGAGGAATTGCAGGACCAGAACCTGGTGATGGTGGATGTCGGCAAGGTGCGCTTCACGCTGGTCGCGCATCCTTCCGTGCGGCCGCGGCGTGGCGAGGTCGTTCCGCTCACCATCGACCCCGATCACCTGCTTCTCTTCCCGCAGGACAATTCGCGTCGCATCGACGACGACCTCGCCGCGTAGGAAGGGTCATGGCCGCGCCGACATACGACTACATCGTCGTGGGCGGAGGAACGTCCGGCTGTCTCGTCGCGGCGCGGCTGGCCGAGGCGGGGCATACGGTGCTCGTGCTCGAAGCCGGTCCCGACGACCGCAATCCGCTGATCCGGATGCCGGCGGGGTTCGTCAAGCTGCTCGGCGTCGAGCGCTACATGTGGTTCTACAAGTCCGTGCCACAGGCGCATCTCGGCGGCCGCACACCGATCGTGCCCCAGGGCCGCGTGCTCGGCGGCGGTTCGTCGGTCAACGCGATGGTCTACATGCGCGGCCAGCCCGCCGACTACGACTTGTGGTCAAGCCAGACGGGCGACGACCAATGGAATTATGCGTCGCTGCTGCCCTATTTCACGGACATGGAGGACAACGAGCGGCTGAACGACCGCTATCACGGCGTCGGCGGCCCGTGGAAGGTTTCCGATCTCCGCCATGTCTCGGAACTGTCACGCGCGTTCGTGCTCGCGGCGCAGGGCGTCGGCCTGCCGCACAATGGCGATTTCAACGGCATAAGTCAGCGCGGCGTCGGGACCTATCAGGTGAACACCCGCGACGGCCGCCGCTGCTCCGCCGTGGATGCGTTCCTGCGTCCGGCGATGCGGACGGGGCGTGTCACCGTCAGGACCGGCGTGCTCGCCCATTCGGTGATTATCGAGAACGGACGCGCCGTCGGCGTACGCTACAGTGAAGGCGACAAGCTTGGCGAAGCGCGTTGCGGCGCCGAGGTCGTGATGGCGGCCGGGGCGATCGCTACGCCGAAGATCCTGATGCTGTCGGGCATCGGTCCGGCCGATCACCTACGCGCGCACGGCGTGTCGCCGGTGGTGGACCTGCCCGGCGTCGGCGCCAACCTGCAGGACCACACGGAAACGCCGGTCGTGGCGCTGTGCAACGGCCCGTACGGCTATTACGGCCACGACCGCGGCTGGAGACAGATGCGC
Source organism: Mesorhizobium hunchu (assembly GCF_040081975.1). NCBI lineage: Bacteria > Pseudomonadati > Pseudomonadota > Alphaproteobacteria > Hyphomicrobiales > Phyllobacteriaceae > Mesorhizobium > Mesorhizobium hunchu. The sequence goes on from NZ_JBEBMG010000004.1 coordinate 32,007, forward strand.
AACGGCATGGAATACCTGCTCAACCGCACCGGCCCCGTCACCTCGAACGGGGTCGAGGCGGGTGCGTTCTTCGATCCCGACGACCTTTCCGCGACGCCGAAGATCCAGCAGTTCTGCGTTCCGACTGTCTATCTCGACAAGGACCACACCGACCAGAAGGCGAGCTACGGCATCACGCTCAATTCCTGCGTGGCGCGTCCGCGCTCGCGCGGCACGGTGCGGCTCGCATCCGCCGCTCCGGACGACCAGCCGCTGGTCGATCCCAACTATCTCGCCGATCCGGAAGATCTGCGGCTCTCCATCGGCGGGATCCGGCGCGCCCGCGAGATCCTGGCGCAGGAGCCGCTGCGCTCGATGATCGCCAGCGAGGTCTTCCCCGGTCCCGACAAGACGTCGGACGAGGACCGTGCCGCTCATGCGCGCCGTTTCGTCAAGACCGTGTACCATCCAGTCGGCACCTGCCGCATGGGCCGCGAGGGCGATCCCGAAGCGGTCGTATCCACCCGGCTGACGCTGAACGGCGTCGAGGGCGTCCGGATCGCCGACGCCTCCGTCATTCCGACCATCATCAGCGGCAACACGAACGCCGCCGTTCTGGTCGTGGCCGACAAGGCCGCCGAATTCATCCTGGGCCGACCGCGCAAGACGCCGGCCGACCTGTCGTCAACCCAGCCCAGTCAGCCCGTCGCGGCTGCCGTCTAGGGAGAACGCTCATGCCTCCGATGCGCAAGGACCCGAACCCGAGGATGCCGTATCAGCTTCCGATGCCGAAGGAGACCCTGCCGGATCTCGTCATTCCCGACGGCATTCCCAAGGACGAGCGCGTCTGGGTGCCGCAGGGCGAGAACGTCTGGTTCCGGCCGCTGTGCCTCAACCGCTCGCAGGGCTACTGGATGAACCTCTTGAAGGTGCGCAAATCCGGCGTGCTGAGCCGCCATCGCCATCCGCAGGCGGTGCATGGCTGGGTGCTGAAGGGCCGCTGGCATTACCTCGAGCACGACTGGGTGGCGGAAGAGGGCGGCTACGTCTTCGAACCGCCGGGCGAGACCCATACGCTGGTGGTGCCGGACGATGTCGAGGAGATGATCACCTACTTCCAAGTCAACGGCATCATGTACTACGTCGATGCCTATGGCGAGCCGCTCGGCTTCGAGGACGTGTTCACCAAGATCGACATGTGCCGCGAGCATTATGCCCGCGTCGGACTGGGCGAGGATTATGTCGATCAATTCATCCGTTGACGCGAAAGGGGCGCTGGAGGCGCTTCGCCCCGACCTGTTCGCCGGCGGAAACGTGCTGGTGACGGGCGGCACGTCCGGCATCGGTGCGGCCGCTGCCGAAGCCTTCGCGGCGCTCGGCGCGGACGTGCTGGCCACCGGCGCGACCGACGCCGAGGTCGAGAGCGCAAGGAAGGCAATGACCGGAATCGACTTCCGGCGTCTCGACGTGCGCGACGGCGCAGCCGTCCGCGCCGTCGTGGAAAGCCGGCCCCGGCTCGATCATGTCGTCAACTGCGCCGGGGTGATCCGTCGCGGCGCCGAACTGGAGCCGGACGTGTTCGCCGACGTGGTGGATATCAATCTCACCGGCTCCATGCGCGTCTGCGCGGCGGCGAGAAGCCGGCTGAAGGACAGCGGCGGCACCATCGTCAACACCGCGTCGATGCTGTCCTTCTTCGGCGGCGGGCTGGTGCCGGCCTATTCGGCCTCGAAGGGCGGCGTGGCGCAGATGACCAAATCGCTGGCGATCGCCTATGCCGACGACGGCATCCGCGTCAACGCCGTGGCGCCGGGCTGGATCGCCACGCCACTCACCACGGCGCTTCGCGACGACCCGGCGCGCAACCAGCCGATTATTGCGCGCACGCCGATGAAGCGCTGGGGCGAGCCGGCGGAGGTCGCCGCAGCCGTCGTCTTCCTGTCGTCGCCGCTCGCCAGCTTCGTCACCGGCGCCGTGCTGGTCGTCGACGGCGGTTACCTGATCACGTGAGAACCCGGTCATGAAGGCAGTCGTTGTTCCCTCGGCCTCGAGCCGCATCGAAGATGTCCGCATCGCGGACGTCCCTATGCCGGAACCGGAGCCTGGCGAGGTCCGGATCCGGATCAAGGCGGTCTCGCTCAATCCCGCCGACTGGAAGTTCGCCAACGACCACAAGCCGGGCTGGCTCTATCCGCATCCGTTGGGCCTGGACGGGGCCGGCGTCATCGACAGCGTCGGCCCGGGCGTGGCCGACTGGAAGCCCGGCGACCGCGTCGTCCTCCATCACAGCTTCCTGAGCCGCGGCGTCTTCGCCGAATACACGGTCGCGCCCGTCCATGTGCTCTCGCGCGTGCCCGAAACCGTGTCCTGGACCGACGCCGTGGCCGTGCCCTGCGCCGGCTACACCGCCTATCAGGGCCTGTTCCGCAAGGCGCATCTCGCCGCCGGGCAGACGATCCTCGTGCAGGGCGCCAATGGCGGCGTCGGCGGCTTCGCAACACAGTTCGCGCATGCCGAGGGCGCCAAGGTCATCGGCCTCGCCCGCCCGGAGCATCATGCGGCGGTGCGCAAGCTCGGCGCGGACGTCGTCCTCGATTACCGCGATCCGGAATTGCTGGAGAAGGTGCGGGTCGAAACGCAGGACGGCGCAGGCGTCGACGTCATGCTGGAGGTGGTCAATCCCGGCGATGCGCGCAAATCGCTGGCCTTCCTCCACTACAACGGCCACCTGATTTCCGTCGATCCGCTGCCCAACATGGCCGAGGTGCCTTCCTACACCTACGCCGCCTCCATCCACGAGGTCGGGCTGGGCGGCGCCTATGCGGCGGGTCACATGGCGACGCAGCGCGATTTCGCGGTGATCGGCGACGACCTCATGCAGCGCCTGGCGGCTGGGCGGCTCGATCCGATGGTCGAGGAGATCATCACCCTGGGCGAGATTCCGGACGGCCTCCTGCGCCTGATGCGGCGCGAGGTGACGGGCAAGATCGTGGCGCTGGTCGACAGCGCGGCCTGACAACACACAATCGGGAGAAGCGGCATGGCGCAATACAGGCATTACATCGCGGGGCAGTTCATCGACGGCAAGGCGGAGGAGCAGATTCCGGTGCTCAACCCGGCGACGGGCGAGACGATCGCCGAGGTGCCCGACGCGTCCGCCAAGACGGTCGATGCGGCCATCGCGGCAGCGCGCAAGGCGCAAGCTTCCTGGGCGGAACTGCCGGCGATCGAACGCGCCGGCCATGTCCGGGCCATCGCCGAAAAAATCCGCGCAAAAGCCGATGGCCTGGCTGAGATCATCTCGCGCGAGCAGGGCAAGATCCTGCCGCTCGCCAAGGGTGAGGTACTCGGCATGGCCGGACTGATGGACTATATGGCCGAGTGGGCGCGGCGCATCGAGGGCGACATCGTCGAAAGCGACCGCAAGGGCGAGACGATCCTGCTCTACCGGCGGCCGGTCGGCGTGGTGGCGGGCATCCTGCCGTGGAATTTCCCGTTCTATCTCATCGGCCGCAAGCTGGCGCCGGCGCTGGTCGCCGGCAACACCATCGTCATCAAGTCGAGCGAGGAGACGCCGCTCAACGCCTTCGCCTTCGCCGAACTGGCAGCCGAGGCCGGGCTGCCGGAAGGTGTGTTCAACCTCGTCAGCGGGCGCGGCAGGACGGCCGGCGCCGCGCTGTCCAGCCATCCCGACGTCGATCTGGTCTCCTTCACCGGCAGCGTGCCGACGGGCATCGCGATCATGGAAGCGGCGGCGAAGAACCTCACCCGCGTCAATCTCGAACTCGGCGGCAAGGCGCCGGCGATCGTGCTGAAGGACGCCGATCTCGACCTCGCCACGCGCGCCATCACCCAGTCGCGCATCAACAACACCGGCCAGGTCTGCAACTGCGCGGAACGCATTTTCGTCGAGCGTCCGGTGGCCGACGCCTTCGTGGAGAAGTTCGTGGCCTCGATGGCGAAGGTGCGCTACGGCGACCCGCTGGCGGAGAAGGACCTCGACATGGGTCCGCTGGTCAACGCCGTGCAGCTCGACAAGGTGTCCGCGATGGTCGAGCGGGCCAGGGGCGAGGGCGCGAAGGTGGCGCTCGGCGGCAAGCAGGCCGACCGCAACCGCGGCTATCATTACGAGCCGACCGTGCTGGTCGATTGCCGCTCGGACATGGAGATCATGCGCAAGGAGATTTTCGGGCCGGTGGCGCCGATCGCGGTGGTCGATTCCTGGGAAGAGGCCGTGCATCACGCCAACGACACCGAATACGGCCTGACCTCCTCGCTCTATACAAGCGACCTCAACAAGGCGCTGAAGGTCAGCAACCGGCTGCAATTCGGGGAGACCTACATCAACCGCGAGAACGGCGAGGCCTATCAGGGCTTCCATGCGGGGCGAAAGAAGTCCGGCATCGGCGGCGCCGACGGCAAGCACGGCTTCTACGAATATATGGAGACGCAGACGGTCTACATCGAGCACGGCTGACGGACGGCTGCAGGCGGTAGGCGGCGTCGAGCCTTGCAATCCGCATGTTGTCCGGATGTCCGGGCCGCGCTAGGGTCCCGGCGATTTCGCCGGAACCCGCATGATCGACCGAACAACTCCCGTTCCGCTCTATTTCCAGCTTGCGCAGCACCTGCGGTCCGAAATCGCTTCGGGCGCGATCGCCAGCGGCGGCAAGCTGCCGTCCGAGCATGAATTGTGCGCCGAACATGGCGTTTCGCGTTCGGTCGTCCGGCAGGCCCTGCAGTCGCTGGCGCTCGACGGATTGATCGAGACGGAACGCGGACGGGGCGCCTTCGTGCGGGAAAAGAAGGTGCCGATCGTCCTCCAGCAGCGCTTGGACCCGTTGCAGGAGGGCATGGTCAAGGCGGGGTTCACCCTGACCACGAAAGTGCTGCGGCAGGAGCAGATCGCGGCGCCGGCGCATGTCGCCGAGGCGATCGGCGATCCCAGGGCGGTTTTTCTCGAGCGCGTGCGCTATGTGGACGGGCAATTGCTGCTCGTCGTCCGGAACTACCTGCCGTACCGCCGCTTTTCGGCGCTTCTCGACTTCGACGGGCTGGAGACCAAGTCCCTCTATGTCTGGTTGGACGAGGCCTGCGGCGTCATCGCCTCGACCGGCAGGCGCACGATCGAGATCGGCCGCGCCGACAGCCATATCGCCTCGCTCCTGAAGCTGAAACGGGGCGACCGCGTGCTGTTCAACCGCGAGACCACGTTCGACCAGGACGGCAAGGCGGTCGAATATTATGAATCCTGGCATCACCCGGACCGGACCCGTCTCAGCATCGACCTCTACCGGCAGAAGGGTTGAGTAGGGCCGTGGCTACTCTTCGCGGGTAGATTTCAGCGCGCGATAGGTCATGCGGAAGCGTGCCAGAAGGTCGTCGAGGCCGGGACAGGGGCGCGGTTCGAGCGACGGTTCGCCGGATGTCGCGAAGGGAAGGTCTTCGACACCGCGCCAGTGGCCGGCGGCAATGCCGCCGAGATAGGCCGCGCCGAGCGCCGCGGCGGCGCGGCCCTGGAACGGGCGCATCGGCAGTCCGACGAAGTCGGCCAGCATCTGCCGCCAGCGGGGATCGGCGGCGCCGCCGCCGGTGAGCAGCATCGAGGAAGCTTCGACGCCGGTGGCTTTCAGGGCGTCCCAACTGTCGCGCACCGCCAGCGCCACGCCTTCGAACACCGAGCGGATGATCTGGTCGCGCCCGGCGCCGAGTCTCATGCCGGACCAGACCGCGCTCGCCTGCGGGTCGAGCAGCGGCGCGCGCTCGCCGCTGACATAGGGCAGGAAGATCGCGCCGCCATTGTCGACGCCCGGCGCAAAGGCGCGTGCGTACATTTCGGCCCAGTCGGCGCCGAGAACGCCGCGCGCCCATTCGAACACCGTGCCGCCGTTCTGCAGCGCCGCCATCTTGTAGACGCCCGCGCCGACGCCCCGGAAGGTGTTGTAGAAGGGCTGGAGTTCCGGCGTCACGCGGTCGACCATTGTCATGATCTGGATGCCGGACCCAACCTGCAGCACGGTCTCACCGGACGATAACTGACCGAGCCCGAGCAGGCATGCGGCGGTATCGGAAAGGCCGTGGGCGACGGGAATGCCCTGCCGCAGGCCAAGCGCCGAGGCGGCCTCGCCGGTCAGGCTGCCGGCGACGTCCGTAGAGGCGCGAAGCGGCGGCAGGAGGGAGAGGTCGATGCCGAGGCTTTCGGCGAAGGGGCTTGCCCAGCCGTCGCCGCGCATGTCGTAGAGCAGCGTCATCGAGGCGTCTGAGGGTTCGGTCGCGCGCTCGCCCGTCAGCCTGAGCCGCAGCCAGTCCTTCGGCGACAGGGCGGCACTCGCCTGGTTCAGGAGCGCGGGTTCGTGCCGCTTCAGCCATAGGAGCCCGAGTCCGGCCATGCCGGTGGCGATGGGATTGCACAGCGGCAGCCGCAAATCGCCGTCGAGCGCCAGCGCATCCTGCACTTGCCTGCCCGTGCGCAGGTCGGGCCACAGAATGGCGGGCCTGAGCGGCGCTCCTTTCGCATCCGCCAGAACGAAACCGTGCGCCTGGCCGGACAGGCCGATGCCGCGCACCGCCTCGCCATGCGCCGCGCAGGCCTCGCGCACGGCCTCCACGGTTTGCGTCCACCACAGGTCCGGGTCCGTCTCGGCATGACCGGGAACCGGCGAGTTCAACGCGTAAGCGCGGTTCGCTTCGGCGACCGGGCGGCCGCTCTCGTCGATCAGCAGCGCCTTGACTGAGCCGGTCCCGAGATCGATTCCAAGGAACATTCACAGGCCTCCCGTCTATCGTCTATGCCGGAGCGGCGGGCGCGCCGCCGTTTTCGGCAAGCAGGTTGCTGGCCGCCTCCGCGACGGCGTCCACTGTGAAGCCGAAATGGGAGAACACCTCCGGGCCGGGCGCCGATTCGCCGAAGCGGTCGACGCCGATGATCCGGCGCCGTTCGCCGAGGAACTGATACCAGTAGAACGAGCAGGCCGCCTCCACAACGATGGTCGGCAGGTGGCGCGGCAGCACGCTGGACCGGTAATCCCCGGATTGGCGCGCGAAGATATTGGCATTCGGGACGGACACGACACGCACGGCGACGCCCTCCGCTTCGAGCCGCGCCGCAGCCTGCCGCACCAGGGAAAGCTCGGAGCCGGTGCCGGCCAGCACCAGATCGGGAGCCGCGCCGTTTTCCGGATCGGAGAGCACATAGCCGCCCTTGCGGATTTTTTTATCGTCTCCCGCACGGTGATCGACGCCCTTGCTGCCTTGCCTCGCCAGCACCATCGCGCTCGGACCCTCGCGGCGCAGGCTTTCGTCCCAGGCGATGAGCGCTTCCAGCTCGCTTCCCGGCCGCCATACCGAAAAGTCCGGGATCGCGCGCAGCGCCACAAGCTGCTCCGACGGCTGATGGGTCGGCCCGTCCTCGCCGACGCCGATGGAATCGTGCGTGTAGACGAAGATGGCGCGCAGCTTCATCAGTGCGGCAAGACGCACCGCGTTGCGGCTGTAGTCGCTGAAGACGAGATAGGTCGCGCCGTAGGGAACGAGGCCGCCATGCGCGGCCATGCCGTTCATCATCGCCGACATTGCGAACTCGCGCACACCGTAATGCACGAAATTGCCGGAGAAGTCGCCCGGCCGGATCGAGCGCGACGCCTGCGTCCAGGCCAGCGTCGACTGGCTGAGGTCGGCCGAGCCGCCGACCAGTTCGGGCGCGGCTTTCGTCATCAGGCCGGCAATGCGGCTCGACGCCTTGCGCAGCGGCTGGTCTTCCGCCGGCTTGCCGAGGATGGCGGCGGCTTCCTCCTTCACCAGCTTGGCGAGAGCCGGCGACGGCTCGCCTTTCATCCGGCGTCTGAATTCGGCTGCGAGTTCGGAGTGGGCCTTTCCGTAGGCTGCGAACATGCGCTCCCATTCCGCTTGCATGCGCACGCCCTTCTCGCGCCCGTCCCAGCCGGCGACGATGTCGCCCGGTATCTCGAACGGCGGATAGTCCCAGCCGAGCGCCTCGCGCGTCAGGGCGACTTCTTTCGCGCCGAGCGGGGCGCCGTGTGATTCCTCCTTGCCCTGCTTGTTGGGCGATCCGAAGCCGATGATCGTCTTGCAGCAGATCAAGGTCGGCCGCTCGGAGGCGTGCGCGGCCTCGAAAGCCGCCCTGATCGCGATGGGATCGTGGCCGTCTACATCCGCGATCACGTTCCAGTTCAGCGAGCGGAAGCGGGCTGCGGTGTCGTCGGCGAACCAGTCGCCGACCTCTCCGTCGATGGAGATGTTGTTGTCGTCGTAGACGGCGATCAGTTTCGAGAGGCCGAGCGTGCCGGCGAGCGACGCCGCTTCCTGGCTGATGCCCTCCATCAGGCAGCCGTCGCCGGCGAAGACATAGGTGAAGTGATCGACCACGGGAAAGCCGTCGCGATTGAATTCCTCGGCCAGCCGGCGCTCGGCGAGCGCCATGCCGACTGCTGTGGCAAAGCCCTGTCCGAGCGGGCCGGTCGTCGTCTCGACGCCCGGCGTCATCCCGCGTTCGGGATGGCCGGGTGTCCTGGAGTCGAACTGCCGATGCCGGCGCAGATCGTCCAGCGAAAGATCGTAGCCGGCCAGGTGCAGCAGCGAATAGATGAGCATCGACCCGTGGCCGTTCGACTGTACGAAGCGGTCGCGATTCGGCCAGTCCGGATCGGCCGGGTTGTGGCGCAGGAAATCGTTCCAGAGCACCTCGGCGATGTCGGCCATGCCCATCGCCGTGCCGGGATGGCCGGAATTGTTGGCCTGCACGGCGTCCATGGTCAGCGCCCTGATGGCGTTGGCCAGCCTGCGATGGTCACGCGCCTGATCCGCCATCCGTCCGTCTCCTGAACTTATCATCCTGTACGGACAAGTATCGATTGGGATGGTTTGTTGTCAAACGGCTTCTGGCCGCTTGCGACGCGCTTTAGAGCCGATCCAGATCGTCATAGAGCGCCTGCGAATGGCGATAGAGCTTTTCGAAGAAGGGCTGCATGCGCGCATAGGTCTCGGCCCATGCGGGGTCTGGCAGGATCTCGCGCTCGTAGCGCACGAAGGCTGAGGCTGCGTCCTCGACGCGGGAAAACCGTCCTTCCGCCGTCGCGGCGAGCGCCGCCGCGCCGATGACGCCGCATTCCGGCTCGGCCGGAAGCAGGATGGGGATATTATAGGCGCTCGCCTTGATCTTCAGCCACAGCTCCGATTTCGCTCCGCCGCTCGAGGCGACGACCCGCTCGACCTTGCGGCCGGAGATGTCCTCCATCAGATGCAGGTGCCGCGTCGCGCCGAAGGCCACGCCTTCGAGCACGGCGCGGTGAAGATGGGCCAGCCCGTGCTCGGCCGTGATGCCGAAGAACTGCGCGCGGGCGTTGCGATGTTCGCCGAACCGCTCGCCGACGAGATAGGGCATGAAGAAGAGGCGCAGGGCGCCGGCCGGCGCTTCCGCCGCCTTGGCGGCGATCGCCTCGTAGCTCCAGCCATTCTCATGGAAGGCGCGGCGCGCCCATCGCATCGCGTCGCCGCCCGTCTCGAGCAGGATGAAGGCGCCCCAATTGCCTTCTGGCGTGCCGACGTTGGAGATTTCGGGCGCCGGCAGCGGCTTGTCGGCGATGACCGTGATGATGCACGACGTGCCCGTCACGTCCGAGCCCAGGCCGGGACGACACACGCCTGAACCTAGCAGGGCGACGGGATAATCGCCGCCGCCGACCAGCACGGGCGTCTCGGCGCGCAGGCCCGTCTCGCGCGCCGCCTCGGCGCTCACGCCGCCCAGCACCTCGGCCGGATCGCGGATCGTCGTCAGCTTGTCGCGGTCGAGACCTAGCCGGTCGCACATCGATTGCGACCAGTCGCCGGTGCGCGGATCCATCATGAAGGAGCAGGCGGCCTCGGTGCGGTCCATGGTGATCTCGCCGGTGAGGCGATAATTCACGTAGTCCTTGGGCATCAGCACCGCTGTCGCCCGGCGGTAGGCTTCCGGATCGTTGTCGCGAATCCATTGCAGCTTGAAGCCCGGCCAGGGTGGGGCAGGGGGATTGCCGCTCTCGGCGATGAATTCGTCCAGGCCGAAACGCTTTTCGAACGCGGCGACGTGGCCCATCGTGCGCTTGTCGTTCCACAGCGGAACGGTGTCGCGCGTCAGTCGTCCGTTCGCGTCGAGCAGCACCGTGCCGTGCATCTGGCCGCAGCCACAGACCGCCGCGATGCGCCGCGCGGCATCCGGCGCATCGTCCAGCACCGCGCGGATGGCGCGCGTCACGCCGGCCCACCAGTCGGCGGGCCGTTGCTCCGACCAGCCGTATTCGGGGACGATCTGCTCGTGTTCGAAGGCGCGGATGGCGATCGGCCTGCCCGTCCTGTCGACGAGCGCCGCGCGCACGCTTCCGGTGCCGACGTCGATGGCGAGATAGAGCGCGTCGCTCAAGTCATGGCCCTCCTTGCAGGCGTTTTCCCGCTTTGCCTGCCTGCTCGCGGCGCGGCCCGCCCAAGCGGCAAAAGGCTTCAGATAGAGGTATAGCCGGCATCGGCCGAGACGATGGAGCCCGTCATCAGGCTCGACGCGTCCGAAGCGAGGAACAGGACCACCGAGGCGATCTCGTCCGGCTGGCCCATCCGCTTCATCGGCGTCAGGTCGATCCAGCGGTCGACCATGCCCTTGCTGTCTTCCAGATTGGCCAGCAGCGGCGTCTCGATATAGGTCGGCGCGACAGCGTTGACGCGCACGCCGCGCAGCGCCCACTCGACCGCCAGCGACCGCGTCAGATGATGGACTCCGGCCTTCGAGGCGTTGTAATGGCACTGGGGTTGCGGCGTGTTGACGATGTCGGCCGACATCGACCCGATATTGACGATCGACCCGCGGCCGGCTTCCAGCATCTTGCGGCCGAAGGCGCGACAGGTCTTGAAGACGCCTGTCAGGTTGATGCCGATGACACGGTCCCATTCCTCGTCGGAAACGTCCTCGGCGGGTGTGTTGGAAGCGATGCCGGCATTGCACACCAGTATATCCAGGACTGGCTGTGATGCGGCAAGCGCATTGAGGGCGGCCGTGTCGGTCACGTCGAGCTGGTGCGCTTCCGCCTTGCCTCCCTTGGCTGCCAGCCGCTCCGCCGCCGCCGTGGCGCGGGCGCCGTTCAGGTCGGTCACCACGACATGCGCGCCGGCCTCGGCAAGTGCTGCGGCGCACGCCTCGCCGATCCCCTGGCCCGCGCCGGTCACGAGCGCGCGCCGGCCCGAAAGGTCGTATTTCGACATATAGGACATAAATGCGATTCCTCCGCTGTGGGTATCCGTCATGCCGCCGGGATTGGCGAGAATTGTAGTTTTCCTCCCGAACGGCTTGTCGGAAACGCCGATAAGGAGGGTTTGTAGCCAATTTCTCGTGCCGATGCACGAATTTTTGGTAGTAGTAGAACTAACATTTTGACCAGCATCATATCTTGCCTCGGTTTGCTTTTCCAGGTCAATTCCTTGTGTTACCTATCGCGGCCTGTTTCCGGAAAGGGTCAGGATGACGAATAATTATGCCATTTGAAACAATGATTTAAATGAAAATACCATTGTTTCTGGTGGTCAGCTGCGCCAGCATAGCCCAACACGGTTGCGCCATGTAGTAAATCTAGTTATTGACGGCAGGTGTGAGGAAAATCCGCGGACTCGGTCGTGAGGATGGAGGAAAAGTGATTCAGGAACTGGCCGGCATGCTCTTTGTCGACGGCGCGTGGCGGCGAGGCGAGGGCGCGCAGATTCCGGTCGAAAATCCGGCCACGGGGGAGGTGCTCGGGCATATCGCATCCGCCACCCCCGCGGAGATCGATGCCGCCGTTTCGGCTGCGCGCAAGGCCTTCGGGCCGTGGTCACGGCTGGCGCCGGTCGAGCGCTCAAAGGCGCTTCGCCGGCTTGGTGAGGCGATCGCCGTGCATGCGGACGACATGGCGCGCACCATGACCCTGGAGCAGGGCAAGCCCCTCAACGAGGCGCGCGGCGAGATCCTGAAACTCGCAGAGGCCTGCCATTTCTACGCCGAAGAAGCCGTGCGCGTCCACGGCGAGATCGTCCCCAATGCAACCACTGACATCGACAGCCTCGTGGTGCGCGAGCCGATCGGTGTGGTGGGTGCCATCACGCCGTGGAACTATCCGGCCGAGCTGATCGGCTGGAAACTGTGTGGGGCGCTGGCGGCGGGCTGCACCATCGTCATCAAGCCTGCGGAATTGACGCCGTTCACGGCGCTGGCGATCGCACGCATGGTCGAAGCGGCCGGCATCCCGGCGGGTGTCGTCAATGTGGTGACGGGGCCGGGTTCGAAGGTGGGGCAGGCGCTGGTCGAGCATCCCGGCGTCGACAAGATCGCCTTTACCGGCTCCAGCGCGGTGGGGCTGCGCATTCAGCAGTCGTGTCCGACCGTCAAGCGGTTGTCGCTGGAACTCGGCGGCAACTGCCCGCTGGTCGTCACCGCCTCCGCCGACATCGACGCGGCGGTGAAGGGGGCTGCCCGGCGTTCCTTCCGCAACATGGGCCAGATCTGCATCGCCATCAACCGCATCTACGTCCAGCGCGCCGTCGCCGACGACTTCACGGCGAAGCTCGGGCGCGCCGCCGACGCGCTGGTCATCGGCAACGGCATCGACATGCCGGACGCCGATGTCGGCGCGATGGCCTCCGCCGAGCCGCTCGCCAAGACGCAGGACCATCTGGCCGACGCGCTGTCCAAGGGCGCGCGGCTCGTGGCCGGCGGCAGCGCGCCGCAGGGCGAGGCCTTCGCACGCGGTCATTTCTTCCGCCCGACGGTTCTGGCCGATTGCACGCACGACATGAAGGTCATGACCGAGGAGACGTTCGGCCCGCTCGTCGGCGTCATGGTCTATGACGGCCTCGACGAGGCGATCGACCTGGCCAACGACACGCCCTATGGACTTGCCTCCTATCTCTATGCCCGCGACATGGACGAGGTGCGCTATGCCTCGGCGCGGCTCGACTACGGCAACGTCGCCGTCAACAATGTCGATGCGGGAATCATGAACGCGCCCTATGGCGGGCGCAAGCAGAGCGGCGTGGGATGCGAGCACGGCCGCGAAGGCATGCTCGAATACATGAATTTCAAGCATGTCCGCATCCGCTACGGCGAGCCGAAGGCGAGGTGAGGCGGTGACCCAGGCGCTCCTCGGCATCGATATCGGAACGTCCGGCTGCAAGGCGCTGCTTATCGACGGCGAGGGCGTGGTGCTGGCGAGCCACACCGAGACCTACGGTCTGTCGCAGCCGCGTCCGGGCTGGACAGAGCAGGACCCCGCCTCGTGGATCGACGGCGCCCGCGCAGCCGTCGCTGCGGTTCTTGCCGAGCGGCCGGAGGCCGAGCTCGCGGCGGTCGGGCTTTCCGGCCAGATGCACGGCCTGACGCCGCTCGATGCCGGCCACAAGGTGCTGCGTCCCGCGATCCTGTGGAACGACCAGCGCAACGGCGCCGAATGCGACGCCATCACGGAACGCGCCGGCGGCATCCAGGGTCTGCTGGCGCGGACCAACAACCGGATGCTGGTCGGCTATACCGGCGGCAAGATCATCTGGATGCGCGACCACGAGCCGGATCTGTTCGGCCGGCTGCGCCATGTGGTCAATCCGAAGGACTATCTGCGTCTCGTGCTCACCGGCGAGATCGCGACGGAGGTCTCCGACGCGTCCGGAACCGGGCTTTTCGACACGCGGGAGCGTCGCTGGGCATCCGGCCTGCTGGAGCTGCTGGATCTCGACGCCGCCATTCTGCCGCCCTGTCATGAATCGCATGTCGTCAGCGGCAAGGTCGGCCGATCGGGCGCTGCGCTCTTCGGCATCCCGGAAGGAACGCCGGTTGTCGGCGGCGGCGGCGACAGCGTCATCCAGACCATCGGCTCCGGCGTGATCACGCCCGGCGCGCTGCAGACGACGATCGGCACCGCCGGCATCGTCGCGGCCGCGCTCGACGCGCCGGTCGCCAATCCGGACGGGCGGCTTCAGGTGTTCTGCAACGTCGCGCCATCGAAATGGCATTGCATGGGCGTTTCGCTCAATGCCGGCGGGGCGATGGAGTGGTTCCGCACCATGCTGGCCGGTTTCCGCGGCGGGGAGGCGCCCTCGGCGAAGGACATGGCGGGGATCGCGGCCAATGCGCCGACCGGCTCACATGGCCTCGTCTTCCTGCCCTATCTCAACGGCGAACGCTGCCCGCATCCCGATCCCTCGGCACGCGGCGGTTTCGTCGGTCTCACCGCCCGTCACGAGGCGGCGGACATGGCGCGCAGCCTGATGGAAGGCGTGACGCATTCGCTTTTCGACATCTACCGCCTCATGGAAGCCGCCGGCATTGGCCGCAGCATCATCAAGGCGTCGGGCGGCGGGGCGCGTTCGGCCTTGTGGCGGCAGATGCAGGCCGATCTTTTCGGCTGCGACGTCGTCACCACGGAAGGCGCCGCGGAAGGCGGAGCATTCGGTGCCGCCCTTGTCGCCGGCGTCGGCGTCGGCGTCTGGGCCGACGCGGTCGAAGCGGCGAAATCCTGCCGTGCGGTGACCCGCGAAACGCCGGACGCGGCCGGCGCGGCGGCGATGCGCGAGGCGTTTGCGATCTATGCAGGCCTTTACGACGACTTGTCCGGGGCTTTTTCGGCCTTATCCGGTTCCGGCCTGGACCGATAGGAAGCGGGGAGACGAATGGCCACGACAACGCAGACCCATCGGTATGAAGCGCTGGTATTCGACCTCGACGGCACGCTGATCGACAGCGCGCCCGATATCGCGGCCGCGCTCAACCTCATGCTGGAGCGCAACAACTGGCCGGCCCAGAGCGTCGCGACGGTGGAAAAATTCATCGGCTTCGGCGCCCGTCGGCTCGTCCACGACCTTTTCGTCTCGCTCGGCCTGCCTTCGGACGACGGTACGATCGATGCGGCGCTCAAGGAATATCTCGACAATTATGCCCGCACGCCCGCCGACAGGACCCGGTTCTATCCGCATGTCCGGGAAGATCTCGAAGCGCTCCGAGATGGTGGCATCCGTCTCGGCCTGTGCACGAACAAACCGCAGGAACTGGCGCTGAAGGTCCTTGGCATCCTCGGCATCGCTCATCTGTTCGACGCGATCGTCGGCGCCGACGCCGCTCCGGCGAGCAAGCCCGACCCCGCGCACCTCATGGCGGTGGCCGAGCGGATGAAGCTGAACGGACGGCCCTGGGCCTATGTGGGGGACACGATCGTGGACAAGACGACCGCCGCCGGCGCCGGCGTTCCCTTCTACGCCGTGTCCTGGGGGACCGGCCGCCGCGTCGATGTCGAGCCGTCCATGCGGCTTGCCCGTCTGCGCGATCTTGACGGCATGGATGACGCCGGCAGGGAGGACTGACGATGGCGGTAAGCCTGCTCCAGCGTATCCTGCAGGAAAGCGAAGGGATGGGATCGGCCGAACTGCGCGTCGCGCGCTTCGTTAGTGCCAATCCTTCGGATGTCATCCACATGAGCATGGCGCGGCTGTCGCAGGAATGCGCGGTCAGCGACCCGACGATCATGCGCTTTTGCCGGCGCTTCGATTTCCAGGGCTATCAGGACTTCAAGCTTCATCTGGCGCAGAGCCTGGTTCCGTCGGCGCCGTTCGCCTATGAGCAGATCGTGCCCGACGATTCCATCCAGAACGTCGTGCGCAAGACCGCCCGAAATTCGCTTAACGCGATCCAGCGGCTGCTGGAGGACCTCGAACCGCAGCAGGTCGACGAGGGCGCCAGGCTTTTGAACGCCGCAAGCTGGGTCGGCATCTACGCCAGCGGCATTTCGGAGATCACGGCGCTGGACGCGGAACACAAGTTCCAGCGGCTCGGCATGCGCTGCGCGGCCCTGATCGGCCGCAAGAAGCAATGGCTTCATGCCGAGACGTCCAGGCCGAGCGAGGTGGTGCTGATCTTCTCGCAGTCGGGGCATACCAAGCAGATGGTCGATATCGCGACCGCCGCCCGCGCCAAAGGGGCGCGCGTGCTTTCGATCACGGCGGCGCAAAGTCCGCTGGCCCAGGTGTCGGACGTGCTGATCTCGGTCCTGCCTTACGACCGCACGGAACTGATGACGCCGCTGGCGTCGCGGCTGAACCACCATCTCGTGGTGAACATGCTTGTCACCGCGATTGCGATGACAAGCGGCAGCGAGTTTCCGGATCAGCTTCCGGCGCTCGATTTCTGGCAGACGGAAAAGATCTGAATTGCGCCCGCCGGCGGGCGCGCCCATGCGTAGCGAGGAATAGTGATGAGCGTCCAGGACGAGGCGAAGAAGGCGGCAGGCCGCAAGGTCATCGAGGAATTCATCGGGGATGGCATGAAACTCGGGCTGGGGTCTGGAACGACCTCGCATTTCTTCGTGCGGGAACTCGGCAAGCATGTCGCGCGCGGCATGAAGCTGACCTGCACCACCACGTCGCGCTCGACCAACGACGTGGCGAGGGAGGTCGGCATCGCCATCACCGATCCCAACGACATGGGTGAGATCGACCTCACCGTCGACGGTCCCGACGAGATCGATCACGACTTCAACATGATCAAGGGCGGCGGCGCGTGCCTGCTGTGGGAGAAGATCGTGGCGCATGCGTCGAAGCGCATGATCACCATCTGCGACGAAAGCAAGATCGTGGCCAAGCTCGGCGCTTTTCCGCTGCCGGTCGAGGTCGTGCAGTTCGCCTGGAAGCAGACCGAGCGGATGGTCGCGCGGGCGCTCGCGGACAATCGCGTGAAGGGGGCCGCGATCGAACGCCGTATGCGCGACGGTCAGCCGGTCGTCACCGACAGCGGCAATTTCATCCTCGACTGCCGGTGTGGAGTCATTCCGGCACCGGCGAAACTCGAGATCGAGCTCAACCGCATCCCCGGCGTGGTGGAAAACGGCCTGTTCACACGGGAATCCCGGGGGATGGTTGTCGGCCGCTTTGACGGGACCGCCTATGTGAAACTCCGCGATAAATAGTAAATACTACATATTGGCCTTATTTTGTTGCGTGTGTTGCCGCCGCTGGTCGCGGCGCGATCCCGTTTGTGCCATCTCAATCAGGGCATAAGATAAAATATTGAAAAATATAGAGATTTTTGTTGAATATGACCGGACGCCTCCTGCAATATTTTAGTTGCGCGAAGCTGCGAAAAAGGCTTGAAGGGTTTCTGGAAATCTAGTATTGCTAGATAAACTGCGGGAGGAAGCAGATGGACGGATTGAACGGATTGACTCGTCGCGGCCTGCTCAAGGCGGGCGGCGCTTTGGGTATCGCGGCCGGCACCGGCACGTTGCTGGGGCGCTCTGCATGGGCGGATGAAGGTTTCATCCCCTACAGCAACAAGAGCCTCGACTATTATTTCTTCGTTATCCAGGAAGAGGCGGTGAAGCGCGCCGTAGCGGCGAACAAGATGCGCTTCCAGGCCACCAACGCCAGCTTCGACAACACCAAGCAGCTCGAGCAGTGGCAGAGCCTGATGCTGAGCCAGCCGTCGGCGATCGTCTCCGATCCGATCGACAGCCAGGCGATCGTGTCGGCGATCCGCCGCTACAACATGAAGAAGATTCCCGTCGGCATCATCGATACGCCGGCGGACGGCGGCGATGTAGCGATCACCGTCAGCTTCGACAACAAGCTGGGCGGCGTCATGGCCGCGCAGGAGATAATCAAGCGCCTGACCAAGAAGCACGGCAGCCCGAAAGGAACTGTGCTCAACTGCTTCGGCGCGCTGCAGAGCGTGGCCTGGCGGCTGCGCAAGGAAGGCATGGACGAGGAATTCGCCAAATATCCCGACATCAAGTATCTGGCCCGTCCGACCGAGGGCGCACTGGACCAGATGCTGTCGGTGACGCTTTCGACGCTGTCGGAATATCCCGACCTCGACGCGGTCCATGCGCCGAGCGACTCCCCGTCGCGCGGCATTGTTACCGCGCTCCAGCAGAAGAACCGCTGGAAGAGGGTGGGCGAGGACGGCCACGTCATCTTCGTCAACATCGACGGCGAGCCGGTCGCGCTGAAGTGGATCCAGGAAGGCTATATGGATGCCTGCGTCTCGCAGGACCCGATCGCCTACGGCGAGATCGCCGTCGAGATGCTGGTCAAGCATTCGCTCAAGGGCGAGGCGGTTCCGACCGGCACCTACGAGAACAAGAAATATTTCTGGGAAAAGGGCGAGATCGTCGCAGGCACGACCGGCCCGACGCTGATCATCCCGCCATTCGTCATCGACGGCGACAACGCCGGCGACAAGCGCCACTGGGGCGCGATCGCGGAGAAGGAGTGGGGCATCCCCTATACCTGATCCATCCAACGCCTGATGGCGCCGCCGCCTGATGGCGGTTGATCGCAGACATGATCTGCGCCACGCTGGCCCCATGCCGGCGTGGCGTGTCCGCGCCGAAGGGAGCTTTCCTTTCCGGTCGTCGTCGGAGAGTTCGTTTTGACAGCAGCCTCGGCAGTCGCATCGCAAGAGGACCCGTTCATCCTCAGGGTCGAGAATCTCACCAAGCGCTATGGTCCCGTCCTGGCGCTGAACGACGTTTCGCTCGGCATCCGCCGCGGCACCATCCATGGGCTCCTGGGCGAGAACGGCGCCGGCAAGTCCACGCTTGTGTCCCTGATCTCCGGGCAGCGTACGCCGACGTCGGGCACGATCTTTCTCGACGGCCGGGCCATTGCCAATGTCGACATCAAGGCGATGGAGGAGGCCGGCGTCTTCCTGGTCACGCAGGAGCCGATGATCGTCGCTCATCTCACGGCGGCCGAGAACCTGATGCTCGGCATCTGGCCGTCTTCCGGCGGTTTCGTCCGATGGAGCAAGCTCCGCGCCGACGCCGCGCGCATGCTGGAGGGAACCGGCATCGATCCGCAGGCTATGGCCGGGCGGCTCGACGCGGTGGCGCGGCGCAAGCTCAACATCCTGCGCGCCATGTTCAGCGGCGGCAAGATCATCATCCTCGACGAGCCCACCGCTGCCCTGACGGTGGAGGACAGGGCGCAGCTCTTCTCCTTCATGCGCGACCTCAAGGCGCAGGGCGTCACCTTCATCTTCATCTCGCACTACAATGACGAGATCCTGGAAATCTGCGACGCCTGCTCGGTGCTGCGCGACGGCGTGCTCGCCGGCGGGACTGAGAACGTGAAGGGACTGACCTCGGAGCAATTGTCCGAGCTCGTGCTTGGCCGCGGTCTCGTCCTGTTCCAGCGCGAACGGCGGCAATTCGACACCGAGCCTGCGGCCGTCAGCCTGCGCTTGGTCGTCAGTGCGGGCGTGAAGGTCGAGGCGCTCGACCTGCATGCCGGCGAGATCGTCGGCTTCACCGGCCTTCCGGGCGCCGGCGCCAAGGAACTGGTGCGGGCGGTCTTCGGCCTCGTTCCGGTCCGCTCGGGAACGATCGCCTTTGCGGGCGAAGCGCCCCGCAAGCTGCCGGCCTCGCCGCGCGACGCCTTCGACGCCGGCATCGCCTTCCTGTCGGACGACCGGCATCGCGACGGGCTCGTCAAGCATATGACGATCAGCGAGAACATCTCGCTCTCCTCGCTGGCTTCGCTGGCGCGCTCCGGTTTTCTCAGCAACGACGCCGAGCGGAGCCTGTCGGACCGCTATTTCGAAGCGATGGGCATCAAGGCGCCGGGGCCGTCCACGACCGTCGACACACTGAGCGGCGGAAACCAGCAGAAGGTGTGCCTCGGCCGCGTTCTGGCGACGAAGCCGCGGCTGCTCATCCTCGACGAGCCGACGCGCGGCATCGACGTCGGCGTCAAGCAGGACGTGCTGCGCATCATCGACGACCTCAGCCGCAGCGGCGTGGCCGTCATCATCGTCTCCACCGATACGGACGAGATCGTCCGGTCGGTGGACCGCGTCTGCATCTTCGATGGCGGCGCCGTACGGGAGGAACTCTCGGGCGCCGCGATCACGAACGAGCGGCTGCGCCAGGGCACGACGTCCCATGGCTGAGCGCGCGTCGAAGGAGAAAACAATGAACCAAGCCGCCTCCGCACTTGCAGCGCCGGCCGCGAAGACTCCCGGCAAGGAAGGCACGTCCGTTCTGGGGTGGGTGCTGCACAACGTCGTGTGGATCTGGCTGGTCGCCCTGGTGGTGATCTTCGGCCTCTTCAACCAGTATTTCTTCACCACCTTCAACCTGCAGAACATCATGGTTCAGGCGACCGTGCTCGGCATGATCGGCCTCGCCGTCGCGCTGCCCCTGCTGGTGGCCGAGATCGACCTTTCGTTGCCGGCCAATCTCGGCTTTTCCTCCGCCATCGGCGCCATGGCCTATTCCAACCTCGGCCTGCCCTGGTTCCTCGCCATGCTGGTCGGCGTGGGCGTGGCGACGCTGATCGGCTTCTTCAATGGCCTGTGCATCACCAAGTTGCGCATGGTCTCGCTCATCCAGACGCTGTCCATGATGATCATCCTGCAGGGTGCCCTGCTGGCGCTGACGCAGGGCCGCACAATCACCAACCTGCCCGACGGCTATGTCTGGATCGGCCAGGCGGCCATCGGCGGCTGGCCGGTCATGCCCATCATCTTCGTGGTGGCGCTGGTGGCGATGGCGGTGATGTTGCGCAAGACGGTTCTCGGGCGAAGCATCTATGCGGTGGGCGGCAACCCGGTCGCGTCGAACTCGGCCGGCATCCGCGTCGACCGCGTCAAGATCATCACCTTCACGATCGCCGGCTTCCTGGCCGGCGTGGGCGGGTTCCTGCTGGGCTCCTGGCAGATGGCCATCACCTCCAACCAGGGCTCGAGCTACCTGCTCTACGCCATCGCCGCGCCCATCATCGGTGGCGTCAGCGTTTTCGGCGGCCGCGGCAACGTGGTGGGCGTGCTCGGCGGCGTGCTGCTGCTTACCGTCATCCAGGTGGGGCTCGCCATCATAGCCGTCCCGTCCTTCTACGTCGGCATGATCGGCGGCTTCATGATCTTCATCGCGGTTGCGATCGACGCCATTCGCGTGCGTTACTTCGGCTGATGACGATTTCCTCCTCCCAAGAGGCGGTCGGCGCTGCGCCGGCCGCCGCCGCGCTGGCGGCCCTGCGCGCCGTGGTGGATGCTGCCGGTTTCGTCGACGCCGGCGCGCCCGAGGCGGAACGCTATCTTCACGATTGGACAGGCGACTATCGGGGCGGCGCGCTCGCCGTGCTGCGGCCATCGCGCGTGGAGGAGGTGCAGGCGATCGTCAGGATCTGCGCCGAGCACCGCGTCGCGCTGATTCCGCAGGGCGGCAACAGCGGGCTGGTTAGCGGCGGCATCGCGGAAGGGCCGCCCCGCGCCGTCGTGGTCTCGCTGGAAAGGCTCAACCGGATCCGCGCCATCGATCCGGAGAATTTTACCCTGGCCGCCGATGCCGGCGTGATCCTTCAGGTGCTGAAGGACGCGGCGGAAGCCAGGGACATGCTTTTTCCGCTCGCGCTCGGCGCGCAGGGCTCGTGCCAGATCGGCGGCAACGTCTCGACCAACGCCGGCGGCATCAACGTGCTGCGCTACGGCATGACGCGCGACCTGGTGCTCGGCGTCGAGGCGGTGCTGCCCGACGGCAGCCTGTTCGAGGGCATGCACGGGCTGAGGAAGGACAATCGCGGCTACGACCTCAAGCAACTCCTGATCGGCGGGGAGGGGACGCTGGGCATCGTGACCGGCGTCGAGGTCAAGCTTTTTCCGCGTCCAGCCAATATCGAGACGGCCTATCTCGGCCTCGCCTCCTTCGCCGACGCCATGACGGTTTTCGGCATGGCGCGTCACGTCTGCTCTGACCTGCTCACCGCCTTCGAGGTGATCGGTGCGGAGTGCATTCCGTTTGCCCGCATCGCCGCCCCCGACACGCGCGTTCCGCTCGAGGGCGAGTGGCCGGTGCATGTCATCATGGAACTGGGCTGTTCGGCGGCGGTCGACGGTCGCGCGCTCGTCGAGGCGCTGCTGGCGGAAGCCTTCGAGGCCGGGTTGCTCGGCGACGGCGCGCTGGCGCAGAGCCGCGCGCATGCCGCTGATTTCTGGGCGATCCGCGAGAACCTCGTCGAAGGCCAGGCAAAGCGCGGCCGCCATATCCGCACCGACCTGTCGGTGCGGCTGAGCAGGGTGGCGGAAGTGATCGAGCGCTCGCGCGCCTATATCGCCGCCGACTGGCCGGGCTGGGAACCGCTCGCCTATGGACATGCGGGCGACGGCAACATCCATTTCAACGTCATGCCGCCGGTAGGCATGGCGGAGGAGGAGATCAGGCGGAACGGCAAGGTGATGCTCGACGGCCTCTACGCCATCATGCGCGCGCTCGGCGGGTCGTTCAGCGCCGAGCACGGCGTCGGCCGCAGCCGCCGCGACGTCTACTGGGACTGGCTGCCGGCCGAACAGAGGACGGCGGTCCAGGCGATCAAGACGGCGCTCGACCCGCACGGCATCATGAACCCGGGCGCGCTGATTCCCGAATAGGCGTCTCCGCAAGACGGCCGCGCTTTTCGGCCGGCATCCGGACTTGCCGTGCCGTTATGCGCGGGCGTCCAGCGCCTGCCTGGCGGTTTTCACCGCTTCGGCCGCGTTTTGCGCGATCGCCTTGAAGCGCCCTTCGCGGATGTCTTCCGTCTTGGCGATCCAGGTGCCGCCGACGGCCACGACCTGCCTGACGGCCAGCCAATCGCCGATCGTCGCCTGCGTGACGCCGCCGGTCGGGATGAAGCGCACGCCGAGATGCGCGAAGGGTGCGGCGATGCCGCTGAGCGCCTTGGGACCGCCGGCGACGCCGGCCGGGAAGAACTTCGCCAGCCTGACGCCGCGCGCCGTCGCCAGCGTCAGGTCCGTCGGCGTCATGATGCCGGGGCAGAAAGGCAGGTCCGCCTCCTTCGCGGCATCGACGATATCCGGATCGTAACCGGGCGCGAGCGCGAAGCGGGCGCCGCTGTCGATCGCGCGGCGGAGACTGTCCCGGTCGAGGATCGTGCCCGCGCCGATGACGAGTTCCGGCCGGGCGTCGCGGATCGCGGCCAGCACGTCGGCGGCAGCCTCGGTGCGGAAGGTGATCTCGGCGACCGGCAGGCCGCCTTCCAGCAGGGCATCGGCCAGCGGAACCGCATCCGACGCCTTTTCGATGGCGATCACGGGCACGACGCCCAGGCTGGCGATGACATCGATCGGATTGTTCATGGTCTTTCCAATGCTTGCTTGAAGTAGGTTAGGCGCCTTGGGCGAAATTCTAGCGGCCAAAAAGGCGGCGCAGCCGGATGGCGAGAACCGAATGCTGGAACGCGCCCTGGCGGAACTGGTCGAACAGAGCCGCTAGAACGATGACCAGGCCGACGCTCATCTGCTGCAGGAACGGCGAAAGCTCCAGCAGGATGAAGGCGTTGCGCAGCGCGCCGAGCAGGTAGGCGCCGAGCATGGCGCCGATGATCGAGCCGCGCCCGCCCGACAGGCTGGCGCCGCCGATGACCACCGCCGCGATGACGTCGAGTTCGAGCCCGGTGCCGGCCTGCGCCTCGGCGACGCTCACCTGTGCGGTGTAGACGAGGCCGGCCACCGCCGCCGCCAGCCCGCTGAAGACGAAGACGGCGAGCCGCGTCGAGTTCATCGGGATGCCGCTGAGCCGCGCCGCTTCGTCATTGTCGCCGACGGCGACGACGCGCTGGCCGAGCACAGAGCGCTTGAGCACGATCTGCCCGAGCACGACGAGCCCGAAGAAGATCAGGACCTGCACGGGAATGCCGAGCACCTCGCCCTGGCCGATGAACATCACGCGCGGATCGATCAGGATGGGCAGGCCGCCGCTCAGCACGTAGGTGAGGCCGCGCGCGACCGACAGCATGCCGAGCGTGACGATGAAGGAATTCACCTTGCCGTAGACGACGATCAGTCCGCTGATCAGGCCGCAGCCGGCGCCGACGGCCAGCGCCACGAGCACGCCCAGCGCCGGATGCAGGCCGGCGGACATGGCGTAGGCGCCGCACAGCCCGCTGAGGCCCATCACCGAACCGACCGACAGGTCGATCTCCTTGGCGATGATGACGAAGCACTGCCCGATCGCCATGATGCCGACCACGGCGACAGCGACGAGGATGTTGCGGAAATTGTCCGTCGTCAGGAAGTGCGGGTTGAAGAAGGAGAACGCGATCGACAGCACGATCACGACCGCGGCCAATCCCAGTTCCTGGCCCTTCAGGAAAGGCAGGTTTCTCACGCCGGCAACACTCATCTCGATTCCGTTCCGTTCATCTTGGCATCGGCGACAGCGCCGGCCGCCTGCAATCTAATGCGCTTCGCCCCGTTCCTGGCGTCCGAAGAAGGCGACGGCGTCCTCGGCCTTCTCGCCCAGTGCCGAGGCGACGACCTGCGCCGCCTGCGGCCCCTTGGCGATATTGTCGACGATGCGGCCTTCACGCACGACCACGACGCGGTCGGCGAGGTGGAGGATCTCGTCCATTTCCGAGGAGATGAACCACACAGCCAGCCCCTCGACATGGGCGAGATTGCGGATCAGCGCGTACATCTCCGCCTTGGTGCGCACGTCGACGCCGCGCGTCGGCTCGTCGAGGATGAGCAGCGACGGGTTCGACGCGAGCGCCCGCGCCAGCAGCACCTTCTGCTGGTTGCCGCCCGACAGCGCGCGAATGGGAGTGGCGACGCTCTCGGCCTTGACGCCGACGCGGTCGGCGCGCTCCTGCGCGAAGCGCATGCGGCGGCGCTGGCTGAAAAAACCCAGCCGGCCGAAACGGCCCAGCACGTTCGACGTCAGGTTGAAGCCGATGTCGTGACCGTAGAAGACCGAGGTGCGTCGCTCCTCGCTGATGAAGGATATGCCGTGTTTCACGGCGTCGCGCAGGGTCCTCAATCGGACCGGATGGCCGTTCAGTTCGATGCTGCCGGAATAAAGTGGATCCGCTCCGAGCACGCCGCGCACGATCTCGGTTCGGCCGGAGCCGACGAGTCCTGCCATGCCGACGATCTCGCCGGCGTGGATATCGATATCGACGTCCGAGAAGGCGATGCCGCCTGCGCCGCGCACGCGCAGCACAGGCACGGCCTTCGGGTCGATCTCCCTGGCTGCCTTCGTCTCATCTTTAGCCGCCTGTTCCACCAGCCGCTCGCCCGCCATCAGGCGGATCGCCCGCGCCTTCGGCAGGTCGCCTACCGTGCCTTCGCCGACCTTGCTGCCATCGCGCATGACGATGACGCGGTCGGAAATCTCGTAGACCTCGCCGAGCCTGTGGCTGACGAGCACGACAGCGACCCCTTGCTCGCGCAGCAGGCGGACGATGCCGAACAGGCGGTCGGTTTCGCGGCGCGTCAGGCTGGAGTTCGGCTCGTCGAGGAACAGCACCTTCGGCTTCGCCGCCAGGGCCCGCGCGATCTCGACAAGTTGCCGCTCCGCAGCAGACAGGCCGGCGCATTTCATGCTCAGGTCGGCAAAGGCGTCGGACAGGCCGATCTCGGCAAGGAGCGTCCTTGCTTCCCTGACAAGGGCGCCGGGACGATGCGCGGCGACGGCCGCGTTGCCGCCGAGGCGCGCCAGGAAGATGTTTTCCGCGATCGTCATGGCGGAAACGAGCTGCGGCTCCTGGTGCACGACGGCGATGCCGAGCGCCGTCGCCGCCAGGGGATTCGCAAGCTCCTGCACCTGGCCGTCGATGGCGACCTTGCCGGTCGTCGGCTGGTGCTCGCCGCTGCAGAGCCTGATCAGGGTGGATTTGCCGGCGCCGTTCTCACCGAGCAGCGCCGTCACTTCGCCATAGCGGAACGACAGGGTCACGTCCTTCAGCGCCTGCACGGCGCCGAAGGATTTGCCGAGATCCGCGACCGACAGGGCGTCGGTCGTGGAAGGCGAGGGACTTGTTCCGCCCGTCATCGAGCCAGACCGGCGATCAGAGTTTCGGCACGGCGCCGATCGGCAGCTTGGCCGGATCGAGCTTGTCGACATTGTCCTTGGTCATGAACGGGCTGATCGCCGGCTGCAGCACCTTTTCAGGCTTCTGCTTTGCGACGACGGCGTTGAACAGCGTGATCGCCACATTGTAGCCCTGGCCGAATTCGTCCTGGCCGGTCGCACCATACATGCTGCCGTCCCGGATCGCCGCGATGTTCTCGGGCGTGAAGTCGTAGCCGATGACCTTGATGCTGTCCTGCTTGCCGGCGGCCTTGACCGCCTGCGCCGCGCCGAAGGGGCCACCCGCCGTGGCGTAGAGGGCGACGAGATCGGGCGTCGAGGTGATGAAATCCTTGGCCGCGGCAAAGGTCGCGCCGGCCGAATCCTTGGCTTCGACGCCTTCGTTGACCGGCGTAAGCTTGCTGCCCTTCAGGCCTTCGACGAAGCCCTTGCGGCGCTGCTCGGAGCCCGGGGCGGTGAACTGGCTGACGATGATGCCGACCTTGCCTTCCTTGTCGCCGACCGCCTTGATCAGTTCCGCGGCGGCGTTCTTGCCGGCGGCGACCTGGTCCTGGGCGTAATCGATCACGCCGCCCGAGGCCTCGACGCAGGGGAACAGCGTGTTGTAGGCGCCCATGGCGACGTCCTTGGCGACCATCTGTTTGACGAGGGTGCAGTTGCCTTCGCCGGCGATGAAGAAGCCGATGCCGTTGTAGCCCTGGGTGGCTGCGGCGCGGATCGCCTGGTCGACCGTGGGCACGTCGATGTTGGCGCCGGCCACGATCCACTTCACCTCGCCGCCGCGCGAGGACAGCACCTCGTTGGCGGTATCGACGCCTTTCTGCACCGAGACCCAGTAAGGATTGTTGGCGAAGCCGATCATGGCGATCCTGGCTTTCGTGCCGTTGGCATTGTCCACCGGCTGCGGGCGATCGGCGATGGGATCCATCGCATAGGCCTGGCCGACGCCGAAGGCGGCAGCCATGGCGATGAGCGAAATGCGGGCGGTCGAGCCTGCCCAGCGAGCGAGATTGGTCATGCGTTCCTCCAGATGTCGGACCTCCGGGGCCGCGTCTGCCCTTCGGTCGGATTGGTTTCCTGCCCTGAACGGCGCGCCAAGCTCCGGTTCTGTTCCTCCGGCCGGCAGCTCCTCCAAGCGATTATGTAGTTATAGTACCAATATTGGTCTAGCAAGCTCCTCAGCGGATCGTTATCGTGTGAAAACTAGCCGTTTTCAACCATATTCCTGACTTTCATTTTGCCAAGGCCGATACATGATGTAGCAAAGATACAAAATAGAGTGCTTTCTGTCGTCAGCGCTTGACAGAGGGCACTTTGAGGCATTTTGTTGCGACAGTCAACATTTGTCGTGACGCCAAGGAGGATCTCTTGAAAAAACTCGGCATTCATTCATTCGTCTGGACCGACGGCGCCACCGAATCCGGCATCGAGCAGGCGATGGAAAAATCCAGCGCCTGCGGCTATCGCCTGATCGAACTCGCCTATCTGCGGCCGGAGAAGTTCAATCTCGACAGGCTGGCGAAAAAGGCGAAGTCGCTTGACCTCGATATCGCCGTCACCATGGGGCTGTCGCCCGACGCGGACGTGTCCAGCGAGGACGCCGCGGTGGTGAAGAAGGGCGAGGAGACTCTTGCCAACGCCGTCAAGGCCGTGCGTGACATCGGCGGCAGCAAGCTGGGCGGCATCCTTTATTCCGCCCATACCAAATATTCGACCATGCCGACCGATCGCGGCCGCAAGAACAGCATCGCGGCTATCGCCCGGACCGCCGATATCGCCAAGGCGGCCGGCGTCGACCTTGTCCTCGAAATCGTCAACCGCTTCGAGAGCAATCTGCTCAACACCACCGCGCAGGGACTGGATTTCATCGAAGCGACGGGGTCGGACCATGTGCGCCTGCACCTCGATACCTTCCACATGAACATCGAGGAAGCGAATCCCGCCGCCGCCCTGCGTCTCGCCGGCGACAAGGTCGGCTACTTCCATATCGGCGAAAGCAATCGCGGCTATCTGGGGGACGGCGTCATCGATTTCGACCTGATGTTCGATGCGCTGCTCGACATCGGCTACCAGCGCGACATCACCTTCGAATCCTTCTCGACCAAGGTCGTCGACCAGGCGCTCTCGCTCGCCTGCGCGATCTGGCGCGATACCTGGAACGACAGCGTTCCGCTGGCCGAGCACGCCAAGCTGTTCATCGAGACCAAAATGGCCGAGGCCAGGCGTCGCCGCGCCACCAACGCGCGGCCTTGATCAGTCACTTCGGGTCGGAGACTGTCCGGTCTCCGATCTGCCCGGACCGCGCAGCATGCCGGACACGCCAACTGGCCGTTTACCGGTCCCTGCGCGCTCCTGCTGGTGGACGAAAGATTCCGGTAAATTCATTCCCTGGCTGAAAAGGATTACGCTGACTGCGAATCGGATTCCACTGTTTGCCCCATAAAAACGAGATATCCTCGTGAACGACGCCTTGCAGACCGCCAGTTCGCCTCGCCGGATCCGGCAGCGCAATGAGATCGCGGTCCTGCAGGCGCTTCACCATTTCGGTTCTCTGACACGGGCCGACCTGGCCCGCCGTCTGCGCGTCAACCGCTCGTCGTCTGGCCATATCATCGAAGCCCTTGCAGGCGACGGCCTGGTGCGGGAGGTTGAAAGCGCCGGGCGCGGCACGGCAAATCGTGCCGGCCGGCCAGGCGTCCATCTCGAACTGGTTCCCGACGCGCTCGGCTTCGTCGGGATCGAAATCGGCGTCGAGCACATGGGCGTGGTCGAGATAGACCTCGCCGCCAATGTGGTCGCCAGCGAAATCCGTCCGTTCGCGGGCGCATCGAGCGATGTCAGGGTCGCTGCAAGCGAGGCCGTCAGGCTCGTTCTCGACGTCGTGCCGCCGGAGCGGCTGCGGCGGTGCGAGGGCGTCGGCGTGGCCACGCCCTCGCAGATGGACGGGCAGGGCAGGGTGCGCCTGGCGCCTTTGCTCGGATGGCGCGAGGTCGATCTCGCCGATCTCGTGCGGGCGCAGCTTCCGGTCCGGGTGCCTGTATTGGCGGACAACGATGCGAACGCCTTCGCCATCGGCGCGACCTACCATGGACAGGAGCCGCCTTCCGGCGTCACCCTGTTCCTCGTCATGGAGAGCGGCGTCGGCGGCGGTATCGTTTTTGACGGCAAACTGTTCCGTGGCGGCAATGGCGTTGCGGGCGAGGTCGGGCATCTGCTCGTCCCCGACACCGACGGCGAATACCGGGCGCTGGAGCGGATCGTCGGGCTGGAGGTGCTGCTCGACCGCTACTGTCGGCTCGCCGGCGGAAACCCCTTGCTGCCCGACCTCCTTTCCGACGTCGCCGCCGGCAAGCTGGCCGCGCTTGGCGTTGCCCGGGACTGGGCGCGGGCGCTGGCCTTCGGTCTCGTTCAGGCCTGCCGCATCATCGACCCCGACCGCATCGTGCTTGGCGGTTCGGTGGCCGCTCTTTACGCGCCGATGGCCGGCCATGTCGTCGATGCGATGGCCGCCCTGCAGGACAGCGCCTTCCTGCTGCCGGAGATCGTCGTGACGGAACTGGAGGGAAGCGGGCCGGCGTTCGGTGCGGCCTGCATGATGCACCAGCGCTATCTTTCGCTCGAAAGCCAGCGCCTTTCGGAAGCGGCTGACGACGACGGCTGATATGCTGCGGCGCGGCGTTCAATAATATGTTGCACAAACATACAATTCAATTTATGCCGGTTCTCATCGTTGTCTGACGGTCGGTTCGGGATGCCAGCCAGATCCTCCTCCCAAGCTCTAGCTCCGGATAGTCTCGGCCCGACCATCACGGTCGGCGAAATCCTCGTCGAGATCATGGCCACTACCCGCGGTGAGGGTTTTCTCGAACCGATCGACCTGACGGGTCCCTATCCGAGCGGTGCGCCGGCGATCTTCATCGACCAGTGCGCCAGGATCGGCGGCAGCGCAGGGATCGTCGCCTGTGTCGGCAATGACGACTTCGGCCGCATCAATGTCGAGCGATTGCGCCGCGACGGCGCCGACGTCTCGGCCGTCGCCGTCAGCCCCGATTACCCGACGGGCAGCGCCTTTGTCCGCTACCGTGACGACGGGTCGCGCGACTTTGTCTACAACATCGCCAAATCCGCGTCCGGGCTGGTCAGTCTCACGCGCGAGGCCAAGACGCTGATCGGCAGGGCCGGACATCTGCATGTGATGGGCACCGCGCTCTCCATCGCCGAGATATGGACGATCCTCGAATACGCCGTCGAAGTGATCCGGGGCCGGGGCGGGAGCATCTCCGTCGATCCGAACATGCGCAAGGAACTGCTAGGTGAAGGCACGGTCGGCGAGCGTTTCGCGCGGATGCTGGACATATCGGACCTGGTCCTGCCTTCCGGCGAGGAACTGTTCACCGCGACGGGAACGACGACGGAACAAGACGCGCTTGCCTCGCTGTTTTCGCGCGGCGCTGGCGAGGTGGTGGTGAAGCGCGGCGCGCAAGGCGCCAGCTTCTTTTCCGCTGCCGGGGAGCGGGCCGACGTGCCTGCTTTCGCCGTCGAGGAGGTCGATCCCACGGGCGCGGGCGACTGTTTCGGGGGCGCCTATATCGCCTGCCGGCGGCTCGGCATGCCGCCGCAGACGGCTCTGGATTACGCCAACGCCGCCGGCGCGCGCAACGTCACCCGGCTGGGGCCGATGGAAGGTGCCGGCACAAGGGCCGAACTCGACCGCTTCATGGCCGATACGCCGAGGAGGCCAGCCTGATGGACCCACTGCTCGATCTCGCGCCGTCTCTGCGCGCCGGCAAGCCGAAAGGTATCGTTTCGGTGTGCTCCTCGCATCCGCTGGTCATCAGGGCGGCGATCCGCGACGGCGTCCGGCACGACCATCCGGTCCTCGTCGAGGCGACCTGCAACCAGGTCAACCAGTTCGGCGGTTACACCGGCATGCGCCCGGCCGATTTCCTGGCGATGACGCTCGACATCGCGCGCCGCGAAGGCCTGCCGGCCGACCGTGTGATCTTCGGCGGCGACCATCTGGGACCGAACCCGTGGCGCGCCGAGAGCGCGGAGGTTGCCTTGGCCAAGGCGGAAGACATGGTCGCCGCCTATGTCGAGGCTGGGTTCCGCAAGATCCATCTGGATGCGTCGATGGGATGCGCGGGCGAGCCTGCCGCGCTGAACGACGCCACCATCGCGCGGCGCGCGGCCCGGCTCGCAAGGCGCGCGGAGCAGGCGGCTTCGGCTGCGGGGGCAAAGCCGCTGCTCTACGTGATCGGCACGGAGGTTCCGCCGCCGGGCGGCGCGGATCACGTCATCGACGCGATCGAGCCGACCAGGCTCGAGGCGGTTCGGCGGACTTGGGAAATCCATCGCGAGGTCTTCGAGGAAGCGGGGTTGAAGGACGCCTTCTCGCGCGTGATCGCCATCGTGGTGCAGCCGGGCGTTGAGTTCGGCAACGAGAACGTCGTCTACTACGACCGCGGCAAGGCGCGGCATCTCGCCGGGCTGCTCGATCAGGAAAAGGCTCTCGTCTATGAGGCCCATTCGACCGATTACCAGACCGCCGCGGCACTGCGCGAACTGGTCGAGGATGGTTTTCCCATTCTGAAGGTCGGCCCGCAACTGACATTCGATCTGCGTCAGGCGCTCTACGGCCTGGACCTGATCGCGTCGGACATGCTCGCGGACTACGGGTCGCGCCCGCTCTATGAGGCGATGGAGGCGCTGATGGTCGAGGAGCCGAAATGGTGGAGCAGCCACTACCACGGAACCGCGGCGCAGCAGCGCGTTCAGCGGCACTACTCGTTGTCAGACCGGATACGGTACTACTGGAACCATCCCGCCGCCGCCGCTGCCGTCGAAAGGCTCGTTGCCGCCCTGTCCGGCAGGACGGTACCCGCGCCGTTGTTACGCCAGCACCTGCCCGCATTCGAATCCTTCGCGGGAGCGCCGCTGGATCCCGAGAAACTGCTCATCCGTGCAGTCGAAGCCAGCCTGGAAGGCTATCGGTCGGCGGCGGGCTTGCGCTAGTTCGCCTCGAACTGGTTTAGCGCCGTTCGTTCAGGCGGCGACCTTCAGCACGTCCATCAGGCCGGCATAGGCCGCCGTGATCCCCGCAACGGGATTCTGGCTGCTGGTCGCCGTTTCGACCTTGAGCGAACCGCCTTCGACCGGCAGGGTCAGGAGTAGGAACTGGCGGCTTTCGCCTTCGCCCAGCGAGGCCGCGGCGACATGCAGCCGCTCGCCCTCCGGCCCGGTCTGCATCTTGAACAGCAGCCGGCCGCCGACGGCGTCCAGCGCGCCTTCGACCACTTCGGCGAATTCTTCCTGGGATACGGTCCTGTCCTCGGGCACGAGGTCGGCCAGTCCTTCGGCCAATGAGTCTTCAAGCGCCTTTTCATCGAGTTGCGTGTCCATGCGAACCTCATCACACTCGCTTGCACGCCCTGCCCGGAGAAAACGTTAACATATCTGATGGCCGGATTATGGCATTTTCGACTTCTACCTTCGTCGCATCCTCCCGGCGCTGTCGCGTTCATGCTGGACAAGGCGCATGTTCCTTACAAAATGTGCAAAAAAGGGGAGGAACACCATGCTCGGATTGATGCAGGAGTGGCCGCTGCTTTGCCACAAGCTGCTGGACCATGCGGCCGCCCAGCACGGTGCGCGCGAGATCGTGTCGCGTTCGGTGGAAGGACCCGTCGTCCGCACGACATACGCGGACATGCGCCGGCGGGCGCTCAAGCTGGCAAGCCGGCTGGAGGCCGACGGCTTCGGTGCAGGCGACCGCATCGCCACGCTCGCCTGGAACACCGCGCGCCACCTGGAGGCCTGGTACGGCATCATGGGCATCGGGGCCGTCTACCACACGCTCAATCCGCGCCTGTTCCCCGACCAGATCGCCTGGATCATGAACCATGCCGAGGACAAGGCCGTCTTCGTCGACCTCACCTTCGTTCCGCTCCTGGAAAAGATCGCCGGCTCGGTGAAATCCCTCAGGCGCGTCGTTGTCCTGACCGACAGCGAACATATGCCGGAGACCCCGTTACCCGGCGCGGTCTCTTACGAAGAGTGGCTGGCCGAAGGCAGCTATGATTTCCGCTGGAGAAGCTTCGACGAGAACACGGCGGCCGGCATGTGCTACACGTCCGGCACGACCGGCGATCCGAAGGGGGTGCTCTACAGCCACCGTTCGAATGTGCTCCACGCCGTGATCGCGGCCATGCCGGACGCGATGGGCCTTTCGGCGCGCGATGTCGTCATGCCGGTGGTGCCGATGTTCCACGCCAATGCCTGGGGGTTGGGGCAGGCCTGTCCGATGGTCGGGGCGACGCTGGTGATGCCCGGACCGAAGCTCGACGGCGCTTCGATCTACGAACTCCTCGATACCGAAAGGGTGACCTTCACGGCGGCCGTGCCGACGGTATGGCTGATGCTTTTGCGGCATCTGGAGGAAACCGGCGGGAAGCTGCCGCATCTCAGGAAAGTGGTGATCGGTGGGTCGGCCTGCCCGCGCTCCATGATCGCCAGGTTCCAGGACGACTACGGCGTGGAGGTGGTCCACGCCTGGGGCATGACGGAGATGTCCCCGCTCGGTTCGCTGTGCACGCTCAAGCCGGAATATGCGGCGCGTGCCGGTGACGCACGGCTGGATGTCCTCCAGACCCAAGGCTACGCGCCGTTCGGCGTCGAGATGAAGATAACCGACGACGAGAACAATGCGCATCCGTGGGACGGCAGGACCTTCGGGCGACTGAAGGTCCGCGGCCCGGCTGTGGCGCGCGCCTATTACGGTGGCGCCGGCGCCGAGCAGTTCGATGCGGAAGAATGGTTCGACACCGGCGACGTCGCCCATATCGATCCCAACGGCTACATGCAGATCACCGACCGCGCCAAGGATGTCATCAAGTCCGGCGGCGAGTGGATTTCCACCATCGAGCTTGAAAACATGGCCGTCGGCCATCCCGACGTGGCGGAAGCGGCGGTGATCGGGGCACGGCATTCCAAATGGGGCGAAAGGCCCTTGCTGGTGGTTGTGCGAAAGCCTGACCGCGACCCGTCAAAGCAGGATGTCCTGGCTTTCCTCGACGGCAAGATTGCCAAATGGTGGATGCCCGACGACGTGGTCTTCGTGACGGACATTCCCCATACCGCTACGGGCAAGATCCAGAAGTCGGTCTTGCGCAAGCAGTTCAGGGACTATCGACTGCCGACCGACTGACGGGTAAGGAAACACCGGGAAGGGAACTCGAAGGGGACCGGGCCGGCCGTATGCAACCGGCGCCGACGGCAGCGTGACGATGACCGAAACTCCCGAACAGCGCAGGTCGCGCGCGACAGGCTGGTGCCGACGCATGGCGGGCTTCGCCGTGGTCCTGCTCGCGGTCGTGTGGGTGGGGCACCACTACGGTCTCGTCGAGTCGCAGGGCTATCTGTGGGTGCTTGCGCTGGTTCCCGTGTTTGCGGCGCTCGCCCTGGTCTTCGGCGCTTTTGGGTTTTCGCGCATATGGACCTACGGCGATCTGGGCGGTCGCGACCTGACCGCCGGTTTGCTGATGGCTTTGCTGGTCCTCGCTCCCTATGGCGTGGCGGCCAGCCTCATGATCCTCGATCCGCCGCTTCGCGATGTCTCGACCGACCTGGATACGCCGCCCGCCCTGCCCACAGCGACCAGCCGTACCGCCCGGATGAACGACCTGATACCGCAGAGCCCCGGGGAGCAGCGGCTGCAGGTTGAGAATTATCCGCTGGTGACGGGGCGGCGCTACCAGTCTTCGATGGACGAGACCATCGCGGCGGTCGAGGCGGTTCTGGCCAAACAGGGCTGGCAACTCGCAGCTTCTCCCGATCCGCAGGATATCGCGGCGGGCGAGGTGACCATCGGCGCGCTGGCCCGCAGCTTCGTCCTCGACCTGCCGGTCGATGTCGCCGTCCGCATCACGGCGGACGAGGATTCGACATTGGTCGACATGCGTTCGGCCTCGCGCTACGGGCGTCATGATCTCGGCGACAACGCCCGGCGCATCGCGGCGTTTCTGGCCGCTCTCGATGCCGAGGTGGCCGGTCAGGCCGGAGCGGCGGCGCAGTAGGCCGGGCCGGGTGCCTTCAGGCGGCAGGCCTGTAGATGCCGTCGATCGCCGGCATGCCGTCCGTTTCGACGACGCCTCGCTCCACCAGGTCCTCGAGATGCGCCAGCACGGACAGGCCGGCGGCTGCGTGGAGACGCGGATCGGTGTCGCGATAGATCGCCTCGACCATCGCCCTGATGGTGCGGTCGCCCTTGCGCACCCGCTCCAGCACCGCGCGCTCGCGCATCTTGCGGTGCGTTTTGAGGCCCCGCATGAAGGTCTGCGGCGTCGTCACCGGGCCGCCGTGACCGGGCAGGAGCAATCGGTCGCCGCGCGCGATCAGCTTGTCCAGCGAGCGCATATAGTCGGCCATGTTGCCGTCGGGCGGCCCGACGATCGTTGTCGCCCAGCCCATGACGTGATCGGCCGAGAACAGGATCCCCGTCCCCTTGAGGGCGAAGGCGGCGTGATTGGCGGCGTGGCCCGGCGTCAGCACCGTTTCGATCGCCCATCCTTCACCCTTGACGATCTCGCCGTCGGCCAGTGTCCTGTCGGGCCGGAAGTCGATGTCGCCGCTGGCGTCCAGCACCCCTGCCTTGCCGCCGACAGAAGGCTTTGCGGGCCGGTGCGGCCCCTCGGCCAGCACCGTGGCGCCCGTTTCCGCCTTCAGGTGCGCGGCCAGCGGCGAGTGGTCGCGGTGGGTGTGGCTGACGAAGATATGGCTGACCGGACGGCCGGCAATGGCTTTCAGCAAGGCGCCGAGATGCGCATCGTCCTCCGGTCCGGGATCGATCACCGCCAGCGAATCGCGGCCGACGATGTAGCTGTTGGTGCCGTGGAAGGTGAACGGCGAGGGGTTCGGCGCGGTGAGCCGTAGGACATCCGGGGCGATTTCCACCGCCTCGCCGTAGCGCGGGTCGAAATCGACATTGAATTTCAGCGCCATCGAGAACCCAGACCTGTCAGTTCGGCCAAAACCGATTGCCGCTTAGCACGGAAGCCAATATAGGAAAAACGCCGGCGCGATCTTCGC
This sequence comes from Mesorhizobium hunchu, assembly GCF_040081975.1. Taxonomy (NCBI): domain Bacteria; kingdom Pseudomonadati; phylum Pseudomonadota; class Alphaproteobacteria; order Hyphomicrobiales; family Phyllobacteriaceae; genus Mesorhizobium; species Mesorhizobium hunchu. The sequence goes on from NZ_JBEBMG010000004.1 coordinate 67,931, forward strand.
GCTTCGAACCGAAATGGGGAAAACCATGGCAACTGCTACCACGATGCGCCCGCTGATCTCGCTCGCCCTGCCTGAGAAAGGCGCCATGCGTCTGGCCTCGCAGATATTCCTGGCGATTGCGGGCACGCTGATCCTGACGGTGTCGGCGAAAACCAAGGTGGTGCTGGGGCCGGTGGATATCTCCCTGCAGACGCTGGCCGTCATGCTGATCGCAGCCGCTTTCGGCCTGCGCCTCGGACTGGCGACGCTCCTGCTCTATATGGCCGAGGGCGCGGCCGGCCTGCCCGTCTTCCAGAGCACACCCGAAAAGGGCATCGGCATCGCCTACATGCTGGGCACGACAGGTGGCTATCTGGCGGGCTTCGTGGTCATGGCGGCAATCGTCGGCTGGGCGGCGGATCGCGGCTGGGACCGCAATGTCTTCAAGATGCTGGGCGCGACGCTGACCGCCGAGATCGTGATGATGGCGATGGGCTTCGCCTGGCTCGCCGCGCTGATAGGCGCCGACAAGGCCTGGCAGTTCGGCGTGCTGCCTTTCGTCGTCGGCGACCTGATCAAGGTCGCTCTCGCGGCCAGCCTTGTCCCGGCGGTGTGGAGCCTCGGCCTGTTCCGCGGCAAGTAGGCCCTTCGAGCACCCCATCGGAACGGCCGCAACTGCGGCCGTTTTTCGTTTATGGTGGCGAAATAGGCGAATGCCCAGCAGGATGACGCAATGAAAGTCCTCGTGACCGGCAATGCCGGGTTCATCGGATTCCACGTCGCGAGACGGCTGATCGAGCGCGGCGACGAGGTCGTCGGCATCGATGTCGTCAACGATTATTACGATCCGGCGCTCAAGGAAGCGCGGCTGGCCGTGCTGGACGAGGTCGCGGCCCACCAAGGGGCCAGCTATCGTTTCGTGCGCGGCAACATCGCCGATAGGGCGATCGTGGAGTCCTGCTTCTCCGGCCGGTCCTTCGACCGGGTCATCCATCTCGCCGCGCAGGCCGGCGTCCGCTACAGCCTTGAAAATCCGCTCTCCTATGTCGAGAGCAACATCCTCGGCTTCACCAATATCCTGGAAGCCTGCCGTCACAATGGCATCGGCCATCTGACCTACGCGTCGACGTCGAGCGTCTATGGCGCCAACAGCCGCATGCCGCTCAGCGAGCATACGCCGGCCGACCATCCGCTTCAGTTCTATGCCGCGACCAAGCGCGCCAACGAATTGATGGCGCACAGCTATTCGCACCTATTCGGCCTGCCGACCACGGGCCTGCGCTTCTTCACCGTCTACGGGCCGTGGGGACGACCCGACATGGCGCTGTTCAAGTTCACTCGCGCGATCCTCGACAAAGAGCCGATCCCGGTGTTCAACAACGGCAACCACACGCGCGACTTCACCTATATCGACGACATCGTCGAGGGCGTCGTCAGGGCGAGCGACGCGGTCGCCGCGCCAAATCCCGGCTGGAACGGCGAGAATCCGGACCCGGCCACCAGCAGCGCTCCTTTTCGCATCTACAATATCGGCAACAGCAGTCCCGTCAGGCTGGCGGACTATATCGGCGAACTGGAAGCGGCCCTCGGGCGCAAGGCCGAGAAGGAGTTGCTGCCGCAACAGCCGGGCGACATGCTCGACACCTTCGCCGATGTCGGCGATCTGGCCGCCGACCTCGGCTACAGGCCGATCGTCCCGGTGCACGAGGGCGTGCGGCGCTTCGTCGAGTGGTATCTCGATTTCTACCGGCCGCAAGGCGCGGCCTGATCCCTGCCGCGCCGCGGCAGGCGAGGGCGGCTATTCCGCCGCCCGTGCCGAGTTCGAGCCGATATAGTTGCGGATCGTCTCGATGATCCGGTCCTGATCGTCCTTGCCGAGATAGGGGTGCATGGGCAGGCAAAGGATGCGGCCGGGCAGCTCTTCCGACACTTTTAGGCCGGCCGGCGTGCGCGGATAGTGGCGATAAGCCACCTGCTCGTGCAGCGGCTTCACATAGTAGATGACCGACGGGATGCCCTTTTCCTGAAGGTGCGCCCTCAGCCCGTCGCGCTTCGGCGTCTCGATGGCGTATTGCGCCCAGGCCGAGCGGTCGCCGCCGGGATTGCGCGCGGCCTTGACCACGTCGCCGAGCCCCTCTGCATAGCGGTCGGCGACCGCATGGCGGGCTTCCATTTCCTCTTCGAGGATGGCGAGCTTCTCGATCAGGATCGCCGCCTGCAGCGTGTCGAGACGCGAGTTGATGCCGACATGGACGTTGTCGTACTGCGTCTCGCCCTTGCCGTGGAACGCGAAGGAGCGGAGCTTTTCGGCGAACGCTGCGTCATTGGTGAACATGGCACCGCCGTCGCCGTAGCAGCCCAGCGGCTTGGCCGGGTAGAAGCTGGTGCCGGCGACATGGCCGAAGGCGCCGCACATCGTGCCGCCGGCTCTGGCGCCGATCGCCTGCGCGGCGTCCTCGATGACGAGCAGGTTCTCGCGCTTCGCAATGGCCATGATCGCGTCATAGTCGGCGGCGAGGCCGAACAGGTCGACCGGAATGATCGCCTTCGGCTTCAGCCTTCCTTCCTTCTTGACCATGTCGATCGCGGCTTCGAGGCTGGCGATGTCGATGTTGTAGCTGTCGGCCTCGACGTCGACGAAAACCGGTTCGGCCTTTGCCAGCGCCACGACCTCGGCGGTCGCGGCGAAGGTAAACGACGGCACGAAGACGGCGTCGCCCGCACCGATGCCTGAAGCGTAGAGCGGCAGGAGCAGCGCATCGGTGCCGTTGGCGCAGGCCACCACATGGTCGACGCCGATATAGTCCGCCAGCTTCTTTTCGAACTCGGCGACCTGCGGGCCGAGAATATAGCGTCCGTCCTCCACCACGCGCTGCATGGCAGCCGTAAGCCTGTCGCCGATGCGCGCCCTTTGCGCGCCGAGATCGATGAATTGCATGTCGCTTCCAGAAATTCTTTCGTTTTATGCGCCGCTGGTATCAGAGTTGCCGCATATGCGAAAGCGCGGCGGCATTGCGCCAGCCGCCCGGCATCTGCGTCCGGATCACCGCAACGCCGGAAAATTCGCCTGCAGGCCCCGAAACGCAAGGGTTGCGGCAGACAATCCAAGGTTCATCTTCGCCTCGAACAATGGAATGCAACACAATGTGATCGCCGGCGTGATCGCGAGCCGCAAGGCGTTCAGTCGATCTCGTGCCGCCAGGGCGGGTTGGCGCCGGCGCGCGACACCGTGACGGCTGCCGCCTTTGCGCCGAGCGAAAGCGCCTGCTGGATCGCATCCTGCGAAAGCGCGGCGATGGCCGCCTTGGACAGAAGGCCCTGTTCGTCGAGAGACGCCAGGACGCCCGCGTTGAAGGTGTCGCCCGCGCCCACCGTATCCACGACCTCTACCTTTTGCGGCTCGACCGTGACGGTGTGCTCGCGGCTGTAGGCGATCGCGCCCTTGCCGCCGCGCGTCATGACGATGAGCTTCGGACCGCGCTCCAGCCAGGAACGTGCGATGTCTTCCGGAGAGCCGGCTTCCCCGAACCAGGCTAGGTCCTCGTCGGACACCTTGACGATGTCTGCCATCGCGACCATGCGCAGGATCCGCTCGGCGTGGCGGGCGCGGTCGGGAATGAATCCCGGACGGATATTGGGATCGAGCATGGTCACGCGGGTCTTGTGTTCGCGCGCCATCAGCGCCTCATAGGTCGAGCCGCAGGGTTCCGGGATCAGGCTGATCGCGCCGAACAGCAGCGCATCGACATCGTCGGCGAGGTTGGGCAGGTCTTCCGGCGAAAGCATCCGGCCGGCCGTGCCCTCGTCATAGAAGACGTAGGTGGCGTGCCCGTCCTTGAGGTCGACGAAGGCCAGCGTCGTCGGGCGCGCCGAGAAGTGGGCGTAGCGCGTTCCCGCCCTGCTTTCCGCCAGCACGCGCATGAGCTGCTGGCCGAAAAGATCGGTGGAAATGCCGGAAAAGAATTCCGTCGGAGCGCCCAGCCGTCCGAGCGCGATGGCGGTGTTGAACAGGGCGCCGCCCGCATAGGGAGAAAAAGCCGGCTCGTCCGCCGTGGTGCGGCGCGGCAGCATGTCGATCAGAGCCTCGCCGCAGCAAAGGATCATGGCCTGGTTTTCTCCCCGGGATGGATGACGCCCATGCGGACGATGCTGCTGCCATAGAGTGTCGGATCGCTCGTGGCAACGGCAGCAATCCCTTCACCGCGGCCGGTTGTGGATTGACCGGTCAGAAACGGGGGGTCGGACCAAGGCGGAATGCCGGTCGGCATGTCACGCGCTTCCGGCAAGCAGGTTCGAGCCGACGAGGAAGCGCTCGGAAAGCGGCAGGCTGGCGCCGCCGAGCGCGCGTGCATGAATGCCCACCGTCCCTTCGCGGATCGCCGGCAGCGTCAGCCCCTCGGCGTCGATTGCCGCGATCGCGCGCTCGACCGCCTCGACCAGCCGCTTGCGGACGGCGAGCGGCATCCAGCCGTCGATCACCGCCGCCTCGAAGTCGATGACCGAGGTTGCTCCGACGATGGCATAGGCGAGCGCATGCGCGGTCTGTCCGACCCAGCGGTCGAGATCGGCGCCGAGGTCGCCCCAGTCCAGTGGCGATGTCCACAGATGCGAGGCGTCGAAGCCGCGCGCGGCGAGCGCCTTCTCCAACATGGCGATGGAGGCGATGTCGATGAGCTGCGTCGGCCGGTTGTCCGGCCCGGGCACCGGCATGGAACCCAGCGCGCCGGCATTGCCGGTAGGCCCGCCGTAAAGACGTCCGTCGAGCACGATGCCGCCTCCCACGAAGGCGCCGATGTAGAAATAGAGGAAGTCCCGCAGGCCGCTCGTCTTGCCGAACACCAGTTCGGCGCCGCAAGCCGAAGTGGCGTCGTTCTGCAGATAGACGGGAAAATCGCACAGCGCCTGGATTTCGGTCCGGATATCGAGATCGCGCCATTCCTCCATGACGTCTCGAGGGGCGCCGGCTGCGTCTGCCCAGTTCCACAACTGGAACGGCACCGCGATGCCGAGACCGGCAATTCTTTGTCGTTGCGCTTCGGACAGGCCGTCGCGCATCTCCTTCATGCTTTCGGCAACGAAGTCCACGGTTTTGCGCGGGGCAGGGTACCGATAGGAGTGCTGTTTCATCGAGCGGATCGCGCCGAGGAAATCGATCAGCACCAGTTCGGCGCTGCGCCGGCCGACCTTGAGCCCCATGAAATAGGCGCCGTCCGGATTGAGCGACATGGGGATAGATGGCTGCCCGACGCGCCCGCGCACCGGCTCTTGCCGCAAAAGCAGGCCGTCCGTCTCCAGTTCGCGCATGATGACGGAAACGGTCTGCGCGGAAAGGCCGGTGAGCCGGGCGATGTCGGATTTCGACAGGCTGCCGTGCTCGCGCACCAGCGACAGCACGATGCGCTCGTTGTGATCGCGCATGCCGCTCTGGTTGGTTCCGCGATGAAACCGGCTCGCGGCGAACTCCGATGGACCACCGTGCTTCGTCACGTTCGCTTTCACCCCTCCCGCATACGGTCGCTTTTTCCTCAGGATGGGCGGAGCGCGCAAGCCTGTCAATAATAAATAAGAGTGATTTAATTATTGACAGGCGCCGCCGACTGATGTCTGTTTGAGGGTAGCGGACGGCCGGACTGGGAAGAGCGGCCGGAGCCTGCTGGGTCGCCGGTTGTGCCGGCTCTTTGTTTGATCGGGAGGAGAGTTCATGAGCAAGTTGACGTTCCTGAAGGCCGCGCTCGCGGGCCTTGTGATGACCGGCGCCATGACCGGCGTTTCACATGCGGCCGACATCGTCGGGCTGATCACCAAGACGGAAGGAAACCCCTTCTTCGTCAAGATGCGCGAGGGCGCGCAGGCCAAGGCCAAGGAACTCGGGCTCGACCTCAGGACCTTCGCGGGCAAGTTCGACGGCGACAACGACAGCCAGGTCGCCGCGATCGAGAACCTGATCGCCGCCGGCGCCAAGGGCTTCGCCATCGTGCCGAGCGATTCCACGGCGATCGTGCCGACCATCAAGAAGGCGCGCGACGCCGGTCTGCTGGTGATCGACCTCGATACGCCGACCGATCCGATCGACGCGGTCGACGCCACCTTCGCCACGGACAATTTCAAGGCCGGCAATCTGATCGGCGAGTGGGCCAAGGGCACGCTCGGCGACAAGGCGAAGGATGCCAAGATCGCCTTCCTCGACCTCGCCACCAATCAGCCGACCGTCGACTACCTGCGCGACCAGGGCTTCATGAAGGGCTTCGGCATCGACATCAAGGATCCCAAGAGATACGGCGACGAGGACGACGCGCGTATCTGCGGCCATGAAATGACCGGCGGCGCCGAGGATGGCGGACGCACCGCCATGGAGACGCTGCTGCAGAAATGCCCGGACGTGAACATCATGTACACGATCAACGAGCCGGCCGCGGCGGGTGGCTATCAGGCCCTCAAGGCCGCCGGCAAGGATGACGGTTCGGTGCTGGTCGTCTCCATCGACGGCGGCTGCCCGGGCGTGAAGAACGTGCAGGCCGGCGTCATCGGCGCGACCTCGCAGCAATATCCGCTCAAGATGGCGGCGATGGCCATGGAGGCGATCGAGAAGTTCGCCAAGACCGGCGAGAAGCCGAAGCCGACCGAAGGCAAGGACTTCTTCGATACTGGCGCGCAACTCGTCACCGACAAGCCGGTCGAGGGCGTCCCTTCCATCACCACCGAGGAAGGCCTCAAGCTCTGCTGGGGGTGAGAAGCCGGTTCGCGTAGCGAATTCGTCGTGCCGGTGGCACGACGAAAGGCTTCGAACGCCTGGGAGCTGCCGAAGGCAGCGGGACCCGGGCAGGAAGCCGGTCCGCGAAGCGGACGAAAAGCCCCGAAATGGGCTTTTCGAGCGACGAACGCCCGAGGCCATAGCCGAGGGCAGGGCCGGTTCGCGTAGCGAATTCGTCGTGCCGGTGGCACGACGAAAGGCTTCGAACACCGGGGAGCTGCCGGAGGCAGTGGGACCCGGGCCGTAGCCTGAGCGGGACGCTATGCACGCCAGTCAATGTGAGCGCAGAGATATCGTCCCTGCGCTTCGCCGTCCGCTCTTCTCAGTTCGGGCGGGACATGGCAGGCTCAAGCTGCCGACACTTCAATCCCGGGAGGGGATGCGATGAGTGACGATTCCATCGGCTCGACGACGGCCGAGCGTGGTCTTGAAGGCCACGACAAGGCGGTCGCCAGCTTCGACGAAGACAGGCGCTCGGGCCTGCGGCACGTGCAGCGCTTCCTGCACGAATATCCCACGGCCGTTCCCTTTATCGTGCTGCTGGCGGGCGTGCTGATCTTCTCCGTCATCGTCGGCGGGCGTTTCTTCGCGCCCTTCAACCTCTCGCTGGTGCTGCAGCAGGTGACGATCATCGGCGTCCTCGGCATCGCCCAGACGCTGGTCATCCTGACGGCGGGCATCGACCTTTCGGTCGGCGCCATCATGGTGCTGTCGTCCATCGTGATGGGACGGCTCGCCGTCGTCGCCGGCTTTCCGCCGGATATCGCCTTCGCGCTCGGCCTGCTGACGGGCCTCGTCTGCGGCTTCATCAACGGCGTGCTGGTGGCGATCGTCAACCTGCCGCCGTTTATCGTCACGCTCGGCACCTGGAGCGTCTACGGCTCGATGGTCATCTACGTCTCGCATTCGGAAACGATCCGGGCGCAGGACATCGAAACCATCGCGCCGATCCTGCAATGGACGGGCAACACCATCCGCCTCGGCGGCGGCGCGGTGCTGACCTATGGTGCGATCCTCATGATCCTGCTCGCGGTCGCCGTCTGGTACATCCTCAACCGGACCGCCTTCGGGCGGCACGTTTACGCGACCGGTGATGATCCCGAGGCCGCGCGGCTGGCCGGCATCAACACGCGCAACACGCTGATCGCGGTCTATGCGCTGGCGGGCTTCATCTGCGCTATCGCGAGCTGGGTGCTGATCGGCCGCATCGGCGCGGCGTCTCCGCTCGGCAACCAGACCGCCAACCTCGACGCCATCACCGCCGTCGTCATCGGCGGAACCTCGCTGTTCGGCGGGCGCGGATCACTCGTCGGCACGCTGTTCGGCGCGCTGATCGTCGGCGTCTTCCGCAACGGACTGGCGCTGGCCGGCTTCGAATCGCTCTGGCAGGAATTCACTGTCGGCATTCTCATCATCCTGGCCGTCACCATCGACCAGTGGATCAGGAAGATTTCGGCATGAGCACGCAACCGATCCTGGAAGCGAAGGGCCTCACCAAGCGCTATGGCCGCGTGGTGGCCCTCGACAATGCCGATTTCGACCTGATGCCGAATGAAATCCTCGCGGTGATCGGCGACAACGGCGCCGGCAAGTCGACGCTCATCAAGGCGTTGTGCGGCGCCGTCGTGCCGGACGCCGGCGAGATCCGGCTGGACGGCAAGCCCGTGCATTTCCGCTCTCCGATGGAGGCGCGGATGGCCGGCATCGAAACTGTCTATCAGAACCTCGCTTTGTCGCCCGCGCTCTCCATCGCCGACAACATGTTCCTTGGCCGCGAAATGAGGAAACCCGGCCTGACGGGAACGCTGTTTCGCCGGCTCGACCGTGCGGGGATGGCCAGGATCGCCCGTGAAAAACTCTCCGAACTCGGCCTGATGACCATCCAGAACATCAGCCAGTCGGTCGAGACGCTGTCCGGCGGCCAGCGTCAGGGCGTCGCCGTCGCGCGTGCCGCCGCCTTCGGCAGCCGCGTCATCATCATGGACGAGCCGACCGCCGCGCTTGGCGTCAAGGAGAGCCGGCGGGTGCTCGAGCTGATCCTCGACGTGAAGCGCCGCGGCCTGCCCATCGTGCTGATCTCGCACAACATGCCGCATGTCTTCGAGGTGGCGGATCGCATCCACATCCACCGCCTTGGCCGTCGTCTCGCCGTCATCGATCCGAAGCAATATTCGATGTCGGACGCGGTCGCCTTCATGACCGGCGCCAAGAAACCGCCGGAACTGGAGCAGGTTGCTTGACGAGAGAGCATTTGCTCATATAGTGAGCAAATATCCGAATAGCAGCCATGCAGCGCCGGACCTCTAAATCGATTGAGCCGCAGCGCCGCCTTGGTTAGCATCCCTTCGCCGGAACGTTGCGATGGCCGGTGAAGGATGATGCACAGCGGGGACGGCGGCATGAAGAGCGCGACCAAGGACAAGACCCCCGCGGCCTTTCCTCCCAATCCGGGATCCGAGGCGCTCGCCGCGGAAATCCTCGAGGTGCTGAAGTACCGTGTCGGCAAGGACACGACGGTCGCCACGCCCTACGACTGGCTGACGGCGTCCATCAAGGCGGTGCGCGACCGCATCATCGACCACTGGATCAGCGCCACCAAGGAAGCCTACGAGCAGCAGGAAAAGCGCGTCTACTACCTGTCGCTCGAATTCCTCATCGGGCGGCTCATGCGCGATGCCTTCTCGAATTTTGGCCTGATGAACACGGTTCGCGAGGCGCTGGCGTCGCTCGGCGTGGACTTCGACGTCATCGCCGCTTTGGAGCCTGACGCCGCGCTCGGCAATGGCGGTCTCGGACGGCTCGCCGCCTGCTTCATGGAATCGATGGCGACCGTCGACATTCCCGCCCACGGGTACGGCATCCGCTATGCCAACGGCATGTTCCGCCAGGAAATCCAGGACGGCTGGCAGGTGGAGCTTCCCGAAACCTGGCTCGATCACGGCAATTCCTGGGAGTTCGAGCGCCGCGAGCGTGCCTTCGAGGTGGGCTTCGGCGGATCGGTCGAATCCGTGACCGACAAGGAAGGCCGGCTTGAGCGCCATATCTGGAAGCCGGGCGAGCGCGTGCTGGCGGTCGCCTACGACACGCCCGTCGTCGGCTGGCGCGCCAACCGCGTCAACACGCTGCGGCTGTGGTCGGGCATGCCGGTCGACCCGATCCTGCTCGACAAGTTCAACGCCGGCGACCACATCGGCGCGCTGGCCGAGAGCAACAAGGCCGACGCGCTTTCACGCGTTCTCTATCCGGCCGATTCCCACATGGCCGGCCAGGAACTACGGCTGCGGCAGGAGTATTTCTTCTCCTCCGCCTCGCTGCAGGACATATTGCAACGGCATCTGAGCCAATATGGCGAACTGGAGTCGCTGCCGGACAAGGCGGCGATCCATCTGAACGACACCCATCCGGCGATCGCCGTGCCCGAACTGATGCGGCTGTTGATGGACGTCCACGGCATGGACTTCGACCGGGCCTGGAGCATCACCGGGCGCACCTTCGGCTACACCAATCACACGCTTCTGCCGGAGGCGCTGGAAAGCTGGCCGGTGCCGCTGTTCGAGCGGCTGCTGCCGCGCCATATGCAGCTCGTCTATGCCATCAACGCGCAGGTGCTTCTGGAGGCGCGCGCCACCGGACGTTTCAACGACGAGCAGATCGCGCGCATCTCGCTGATCCAGGAAAACGGCGACCGCCGCGTGCGCATGGGCAACCTTGCCTTCGTCGGTTCGCACTCCATCAACGGCGTGTCGGCCCTGCACACCGATCTGATGAAGAAGACGGTGTTCGCCGACCTGCATAGCCTCTATCCCGGCCGCATCAACAACAAGACCAACGGCATCACCCCGCGCCGCTGGCTGTTCCAGTGCAATGCCGGCCTGACGGCGCTGGCGCGCGAGGCGATCGGCGACCGCTTTCTCGACGATATCGAGGCTATCCGCGACCTCGATGGCTTCGCCGGCGATGCCGCCTTCCGCGAGAAGTTCGCCGCCGTCAAGCGCGCCAACAAGGTGCGCCTCGCCGAACTCGTCGCGCGCCGCCTCGGCATCCGCATCGATCCGTCGGCCCTGTTCGACATCCAGATCAAGCGCATCCATGAATACAAGCGCCAGCTTCTGAACATCCTGGAGGCGGTGGCGCTCTACGACCAGATTCGTTCCCACCCCGAGCGCGACTGGGCGCCGCGCGTGAAACTCTTCGGCGGCAAGGCTGCGCCCAGCTACCATAATGCCAAGCTGATCATCAAACTGGCCAACGACGTGGCCAGGGTCATCAACGGCGATCCGGCCGTGCGCGGCCTGCTGAAGGTCGTGTTCGTCCCCAACTACAATGTCAGCGGCGCCGAGGTGATGATGCCGGGCGCCGACCTGTCGGAGCAGATCTCGACCGCCGGCATGGAGGCGTCGGGAACCGGCAACATGAAGTTCGCGCTCAACGGCGCGCTCACCATCGGCACGCTGGATGGCGCCAATGTCGAGATCCGCGAGCGGGTCGGCGACGACAACATCTTCATCTTCGGGTTGAAGGCCAACGAGGTGGCGGAGCGCCGCAGCGGCGGCTATCAGCCGCGCGCGGTGATCGAAGGCTCGCCCGAGCTTTCGCAGGCCCTGTCGGCTATTTCGTCGGGCGTCTTCTCGCCCGGCGATCCCGACCGCTACCGCGATCTCGTCAGCGGGCTCTACGACAGCGACTGGTTCATGGTCGCGGCCGATTTCGACGCCTATGCCGCAGCCCAGCGGACGGTGGACGATGTCTGGCGCGACCCGCACGACTGGAACGCCAGGGCCATCCGCAATGTCGCCCGCGTCGGCTGGTTCTCGTCCGACCGGACCATCCGCGAATATGCGAAAGATATCTGGAACGTGCCTGCGTGATGTGATTGCATGAGGTCTCGGCAACGGGGCCGGTGCCCAGGGAGGATGCCGATTGAAGAAGCCGCGCGCGACCGCTGCGACGGACGGAACGGATGGCCGGGCATCGGCCGGCGATGTCTCCGCCATTGTCGCGGGAACGCATGGCGATCCGTTCGCGGTTCTGGGCATCCAGCAGGTCGGCAAGGGGTTCGTCGCCCGCTGCTTCATTCCGAATGCCGAGGACGTTTGCGCCTTCACGCTGGACGGCAAGGAGATTGGCCAGCTCGAAAGGTGCGACCCGGCAGGGTTCTTCGAGGGAAAGCTCACGCTTCGCAAGCGCCAGCCCCTGCGCTATCGCGCGCGCAACAACGGCGGCGAGTGGTGGGTCACCGATCCTTATTCCTTCGGGCCTGTGCTGGGGCCGATGGATGATTACTACATCGCCGAAGGCTCGCATCTGCGCCTGTTCGACAAGCTCGGCGCGCACCTGATCGACCACGAGGGGGCGAGCGGCGTGCATTTCGCCGTCTGGGCGCCCAACGCGAAACGCGTGTCGGTCGTCGGCGATTTCAACGACTGGGACGGCCGCCGCCATCCCATGCGCGACCGGCGCGACACCGGCATCTGGGAAATCTTCATTCCCGATATCGGCGCAGGTCGGCCCTACAAGTTCGAGATCGTCGGCGCACAGGGCGTTCGCCTGCCGCTCAAGGCCGATCCGTTCGCCTTCAAATCAGAACTGCGCCCGGCCAACGCCTCGGTCACCGCCTCGCCGCTGGCCCACGAATGGGGCGACGAAGCGCACCGAAACTTCTGGCGCGGCGCCGACATCAGGCGCGAGGCGGTCTCGATCTACGAGGTCCACGCAGGATCATGGCGGCGCCATGACGATGGCTCGTTCCTGACCTGGGACGAACTGGCCGAGCGGCTGATCCCCTATGTCGTCGATACCGGCTTCACCCATATCGAGTTCCTGCCGATCTCCGAGCACCCTTTCGATCCCTCCTGGGGCTACCAGACAACCGGGCTTTACGCGCCGACCGCGCGCTTCGGCGACCCGGCCGGCTTCGCCCGCTTAGTCGACGGCGCGCACCGGGCGGGCGTCGGCGTCATCCTCGATTGGGTGCCGGCGCATTTCCCGGTCGACGAGTTCGGCCTCGTGCGCTTCGACGGCACCGCGCTCTACGAGCACGCCGATCCGCGCAAGGGCTTCCACCCCGATTGGAACACGCTGATCTACAATTTCGGCCGCCGCGAGGTCGCCGAGTTCCTCGTCAACAACGCGCTCTACTGGGCCGAGAAATATCACGTCGACGGGCTGCGCGTGGACGCGGTGGCCTCCATGCTCTACCTCGATTACTCGCGCAAGGAAGGCGAGTGGATCCCCAACGAGAAGGGCGGCCGGGAGAATCTCGAGGCCGTCGCCTTTCTCCAGCGCATGAACAAGGAGCTATACGGCCATCATCCCGGCGTCATGACAATCGCCGAGGAATCGACGTCGTGGCCGAAGGTCTCGCAACCGGTGCACGAAGGCGGGCTGGGCTTCGGCTTCAAGTGGAACATGGGCTTCATGCACGACACGCTGGAGTATTTTTCCAGGGAGCCGATCCATCGCAAGCACCATCATAACGATCTCACCTTCGGCCTGATGTACGCGTTCTCGGAAAACTTCGTGCTGCCGCTCAGCCACGACGAGGTGGTGCACGGCAAGGGGACGCTGATTGCCAAGATGGCGGGCGACGACTGGCAGAAATTCGCCACGCTGCGCGCCTTCTATGCCTTCATGTGGGGCTATCCGGGCAAGAAGCTGCTGTTCATGGGTCAGGAATTCGCTCAACGGCGCGAATGGAGCGAGGCGCGCCCGCTCGACTGGGAGCTTCTGCAATACAAGCCGCACAGCGGCATGCGCCAGATGGTCCGCGACCTGAACTATCTCTACCGCTCGCGCCCCGCCCTGCATGCGCGCGACTGCGAGCCGGACGGCTTCGAATGGCTGATCGTCGACGACAGTGAGAACTCCGTCTTCGCCTGGCTGCGCAAGGCGCCGGGCGAGAATCCGGTGGCCGTCGTCTCGAATTTCACGCCCGTGCCGAGGCAGGGTTATCGCATTCCCCTGCCGCATGCAGGCGCCTGGCGCGAGATCATCAACACCGATGCCGCGGACTATGGCGGCTCGGGCATGGGCAATGGCGGCGAGGTCGAGGCGCGCCGGGAAGGCGAGGGGGGCGCCGCTTCGCTGACCTTGCCGCCGCTGTCGACGATCATGCTGGAATTCCTGGGCGGTTAGACGCCGGGAGCGTTTTGGGAGGGTAACATGGCAGACTTGAAACGAACCCAGCCTCTGGCCCGCGACGCCATGGCCTATGTGCTCGCGGGCGGGCGCGGCAGCCGGCTGAAGGAATTGACGGACCGGCGCGCCAAGCCGGCCGTCTATTTCGGCGGCAAGACCCGCATCATCGATTTCGCGCTGTCGAATGCGCTCAATTCCGGCATCCGCCGCCTCGGCGTCGCGACCCAATACAAGGCGCATTCGCTGATCCGGCACCTGCAGCGCGGCTGGAATTTTTTGCGCCCCGAGCGCAACGAGAGCTTCGATATCCTGCCGGCTTCCCAGCGCGTTTCCGAAACGCAGTGGTACGAAGGCACGGCCGACGCCGTCTACCAGAACATCGACATCATCGAGGCCTACGGGCCGGAGTTCATGGTCATCCTGGCGGGCGACCACATCTACAAGATGGACTACGAACTGATGCTGCGCCAGCATGTCGACGCCAATGCCGACGTGACCGTGGGGTGTCTCGAAGTGCCGCGCATGGAGGCGACCGGCTTCGGCGTGATGCACGTCGATGCGAAGGACAACATCATCGCCTTCGTGGAGAAGCCCGCCGATCCGCCCGGCATCCCCGACAAGCCGGATTTCGCGCTGGCGTCGATGGGCATCTACGTGTTCCGCACGAAATTCCTGATGGACCTCCTGCGCAAGGACGCCGCCGATCCCAATTCGAGCCGCGACTTCGGCAAGGATATCATTCCGGCCATCGTCAAGGACGGCAAGGCGATCGCCCACCGCTTCGCCAAATCCTGCGTACGTTCCAGCCAGGAGGCGCAACCCTACTGGCGCGACGTCGGCACGATCGACGCCTATTGGGAGGCCAATATCGACCTGACAGACGTGACGCCCGAGCTCGACCTCTACGACCGCGACTGGCCGATCTGGACCTATGCCGAACTGAAGCCGCCGGCCAAGTTCGTGCACGACGACGACGGCCGGCGCGGCATGGCCGTCTCGTCGCTCATCTCGGGCGACTGCATCGTGTCCGGCGCGTCGCTCAGGCACAGCCTCGTCTTCACCGGCGCGCGCATCAACTCCTATTCGACGCTCGATCACGTCGTCATGCTCCCCGACTGTCACGTCGGTCGCAACGCGCATCTGAAGAACGTCGTCATCGACCATGGCGTGAAGATACCCGAGGGGCTGGTCGTGGGTGAGGATCCGGTCGCGGACGCCAAGCGCTTCCGCGTGACGGAAAAGGGGATATGCCTGATCACCCAGCCGATGATCGACAAGCTGGGGGCTTGAGTTGAAAGCCCGGCGTACCCCCACCCCTAACCCCTCCCCGCAAGGGGGAGGGGGACCCGCCTGCCTTTCCTTCTATGCGGAAGCAGTCGGTATTAGGGCACAGGCCGAATCCCCCTCCCCCTTGTGGGGAGGGGTCAGGGGTGGGGGTGAATGTCGCGCGACGCAGGAAGTCTTTTGATGCAAGTCCTCTCCGTCGCCTCCGAGATCTTTCCGCTGGTCAAGACCGGCGGGCTGGCGGATGTCGCCGGTGCGCTGCCGATCGCGCTTGCCGGCAAGGGCGTGGCCATGCGCTCGCTCCTTCCCGGTTACCCGGTGGTGATGGAGGCTTTCAGGAAAAGGAAGGCCGTCCTGCAATACCCGTCGCTGCATGGCGGCAAGGCGGCGGTCCACGCCGTGCGGATCGGCGATCTCGATCTCTTCGTGCTGGACGCGCCGCATCTCTTCAACCGTCCCGGCGGTGGTCCGTATGGCGATCCGGCCGGGCGCGACTGGCCGGACAACTGGCGCCGCTTCGCCGCGCTCTCCCAGGTCGGCGGCGACATCGCCGCCGGCGCAATCGCCGGTTACAGGCCCGATGTCGTCCACGCCCATGACTGGCAGGCGGCGATGACGCTGGCCTATATGCGCTACGGCAAAGCGGTGGCGACCCCGACCGTCATGACGGTCCATAACCTCGCCTTCCAGGGCCAGTTCGGCGCCGGCGTCTTCGGCGAACTCGGCCTGCCGGCGGAGGCGATGACGGTGGACGGCGTCGAATATTACGGCGGCGTCGGCTTCCTCAAGGCCGGCCTGCAGGCGGCGTGGGCCATCACCACCGTCAGCCCGACCTACGCGCAGGAAATCCGCTCGCCCGAATTCGGTATGGGCCTGGACGGGCTGATAAATATGCGTGCCGACGACCTCTACGGCATCGTCAACGGCATCGACACCGACATCTGGGATCCCGCGAAAGACAGGCATCTCGCCGCGACCTACGATGCCGCCGATCTGACGCTGCGGCGCAGGAACAGGGCGGCGATCGAGGAGCGTTTCAACCTCGAAAGGGACGAAAGCCCGATCATCTGCGTCGTCAGCCGCCTGACCTGGCAGAAGGGCATGGACATGCTGGCGGGCGCCGTCGACGGCATCGTCTCGGCCGGTGCGCGGCTGGCGGTGCTGGGGTCGGGCGATCCGGGGCTGGAAGGCGCGCTGCTGGCCGCTGCCGCCCGTCATCGGGGTCGCGTCGGCACGCTGATCGGCTATGACGAGGCGCTTTCGCACCTCATGCAGGGCGGCTGCGACGCCATCCTCGTTCCGTCGCGCTTCGAGCCCTGCGGCCTCACCCAGCTTTACGGGCTCCGCTACGGGTGCGTGCCGGTCGTGGCGCGCACGGGCGGCCTGGCAGACACGATCATAGACGCCAACGAGGCCGCGCTTTCGGCGGGGGTTGCCACCGGCTTCCAGTTCACGCCCAATAGCGGCGATGCCCTGCTGCACGCCCTGCATCGCGTGATGCGCGCGCATGGTAACGCAGAAGTGTGGTCTTCCATCCAGCGTCAGGGGATGAAAGCCGATGTTTCCTGGAACCGCAGTGCCGAACGCTATGTTGAACTCTACCGTCTGTTGCTTTCCCGGAAGGTCGCCTGAGTCATGATACGAACCGTCGCAACCAAACCTTTTTCCGACCAGAAACCCGGCACGTCCGGCCTGCGCAAGAAAGTGCCGGTGTTCGAGCAGGCGCACTATTCGGAAAACTTCATCCAGTCGATCTTCGACGCGCTCGACGGCTATCGGGGCAAGACGCTGGTGATCGGCGGCGACGGCCGCTACTACAACCGCGAGGTCATCCAGAAGGCGCTCCGCATCGCCGCCGCCAACGGCTTCGGCAAGGTGATGGTGGGGCAGGGCGGCATCCTGTCCACGCCCGCCGCTTCCAACATTATCCGCAAGTACAAAGCCTTCGGCGGCATCATCCTGTCGGCCAGCCACAATCCCGGCGGACCGCACGAGGACTTCGGCATCAAGTACAATGCCGAGAACGGCGGGCCTGCGCCCGAGAAGCTGACCGACGCTATCTTCGCCAAGTCGAAGGCGATCAAGGAATACCGGATATCGGATGCAGGCGAGATCGATATCGATACGCTGGGCACGTCCAGGATCGAGGACATGACCGTCGAGGTCATCGATCCGGTGAAGGACTATGCCGAACTGATGGAAAGCCTGTTCGATTTCGAGGCATTGCGAAAACTCTTCAAGTCCGGCTTCCGCATGGCCTTCGATTCCATGCACGCGGTGACCGGTCCCTACGGCAAGGAGATACTGGAAAACCGCCTCGGCGCACCGGAAGGAACCTGCCGCAACTTCAAGCCGCTGCCCGACTTCGGCGGCCATCATCCGGATCCGAACCTGGTCCACGCCAAGGCGCTCTACGACGATGTGATGAGCGCGTCCGGTCCCGATTTCGGCGCGGCCTCCGACGGCGACGGCGACCGCAACATGATCGTTGGCAAGGGCATGTTCGTGACGCCGTCCGACAGCCTGGCCCTTTTGGCGGCCAATGCCAAGCTGGCGCCGGCCTATGCCAAAGGCATCGCCGGCGTCGCGCGATCCATGCCGACGAGCGCGGCGGCGGACCGCGTGGCCGAAAAGATCGGCGTCGATTGCTACGAGACGCCGACAGGCTGGAAATTTTTCGGCAACCTGCTCGATGCCGGCAAGGTGACGCTGTGCGGCGAGGAGAGCTTCGGCACCGGCTCCAACCATGTGCGCGAGAAGGACGGGCTGTGGGCTGTGCTGTTCTGGCTCAACGTCATCGCCGCGCGCGGCGAGAGCGTGAAGGACATCGTGACGAAGCATTGGGCCACCTACGGCCGCAACTATTATTCGCGCCATGACTATGAGGAGGTCGAGAGCGAAAAGGCCGACGCGCTGATGCGGGACCTGCGCGCGAAGTTGCCGTCGCTGCCCGGCACTAGGGTGCGCGGCCTGACCGTCGCCAAGGCGGACGATTTCGCCTATCACGATCCCGTCGATGGCTCGGTGAGCGAGCATCAGGGCATTCGCGTCATGTTCGAGGGCGGCGCGCGTGTCGTCTTCCGCCTGTCTGGCACGGGCACGTCCGGCGCGACGCTGCGCGTCTACATGGAACACTATGAACCGGATGCGGCCAAGCACTGCATCGACACGCAGGAAGCCCTTGCCGACCTGATCGCCGCCGCCGAGGACATTGCCGGCATCCGAAAACATACCGGCCGCGACAAGCCGAGCGTGATCACGTGATCCGCATCGGCGGATAAGCAGATTCAGATGAGATTCCTGCCGAGGTTTGTGGGCTTGATACCCCCACCCCTAACCCCTCCCCTCAAGGGGGAGGGGGACTTTGTAGCCGCCCGGGCCAGAACCTTCGAGGATGTGCGCCGGTTGACCGCGTGGGTGGTCCCCCTCCCCCTTGAGGGGAGGGGTTAGGGGTGGGGGTAAGCTCGTCTCATCGGCATTTGCTGCAAGGGGAAGCAAAAAATCCCCTCGGCGCAACCGTCTCCTCTAAAGGTATCCATTTCGCCGTCTGGTCGGGCGCGGCGGAGCGCGTCTGGGCCTGCCTGTTCGATGGCGAACGTGAGACGCAGCGACTGGAATTGAAGACGGACGGCGAAGGTATTCACGCACTTTTCGTGCCAGGCCTGAAAGCCGGCCAGCGCTACGGCTTCCGCGCCGACGGTCCTTATGATCCCGGCAAGGGCCAGTGGTTCGATCCCGACAAGCTGCTGGTCGATCCCTACGCGGTCGAGATCGACCGGCCTTACGTCTATGACCCGCGCCTGG
Organism: Mesorhizobium hunchu; assembly: GCF_040081975.1. Lineage (NCBI taxonomy): Bacteria > Pseudomonadati > Pseudomonadota > Alphaproteobacteria > Hyphomicrobiales > Phyllobacteriaceae > Mesorhizobium > Mesorhizobium hunchu. The sequence continues at coordinate 86,886 of NZ_JBEBMG010000004.1, forward strand.
CCGCACGGCGAGGGGAGGGCGGCGATACCGCCGCGCTCGTGCCCAAGGCTATCGTGCGAGTTCTTCCTGATGCCGGTCCCAAACAGCCCCCGCTCTTCGAGCCCGGCGGCCTGATTTACGAACTGCCGGTCAGGGCGTTCTCGATCCGCCATCCCGACGTGCCGGAGCCGGATCGCGGCACCTTGCGCGCGCTGAAAGCGCCGGCCGTCATCGAGCACCTGAAAAAGCTCGGCGTGTCGGCCGTCGAGCTGATGCCGGTCGCCGCCTGGATCGACGAGCGCCATCTGGCGCCGCTGGGGTTGACCAACGCCTGGGGCTACAACCCCGTCACCTTCATGGCGCTCGATCCACGTCTGGCGCCCGGCGGTCTGGCCGATCTGCGCGAAGCGGCGGACGCGCTGCACGAGGCCGGCATCGGCATCATCCTCGACGTGGTCTTCAATCATACGGGCGAGAGCGACGCGCTGGGTCCGATCTTGTCCCTGCGCGGGCTGGATGCGCGGACCTACTATCGGCATGACGCGGACGGAAAGCTCATCAACGACACCGGCACCGGCAACACGCTGGCCTGCGATCGGCCTGTCGTCCAAGACCTGATCCTCGACAGCCTGCGTCATTTCGTGCGCCATGCCGGCATCGACGGTTTCCGTTTCGATCTGGCCCCGATCCTCGGCCGCGACGAAAATGGCTATCACAAGGATGCGCCGCTGCTGGAAGCCATGCGCGCCGACCCGTTGCTCTCCGACCGCGTGCTGATCGCGGAGCCTTGGGATATCGGCAGGAACGGCTACCAGCTCGGCAATTTCCCTCCGCCTTTCCTCGAATGGAACGATCGCTTCCGCGACGATGTGCGCCGTTTCTGGCGCGGCGATGCCGGCGCAGTCGGCGCGCTGGCGACGCGGCTTGCCGGTTCGTCCGACGTGTTTGGAGGGTCTGCCGCCGACACCCGCACCGTGAACTTCATCGCCGCTCATGACGGCATGACGCTGGCCGATCTCACCGCCTATGCGAAGAAACACAACGAGGCCAACGGCGAGAACAACCGAGACGGCCACGACGAGAATTTTTCATGGAACGACGGTGTCGAGGGCGAAACCGACGATCCGGCCGTTCGCGCCCGCCGCAAGGCCGACATGCGCGCGCTGCTTGCGACCCTGTTAGCCTCGCGCGGCGCTGTCATGCTGACGGCGGGCGACGAATTCGGCCGCAGCCAGCATGGCAACAACAACGCCTATGCGCAGGACAACGAGACGACCTGGCTGGACTGGGCCGGCCGCGACACCGAACTGGAGGATTTCGTGGCGGCGCTATCGGCGCTGCGGCGCGCGACACCCGCCCTGGGGGCGGTCGGCTTTCTCACCGGCGGGCCTGTCGACGGCTCGATACCGGACGTCGAATGGCTGACCGAGACCGGTGCCGTTCTCGACGATGCGGCGTGGCGGGATCCGGCCCGTCATCGCCTCGCCATGATCCTGCGCGACGCCGATGGCGGCCGGCTGGCCGTGCTCCTCAACGGCGACCGGCGTGCCTCGACATTCGCCTTGCCGAGCCGGGTGGGCTATCGCTGGATTTCCGCCTTGGCAGACCAGCCGGATTCCGGCGCCGCGGTCGCGGGGCGCAGCGTGGCTTTCATGGTTGATCGCAGGACGGGTTCGGAGGCGGGATAGACGATGGCCGAGGCGACGACGGGCGAATGGTGGCGCGGCTGCGTCATCTACCAGATCTATCCGCGCTCCTATCAGGACACGACCGGCGACGGCAGCGGCGACCTGAAGGGCATCACCCGCCGGCTCGGCCATGTCGCGTCGCTCGGCGCAGACGCCGTCTGGCTGTCGCCCTTCTTCAAGTCGCCCATGGCCGACATGGGCTACGACGTGTCGGACTACCGCGCCGTCGACCCGATGTTCGGCACGATGGCCGATTTCGACGCACTGGTGGCCGAGGCGCATCGGCTTGGCCTCAAGGTCATCATCGACCAGGTCCTGGCCCACACGTCCGACAAGCACGACTGGTTCGTGGAAAGCCGTTCCAGCCGCGACAACGCCAAGGCCGATTGGTACGTCTGGGCAGACACGCAACCCGACGGTACGGCGCCCAACAATTGGCTCTCGGTCTTCGGCGGCCCTGCCTGGGAATGGGACGCGACGCGCCGGCAATATTACCTGCACAATTTCCTTGCCGCCCAGCCGGCGCTCAATTTCCACAATAAAGCCGTGCAGGACGCTCTGCTCGACGCCGTGCGCTTCTGGCTGGATCGGGGCGTCGACGGAATCCGTCTCGACACGGTCAACTACTATTTCCAGGATCGCTGGCTGCGCTCCAACCCGCCGCTGCCCGAAAGCATCGCCGGCACCATCGACCAGAACAGCACCTACCTCTACCAGGAGCACCTGTTCGACAAGACGCAGCCGGAAAACCTTGATTTTCTTCGCCGTCTGCGCGCCGTGCTGGACGATGCGGGCGACCGGGCCGCCGTTGGCGAGATCGGCGACGAAGACCGTTCGCTGCAAACGCTCGCGGCCTACACGTCCGGCGGCGACAAGCTCAACATGTGCTACACCTTCGACATGCTGGGCGGCGATTTTTCCGCGGCATATGTCCGCGGTTGCGTCGAGGCGTTCGAGCGCGGCGCGCCGGACGGCTGGGTCTGCTGGGCTTTCTCCAACCACGACGTCGTGCGCCATGTCACGCGCTGGACCCGGCCCGGCGGTGATCCCGGCGCGGTGGCCAGGTTCGCCATCGAGCTTCTCGCCTGCCTGCGCGGCTCGATCTGCCTCTACGAAGGCGAGGAACTGGGCCTGGAGCAGGCCGAGCTTGCCTATACGGATTTGCGCGATCCCGTCGGCATCCGCTTCTGGCCCGGCAACAAGGGGCGCGACGGCTGCCGCACGCCGATGGTCTGGGAAAAAGATGCGCCCAATGCGGGCTTCTCGACCGGCAGGCCGTGGTTGCCGGTGCCGGACAGCCAGCGCGCCCGTGCCGTCGACGTCCAGGCGCCGGACGTGAATTCGGTGCTGACCCACTACCGCGCCGTGCTCGGCATCCGCCGTGCGCATCCGGCGCTGGTCTGCGGCTCGATCCGCTTCCTCGAAGCCGAAGGGAATCTGCTCGCCTTCATCCGCGAATGGCAGGACGAAAAACTGCTGTGCGTCTTCAATTTCGGTGACGGAACGGCCGATTGGCCGATGCCCTGCGATCTCGGTCCGGTCGAACCGGTGGATTTCGCCGGCTACGGCGCGTCGCAGCGGCAAGGCGTCATTTCCCTTGCCGGCCTTCGCGCCTTCATCGGCCAACTCGGCTGACCGCGCCGCTCACTGCACCAGCACGGCGCGGCCGCAGGTTGCGCCGGTCACGCGCACATCCGCCTGGCCGATGCCGATGCCCAGCATGGCGAGTGTGTTATAGAGCAGCGTATCCACCGGTGCCGTAACGGAGGTCAGTAGGGCAGTCACCGCGGGCTTGACCGTGCCGAGCAGCGCGGTGACGTCGATGCCGAGCCCGAGCGCGCTGACGGACAGCGACAGATTGTTGACCAGCGACAGCGGGAGCGACTGGGTGATGTTCCTGGTCGAGACGGTCTTCGTCTTCGCGGCCGCGATCTCAGTACTGTCGAATGTCAGCGTCGTCGGCGTGAGATTGGCGACCTCGACGGCGGCTTGGCCGTTCACCTTCAAGAGATCGAGGTTCAGGAGGAGCAGCTTGAGGCTGACCTCCGCGATGGTGGCGTCATGAAAGCTCTGCGGCCTGCTGAAGTCGGCAAAGCCGCTGTCGGGGCTTTCGGCCAGCCGCAAGGTCGCCACGCCTGGCTGTGCCGCGATCGTGACGCGCGGCCTGTCGGGCCGGCCCGCGGCGCAACTGATGTCCGTGAGCCGGGCTTCGGCATGGGCGATCTCGACATGCAGCGGCAAGGTGACGGACAGGAGCTTGACGCCGCCGCCGGCTGCGGGGTTCGGAATGCTGACGGAAGCCGTCAGCCTGATCCTGGTCTGGGCCGTCCGCACCACGGTTCCGATCTCGCCGACGGAGAGCCACGGTGAGGATTGCGGGGGCTCGCCGATCGCAATGGCCAATCTGGCTGAGGTCAGTCCCGGAATGGTCGCGCCGAGATCGACCTCCACCTGGTGCGCCCTGTTCGCCAGCGCGGCCGACGCCGAAACGAGGCTCATGATGCTGGCCTCGACCGGCAGGCCGGGTGAGCGCTGCCCCAGCGCAAGACGACCGAGCGAACCGAGATCGACAAGGTGGCTGAGCGGGATGGAAAGATCGTTTGTCGCACCGGCCGCCATGCTTTGCAGGGTAAGGCGGTTCCTGGCGTTTGTACCGGGCACTTTCGCCAGCGCCGCCACGATCTGCCCGACGGTGGCGTCGGCATCCAGCACGTCGTCGTAGCTCCCTGCCGTCAGATCCAGTTCCGTCGCAAGAGCGTCGAGAAAGGACAGCACGTCGACGTCGGCGGAGATCAGGGAATTGTAATCCATGACGTCGAGGGAAAGGGTGGTGCCGAGCAGGCTGCCCAGCACCGCGTTCAGCATGCCGCCGTCGAGCCTGAGGAGGCGGGTGCCGATCGAGAAAGCCGCCTGCGCGCTCGTGCTTGCGATGGCCGTGGCCGCGATCGTCGGCGGTGCCATAAGGGCACTGCCGAAGAACAGTTGCCCCCGCTTCTGCAACCGCACTTCGACGGCGTTGTAAGGCGTCTTGTCCGGCTCGAACCTGTCGGAGGCGGCAATGGATGGATCGGCCGTGTAACGGCCGCGCACGACGCGCAGCCGTGGCGTGCCGGGGTTCGTATCCGCCGTGGCCGGGTCGTCCGTATCTGCCGCGACAAGGCCGTTGTCGCTTAGCGCCGTGCGGGCGGCGTCTTCCGCCGTTTCGATATTGGCCGCGGCCGTGATTGCCGCCAGGTCGGCCAGCGCCTGGACCTCGCGGCGCTCGGTGTAGAGCGAGCCTTCGTCGACCGCGACGGCGGCAAGGCACACGGCAACCGGCACGCATAGCGCCGTCATGACCGCGAAATTACCGCGGCGATCGCGCAGAAACGAGCGCCAGGGCCGGGCATCGGGTGCTGAACGCCGCATCACAGTCCCCCGATTCGGATTGTCGAGCTTCTGGCGATAATCACGTCGGGCATCGGCAGGCCGGAAAGCAGGTCCCAGATCGGCAGGTTGCGGGCGTCGTAGCGCACCGAGACGACGAACTGGGAACCGTCGGCGGTGCTGTCCTGCGCGCTCACCGTCAATCCTGCGATGTCCACGAAAGGATAGTCGCCGGCGTTTTTCTGGACGAAGCTGTTGACCAGTTGCTGTCGTTCCTGCTGGTCGAGGCCCGATATTGCGGTCCGGGCGGCATCCGCGGCAATCTGCTGGACGGAATGGCTTGCCCCGAAATAGATGCCATATGCAACCATGCCGAGCAAAAGCAGGATGAACAGCGGTGCCAGCATGGCGAATTCCACGGCGGACGTTCCCCGCCGGTCGAAGAGGAAAGCGCGCCTGTGGCGGCATGGTGTCCAGAATTGCAGGTCCTTGGCCATACGCATAGTGTGGCGCGCGTCCATCGACAAAGATCAAAGCAGAAATGCAACTTGAGGTTTTGTAACGGTTGTAGTGCCGGCAGGCGCATCGTCTCCAGGGACCGGAAGCCGATGGTTGTAGGACTTGCCCCAAGGGCAGACGGGACGATGTTGAAATAAGATTTCCGCCTGTCTAGTGTCCTCTCACCAGCCGCGGATGGGAACCGACGGCTCGCTCACAGAAACCGGAGGAACCGGTTCCTGGGCGTCAACACTCGTATGGCGTGTCTGAGGGGGCGGCGCCACAGGGAGAACCAGATGCTTAAAACCCTGCTGAAGGCGACCGTGTTCGCCGCTACCCTTGCTGTTTCCGTCGGCGCGTTCCATGCGCCAGCCTTCGCGGATACGGTCTACAACCGGGGTTCGGCCGCCGAGCCGGAATCGCTCGATCCGCACAAGACCTCGACCATCTACGAAGCCGACATCCTGCGCGATCTCTTTCAGGGGCTTGTGATGCAGGATGCCAAGGCGAACGTCGTTCCAGGCGCAGCCGAAAGCTGGACGGTTTCCGACGACGGCACGGTCTATACGTTCAAGCTGCGCAAGGACGGCGTCTGGTCCGATGGCTCGCCCGTGACCGCGGAAGACTTCGTCTATTCCTTCCGCCGCCTGGAGGATCCGGCCACGGGCGCCGAATATGCGTCCATGCTCTATCCCATAAAGGGCGCCGAGGACGTCAACACCAAGAAGGGCAAGCTCGAGGACATGGGCGTCAAGGCTATCGACGACCATACGCTCGAGATCACGCTCAACGCGCCGACGCCGTACTTCCTCGAAATGCTGACGCACCAGGCGAACTATCCGGTCAACAAGGCGTCGATCGAAAAGCTGGGCGCCGACTGGATCAAGCCGGGCAAGCTGGTTTCGAACGGCGCCTATACATTGGCCGAATGGGTGCCCAACGACCACATCAAGCTGGTCAAAAACCCGAAATTCTGGGATGCGGACACGGTCAAGCTCGACACGGTCAACTATATCACCACCGAGGACCGCTCCTCGGCGATGAAGCGTTTCGAGGCGGGCGAGCTCGACAGCTACAACGACCTGCCGACCGAACAGCTTGCCGACCTGAAGGCCAAGTTCGGCGACAAGATCCACATCGGTCCCTATCTCGGTACCTTCTATTTCGCCATCAAGACCGACAAGGCGCCGTGGGACAACGTCGAGCTGCGCAACGCTATCTCCATGGCCATCGACCGCGACTTCCTGGCCGAGAAGGTGTGGCAGAATTCGATGCTGCCGGCCTATTCGATGGTGCCTCCCGGCATCGAGGGCTACACGCCTTCTATGGCCAAGTTCGCTGACATGGCCCAGATCGACCGCGAGGACGAGGCGACGAAGATCCTCTCCAAGCTCGGCTACGGACCGGACAAGCCGCTGAAGATGCAGATCCGCTACAACACGTCGGAAAACAACAAGAACACCGCGGTGGCGATCCAGGAGCAGTTGAAGCCCCTCGGCGTCGACGTCAGCCTGATCAACACCGATACCAAGACGCATTACGCTTTCCTCGAGCAGAAGGGCGACTACGACCTGGCACGCGCCGGCTGGATCGCCGACTACAAGGATCCCGAGACCTTCCTCGGCATCTCGCGGGCGGCCAGCGGCAACAATTATTCGCGCTACAACAGCCCCAAATTCGAGGAGGCGATGAACAAGGCGGCCGCTGACGGCGGACAGCCCGAAAAGCGCATGAAAGACCTCGCCGACGCCGAGCAGATCATGATCGACGACGTCGGCAACATTCCGCTGCTCTACTATTCCTACAAGGACATCGTGTCTCCGAAGCTGCATGGCTTCGTCGACAACGTGATGGACGTGCATCCGTCGCGCTTCATCAGCAAGGATTGAGGCCGGAAGGCCGCTGCCTGACCGGGCGGCGGCCTGTCCACTTGCTGGAGGGCGACCATGCTGCTCTACGTCTTGCGGCGGTTGTTGACCGCCATCCCCACGCTGTTCGTCATCGTGACGCTGGCGTTCTTCCTGATCCGCGTCGCGCCGGGCGGGCCGTTCAACCAGGAGCGAGGCCTCAGTCCCGAGATCAAGGCCAATCTGGAAGCGGAATACGGCCTCAACGACCCGCTGTGGCTGCAATATGGCCACTATCTGAAGAACCTGTCGCACGGCGACTTCGGGCCGAGCTACAACCTCCCGGACTTTACTGTCGGGGAACTGTTCGCCCGGGGCCTTCCCATCTCCATACAGCTCGGCGCATCCGCTCTGGTTCTGGCGTTGCTGCTCGGCTGCCTGCTCGGTACTGTCGCGGCCCTGAATCAGAACAGATGGGGCGACTATGCGGTGATCGCGCTGGCGACGGCCGGTTCCACAATTCCAACCTTCGTCATCGCGCCGATCATCCAGCTCGTCTTCGGCCTGAGCTGGAAGCTCCTGCCGGTGGGCGGCTGGGGCGGCGGGGCGATGCTCAACAAGATCGGGCCTGTGCTGACGCTTGCCCTGCCGCAGATCGCGATCGTCGCACGCCTCATGCGCGGGTCGATGATCGAGGCGCTGCGCTCGCACCATATCCGCACCGCACGGGCGCTTGGCCTTTCCGACTGGTCCGTGGTGGTGCGCCATGCGCTGCGCGGCGCCATATTGCCGATCGTGTCGTTCACGGGGCCGGCGGCCGCGGCGCTGCTGACCGGCTCGATCATCGTCGAAACCATCTTCGCCATTCCGGGCGTCGGGCGCTATTTCGTCGATGCCGCGCTCAACCGCGATTACACGCTGGTGATGGGCACGGTGGTGGTCATCGCGATCTTCACCATCGTCTTCAATCTCATCGTCGACATCATGTATGCCGTGGTCGATCCGAGGGTGCGCTATGACTGACGCTGCCGTCGATAACGAACCGGCCGCCAATGTGGTCGTCGGCCGCTCGCTCTGGGGAGATGCGTGGGCGCGGCTGAAGGCCAATCGCGCCGCCATGTTCAGCCTGTTCTACCTCGGCCTGATAGCGCTTGTATGTATCGCCGGTCCCTGGTTCGTGCCGCACGACTATACGACGATCTACTCGGATTACGTGCGCACGCCGCCCAGCACGGAGGCCTATCCCAGGGCCGACATGGTGAAAGGCGCACTGGATGACGTGCTCAAGCGCATGCGTGTCGATCTCAAGGACTGGAAGCTCGAGGACGGAAGGGCAACCATCACGGTGGCGGGAACGCGGCCGATCGACGAGCGCTACCTGCGCTATGTCGACCGTTCCGACACGTTCGACGACGCCAGGATGGAAGCAAAGTCGCCGGATGGGCTGGAGATGACCTTCAGCGCCGCCGTCAAGCAGCAGTATTTCCTGTTCGGCACCGACAATGTCGGCCGCGACCTGCTGTCCCGAACCCTGGTTGCGGGGCGCATATCGCTGGCGATCGGCCTGCTGGCCGGCGTGGTGGCCGTCACCATCGGCGTTGTCTACGGCGCCACCGCCGGCTTCCTCGGTGGCAAGGTGGACGAGGTCATGATGCGCATCGTCGATGTGCTCTATTCGCTGCCCTTCATCTTCTTCGTCATCATGCTGGTGGTGTTCTTCGGCCGCAATTTCGTGCTGATGTTCCTGGCGGTCGGCGCGGTCCTGTGGCTCGACATGGCACGCATCGTGCGCGGCCAGGCGCTGTCGATCAGGCGTCACGAATATGTCCAGGCGGCCGAAGCGCTCGGCGTGCGCCAGAGCGGCATCCTCAAGCGCCACGTCATCCCGAACCTGCTCGGCCCGGTCGTCATCTACATGACGCTGCTGGTGCCGCATGTCATCATCCTGGAGAGTTTCCTCTCCTTCCTCGGCCTTGGCGTGCAGGAACCGATGACGAGCTGGGGCGTGCTGATTTCCGTCGGCGCGCACAACATCGGCAGCGCCAACTGGATGCTTCTGTTCCCGGCGTTCTTCCTCGTTTCCACGCTGTTCGCCCTGAACTTCGTCGGCGACGGCCTGCGCGACGCGCTCGACCCGAAGGACCGCTGACATGACGGCACGCGAAACCATACTGGACGTGAGGGACCTGAAGGTCCGCTTCCGAACGCTCGACGGCGACGTCGAGGCCGTGAAGGGCGTCAATCTTCATGTCGGTGCCGGCGAGACTGTGGCGGTGGTGGGCGAATCGGGGTCCGGCAAGAGCCAGACCATGATGGCCGCCATGAACCTGCTGGCATCGAACGGCGAAGCCACCGGCGCGGTCGACTATCGTGGCCGCAACCTGCTCGGTCTGTCGAAGGCGGAGGTCAACACCATCCGCGGCTCCAGGATCAGCATGATCTTCCAGGAACCGATGACCTCGCTGGACCCGCTCTACACGATCGGCAGCCAACTCATCGAGCCGATCCGGCGTCATCGCGGGCTTTCCCGTTCCGCTGCGCACGAGCACGCGCTCAATCTGCTGCGGCTCGTGCATATTCCCGAGCCCGAGCGACGGATGAAGTCATACCCGCACGAGCTGTCGGGTGGCCAGCGCCAGCGCATCATGATCGCGATGGCGCTGGCCAATGATCCCGACATCCTGATCGCCGACGAACCGACCACGGCGCTCGACGTCACCATCCAGGCGCAGATTCTGTCGCTTCTGGCCGAGTTGCAGAGCAAGCTCGGCATGGCCATCGTCTTCATCACGCATGATCTCGGCATCGTGCGCCGCTTCGCGGACCGCGTCTATGTGATGCGCCGGGGCGAAGTGGTGGAGGAAGGCGAGGCCGAAGCGGTTTTCACCAAGCCGCAGCACCCCTATACGCGAATGCTGCTCGCGGCCGAGCCGACCGGCCGCAAGGCGCCGCCGCCCGCCAATGCGCCCATCCTGCTCGAAGGCCGCAACATCGATGTGACCTTCAGCATCGGTGGCGGTTTTCTCTCCGGCGAGACCTTGATGCTGCGCGCCGTGGACCACATTTCGGTCCGGCTGAAGCGCAACCAGACCATCGGCATCGTCGGCGAATCGGGGTCCGGCAAGTCCACCCTCGGCCGCGCGCTGCTCAGGCTGCTGCCGAGCGACGGTGTGATCCGCTTCGATGATCATGACATCTCCCATTCAGACGTCTCGGCGATGCGGCCGCTGCGGCGCGAGCTGCAACTGGTTTTCCAGGATCCGTTCGGCTCCCTGTCGCCGCGCATGACGGTCGGCCAGATCGTAACCGAAGGACTGCTGGTGCATGAACCGGCCCTGACCGCCAAACAGCGGGACCAGCGCGCCGTGGCGGCGCTGACGGAAGTCGGTCTCGACCCCAATGCGCGCAATCGCTATCCGCACGAATTCTCCGGCGGCCAGCGCCAGCGCATCGCGATCGCCCGAGCCATGATCCTGAAGCCCAAGGTCGTGGTTCTGGACGAGCCGACGTCGGCGCTCGACCGTTCGGTGCAGAAGCAGATCGTCGACCTGCTGCGCAACCTGCAGGCCGACCACGGCCTGTCCTATCTGTTCATCAGCCATGACCTCGCCGTCGTCCGCGCCATGGCCGATTACATCATTGTCATGAAGGAAGGCCGGATCGTCGAGGAGGGGCCGACCGAGGCGATCTTCGACGCGCCTCGCGACGCCTACACGCAAACGCTGATGGCGGCCGCGCTCGACACGGCGCGGTTCCGGTCGGATCACGGGAGCCTGCTTCCGGTCTCAAGACTATGATATTGGCTGGCAAGATTTCGAATGCGATTTGGTACAGCCCGCTTTATGGGAAGAGTATGCGTGACCGTGTCATGGTTGCTGCTTCCATCGAAATCATACGTGCTGCGAAAAGCTGTACTTGCAAGCGCCGCATTCATTAAGTGGCAAAAGAAGATTTTTCCTTCACCTAAAGTTTACGGGTTTTAAGGTTTGTAATTTACCAAACTGAATATTCATGCTGGACAATTTTGCCGAGGATATTGCATACCGGTCATCGGGATTCGGGCGGGTTATGAAATGTCAAATATTAGCGATGGCGAATATATAGGCGCCCACGATAGATATTTGCCGAACTTCTCGGAAATCGTGGCGGCCTTTCCGGAACTCCAGAACCCTGACGGCAGGGTGTGGATACCAACGCGGTTCCTCCGCTTCCTCCTTTCACAATTGGCCGATGCGTTGCCGGTTGATGAACACCTCTATGCTGCGGACAATCCGGATGTCGCCGCGGCGCACGAGGCCGGGCAACTGGCCTCCCTTCGGGAACATTTCACGCAGACCGGCTACTTTGAAGCTCGGCCCCTGCCGGTGCGGCTTGTCGATGAGCATTGGTATCTGACGGAATACCCGGATGCAGGAAATGCGGTTGCCCGGGGGACGGTCACTGACGCTGCCCAGCACTACGCCTTGCGCGGCCGAACCGAGGGCCGGGTTGGCAGCGCTTCCCAACGCGAGCAGCAGGCGCGGTGGCGAACTGAATTGGAAGAGTTGTTCCGCGCATGCGATGGTGTGTGGCCGCTGCAAAAACACATGTGAACCTGGGGCAGGATATCTGAATCCGATATTCTGGCGGGTGCGGCGATTTGAGTTTTGCCCACTGCCTCTTATAGGCTTGCAGGAACGAAATGCGGCGGCTATAAGCCGCCGTCTGGTCGCGGAGTGTAGCGCAGCCTGGTAGCGCACATCGTTCGGGACGATGGGGTCGCAGGTTCAAATCCTGCCACTCCGACCAGTCGAATTTCTTTCGGACAACAACTGTTTCCGGCATGTGACGATCTCTCAGGGAACATCACATGATGATCGTTCAGTATGGGCTCGCGACGTCGCCCGTCTCCACATAGACGGTCTTCACCTGCGAATAGTGCTCCAGCGCGGCCAGCGAATTCTCCCGACCGATGCCAGACTGCTTGTAGCCGCCGAAGGGCACTTCCACCGGCGTCAGATTGTAGGCGTTGATCCAGCAGGTTCCGGCCTGTAGTTCGCCGATCACACGATGGCCGCGCGCAAGGTCACGGGTGAACACGCCGGCTGCCAGGCCGAACGCGGTGGCGTTGGCGCGCTCGACCACCTCGTCCTCGGTTTCGAAGGTCAGCACGCTCATCACCGGGCCGAATATCTCCTCGCGGGCGATTCGCATCGTATCGGTCACGCCGGTGAACACTGTGGGTTCGACGAAGAAGCCGTTCTCGAAGCCTTGCAGCGCAGGCGTCTTGCCGCCGCAGGCGAGCGTGGCGCCGTCGCGCTGGCCGATTTCGATGTATTCCATGACCTTGTCGTGCTGTGCCTTGTTGACCAGCGGCCCCATCTGCACCTCCGGGTCGAGCGGATCGCCGATGCGGATGGTCTTGGTGCGTTCCAGCAGGCGGTCGACGAAACGGTCGTGGATGCCCTTCTGCACGAAGACGCGCGTGCCGTTGGAGCAGATCTGGCCGGACGAATAGAAATTGCCGAGCATGGCGCCGCCGATGGCGTTTTCAATGTCCGCGTCATCGAAGACAATCAGCGGCGACTTGCCGCCCAGTTCCATCGTCGCGTGCTTCATCAGCGAGCCGGCGAGGCCGAGCACCTTGCGCCCGGTCGGCACGGAGCCGGTGACGGAAACCTTGGCGACGGCTTCATGTGCGACCAGCGCGCCGCCGACATCGCCGAAACCTTGCACCACGTTGAACAGCCCGTCCGGCAGCCCTGCCTCGGTGTAGATCTCGGCCAGCGCCAGCGCCGACAGCGGCGTGTTTTCTGATGGCTTGAACACCATGGCGTTGCCCATGGCCAGTGCCGGCGCGGACTTCCAGCCGGCGATCTGGATCGGATAGTTCCACGCGCCGATGCCCACGCACACGCCGAGCGCCTCGCGCCGCGTATAGGCGAAGGGACCGCCGAGATCGACGAAGTCTCCATTGAACGCCGCCACCGCGCCGCCGAGATATTCGAGGCAGTCGGCTGCGGACGGCGCGTCGGCCACCAGCGTTTCCTGCAACGGCTTGCCTGTGTCCAGCGTCTCCAGCCGCGCCAGTTCGTCGTTGCGGGCGCGCAGGAGGTCGGCCGCCCGGCGCAGGATGCGGCCCCGCTCGACCGGCTTCAGCCGCGCCCAGGCGGGTTGCGCCTCGCGCGCCGCCTCGACCGCCAGTTCGACGATGTTGGGCGTCGCCGAATGCAGTGTCGCGATCGTCTCGCCGGTGGCCGGATAGATCACGGCCAGCGGCGCGCCCTGTTCGTCCTCGACGAAACGGCCGTTGATGTAATGCGAGGCTTTCGGCTGGGCTTTCATGGGCGTCTCTCTTGCTGCGACGATGCGATGGTAGCGGAAGGGGGCGGAAAACTCACCTGTCGCTTTCCTGCCAGCGTGGATTGATCCATGGCTCCTGGTTCGAGGGCGCGAGCGGCGTGCGGCCGAGGATATGGTCGGACGCCTTCTCCCCGGTCATGATCGACGGGGCGTTGAGATTGCCGTTGGTGATGCGCGGGAAGATCGAGGAATCGGCGACGCGCAGGCCATCCACTCCGATCACCCGGCATTCGGGATCGACCACGCTAGTCGGGTCGTCGGCGCGGCCCATGCGGCAGGTTCCGCAAGGATGATAGGCGCTCTCGACGTGGTCGCGGATGAAGCCGTCGAGTTGTTCGTCGGATTGCACATCCTTGCCCGGCGAAATCTCCTTGCCCCGGAACGGATCGAAGGCGGCCTGTCCGAAAATCTCGCGCGTCAGCCGGATACAGTGGCGGAAGTCGCGCCAGTCGTCTGGATGCGACATGTAGTTGAACTGGATCATCGGCTTTGCCCAAGGGTCGGGCGAGCGCAGCGTCACCGAGCCCCGCGATTTCGAGCGCATCGGCCCGACATGGGCCTGGAAGCCGTGGCCCATCGCAGCTTTCTTGCCGTCGTAGCGCACGGCGGCGGGAATGAAGTGGTACTGGATATCGGGGTAATCGACGCCGGCGGCGGAGCGCACGAAGGCGGCTGCCTCGAAATGGTTGGTGGCGCCGAGGCCGCTCTTGAAGAACAGCCAGCGCGCGCCGATCAACGCCTTGGAGAGCGGGTTGAGGACGGAGTTCAGCGTGATCGGCCGCGTCGATTCCTGCTGGATATAGAGTTCCAGATGGTCCTGCAGATTGGCGCCGACGCCGCGTCTGTCGGCGACCACCTCGATGCCGTTTGCCTTCAGGTGCGCAGCCGGCCCGATGCCCGACAGCATCAGGATTTTGGGCGAGTTGATGGACGAGGCGGCGACGATGACCTCGCGCTTCGCCTTAACGAGTTGAATCTGTTTGCGAGCTTCGATCTCGACGCCGACGGCGCGTTGATTCTCGATCACCACCCGCCGTGCGAAGCCCTTGAGAAGACTCACATTCGGCCGTTTCAGCGCGGGGCGCAGATAGGCGTTGGCGGCGGACCAGCGGCGGCCGTCCTTGATCGTCTGCTCCATCGGCCCGAAGCCTTCCTGCTTTGCGCCGTTGTAGTCATCGGTCAGCTCGAAACCGGCTTCCTTGCCTGCTTCGACGAAGGCCGCGTAGAGCGGATTGCGGCGCGCGCCGCGCTGCACATGCAGGGGACCACCCCTGCCGCGCCATCCGGCTTCGCCGCCGTCGCTGTCTTCCATGCGCTTGAAGTAGGGCAGCACGTCCGCGAAGCTCCACCCCGAGGCGCCTTCTTCAGCCCAATGGTCGAAGTCGCGCGCATGGCCGCGCACATAGACCATGCCGTTGATGGAGGAGGAGCCGCCGATCACCTTGCCGCGCGGCGTGGCGAGAACCCGACCGTTGAGGTGAGGCTCCGGCTCGCTGGCGAAGCCCCAGTCGTAGAGCGGCATGTTGAGAGGGATCGACAGCGCCGACGGCATCTGGATGAGCGGCCCGGCGTCCGTGCCGCCATATTCGATGACGATCACGGAATGCTTGCCGTCCTCCGACAGCCGGTAGGCCATGGCCGAGCCGGCCGAGCCCGACCCGATGATGACGAAATCCGCTTCGGCGATAGGCTGCATGTCACTCGCCCCGTGGGAAACGCTTCTCGGTCTCGAGCGTGTCGAGGTTCATGTGGTTGCGCATGTAGCGCTCGGAGGCCTGCCGGAGCGGCTGGAAGTCCCACGGATAATAGGCGCCGTTGCGCAGCGCCTCGTAGACCACCCAGCGGCGGGCCTGGCTTTCGCGCACGGCGCTGTCGAAACCCGCCATGTCCCAGCGCCCGCGAACCATCGCCGCGTAGCGTTCGACCAGATCGGCGTGGGCCGGATCGGCGGCAAGGTTGGTCTGCTCCAGCGGATCGGATTCAAGATCAAACAGTTGCGGCGGATCGATCTCGCAATGGACGAACTTGTACCGTTCATCGCGGATGGCGACCATCGGCGCATAGGACCCTTCCGCCGCATACTCCATCAACACCGGTTCGCCGCGGGTCTCGCCACGCGTCAGCGGCAGCAGCGACTGTCCGTCTGTCCACGGCATGACCGCGCTCATGTCGATGCCGGCGATGTCGCAGAGCGTCGGGCAGAGATCGAGATTGGAGACAGGCGTTGAGACGAGGCCGGCGGCAATGTCGCCCCCCGCGAACATCAGCGGCACGCGCGCCGATCCCTCATAGAAATTCATCTTGAACCACAGGCCGCGCTCGCCCAGCATCTCGCCGTGGTCGGAGCAGAAGACGACGACCGTGTCGCCGGCCATGCGCGTGCGCTCGAGTGTATCGAGCAGTTCCCCGAGCTTGTCGTCGACATAGGAGACGTTGGCGAAATAGCCGCGCCGCGAGCGGCGCACCTGCTCGGGCTGGATGTCGAAGGAAGCGTAGTCGCTGGCCTTGTAAAGCCGCTGCGAATGTGGGTCCTGCTTCTCGTAGGGAATGAAGCCGACGGCTGGCTCCAGCGCCGGGCAATCTTCATAGAGATCCCAGTATTTGCGGCGCGCCACGAACGGATCGTGCGGATGGGTGAAGGAAACCGTCAGGCACCACGGGCGCCGTTGCGGGTCGTCGGATACGCGCGACAGTTCATAGAGCTTCTGGTTGGCGAGGAAGGCGACTTCGTCGTCATATTCCATCTGGTTGGTGATCTCGGCCACGCCCGCGCCGGTGACGGAGCCGAGGTTGTGATACCACCAGTCGATCCGCTCGCCGGGCTTGCGGTAGTCTGGCGTCCAGCCGAAGTCGGCGGGATAGATGTCGGTCGTCAGCCGCTCCTCGAAACCGTGCAACTGGTCCGGTCCGACGAAATGCATCTTGCCGGAGAGGCAGGTGTAGTAGCCTCCGGCGCGCAGGTGATGCGCGAAGGTGGGAATGGAGGAGGCGAACTCCGCCGCATTGTCGTAGACGCCGGTGCGCGACGGCAATTGCCCGCTCATGAAGGAGGCGCGGCCCGGCGCGCACAGCGGCGAGGCCGTATAGTTGTTGGCGAAACGCGCGGATCGCGCGGCAAGCGCCCTGAGATGCGGTACATGCAGGAAATCGGCCGGCCCGTCGGGGAACAGGGTTCCCGTCATCTGGTCGACCATGACGATCAGGAAATTGGGGCGGGAGGTCATAGGCGGGTCACCTGTCGGGAAAGCTTGGCGTCGACATAGTCCTCGACGAGCGCCGTGGCGCTGGCCGGGTTGGGCAGGCCGTCGCGCAGGGCGCGGCGGATATAGAGGCCGTCGATCATCGCCGCGATCGCCTCGGCCACGCGCGCCGCCTCCGCGCGGTCGACCAGATCGGCCAGCGCGCTGGCGAGATTGGAATGCAGCCGTCGCGCATAGACCCTGAGCAGTCGCCGCAGATGCGGGGAGTTCTGCGCCTCGACATAGAAGGCGAGCCACGCATGCACCGTTTCCTCGCGGAACTGTCCGGTGTTGAAGTTGACGGAAATGATCGCCGAGACACGCTGGCGCGGCGTCGCAGCCTTCTTGAGCGCGGCCACGCAGTCGCTGCCGAGGTCGGCGAGGAGCTGGCGCATGGTCGCGAACAGCAACTCTTCCTTCGGCCCGAAATAGTGATGCGCCAGCGCCGAGGAGACGCCGGCGCGCGAAGCAATCTCCGAAACCGTTACGTTGAGCGTGCCGCGCTCGCCCACGGCGGAAATCGCCGCATCGATCAGCGCCCTGCGGCGCACCGGCTCCATTCCGATCTTCGGCATTGGTCAAGCCCTCCTGTAGTACCTTTTATTTTTTATTGACTGATCAATCAATAACCGACGGGCTGGATCAATCGATTTGAATTTCTTCGCAGATGCAAAACATCTTTACGCAGGCGCGAAGAAGGTTCAGATTTGAACAAAGGCCTGCCTCAATCGGCGGGCGAGAAAATAGGACGGGAAGGAACGGCCATGACCGCCTGTATCGTGGGATGGGCGCATTCGCGCTTCGGCAAGCTGGAAGGCGAGACGCTGGAAGGCCTCATCACCAAGGTGGCCGCCGAAGCGATGGAACACGCCGGCATCGGCCCCGATGACGTGGACGAAATCGTCCTCGGCCATTTCAACGCCGGCTTCTCGCCGCAGGATTTTACCGCAAGCCTCGTCTTGCAGACCGACGACCGGCTGCGTTTCAAGCCCGCGACAAGGGTCGAGAACGCCTGTGCAACAGGCTCGGCCGCGGTGCGGCAGGGCATCCGCGCCGTCGAATCCAACGCCGCCCGCATCGTCCTGGTGGTGGGCGCCGAGCAGATGACGACGACGCCCGGCCCCGAGATCGGCAGGAACCTGCTCAAGGCTTCCTACCTGCCCGAAGAGGGTGACACCCCGGCCGGCTTCGCCGGGGTCTTCGGCCAGATCGCGCAGGCCTATTTCCAGCGCTACGGCGACCAGTCCGACGCGCTGGCGATGATCGCTGCCAAGAACCACCTGAACGGCGTCGACAACCCCTATGCGCAGATGCGCAGGGATTTCGGCTACGATTTCTGCCGCCAGGAGAGCGAGAAGAACCCCTATGTCGCGGGTCCGTTGAAGCGCACCGATTGCTCGCTGGTATCGGACGGCGCCGCTGCTCTTGTGCTGACCGACGCGACCACGGCACTCGGGATGCGCCGTGCCGTCGCCTTCCGCGCCAACGAGCACGTGCAGGATTTCCTGCCGATGTCGAAGCGCGACATCCTGCTCTTCGAGGGCTGCGAAGCGGCCTGGGAGAAGGCGTTGAAAAAGGCCGGGGTGACGCTGGACGACCTGTCCTTCGTCGAGACGCATGACTGTTTCACCATCGCTGAACTGATCGAATACGAGGCGATGGGGCTGGCGAAAAGGGGCGAGGGCGCGAAGCTGGCGATGGAAGGCTACACCGCCAAAGACGGCAAACTGCCGGTCAATCCGTCTGGCGGCCTGAAGGCCAAGGGCCATCCGATCGGCGCAACCGGCGTCTCCATGCATGTGCTGACGTCGATGCAGTTGACCGGCGAAGCGGGCGGCATACAGGTGCCGGGCGCGAAGCTCGGCGGCATCTTCAACATGGGCGGCGCGGCCGTGGCGAACTACGTATCGATCCTCGACCGCATACGCTGACATCTCCTAAGACGCTGGATCAACGCCGGCTGCTTGCCAGCCGGCGTTGGCCGCAATAGTCGTTTTCAAAAGGCAGCGATCTGGGCGGTGATGGGATGACGAATCCGGTTGTGGTCGAGGTGACGCGCGGCGCGGTGGTGGAAAGCGCCCATCGCGGCGCGGTCGCCGTCTATGATGCCGACGGCGGGTCCGTTGTAGAGATCGGCGATACGGACCGGCCGGTCTTCCCGCGGTCCGCCGTCAAGGCGATCCAGGCGCTGCCCTTCGTCGAAAGCGGCGCGGCCGATGCTTACGGCTTCGGCGAGAAAGAACTGGCGCTGGCCTGTGCCTCCCATTCCGGCCAGCCCGAGCATGTCGAACTGGCGCGCGCCATGCTGGCCAAGGCCGGATTGGATGAAACCGCGTTGGAATGCGGCACGCATTGGCCGTCCAGCCACGACGCGACGGTCGCGTTGGCGCGCTCCGGCGGTTCGCCCAACGCCCTGCACAACAATTGCTCGGGAAAACATTCGGGCTTCCTGTGCACCTGCCGTCACCTCGGCATCGACCATCGCGGCTACGTCAAGGCTGGCCACCAGGAGCAGGAGATGGTTCGCGAGGCGATGGAGGCG
This sequence comes from Mesorhizobium hunchu, assembly GCF_040081975.1. Classification (NCBI taxonomy): domain Bacteria; kingdom Pseudomonadati; phylum Pseudomonadota; class Alphaproteobacteria; order Hyphomicrobiales; family Phyllobacteriaceae; genus Mesorhizobium; species Mesorhizobium hunchu. Next base: position 106,387 of record NZ_JBEBMG010000004.1, read on the forward strand.
GTGACCGGCCAGAAGCACGATGCGGATCATCGCGGCACCGACGGGTGTTCCATCCCCACCTATGCCGTACCGTTGAAGAGCTTCGCGCAAGGCTTCGCGCGCATGGCGACGGGGCAGGGGCTTGGGCCGAAACGCGCGGCTGCCGCGAAACGGCTTCTGAACGCCTGCATGGCCGAGCCCTTCCTGGTTTCCGGAACGGGCAGGGCCGATGTGACGCTGATGCAGGCCGCACCCGGACGCATCTTCGTCAAGACGGGTGCTGAGGGCGTCTATTGCGCGGCTGTGCCCGAATTGGGGCTTGGCGTCGCCATCAAATGCGACGATGGCGCGGGGCGGGGCGCGGAAGTCATGGTCGCGGCGGTGCTGGCGAAATTGCTCAAATCCGATACGGCGCTGGCGGCGCGGCTGATTGAAATCGCCGGGCCGGCTATTGAAAGTCGCGCCGGTGCGAAAGTCGGCGCACTCAGGCCGACGGTGGCGCTGGCCTGAATTCAGCTCGCGTGGTTGCCTTCGATGGTGAGGTGCGCGTAGCCGGCGTTTCCGAGCGTTGCCAGGTCGGCGGTCACCGGGTCCGACCAGCGGTGTCCGACGATGGCGCCGTTTCTCGTGCCGTCGAAGATGTTGTTTGCAATGATCGTGGGGCCGACGCCTTCGACGACGCTCACGGCAATGCCGGTGCCCGCCTTGCGGATGACGTTGCCGGTCACCGCCACGTTGCGCAGATAGGGCCCCCAGCCGAGTTGCATGCCCCAAAGCGGCGCGTTCTCGATCACATTGCCCGTCACCGTCGTGTCCGCCTCGACGCTGATGCCTGTGCCGAAACCGGCGTTTTCGGCAGGGTAGGGGCCGGTCGTGGACAGGTTGCGCACGATGTTGTTCGAGCAGACCGCCATGCGGCCGCCCTCGTTGAAGTTCACGATGGAAATGCCGTTGGCGGCGCCGTCGACCAGATTGCTGGAAATGATGGCGCCCTCGAAGGCGAACTCCGAATAAAGCGCCGTCTCGCCCGACCGCAGGCAGGTGTTTCCGGCGATCTGCAGGTTGCTGGCGCTGTTGGCGCGGATCGCCGAAAAGGCGCAGTCGGAGACGATGTTGCCGGAAATGACGACGTTGCCGGCGCGGAAGGCGTTGATGCCGTTGCCGTTCTGTCCCGTGCCGCCGGATGCCGCGCCGATGCGCTCGACCCGGTTGCCGCTGACGATGGTGCCGTCTTCCGCCGCCTTCCAGCGGTGAACCAGAATGCCGCCGTTGCCGCAATCGGATACCGTATTGCCGGTGATGGAAAGACCGCCGCCTTCGACGGACCATAGCCCCGCATCGGCAGCGCCCGAGATTGTCGAACGTTCGATGCGGCCAGCCGCGCGCTCCAGCGCGACGCCGTTCTTGCTGCTTGCCGATACCAGGCAATTGTCGATGACCAGATGCCGGACGCCTTTCAGGTCGAGAAGCGCCTGCGTGCCGTCCGCGATCCATTGGTTCGCCCCGTCGAAAACGAGGCCGGTGAGTTCGATATGCTCCGCATTCGCGCCGACGAGGAATTGCCCGCCGCCGACATAGACGATGCGGCTTGCGCCCGGCATGCCGACGAGCCGCACTCTCGCGGGCAGCGAGAGCTTCGAGACGACATAAGTGCCGGCGGGAAGGAAAACCTGCGCATTCTCTCGCGAAGCCTTGTTCAGCATCTTCCCGAAGGCACGACTCTGGTCTTCGCCGCTGCCGGTCCGCACGCCGAGATCCGTTGCGCTGATCGATCCGCGCAACGCTGCGTTTTCGATGCCGGAAAGGCTGGCCGACAGGGCGCGGCCGATCGACAGGCCTGCCACCGCGAAGCCGGCCGTGGCGGTCAGGAGCGTGCGTCTGTTCAGCTTCGGCGCAATGTCCATCATCTCCTCCCGGCGCAGCAGGATCATGCCGTCGCCAGGCCGGGCGGCGAGCCGGCGCGGGGTTGTGCGGCATCTGCCGGCAGCCTACCTTCATTTGATGAGCAGAGCCTTTACACGCGAGGAGGACAATGAAAGCGCCATCGCCGGGATCGGCGAACGGCCGGTCAGTCCGCATCGCAACCTGGTGACGAAGAATGGACTGGCGGCGATCGACGCCGAGATTTCCGCATTGCGCACGACGCTGGCGGCCGCCGAACCGGGTGAGCGGGAAAAGATCGCGCTGGCTTCCCGTGACCTGCGTTACTGGCTTTCCCGCCGCGAAAACGCGGAACTGACCATCCCCGAAGCCGGCAGCGACGTAGTGCGCTTCGGCATGACCGTCACGCTGGAAGGCGAGGACGGCAAGGGCGTTGCGTGGACGATCGTGGGCGAGGACGAGGCCGACCCGTCGAAAGGCACCATCTCGCACGTCTCGCCGATGGCGCAGGCGCTGTTCGGCAAGGCGGTCGGCGACGTGGTGACCGTCAACGGCAGGGAATGGGAGATCGTGGGGTTGAAGTAACTACTCTACGATCTCGGTCGAGTTCTCCCCAAAGAAAGCCGTGGCCCCTTCTTCGTCAATATCGCCGGCGGCAACCAACACGACCAACTGGTAGAGATCGTCCTTATCCGCCTCAAGGCTCCAGCCGTTGTCGGCCAGGAAAACGTCGGCTGCTGCCAGAGCCGTTCGCTTGTTTCCGTCGACAAAAGGATGGTTTTTTACGATGCCGAAAAGATACGCAGCCGCAAGTTCGAAAAGGCTCACTTCGCCATAGGCCGCTTTGTTAAGCGGGCGAGCCAGGGCCGACTCCAGCATTCCAATGTCCCGAACTCCGCTTGCGCCGCCATGCAGGCGCAACTGTTCCGCGTGCATGGCTTCGACAAACTCGCGAGAATGATACCGGATCATTTCGCGAGGGCGCGATAAACCGTCTCGTATTTTTTCATCCGCTCGCGCGCCAGCTTCATCTTGCGCTCGAACTCTTCCGCAGTGTCTTCGATTCGCCGCAGGCGCACTTCGTCGCCTTCGCGAATGAGGGTCACGCTGTCGCCCGCCCGAAGGTTCAAGCCAGCCAGAAGCTCCTTCGGCAGAATGATGCCCTCGGAATTCCCGATTTTGCGAATGACGGCATTCATGACGCTATCTCCTATTGCAACTATTGTTATAACTTCCAAAGGAAGGTTGCAACAGGAATTATAACTCAGTTTGCCAGCAGCCGCTCCAGCAGCCTTTCCGCCGCTTCGGGGATGACCGTACCGGGCGGGAAGATTTCGGCGGCGCCGGCTTTCAGAACGGCGTCGAAATCCTGGGGCGGGATGACGCCGCCGGCGACGATCAGTATGTCTTCGCGGCCGCGTTTCTTCAGCGCGTCCCTGAGTTCCGGCACCAACGTCAGATGCCCTGCGGCGAGCGAGGAAGCGCCGACGATATGCACGTCGTTGTCGACGGCAAGCTGGGCGATTTCCTCCGGCGTCTGGAACATCGCGCCCACCGTCACGTCGAAGCCCAGATCGGCGAAGGCGGTGGCGATCACCTTCTGGCCGCGGTCGTGGCCGTCCTGGCCCATCTTGGCGACGAGGATGCGCGGCTTCGAGCCGGACTTCTTCTCGAACGCCGCCAGTAGCTCTTCGATCCTTGTGACTGCCGCGGTCTCGCCCAACTCCTTGCGATAGACGCCGGAGATGGTCTGGACGGAGGCGACGTGGCGGCCGAAGGCCTTTTCGAGCGCCATCGAGATTTCGCCGACCGTTGCCTTGGCACGGGCCGCGCGGATGGCGAATTCGAGCAGGTTCTCGTTGCTTCGGGCGGCCCGTGTCAGCGCATCGAGCGCGCTTTCCACCGCGCCGACGTCGCGCGTGCCCTTGAGTTGCTGGAGCTTCGCCAGTTGCCGCGCCCTGACCTCCGCATTGTCGATCTTGAGGACGTCGACCTCTATATCCTGCTCGGGCTGGAAGGCGTTGACGCCGACCAGCATCTGTTCGCCGGCATCGATCCGCGCCTGCGTGCGCGCCGCCGCCTCCTCGATGCGAAGCTTGGGAATGCCCTTTTCGACGGCGGCGGCCATGCCGCCCAGGCTCTCGACTTCCTCGATATGGCTCATGGCGCGCCGGGCGAGATCGTGCGTCAGCCGCTCGACATAGGTCGAGCCGCCCCAGGGGTCGATGATGCGCGTGGTGCCCGATTCGCGTTGCAGCAGGATCTGCGTGTTGCGCGCGATGCGCGCCGAATGGTCGGTCGGCAGCGCCAGCGCCTCGTCGAAGGAATTGGTGTGCAGCGACTGCGTATGACCCTGCGTCGCCGCCATCGCCTCGATCATGGTGCGCATGATGTTGTTGTAGGGGTCCTGCGCAGTCAGCGACCAGCCGGAGGTCTGGCAATGGGTGCGCAGGGACAGCGAGCGCGGATCCTTCGGCGAAAAATTCTTCTCCATCAGTTGCGACCAGATCAGCCGCGCGGCGCGCAGCTTCGCCACTTCCATGAAGAAATTCATGCCGATCGCCCAGAAGAACGACAGGCGCGGCGCGAATTTGTCGATGTCGAGGCCAGCCGCGACGCCGGCGCGGGCATATTCGATGCCGTCGGCGATGGTGTAGGCGAGTTCGAGGTCTGCCGTCGCGCCGGCTTCCTGCATGTGGTAGCCGGAGATCGAGATCGAGTTGAACTTCGGCATGTGCTGCGACGTATAGGAGAAGATGTCCGACACGATCCGCATCGATGGTTTCGGCGGATAGATATAGGTGTTGCGGACCATGAACTCCTTGAGGATGTCGTTCTGGATGGTGCCGGCGAGATCCTTCTGCGCCACGCCCTGTTCCTCGGCCGCGACGATATAGAGCGCCAGAACCGGCAGCACCGCGCCGTTCATCGTCATCGATACGGTCATCTGGTCGAGCGGAATGCCCTCGAAAAGCTGGCGCATGTCGAGGATGGAATCGATGGCGACGCCCGCCATGCCGACGTCGCCGGCGACGCGCGGATGGTCGCTGTCGTAGCCGCGATGGGTGGCGAGGTCGAAGGCGATCGACAGGCCTTTCTGCCCGGCGGCGAGATTGCGCCGGTAGAAGGCATTGGATTCTTCCGCCGTGGAGAAACCGGCATATTGCCGGATCGTCCAGGGCTGCTGCACATACATGGTCGGATAGGGGCCGCGCATGAAGGGCGGCAGGCCCGGCCATGTATCGAGACCCGGCAATCCGCGGATGTCGTCCTGGCTGTAGAAGCGCTTGACCGCTATGCCTTCCGGCGTCTCCCAGGCCCCGATCGGCTCCGGTGCGGTCCGATCGGAAGCAAACCAGTCGATATGGCTGAAATCAGGTATCATTCCGGTGTTCCGGCGAGCTCTTCGGCGCGGCAGGGCAGGATCGGTTCACAATGCACGATCCCGTCGGTCGGCAGCGGGCGTTTTTGTGCGGCAAGCGTCTCGGCCGGACGCTCGTCCCGCAACGGATGCAAAGTCGCGCCGAGGATGACGCGGCGCCCGGTGCGATAATCCTGCGCCAGCTTCTCGCGGGCCTGCATGACGCGGGCCTGTATATGGCCGTCGCGAAGGCTTGCCAGCGCGCCGCCCTCGGCCTCGATGCGTTGGAATTCGGTCCAGGCCGCGGCGCATAGGCCGTCGGTGAGCGCCTCCAGGCTTCCGGACCCATAGGCAGGGTCGGCGACATGATCCAGATGGCTCTCGCGGGCCATGATGACCTGCGTGTTGCGGGCGATGCGGCGCGCGAACGCGGCCGGAAGGCCGTGAACGATCGTATGGGGCAGTACCGTGACCGAATCGGCTCCACCCACCGCCGCCGCGAAACCGGCCACGGTGTTGCGCAGGATATTCGTCTCGGCGTCGGCCGCGGCCAGCATGCGGTAGGATGTTTCGGCGTGGATGGTGGCCGCGGACGGCGGTATCGAGCAGACATCCTGAACGCGCGCCCACAGGCGTCGCAACGCGCGGATCTTGGCCATGGAAAGAAACTGGTCCTGATCGACGCTGACGGCGAAGCCGATATGCGGCGCGGCGTAGATGAGCGCCTGCCGCGCCTGTTGGAAAAGCCTCAGATGCGCCACCGCCGAGGCCAGCATGAAGCCCAGTTCCTGCGCCTCGGTCGCGCCGGCGTTGTGCAGCACCCGCCCGTTCGCCTCAAGCAGGATGCCCGGGACGTCGAGCGCGAAGAAATGCGCCAGCGACTGCGGCATGGACGCCTGCAGCGCCTCGATCGACATGCGCAGCCGCCCCGTGCCGGCAAAGATCGCCGCCGGATCGATGCCGAAGGAAAGGCTGAGCCTTGCGGGGTCGGCGCGCCGCCGCGCCAGCAGCGCGACCAGCCAGTCCGCCATGGCACGGCTGGCCGGATGGACGTCGATGCGCAGATGGACCTGGTTGAGCGAGACGCCCTCCAGCACGGCCTCGAGCGTTTCGGCGCCCAGCGGCAGGCCGTAGCCGAAAGCATTGGGCGCGCCCTCGAACACCAGCGACAGCCCGGTGGCGCCCTGCGCCAGGTCTTCGGCCACCTGCCTGCGGGCGCGCTCGACGTCCGGATCGTCGATCCGCTGGCAGACGATCCAGGGTTGCGCCGGATTGGCGCGAAGGCAGGGCCGGGGCTCCGTCGCGCGTTCAGTCAGCGGTTCGATTCGGATGCCGTCGCTGGTTCGCGAAACCAGTGTGTCCTCGAACGACCGGCCGCCGAGCGATTTGGCGACGAGGCCCAGCCAGCGCTCTCGCTCCGGATTCTCCGTTTCCGATGTATCGTTCAAGGCTCCGGCGCCCATCCACGGTCCTCTCGCAAGCCGGCCGCACCAGCCTCATACATACTCTAAGGTTCGTTCCGACATACCGCAATGCAACGAATGGATTGTGATCCGGACGTTGCGCCTCTGCCGGAAGCCGGAGCTTCTCCTACTCCACCACGGCAACTGCCACGGGCTGATCACCCGCGCGGCCGGCATCGGCAAGGCCTCAGCCATCGGTCGCATCATTCCGGGCAGTCTTTCCGGAAGACGACGAGCCCTGCCTTGCCGATTGCTCCGGTCCGACCTTACTGCGCCGGGCCGAGCAGTTCGGCGTCCTGCGGCACGCCGGCATCGATCGCGATGGCGCGGTGGAAACGGCCTGACACGGCCATCGGCTGTCCGATATCGCCGGTGACGATGACGGGGGTCTTGGCGGGCACGCGGCTGTAGAGGTCGATGATGTCCTGGTTCATCAGCCTGACGCAGCCTGACGAAACCGACTTGCCGATCGAATTCCACTCCGGCGACCCATGCAGGCGATAGAGCGTATCCTTGCCGTTCTGGAACAGGTAGAGCGCGCGTGCGCCAAGCGGATTCATCAGTCCGCCGGGCATGCCGCCGTTCTTGGCGCTGTATTTCGTCAACTCCGGCTGGCGTGCGATCATCTCGTCCGGCGGCGTCCATTTCGGCCATTTCTGCTTCCATTGCACGACCGCGTCACCGGACCATTCGAAACCGGCGCGCCCGAGCCCCACGCCATAGCGGATGGCCCGGCCACCCGGTTGAACCAGGTACAGGAAGTGTCCCGTCGTATCGACCACGATCGTTCCCGGCGCCTGGCCGGTGGGATCGTCGACGATCTGGCGAAGGAATTGCGGATCGATCTTCTGGATCGGCACTGCCGGAATCTCGAATCCCTCGTCGACGACCGGCCCGTACATTGTGGCATAGTCCGGCAGCGCCGGTTCGACGGGCTCGTTGTATTGGGGAGACGGCGGGCCACCGACGCTGGCACAGCCGGCCATCGTCATCGAAACCGCTCCCAATGCGGCCACGGTCAACAGGTCACGGCGATTGACGACGCCGGGAGCGAATAGGTTCTTGGGCATACTGGCCTTTCCGATTGCAAGTGCCGGGACAGGCACGTCGCGCCGGTCCGGAGAAGATGGACGCCTTATGCTTCTTCAAATCGGGCAATAAGGTGAACGGTTCCTGAAAGCCGTGGAGATGCCGGCCGTCCTGTGGCCGATCGGCAACGGTCCGCCCGCACCTTCAGGCCAGGCCTTCCAGCGAAGGCAGGATCACGGCGGGCGGCAGGTCCGCATATTCGTCGGGCATGCCGCTGCGATTGATCCAGACGGTCCGGAAACCCGCTCTTGTGGCTCCGGCGACATCCCACCGGTTGGACGACTGGAAGGAGACGGCGTCCGGATAGAGCCTCCAGGCGCTCGTCACCATCTCGTAGACCGATTGGTCGGTCTTGAAGCGCCTGATCCCGTCGACCGAGAATACCTCGTCGAGCAAGGTGTCGAGGGCGGCCGCGCGCACGATCGGCTCGAGCATGGCCGGCGATCCGTTGGAGAGAATCGCCAGCTTCGCGCCGGATGCCTTGAGGGCTTTGAGAACCGATGGAACTTCCGGATAGCAATCTAGCTTGAGATAGGCATCCAGAAGGTCGCTGCGCAGTGCGCGGTTCGCGGACGGCACACGGGCATAAGCGAAATCCAGCGCCTGTTCCGTCAGTTGCCAGAAATCGGCGTAAGCGCCCATGAGCGTCCGGACCCAGGAATATTCCAGTTGCTTGGTTCGCCAGATCTCCGACAGAAGCTGGCCATCCGGGCCGATCGCCTCCGCGTGCCGCCGCACCGCGGCATGCACGTCGAAAAGGGTTCCGTAGGCGTCGAAGACATAAGCGGGATATTGCATCGCGAATTTGTGAAACGCATTTGCGCCGGAAGCAAGGGGAACGCGACGCTGGCCTCACCGAAACCGCGCCATGCCGGTTGACGGAGCGGGACGAATTTCTCCAATAGCCTGTGATCAGTTGAGGAGCCGCTACCATGACATTGGCCGTTGCCGCGCAGTCGCTCACCTGGACGTTCGTCGATGGAGACTGGCACGAGGGCAATGTGGCCCTGGTCGGTCCGCGAAGCCATGTCATGTGGCTGGGGTCGAGCGTTTTCGACGGCGCCCGCTGGTTCGAGGGCGTCGCGCCGGACCTCGACCTTCATGCGAAGCGGGTCAACCAGTCGGCCGTGGCGCTCGGCCTGAAGCCGACCATGACGCCCGAGGAAATCGTCGCCTTGACCTGGGACGGGCTGAAGAAGTTCGATGGCCGGACCGCCGTCTATATCCGCCCGATGTACTGGGCCGAGCATGGCGGCTATATGGGCGTGCCGGCCGACCCGGCCTCGACCCGCTTCTGCCTGTGCCTTTACGAATCGCCGATGATCGCGCCGTCCGGCTTTTCGATCAGCGTTTCGCCGTTCCGACGGCCGACCATCGAGACCATGCCGACCAACGCCAAGGCCGGTTGCCTCTATCCGAACAACGGCCGCGCCATCATGGAGGCCAAGATGCGCGGCTTCGATAACGCGCTGGTCCTCGACATGCTGGGGAATGTCGCCGAGACCGGATCGTCCAACATCTTCCTGGTCAAGGACGGCCATGTTTTCACGCCGGCCGCGAACGGAACCTTCCTCTCGGGCATTACGCGCGCCCGCACCATCGTGCTTCTGGAGGGTTCCGGCATCCGTACCACCGAGAAGACGTTGTCGGTGCGCGACTTCCTCGAGGCCGACGAGATATTCTCGACAGGCAATCATTCGAAGGTGGTCCCCGTCATTCGTATCGAGGATCGTGAATTGCAGCCTGGTCCGGTGGCCGGGAAAGCCCGGGAACTCTATTGGGAGTGGGCGCATTCGGGTTCCGCCGCCTAGGCGAAACGCAAAATAGGTTCGGCCAGGACGGTTGTTCCGCTTCGTGCCGGACCTATGTTAGATCGATCGACACCGCTTTTTCATGAGGGAGTAATATCCATGGCTTTCGAACTGCCCGCCCTGTCTTACGATTACGAGGCGCTTCAGCCCTATATGTCGAAGGAGACGCTGGAGTATCACCACGACAAGCACCACAAGGCCTATGTCGACAACGGCAACAAGCTTGCCGCCGAGGCTGGCGTCGATGCCAGCAATGCCAATCTCGACGAGATCGTGAAGCAGTCTTTCGGCAAGAACGCCGGCCTCTTCAACAACGCGGCCCAGCACTACAACCACATCCATTTCTGGAAGTGGATGAAGAAGGGCGGCGGCGGCAACAAGCTGCCCGGCGCGCTGCAGAAGGCCGTCGACAGCGACCTGGGCGGCTACGACAAGTTCAAGGCCGATTTCGCCGCCGCCGGCGCGACGCAGTTCGGCTCGGGCTGGGCCTGGCTGTCGGTGAAGGACGGCAAGCTCGCCATCTCCAAGACGCCGAACGGGGAGAACCCGCTGGTCCACGGCGCCACCCCGATCCTCGGCGTCGACGTGTGGGAGCATTCCTACTACATCGATTACCGCAACGCCCGGCCGAAATATCTCGAGGCGTTCGTCGACAATCTCATCAACTGGGATTACGTGCTCGAACTCTACGAAAAGGCGACAAGCTGAGTTTTGAAGGCCCCGGCAATGTTCGGGGCCTTTTTCTTTCCGTAAAAAGAAGAAGCGACCGGAATAAATGGAGTACCGGTTTCGTTCGGTAGAGGGGCGCTTTCGCCCTGGATGTCAACGTGGAGCCCAAAGGAATGAGAAAGCTTATACTCGCCATCTCCGTCCTCGCACTCGGTAGTGCCGCCGCCTCCGCCGATCCGATCGGCGACAGGCAGGCGCTGATGAAGGAACGCGGCAAGCTCGTCGGCGGCCTTGCCAAGATGGTCAAGGGCGAGCAGCCCTTCGATGCCGACGCCGTTCTGGCCGCTCTGAAGGGCCTCGAGGCGAATGCCGAGAAGTTCGACGCCGAGGCGCTGTTCCCGAAGGGCAGCGAAGCAGGCGGCGACACCACGGCCGCGCCGAAAATCTGGGAAGACATGGCGGGCTTCAAGGCGGCCGAGGACAAGTACCTGGCCGACGTGAAGGCGGCGGTCGATGCCGCGCCGTCCGACGTCGACGCGCTGAAGGCCCAGATCGGCAAGATCGGCCCCGACTGCGCTTCCTGTCACCAGTCTTACCGCATCAAGAAGGGTTGATCCCGGCCATGAGCCGGGCGCGCAGGCTTGTCGGCGCCGGCATCGTCGTTGTCGGCGCGGCCGCGGTCGCCGGCTGGTTCCTGTCGGCGCCGGTGCGGCTGGATGCGGCGACCCTGGCCGGACTGCATCCCGGTGACGCGACGAAGGGCGAGCGCATCTTCAACGCCGGCGGCTGTGTCTCCTGTCACGCCAGACCTAAAGCCGAAGGGGAGGCCCGTCTCGAACTGGTCGGCGGCGTCCAGCTCAAGACACCGTTCGGCACGTTCGTCACGCCGAACATCTCCCAGGATCCGAAGGACGGGATCGGCACCTGGTCGCCGCAGGATTTCGCCTATGCGATGCTGCGGGGCGTCGCGCCGGACGGCACGCATCTCTATCCGGCGTTTCCCTACACCTCCTATGCCCGCATGACGCCGGCCGACGTCTCCGACCTCTTTGCGTATCTGAAGACCTTGCCGGCAATCGCGGGCAAGCCCGGCCCCAGCCAACTCTCCTTTCCGTTCAATATCCGGCGCGGCATCGGCGTCTGGAAGCGGCTCTATCTCGACAGCGCGCCCGTCTTCCAACTCGCCGCCGATGCGCCGGAAGCCGTGCGCGCCGGGCAATACCTCGTCGAAGGTCCGGGACATTGCGGCGAATGCCATACGCCACGCTCGTTTGCCGGCGGCACCATCAAGGGAGAATGGCTGGCAGGTGCCGTAGCCGCCGAAGGCGAGGGGGTCGTGCCCAACATAACCTCCGGCGAGGGCGGCATCGGCGACTGGTCGGCCGCCGACATCGCCAGCTATCTCGAAAGCGGCTTCACGCCGGATTTCGATTCGGTCGGCGGGGCGATGGTCGAGGTCCAGCAGAACATGGCGCGGCTGACGCCTGAGGATCGCGAGGCGATCGCGGCCTATCTCAAGGCCGTTCCGCCTCATCCGAACGGCTATCCGGCCCGCAAGCCGGAAAGCTGAGCGTCACTTTCGCCGGGGATCAGGCCGTGAGGTTCGCCTTGCCCGTCACCTTGAGCGCGAACGCGTAAGTATAGGCCACCTCTTCCAGCCGCGAAAAGCGCCCGGAGGCGCCGGCATGTCCGGCGTCCATGTTAATCCTGAACAGGATCGGACTGGCGCCGGTTTTCATGTCGCGCAGCTTCGCCACCCATTTGGCCGGTTCCCAGTAGGTGACGCGCGGGTCGGTCAGGCCGGCCACGGCCAGAACCGGCGGATAATCCCTTGCGCCGACATTGTCATAGGGAGAATAGGCCGCGATCGTGCGGTAATCCTTTTCGGACGCGATCGGATTGCCCCATTCCGGCCATTCGGGCGGCGTCAGCGGCAAGGTCTCGTCCAGCATGGTGGTCAGGACGTCGACGAAGGGGACTTCCGCGACGATGGCGCCGAAGGCGTCCGGCGCCATGTTGGCGATCGCGCCCATCAGCATGCCGCCCGCCGATCCGCCATGCGCGACGATGCGGTCGTGCGCCGTATAGTTTTCCGCCACCAGGTGCCGGGCGACCGAGATGAAATCCGTGAACGTGTTCTCCTTGGCCGCGCGCTTGCCGTCCTCGTACCAGGCATAGCCCTTGTCCTTGCCGCCGCGCACATGCGCGATGGCGTAGACGAAGCCCCGGTCGACGAGCGAAAGACAGTTGGTGTTGAAGGCGGCGGGAATGGTGATGCCGTAGGCACCGTAGCCGTAGAGCAGGCAGGGCGCCGAGCCGTCGAGCGGCGTGTCGCGACGGTGGAGCAGGGAAACCGGCACCATTTCGCCGTCCTGCGCCGGCGCCATCAGCCGGCGCGTCACATAGAGGTCGGGATCATGCCCCGACGGCACCTCCTGCGTCTTGAGCAGGGTGCGCTCGCGGGTGCGCATGTCATAGTCGAAGAGCTGCGCCGGCGTCGTCATCGACGAATAGCTGAAGCGCAGGACATCCGTGTCGTATTCGTACGAGCCGGAGAGGCCCAGAGAGAAAGCTTCCTCGTCGAAGCTGATGACGTGTTCGTCCCCGCTGGCGCGCTCGCGCACCACGATGCGCGGCAAGCCGTCCTTGCGCTCCAGCCGCACCAGATACCGGGCGAATCCGATGATCGACAGGATCAGCCGGCCCGGTTCGTGCGGAACCAGTTCGGTCCAGTTCGACCGCGTAGGATCGGCAACCGGCGCGGTCATGATCTTGAAATCCTTCGCGCCGTCTGCGTTGGTCAGGATGAAGAAGATGTCGCCGCCTTCTTCGAGGTCGTATTGCAAGCCGGTCTCGCGCGGGGCGACGATTTTGGGTTCGTCGTGCGGGCGGTCGGCGCTGAGGATCCTGTATTCGGATGTCTCGTGATCGTTGATGCCGATCATGATCCAGTCGTTGTTGCGGGTGCCCCCGACATTCATGAAGAAGCCGGGATCGGCCTCCGCGTAGACAAGCCGGTCGTTCGCCGGATCGTCGCCCAGAACATGATGGAAAATCTTCGACGGTCGATGGTTCGAATCAAGTCTCGTATAGAAGAAGCCGGCATTGTCGGCCGACCAGACGCCGCCGCCGCCGGTATCGCCGATGACGTCCTCGAGATCGGCCCCGCTATCGAGATCGCGCACGCGCAGGCTGTAGAACTCGGAGCCCTTGTCGTCATAGGCCCATAGCAGGCGCGCATGATCCGACGAATGGTCGATGCCGCCGAGCCGGAAATAGGCCTTGCCGGCGGCCTCGGCGTCGCCGTCCAGGAAAATGTGCTGCTCGCCGCCGTCCCGGGGCGTGCGGAAATATCTCGGCTGTTCGCCGCCGATGCGAAAGGAGGAGCCGTAGGCGTAGGGACCGTCCTTCATCGGTACGGAGGAATCGTCCTCCTTGATGCGTCCTTTCATTTCCGCGAAAAGAGCCGTCCGAAGAGCGGCCGTATCCGCCATCAGGGCGGACTGGTAGGCGTTCTCGGCGTCGAGATGCGAACGGATGTCGGGCGCAAGCAGCGACGGATCCCGGAACACGTCCTGCCAGTTGTCGGCGCGCATCCACGCATAGTCGTCGATCCGCCTGATGCCGTGATGCTCGTCTTGCGTCGGCTTCTTCTGCGGCCGCGGCGGCTCGACGGCGGGGAAACTTGCCTTCATTCTTTCGATCTCGTCATTGCGACACAGGTTGCGGGCAATGAACATGTCCGAGCCGGATGCTCAAGCGTCAATTAGATCTGAACGGCATTGTGATGAGCACGCCAATGGCTTGTTGCCGATGTGAATCGACTGGCGCAAGACCTGTATCGTTTTGATACTCTGGAAAGCGTTGGCCTATTTTCTCACAAAAGACGTGCTTCATTTAAAAATATTTGTTGAAGAAAGGATAAGTAGAGAAGTTGCACGAATTGACTTGCGCAGCCTTCAGGTTCATGAAGTCTTCCGCAAAGCGAATCGTTCGTCGCTTCTGGCGAAGGTCGCGCCAAGCCTCGGTCTGAACGGGGCATCAAAACCATAACTCTCGTTGGGACCTGGAACCATGGATACTGCAGAAGCGCCTTCCCGAAGCAGCGAAATGCTCATCGAACTGACAGCCGACGTCGTTGCGGCGTATGTCAGCAACAATCCCGTGCCGGTCGGCGAATTGCCGAATCTCATCGCCGATGTTCATGCGGCCCTGGGGCGCGTTTCCGAGCCGGCCGAGCATGTTCAGCCGGCTGAGAAGCAGAAGCCGGCCGTCAATCCGAAGCGCTCCGTGCATGACGACTACATCGTGTGTCTTGAGGACGGAAAGAAATTCAAGTCGCTGAAGCGCCATTTGATGACCCACTACGGCATGAGCCCGGACGAATATCGCGAGAAGTGGGGCCTCGACGCGTCCTACCCGATGGTCGCGCCAAACTATGCGGCGGCGCGTTCGCAGCTTGCCAAGAAGATGGGGCTCGGACGCAAGCGCAAGGGCGGCCGGTAAGCCGGTCGCACTCTCCGATCAGCGGCGCCTTCGGGCGCCGTTTTTCTTTCCGGCCTGTTCGCGCGGATAGCCGTTGCGGCCAGATGCGCCGTCACGGTCCCGTAACCTGTCGAGCGCCTGTTTGAGCGCGATATGACGGTTCAGGTCATAGCTCCAGTGGCGGCGGGCGCCCTTCAGTCTTTCCCTTTCGATTATTCGTTCCAGCCTTAGGATCAACGCCGCTCTCTCGGAGGGGCCGGCTGCGAAGGCGGCGCTCAGGTCGGCCCCGCAAAGAAGGCTGACGGCAGCAAGCTGTCGCGCTTCTTGGATCCACTCCCGCTTTTCGTCTTCGAAAGCCCTTGCTTCGTCTTCCAGTTTTCCCATTGCCCATCCCGCCTCGAAAGGACTGTGACTATGGGCAGCGGCTTCCGCCGTGGGGAAAAGCCGGGTAGGGAAATTTCTGACGGAAAAAGAAAGAGAGATTTGTTTTCAATGCCTTGTCGAAATCGACGAGGGCAAACGGTTCATCATTTGTTCACAGGTCGGAGGTGTCCGTCTATAAGGAACTTATTCCTATTTGGGAGGAAGTTTCGTGCCTTCGATGTTATCGGCGACCCTGGAAAAGCATCCGCAGCAAACGCCGGCTGCCGCCCCAGATGCGGCGTTCCATGCCAGTTCCAAGCGGCGCGATGAGGTGGCGCAGGAAATGTGCGAGTGCCTTATCGATATCGTGGCGGCACTCTTTTCCGTCTCCAGCAAGGAACTGCGCAAACCGGGGCGAACCGCGGATTCGATATCGCGCGTCAGGCAGATCGCCATGTATGTCGCCCATGTCGTGCTTCGCCTGACGCAAGGAGAAGTCGGGCGCGGCTTCGGTCGCGACAGGACAACCGTCATCCATGCCTGCCACATCGTGGAGGACTTGCGGGACGACGCGGAGTTCGACCGTGCCGTCTCGATGGTCGAACGCATCGCGCATGCCGCCTTCCGTTCCCGGGTGGACCTTTGAGCGTGGGGATGCAGGTAAATGACATGACCGACGGCGGTCAGCGTGTCCTGAGGTTCCTGGCCGCGGGGGCGGCGTCGGTGCGGCCGGCGGCCGGCGCCGGGAAGCTGATCCTCGAAGCGGGTGGACGGGGCGCCGTGGCGATTGACGCCGCCCTGCTGTCCATGCTGGCCGCGCGTGGCATCCTGGCACGGAGTTCGCACAGCGTCGCCCTGTCCGCGCAGGGTTTGTCGCTGGCGCGTCAATTGGTCTTGGTCCCGGCGCCGCGCAACAGGGATGGTCAGATCGGGTTGACCGGAATCGAAGCCGACTCCGGCCCCTCGGTTGCGCTGGCCAATCTTGCCGAATCTCCGCTCGCGCAGCTTGCCCGCCGTAAGGGGAAGGACGGTCTTCCATTCCTCGACGAGAAGGAATTCGGCGCAGGCGAACGGCTGCGCGCCGACTACACGCGCGGCCTCATCATGCCGCGCCTCGGTGCGAACTGGGAAGCCAGTGTCGCCTCCGGGAGGCGAAGCGGTTCCGGCGGCGGCATTGCCGGCCTGACCGACGCCGCGCTCGCGGCCCGGCAGCGCGTGGAAAATGCCGTCGCCGACGTCGGACCTGAATTGTCGGGCGTGCTGATCGACGTCTGCTGTTTCCTGAAGGGGCTCGAGCAGGTGGAAGCCGAACGCCGCTGGCCGGTGCGCTCGGCCAAGGTCGTCCTCAAGACCGCCCTGGGCGCGTTGGCCAGGCACTACGCGCCGCCGGCGCCGTCAGGCCGGCGAAAGCCGGTCCTGCACTGGGGCGCCGAGGACTATCGGCCCACGATAAGCTGACGGGTCAGCCAGCCGTGGAAAACGCTTCCTCGGCGTTGCGCTTGATGCGCTGGACCATGGAACGAAGGCCGTTGGCGCGCTGCGGCGACAGATGCTCGTCGAGGCCGAGCGACTTGAGCGCGGCTTCGGCATCCGTCGCCAGGATCTCGCTGGCGCGACGGCCCGAAAAGAGCGCGAGCACGATGGCGACCAGGCCGCGCACGATATGCGCATCGGAATCACCGCTGAACGTGACGACGGGATCCGTTCCGCTGCCGATTCCGGTGGTCAGCCAGACCTGGCTGACGCAGCCCGGCACCTTGTTGGCCGGCGTCCGCTCGCTGTCGGGAAAAGGCGGGAGGCCTTCGCCCAGCTCGATCACGTAGCGATAGCGGTCTTCCCATTCGTCGAGAAGGGAGAAATCGTCGCTTATGTCTTCGAAGGTCGTCATTTGTGTCGCATATAGGGGCACGCGACAGGCGCGTCACGAAAAAAGAACACCGCGGGCGCCGAGAGGGAAGGCGGCCCGCGGTGTCGCCGTTCAAGCGGCGGAGAGGATCAGTTCTTGGCGGGCGCGCTCCCGACCTCAGCTTCGGGGACGCTACCCGTAACGGTGGTCTGGTCGGGCGCTTCGTTTTCGTCGCCGATCAGCTCGGCGGCGATCTTCGCCGTGGCCTTGGCGCGAACGCCGATCGTATGCATGGCCTGCTTGCCGGTTTCACAAACGTCGGGCCTGCGGTCGCACATGCCGGCAATGTCGCCGACGGCGTCGCGCGCAGCCAGCAGGGCCTGGATCGGACCGACGCTGTCGTCGCCCGAAGTGCCCGAGCCTGCGCCGAACGGGAGCAGCAGCAGGACCAGCGAAAACCAGAAGGCCGCTCTTATCAGGAAACCCATTTTCATACCCTCTCGTCGTGACCGGGCGCCGGCTCGTCGGCCGAGCCTCTTTTCTGCATCGACCATGACACGATCACACAAAAGACGGCTTGCATGAAGCAGGAGGATTTTCTGAAAAGTTTAGACAAATCGGCAGGAAACCGTTCACGCCTGCCTTGCCCCGGTTTCAGTCGGCTTTGTCTTTTACTAAATAGAAACCATTTAAAAGATTGATTATAAAACATAATATTATAAATTCTTCGCCAAAGTCGGCGCCAGTATGCCATGTCCGGTAAGTCACCCCGGGCTAACCGCCCGTTTACTATGGCGGCAGAAGCGGGGGCATAGCGATCGCCATGCCCGAATATTTGCCCGTCGGAGGACGCCTTGTGGCCCCGCCTTATCCTTTCCTTAAAGGCTGGATGCGAGTTTCGTTTCAACGAAAGTGATCTGCGAAGCAGGCGAGTGCGTTGCGTTGAGTTTGGCGGCGACCAGATACGTTGATTTTTGCGATGCGATCGCCGCTGGCTGCGAGCGTTTCGTCCAGCCCGCCGTGGCCGATGCCGGCCGGCGGCGTATTCAGGCGCGCCTCATCGGCGTTCTCCTGGCGTCGCCTTTCCTGATGACCGCAGCCGCGGTGATGCTGGCGACCGCCAACATCGGCGCGGCGGCCACCGTGTTCGTGATCCTTGTTCTGTTTGCCGCAGGCTGGCTCTCGGCGATGCTGGTGGCGGCGACGGGGACGTCCCGGCTGGTCGGTTTGGGGATTTTGACTGTCGCGGCTTGCGGTCTCGCCGGCCTGATCGCCGCTGCCGGCGGTCTCGGCTCGCCTGTTGCTCTCCTCTGTCTTGCCCTTCCGGTGGAGGCCTGGTGGGTTTCAGGGTCGCGCCGCGCTACGATCGCAGCAGGTGCAGCCGCCTTGGCTGCAGCCATCCTGCAGGTTTTCCTGGCACCGCTTCTGCTCTCGGTCGGGGAACCTGCGGCATGGCATTGGCTCATTCCTGCCGCATGGGGCGCGACCGTGCTCGCACGCGCAGGGCGGTTTCACCCCGCCGATGCGGAGCAGGACCAGCGGACCGAGAGCTGTCTGGAGGACGTGATCGACGCCGTCGTTTTTCGCATCGCGCGGGGCGGGGACGTGCTGGACGTCTCGCCAAGCGCCATGCGTTTGCTCGATCTTTCCCCGCAGATATTATCCGGCGCCGGTCTGTTCGATCGAATCCACTTGGCCGACCGCGTCCCTTATCTCAGTGCCATTGCCGACCTGCGCGACGGCGCGGTTTCGCGATGCCTGGAGCTGCGTTTGCGCCTGCCCGGTGCAAACGGCAATTTCCCGACATTTCTCTTCGAGTTGATGCAAGGCGGGCAGGATCAGCCCTTCATCGCTTTGCTGCGCGCAAATGACGAGGTCGCGCAACTGCGGGCAGCACTTGCCGCCGCCAATGAGACGGCCGCCAGCGCCGATGTCGCCAAGAGCCGTTTTCTGGCCGCCGTCAGTCACGAGTTGCGCACGCCTCTCAATGTGATCCTGGGCTTCTCCGACGTTCTTCTGCACGACATGTTCGGGCCGTTCGCCGATCCGCGCCAGAAAGAATACGTCTCGCTCATTCGGCAATCCGGCCAGCATCTGCTGGAGGTGGTGACGTCGATCCTCGACATTTCGCGCATCGAGTCCGGCACCTATGCCGCGCAGCCCGAGCCGTTCCGTTTTGTCGAAGCCGTCGATATGTGCGTTTCGATGATGAAGCTTCCGGCTGCCCAGAAGGGCATCGACTTCACGGCGCAGATCGCGCCGGACGTCGGGGAGATCAACGCCGACAGGCGCGCAGTCCAGCAGATCCTCATCAACCTGGCCTCCAACGCCATCAAGTTCACGCCCGAAGGCGGCAAGGTGGCGATCGGCGCAAGCCGGCTCGGCTCGCGCCTGCATTTCTGGGTCAGCGACAACGGCATCGGCATCGCCGAGGCCGATATGGCCAATCTGGGCAAGCCGTTCACCCAGGTTCATAACGACTACACCCGGCGCTACGAGGGCACCGGATTGGGTCTTTCGCTGGTGAAGGGCCTCGTCTCGCTTCACGATGGCACCATGTCGATCGAAAGCGCGCCGGGCAAAGGGACCACAGTAACCGTCAGCGTGCCGGTCGAGGGACCTAGACAGCAGGCGGATCAGCCTGTCGTGGTGCCCATGCCGAAGTCGAGGAAAGCGAAGGAGGGCGGCGATGGCCAGCTCCGCCAAACGGCCTAAGGCCAAGCCCGCAAAGCGGCGTACCGGCCACCTGCGCAACGGCGCGGTCGCAGTCGGGACGATGATCTCCGACAATCCGGTCCTGGTCGGCGGATCGACCGCGTTCCTGGTCACCTTGTTCTATGTCTCGGCCAATGCGCTCTGGTATCAGCCATACCCGCACAAGGGCGCCTTCTTCGCCACACGCACCATCGAGCACGTCACCGATGCGCCGGCGGACGAGCCGGAAACGACGATCAACATCGAGCGCCCGGAACCGGCGCCGGTTCCACCTGCGCCGATGGTCAGGCCGGATCCGACCGTGCAGAAGGTGCAGGGCGTGCTGAAGGAACTCGGCTTCTATTCCGGCGAAGTGGACGGCATCCCCGGGCCGAATACGCAAAAGGCAATCGACACTTATCGTCATAAGGTCGGCCTTCAGGACGGTGCGATCGACGCGGCCCTGCTCGATCAGCTTGGTGCCGCACCTATTACCGGCGCGGTCGTGCCGGTGCCCGCGCCGCGCGCCCGCACGGCGACCGTGCCGGCCACCGCGCCCCCCGCCATCGGTGACTCCGCCCGTATCGTCAAGATCCAGGCCGGCCTGAAGGCGTTCGGCAACGACGACATCAAGCTCGACGGGGTCATCGGCTCACGCACGCGCTCGGCGATCAAGGAATTCCAGTCGCTGTTCGGTCTTCCCGAGACAGGTGAGCCCGACCAAGCCGTCTACGCCAAGATGCGGCAGGTCGGCTTGACCGATTGACGCCGTCGCTTCAGAAGTCGCGTAATTCCTGAACGTCTGCGTGGATGGCATCGATGCGCGTGACCACGGATCTCTGGGTGTCGGCGCTTGTCCGGCGCGTTTTCGCCGATGGCGGGTTCGCCGCCGTGGTCAGGCGCGGCGCCACCGAGGCCGGCGCGGTGATGGTGCTTTCCCGCAACCGATTGGGCGAAGTCGCCCTGTTCGGGCCGGCGCCGCAGACGATGTACGACACCGCAAAGCCCGACGAGCGCCTGTTCGACCGGCTGGAGCCGGTCACCGATCCGGATGCCCTTGAAAAGAGGATCGAGAAGGAAAGCCGTTTCGATCCCGACATCTGGATCGTGGAGATCGAGGCCGGATCGGTACCCGTCGAGGACCTGATAGCGCTCAGGACGCCTTGAGCACCGAAGGCCTTGGCCGCTCGTCGGTATTGGCCGTGGCCTGCCGCGCTCCGACGATGGCCTGAGCCGCCGCATCGGCTTTCAGAAGTCTCATGCGCTCCAGCGCGGCATCGTGATGCATCAGTCGGTATTTGTCGAGGAAGAGGCGGATTGCCTGCGGATGCGGGAAGTGTTTGGGAAACACCGCGACCGCGATCAGGAACGCCTTGTCCTCGCTGAGATCGAGCGCTCTCAGTGCCGTCAACAGCATTGACGGGTCCGATGCAGAGACGAGCGAACGGGCGGTCGTGAAATCGAGATCGAGCGCGTCGGCCAGTGCGGTCTGGAAGAAGGCGGCGTTTCCGGTCAGCGCCGTCTCGCGCAGCTTGGCGTAGGCGCTGGATCTGTCAGCCGGATTGCTGTCGTCCCTGATCCCGGCGCTCCGCAGCCTTTCACCAAGCATCATGCCACGCAGCCTGGCGCGAACGGCCTCGGCGGCCATGCCCGCAACCCGCTCCTGCCTGACCATAGCCATTGGCCGATCCGCCTTCTCCTGTTCGGCGGTCGGGCCCGGCGCGCGGCCGTTCTGCCTGACCAGAGTGGGTCGTTCCAGTGCGCGGACGAGGCTTGCAATGGTCGGATTGAGGTTCCTTCGCCTGGAGATCGCGCGGGCATGCGGAAGGCCGTGGCGGCCGATCAGCGCAATGAGATCGATATCGGTCAGCGCTCGCGAGCGGACGAGAAGAGGGGCGGCGACGTCGACGCTTGCCTCGCAAAGACGGCGCACCAGCGCCTCGGGCGCGTATTCGCATTCCGAGAGAGCAGCGGCCGCAAAACGCAGGCCCTCGGCGGAGACGCTGTCGAACAGCGGCAACGTGAGGTCTTCGAGCTGGCCGATTTCGCGCCGCGACGGGCGCGTCAGGGAACAGAAGGCGGAAATCGAGGCCCGGAAAAGCCGCTCGTTCTTGCCGCTTTCGGCTCGTGCTGTGATCTGGAGGAAATCTGACGACGACACGAAAAACGCTCTACGCAGTTGCAACTCGGACGGCCGGCGGTTCGAACGTCGCCCCGCGCCTGCCGGAACAAGGATCAATTTAGCGACGATCCGTTAGCGCTCCGTTAACCCTCTGAGGGCCTTAATCGTCCCTGGAGGCGTTGCGTTGTGCTCCGGGTCAACCGAGAGGGAATACGCGAACCATGGCCACGATCCTGTCTTTCACGCCGCGAACCAGCCCGGCTGGGCGTCCACCGCCAGCCGTCGGGGCGGCAGCTTCCGTCATCATTTTTCCCGGCATTCGCTACGAGCACGCCGACGATGCGGAGAGAAGGCGCGATGCGCCGACGCCTCTGCCCCCGACCAGCCCTGTCGGATCGAAGCACTGATAGTTATCGGGCTACTGTTGCTCGCGGGTGGCTGTGTGCCCCATGCGTGCCTGTGCGAAGAACGGATAGCCGTCCGCACTTAGGCCCTTCCGGACGGGCGTCCGGTGATCCGATGCAGCGGGAAATCGCTACGGTCGATTAATTTCGGCAGATAGGAAAAAATACCTTGACACCGTAACGGTGGTTTGGTAGTGTCTCGCTATCGTCGGAAAAGTGCGGGTTGGGCGGGCGGAGCCGCCCCAGACTTGGTTTCCGGCATCTTTATCTTCAACAATCCGGGATCATCATGGCTTTCGCTGTTTCGCCTGCGAAGGCGTGTGCCTTGCGCGCGCTCGCGGAAGGTGCGCGCGTGACATTGCCGCTTTTGGCCGATGCCTCGAGCTGTGCGCTGGCGACGGTGCAGACGCTGTCCGAGCGGGATGGTTGGACTTGGGCCGGAACGGAATCCGGCGATGTCGCCGCCCGTCTGCGTGCCATTGCCGCCGACCTTCTGACCAGGATGGAGGCGCTCGGCCGCAAGGCGTTCGAAGAGGGAACGAAGATCGATCGCACCGAGATCGACGGCATCGTCGCGATCATTCGCGGCCTGGACAAGATCGGCGAAATCATGCGGCCGGACGAAGCCGCCAAAGAGAACCAGATCAGGCAGGATGAAGACTTGGCCGCCATACTCGAGCGCATCGATCGACGCATTGTTGAGTTGGCCAAGGCGTTTGCAGCGCAACTGGTCGCTGAGGAACGTGGGCTGGACGGGAGCGAGACTGGCGCGGCACGCCTGGTTTCTTGAAGCGCGTCTCGCGCAATATCCGCTGCTGGATCTGCAGCCGCCGACATGGCTGGTGATCGGCGGGCGCGGCGCGGGCAAGACGCGGCTCGGCGCGGAATGGGTGAACGCGCTGGTGCGAGGCCTGCCGCCCTTCGCGCCGAAACAGAAGCATCGAAGGCTCGCCCTGATCGGCGAGACGCTGGCAGACGTGCGAGACGTGATGGTTGACGGGCCGTCCGGCATCATCGGCGTTTCGCAGCCCTGGCGGCCGCGGTACGAGCCCAGCCGCCGCAGGCTGGTATGGGAAAACGGGGCGGTGGCGACGATCTTCTCCTCGGAGGATCCCGAAAGCCTGCGCGGTCACCAGTTCGAGGCCGCATGGTGCGACGAGGCCGGCAAATGGCGCAATGCCGACGCCTGCTTCGACATGCTGCAATTCGGCCTGAGGCTCGGCGACCGTCCGCGCCAGCTCGTCACGACGACGCCACGCCCGACGAAATTGATAAAGGGCCTTCTCGCTGATCCGGCGGTGCTGGTGACGCGGATGCGGACGGCCGAAAACGCCGACAACCTGGCGACGGGGTTTCTCGAAGCGGTCGCTTCCCGCTATGCCGGCACCGTGCTCGGGCGGCAGGAACTGGATGGCGAACTGATCGAGGACCGCGAAGACGCGCTGTGGACGCGGCGCACGATCGAGGAGGCGCTGATCGAAGCGCCGCCGCAACTGCGCCGCATCGTCGTGGCGGTCGATCCGCCGGCCAGTTCGCGCCGAACCTCGGACGCATGCGGCATCGTCGCCGCCGGGCTGGATATGGATGGCCGGGTCGTCGTGCTGGCCGATGCCACGCTGAAATCCGCGAAACCGCAGGACTGGGCGGCACGCGCCGTTGCGCTGTACCACACTCTGGCCGCCGACTGCCTGCTGGTCGAGGTCAACCAAGGCGGCGAGATGGCGAGCGCCGTCATCCGGACCGTGGACGCCGCCGTGCCGGTGAAACCGGCGCGGGCGCGACGCGGCAAATGGGCGCGCGCCGAACCGGTGGCGGCGTTGTACAGCCAGCGCAGGGTGTTCCATGCGGGACGCTTCCCCGCGCTGGAAGACGAGATGTGCGATTTCGGCGCCGACGGGCTGTCCGGCGGCCGCTCGCCCGATCGGGTCGACGCCCTGGTCTGGGCTGTGACCGAGCTGATGCCGGATCGCATCGGCGCCCCGCGAATCCGCGACTTTCGATAGGAAACGACATGGCTTGGACCTGGCCCTGGCTTCGCGCCTCGGGGAACGGCGGCGCGCGCGCCGAATTGAAGACAGCGACGCCTTCCGGCTTCATCGCGCTGCATGCGCAGGGCGAGGCGCGCTGGACCCGGCGCGACTACGCCACGCTCGCTCGCGAGGGGTTCATGCGCAACCCGATCGTCCACCGGTCGGTGCGATTGATCGCCGGCGCGGCGTCGGCCGTGCCGTGGCTCCTCTACGAAGGCGCGGACGAGATCGTCGAACATCCCCTGCTCGATCTGGTCGAGCGACCCAACCCGCGCCAGGCCGGCGCGACGTTCCTCGAAACGCTGTACGGCCATTTGCTGCTGTCGGGAAACGCCTATCTCGAACTTGTCGAGGCCAATGAGGGGACGCGTGAGCTGCACCTTCTGAGGCCGGACCGCGTGACCGTCGTGGCCGATCAGGCCGGTTGGCCCGTGGCGCTCGATCATCGGGAGTCGGCGGGACGGCGGCGAGTGACGCTTTCGGACGGAGAAGGCGGCGGCGCGCTTCACTTGACGCTGTTTCACCCGCTGGACGACCATTACGGCTTTCCGCCGCTGGAAGCCGCGCTCATGTCGCTCGACACGCACAACGCTGCCGGGCGCTGGAACAAGGCGCTGCTCGACAATTCGGCCCGTCCCTCCGGGGCGCTCGTCTATGCGCCGAAGGAGGGCGGACACCTGCCGGAGGACCAGTACGAACGGTTGAAATCGGAGCTGGAGGACGGCTACTCAGGCGCGACGCGGGCCGGCCGGCCGCTGCTGCTCGAAGGCGGGCTCGACTGGAAGGCGATGGCGCTGTCGCCGAAGGACATGGATTTCGTCGAGGCGAAACATTCGGCGAGCCGCGACATCGCGCTGGCCTTCGGCGTGCCGCCCATGCTGCTCGGCATTCCCGGCGACAACACCTATGCCAATTACCAGGAGGCGAACCGCGCCTTCTACAGGCTGACGGTGCTGCCGCTGGTGGCGAGGATCGCCCGTGAAATGTCGGCCTGGCTGGGGCCTGCGTTCGGTGAGGGGCTGCGGCTCTGGTACGACGCCGACCAGATCGAGGGGCTTTCGGCCGAACGCGACGCGCTGTGGGCCCGCGTCGGCGCGGCGGAGTTCTTGACCGACGACGAGAAGCGCGAGGCGGTGGGGTATCGGCCCAACGATGCGGCGTAGTACGCGCCGCCCGATCTGAAAGAACAAAAAATGTCCGATCTTTCCAACGCCACCCTTTTGTGGATGGCGAAGGCCGTTGGCGCGGTCGCCGGCTCGGCGGTCTCGCTGGCCTACATCCTGCCGCATGGCCGCCGCGAGGCGGCGTGCCGGTTCGCCGTCGGCGTCGTCTGCGGCCTGGTTTTCGGTGGCACCGCCGGCCTGAAGATCGCCGCCGAACTCGACGTCGAGAGCGCCATCGGCCCGACCGAGCTCATGCTCATGGGATCGGCCGCCGCCAGCCTGTGCGCCTGGTGGGCGCTGGGCTTCGTCATGCGCGCCTTCGAGCAGAACCGCTTCGTGCGGATGTTCAGGAACAGAAGCGAGGAGAATGCCGATGACCGTTGAAGCGCCGGCGCGCAGGGCGGAGCGGAAATTCGTCGATCTAGCGCTGGAGCGGGTGGAGGCCGACGGCACTTTCTCCGGCTATGCCAGCCTGTTCGGCGCCGTCGATCTCGGCAAGGACGTTGTCGAACGCGGGGCTTTCGCGAAGGCGTTGCGGGAAAGGAGTGCCGGCGGCATCCGCATGCTGTTCCAGCACGATCCGGCTGCGCCCATCGGCGTCTGGACGGAAATCCGCGAGGACCATCGCGGCCTTTTCGTGCGTGGCAGGCTGGCGACGGATGTCGCCAGGGCGCGCGAAGTTCATGCGCTGATGCGCGCCGGCGCGCTGGACGGGCTTTCCATCGGCTTCCGCACGGTGAAGGCGCGCCGGGACGCTTCGAGCGGCATCCGCCGCATCATCGAGGCCGATCTCTGGGAGATCTCGGTCGTCACCTTCCCGATGCTGCCCGGCGCGCGAATCGAGACCGTCAAGGGCCGCCGCGCGAAGCGCCTGCCCAGCGTCAGGGAATTCGAATCGTGGCTCACGCGGGATGCGGGGCTTTCCAGGAGCGACGCCCGGGCGGTCATCGCCAAGGGTTTCGCTTCGCTCGTGCGCAGGCGGGACGCCGCGGCGGGATCGCAGAGCCTGACGGAGACGATCCGGCAGGCGACCAGCCTCATAAATCCGAAAGGGAACTGTCAATGAATGCACATGCGCAAGCCGCGCCGCTCGAGACCAAGAGCGCGGACGATCTCGACCTGAAGGACGCCTTCGGCGAGTTCATGGCCACGTTCGAGGCCTTCAAGGACTCCAACGACGAGAAACTGACGCAACTGGAAAGCCGCCTCGGCGCCGACGTCGTCACCGCGGAAAAGGTGGAGCGCATCAGCCGGTCGCTCGACCAGCAGAAGCGGGCGCTGGACAATCTGGCGCTGAAGCGCGTCCGCCCGGCACTGGGCGGCGCCGGCCGCGCGATGCCCAGTGAGCACAAGGCGGCCTTCGACGCCTACATGCGCTCCGGCGACGACCGCGCGCTGAGAACCCTCGACACCAAGGCAATGTCGATCAATCTCGGCGGTTCGGGCCAGGACGGCGGCTATCTGGTGCCGGACGAGACGGAGGCCGAGATCGGCAAGCGGCTTGCGGCTCTGTCGCCGATCCGCTCGATCGCCTCGGTGCGCCAGGTTTCGTCTTCCGTCCTGAAGAAGCCGTTTTCCATCACCGGACCGGCGGTCGGCTGGGTCGCCGAGACGGCGGCGCGGCCGCAGACCAACACGGCGACGCTGGCGGAACTGCAGTTCCCCACCATGGAGCTCTACGCCATGCCGGCGGCCACAGCATCGCTGCTCGACGACGCGGTGGTCGATCTCGACCAGTGGATCTCCGGTGAGGTGGAGGCCGCCTTCGCCGAGCAGGAGGGCGCGGCCTTCGTCTCGGGGGACGGCACCAGCAAGCCGAAAGGCTTCCTGAGCGAAGCGCAGGTCGCCGAGAGCGCCTGGGCCTGGGGCAAGATCGGCTACACGCTGACCGGCGTCGCCGGCGACTGGCCGGCCAGCGATGCCTCGGACGTGCTGATCGACACCATCTATGCGCTCAAGGCCGGCTATCGCCAGAACGCCAGCTGGGTGATGAACCGAAAGACTCAAGCCGCCATCCGCAAGATGAAGGATGGCGACGGCAACTATCTGTGGCAGCCGCCGGCGAGCCCCGGAAGCCGCGCCATGCTGATGGGCTTCCCGCTGGTCGAGGCGGAGGACATGCCCGACATCGACGAGGATGAGACGCCGATCGCCTTCGGCGATTTCTCGCGCGGTTATCTCGTGGTCGATCGCGCCGGCGTGCGCGTGCTGCGCGATCCCTACTCCGCCAAGCCTTATGTGCTGTTCTACATCACCAAGCGCGTCGGCGGTGGCGTGCAGGACTTCGACGCCATCAAGCTGCTGAAGTTCGGCACGGCGTAACAGGACGCGCTCCGTTCTCCTCGTTCACGGGGAAACGGAGTTGCTCGCGGCCCCGGCGTTCCTCCCCGTCGGGGCCGTTTCTTTTCTCCCGACAAGGTGCCTGACAAGGTGATTGCATGACGCTGTTCAGAACCGTCGAACCGGCTGTCGAGCCGGTGACGCTTTCCGAGGTCAAAGCGCATCTGCGCATCGACGGCACGAGCGAGGACGACCTGCTTACCGGCCTGGTCCGCGCCGCCCGTCAGGACGTGGAGCGCAGCACCGGCCTGGCGTTGATCGATCAAAGCTGGCGGCTCGTCCTCGACCGCTGGCCGGCAAGCGGAACGGTCCCGCTCAGGATTCATCCGGTTCGCGAGGTGCTTTCGGTCACGCTCTACGGCAGCGAGGGCGAGGCTTCGCTCCTTGCGCCGGAGAGTTATCAGGTCGATACGCTTTCCCGGCCTGCCCGTGTCCACGCCGAGACCACGCCGCCCGCCTTGCGCGCCATGAACGGCGTCGAGATCGATTTTTCGGCAGGCTTCGGCGAATCGGGAACGGACGTGCCGGATCTCCTGAGGCGCGCGATCCTGCTTCTGGTTGCGCACTGGTATGAATTCCGTGCGGGCTTCGGGCCTGACGACCAGCCCGTCTCCTATCCGGCCGGCTATGAGCGCATGATCGTCGGCTACCGCGCGGGCAGGTTGTGATGGCGGCGCTCTTCATCGACCCCGGGGCGCTGCGTACCGAGCTTTCGTTGCAATCGGTTACGACGACCGGCGACGGCTTCGGAGGATTCAGCGAGGAATGGAACGAGCTCGCGACCGTGTTCGGCCATATCGAGCCGCTTGCGGCCGATAGCCGCTTCGGCGCCGGCCAGACGTTGGAAACCGTGACTCATCGCATCACGCTGCGCCACCGGCCGGACGTGACGAGCGGCATGCGGTTCTCGCGACAGAACCGCGTTTTCGAGATCGTCACCGTGCACGATCCTGACGAGACGGGACGCTTTCTCGTCTGCCGGGTCCGGGAGACGGGCGCATGAAGCTGTCGATGGCCATAACGCTCGACGGGTTGGTCCGGGCGCTGCGTTGGAAGGAGCACGATCTCGCCGAAAGGGCCGCGCGGACTCTCGCGGTTCCGGGCATTCGCGCCGACGCGGACCAGCACGCTTTGAGGAGCGGGGCGCCCGCATCACAGGCAAGGATGACGGATGATGACAGCAGCTACCGCTGACCTGCAAAAGGCGATCTTCGCCGCGCTTCTGGCCGATTCCGGCCTTGTCGCGGTGCTCGGCGGCGGCAAGGTGTTCGATCATGCGCCCGCCAGCGCCGCCTTTCCCTATGTCACCCTCGGGCGCGCCAGCGTCTACGACTGGAGCACGGCGACCGAGCCGGGGACCGAGCAGCTGCTGACCCTGCATGTCTGGTCGAAGGCCAGAGGCAAGAAGGAGGCGCTCGACATCATGGAGCGCGTTCGCTTGGCGCTTGATGGCGCGCCCCTCGACCTCGACGGGCACCAGTTGATCGATCTGCGGCTGGTCTATTCCGAGGCTCGCTACGACGACGACATCGATGTCTACCATGGCCAGTTGCGCTTTCGCGCCGTGACCGAAGACGCCGTCTGAAGACGGGCGCGCCAGAATCCATTTTCCAACATCAACAGGAGACCAGGATGGTCGCTCAAAAGGGCAGGGACCTTCTCTTGAAGATCGATTCCGACGGCGCCGGCACGTTCGTGACCGTCGCGGGCTTGCGGACCAAGCGTATCGCCTTCAACAGCGAGACGGTCGATATCACCGACGCGGATTCCGCCGGCCGCTGGCGCGAGCTGCTTGCCGGAAGCGGCATCCAGCGCGCCGCGATCAGCGGCGCCGGAATCTTCAAGGATGCGCAATCGGACGCGCTGATCCGCGCCAAATTCTTCGCCGGCGACATCGCTGCCTGGCAGATGACGGTGCCGGATTTCGGCGTGCTATCGGGCGATTTCCAGATCACCTCGCTCGAATACACAGGCGCGCATGACGGCGAGATCACCTTCGAGATGGCTCTCGAATCCGCCGGCGCCGTCGATTTCGCGGCAAGCTGATGGCGGCGAACAGGCGGCGCGGCGAGATCGCCGCGGAACTCGACGGGCGCGTCAGGACACTTTGCCTGACGCTCGGCGCGCTTGCCGAACTGGAAGCGGCGTATGCCGCCGACGATCTCGGGGCGCTGGTGGGACGCTTTTCCGGCGGCAAGCTGTCGGCGCTGGATCTGGTGCGCATCATCGGCGCCGGCCTGCGAGGCGCGGGAGAGACGGTCACGGACGACGATGTCGGCGCCATGCGGGCGGAAGGCGGGGTGGCCGGCTTTGCCGCCATCGTCGCCGAACTGCTGACGGTCACATTCGGGGCGACGGCCCAGAACGGTTCCACGTCAAACCCTTGACTGCCGCAGCAGGTCCCGCCCCGTTCCCCTGGGACGACGCCATGCGCGTCGCCTTCGGCCTGCTGCGGCTTGCGCCCCAGGTGTTCTGGGCGATGACGCCCGTCGAGTTCGAACGCGCCGTCAGCGCCTTGAACGGTCCGCGCGTGTCGGCGCCCGGACGCAGCGATCTCACCGCGCTCATGCGCGCCCATCCCGACTCGATCAATAAGGAGGCCGCCATTGGCTGAGGACGTCACCGTCGCCATCGACGCCGACGTGGCGCCGTTTCAGGCGGCGCTTGAAAATCTCGGAAAACTCTCCGAGCGCTTCGGCACCCAGCTTACCGGCGCGTTGAAGGGAGCCGCGGTGAGCGGCAGGGACCTGGACGACGTGCTGCGCCGCATCGGCCTCAATCTGGCGGGCATGGCGCTGGACCAGGGATTGAAGCCGCTGCAATCCCTGACCGGTTCGCTGCTGGGCAATCTCTTTTCCGGGCTGACCGGACTGACCGCCTTCGCCAAGGGTGGCGTACCGAGGCGCATCGTGCCTTTCGCCGATGGCGGTGTCGTGTCCGCACCCAGTTACTTCCCGCTCGGCGGCCAGATCGGCCTGATGGGCGAGGCGGGGTCCGAGGCGATCCTGCCTTTGCGTCGTGGCTCCGATGGAAGTCTTGGTGTCGCGACGAACGGGCAATCGTCTCCCGTGAATGTCGTCTTTAACGTCACGGCGCAGGACGCTGCTTCGTTCCGCAAATCCGAGGCGCAGATCACCGGCATGCTGGCGCGGGCGGTGTCGCGCGGCACGCGGGGGCTTTGAGGGGGTCCGATGTCCGAGCTTTCGTCCTTCCACGATGTCCTGTTCCCGTTGGCCGTCTCCTTCGGCGCGACCGGCGGGCCTGAGCGCCGCAACGAGATCGTGTCGCTGACATCGGGAAGGGAAAAGCGCAATGCGCGCCAATCCCAGTCGCGGCATTACTACGATGCCGGAACCGGCCTGCGCTCGCTCGACGACCTGCACGAGGTTCTGGCCTTTTTCGAAGCACGACGCGGCTCTCTCCACGCCTTCCGGTTCCGCGATCCTTTCGACATGAAATCGTGCCGGCCGCAGGACGAACCGGCGCCGCAGGATCAGGTCCTCGGTATCGGCGATGGAACGACCAGCCGATTTGCTCTGGTGAAGGTCTATGGGGACGGGGAGGAGGCCCACAGGCGGTTCATCGCCAGGCCGGTAGACGGCAGCCTGCGCGTCGCGATCAATGGCGAGGAAAAATCTCCGCCGGGAGACTATGCCTTCGATGTCGCCACCGGGGAGATCGTGTTCGACGCGGGCTCCATTCCCGCCGACGGCGCAACCGTCACGGCAGGTTATGAATTCGACGTGCCCGTGCGCTTCGACACCGAGCGCCTGTCGGTCAGCCTGAAGGCCTTCAAGGCGGGTCAGATTCCTTCCATCCCGCTGGTCGAGGTGTTGCTTTGATCCATTATCCCGATGCGCTGGCGGCTCATCTCGACGGCGACGTCACGACGCTGTGTCATTGCTGGCGCGTGGCGCGCAAGGACGGGGAGGTCGCGGGCTTTACGGACCATGACCGCGCCCTGGTCCTGGACGGCCTGAGCTACGAACCGGAAACCGGGTTCGCCGCCAGCGAAGCGCGCGACACGCTTGGTCTGTCGGTCGATACGGTCGATGTGGAAGGCGCGCTGTCGTCCGACCGGATTTCCGATGCCGATATCTCGACAGGGCTCTATGACGGAGCGAAGGTCGAGACGCTCCTGGTCAACTGGCGCTCGCCTGAGCAATTCGCCCTGATCCGGAGCGCGACCATCGGCAAGATCACTCGGCGCGACGACGCATTCGTCGCCGAACTGGAAAGCCGGACCCGCGCGCTCGACCAGCCGAACGGCCGGTACGTGACGCGCCTTTGTGACGCGGAACTGGGCGATGGGCGCTGCACGGTCCTGCTGGACCAGTCTGCCTTTTCCGGCGCGGGCGCCGTCACGACGGTCGGGCCGCCGGATACGGTGACCGTCGCCGGGCTCGATGCCTTCGCGTCGGGGTGGTTTTCCAACGGCATTCTCACATGGAGTGCCGGGACGCGCGCCGGCCGGGCCGATCGCATCGCCGATCATCGCGTCGAGCGTGGCGCCGTGGTCCTGAGGATCATGTCCCCGCTCGGCCCGGCGATCACGCCTGCGGACACGTTCACCATCGTGGCCGGCTGCGACAAGAGCTTTGCGACCTGCAAGGCGAAATTCGACAACGGCCTGAATTTCAGGGGATTTCCGCACCTCCCGGGCAACGATGCCGCTTATGGCTACGTTACGGATGGCGGGAATTTCGACGGAGGGCCGATTGTTTCCTGATCCGCCGCGCGACACATGCAGCGGCTTGACCGATCAACGCGTCGTCACGGAGACGCTTGATTGGATCGGTACGCCCTATCGCCATCAGGGCGCGCGCAGGGGCGTCGGTTGTGACTGCCTCGGTCTGGTGCGTGGCGTCTGGCGCGGCCTTTACGGTTTCGAACTGCCGGAGTCGGGGCCGTATGCTCCCGACTGGGCAGAATCCTCCGGCGCCGACCGCCTGTTGGCGGAACTGCGCTTCCACTTTCATGAGATACCGGAGCCGGCAGCCGGCTGCGTGCTTCTGTTTCGCTGGCGGGCAAACCTGCCGGCCAAGCATCTCGGCATTCTGGTGGACGGCGGCTGCTTCGTCCACGCCTACGAGGGCGCCGGCGCCGTCGTGCGCTCGAGACTGGTTCCACAATGGCGCCGGCGCATCGCCTCCGCCTTCGCCTTTCCAACCACCGCAACGATTTCGATCGACCGGAGTATCTGATGGCGACAATCCTGCTTCAGGCTGCCGGCGCTTATCTTGGCGGGTTGCTCGGGCCGGTTGGAAGCGTGATCGGAACGGCAGCGGGTGCCCTTGTCGGCTATGCGGTCGATCGGGCGCTGCTCAACGGCTCGAGCCGCGTCGAAGGCCCGCGGCTGTCCGGCGCCAGGCCGTTCACGGCCGAGGAGGGAACCGCGCTGCCGAGACTCTACGGCACCGCACGGCTGGGCGGCATTCTCATCTGGGCGACCCGTTTCGAGGAGAGCCGTTCGACACGGCGGCAAGGCAAGCTCGGCCCGAAGGTCACCGAATATTCCTACTATGCGAACGTCGCTTTGGCGCTGTGCGAGGGCGAGATCGCCGGCATTCGGCGGATCTGGGCCGACGGCCGCGAGGTCGATCGTGAAAGCGTCGAGCTGCGCATCTATCGCGGCGCAGGCGACCAACTGCCGGATCCTTTGATCGAGGCCAGGCAGGGAGAAGGAAACGCTCCGGCCTACCGCGACGTCGCCTATGTCGTGCTCGATCGTTTCGCCATCGGCGACTACGGCAATCGAATTCCGCAATTGCAATTCGAAGTTAGCCGTCCCGTCGGCGAGTTCTACAAGTCCGTCAGGGCGGTAGCGTTGCTGCCGGGGGCGATCGAATATGGGCTTTCGCCGCTCCCGGTCACGCGCAAGCTCCGGCCCGGCGAACAGCAGTCGGTCAATCGCAACGTCCTGTTCGCCGGCACCGATATCGCCGCATCGCTCGATGAATTGCAGGCGATCTGCCCCAACCTCGAAAACATTGCGCTGGTGGTCACCTGGTTCGGCGACGACCTCAGGGCGGGCCAATGCAGGATTGAGCCCGCCGTCACGAGTGCGAACGGAGGCGGGCTCTCCGCGGCGTGGCTTGTGTCGGGACTTTCGCGCGAGGAAGCGCGGAACGTCTCCACGTTCGACGGGCTTCCCGCCTATGGCGGCACCCCGTCGGACCGGAGCGTCCTCGATGCCATTGCCGAGATCAAGTCGCGCGGGCTCGGCGTCACGCTCTACCCTTTCATGATGATGGATATAGCCGACGGCAATGCGCTGCCGGATCCCGAAGGCGGAACGGGACAGCCGGCCTATCCCTGGCGCGGCCGCATCACCTGCGATCCGGCACCGCTTCGAGAAAGCAGCGCCGATCGCAGCGCCTTGGCACGCACACAAGTCGAGAGTTTTTGCGGAACGGCGATACCGGAGCAGTTCTCGGCGGCCGGTGAAACGGTGCTGTTTTCAGGCGGTCCGGACGATTGGGGCTATCGCCGCTTTATCCTTCACTACGCTGAACTTGCGGCTGCGGCCGGCGGCGTGGATGCCTTCCTGATCGGCAGCGAACTGCGCGGCCTGACCACGCTGCGCGATGCGTCCGACGCCTTCCCCTTCGTGGAGGCGCTTTGCGCCCTGGCGGCGGACGTCCGGTCGGTGCTCGGTGCGGGTTCTCGCATTTCCTATGGCGCGGATTGGAGCGAATATTTCGGCCATCACCCGGCCGACGGAAGCGGCGACGTCTTTTTCCATCTCGATGCATTGTGGGCGCATCCCGCGATCGACGCGGTCGGCATCGACAACTACATGCCGCTTTCCGACTGGCGCGACGCTGACTATGCGGGCGGCAATCCGGACGGTTTTGCGGGACCTTATGATCCGAACGGCTTGGGGGCCGGCGTCGCCGGTGGCGAGGGCTTCGACTGGTATTATCCGGACGACGGAGCGCGTGTCGCGCGCGACCGCAGCGCCATCACTGATGGATTTTATGGCAAACCCTGGGTCTATCGCTACAAGGACATCGCGTCCTGGTGGTCGAACCCGCATTTCGACAGGATCGCGGGCGTGGAAAGCGATACGCCCACCGCTTGGACGCCGCAGGGAAAACCCATCTGGTTTACCGAGCTTGGATGCCCGGCGGTGGACAAGGGTCCCAACCAGCCGAACGTCTTTCCCGATCCGAAGTCCATAGAGGGCAGCCAGCCCTATTTTTCGAACGGCGGTCGTTCGGATTTGGCGCAGCGGCGGTTCCTGGAAGCGCATTTCGCCCATTGGGATGCAGCGGTCCTCGGCTTCGACGAGGCAGCCAATCCGGTATCCACAGTCTATGGCGGGCGCATGGTGGATGCCTCGCGCCTCTATCTCTGGGCCTGGGACGCGCGGCCTTATCCGGCGTTTCCGCTGCGCAACGACCTCTGGGCGGACGGCCTGAACTGGTCGCGGGGCCATTGGCTAAACGGTCGCCTAGCCAATCCGGACCTTGCGTCTCTCATCAGCGCCATCCTGGCAGATCATGGCCAGCCGCCCGCCGATGTGTCCGGCCTCGAAGGGACGGTAGAAGGCTTCGTCCTCGACGATCCGACATCTGCCCGCGAGGCGCTGGAATCGCTGATCGATCTTTTCGACGTCGTGGTCTGCGAAGCGCCTGACGGCCTTGTTTTCCGGCAGTCTGGCGGCAACGCGGCCGGCCCGCTTCAATTGGATGAACTTGCCTGGTCCGGCGACGACCCCTTGATTGAAACGGTTCGTGATCCGGACGACGATCTGCCTGCGGAAGCCTTGTTGAATTTCCGCGACGCGTTTGCCGAGTACCAGACCGTATCGGCTCGCGGCCGGTGGCCGGATGCGTCGGGGAGCCGCCAGCGCACCCTGTCTTTTCCGGGTTCCCTCGATGCCGGTCAGGCAAGGGCTTTGCTGCAGGATTGGCTGAAGCGCTCATGGTCGCGACGCGAGACGACGACCTTCTCTGTCGCCGGACAGCGGGCCGATGTCGTTCCCGGCGCCACCATACGATTACCGGGCGACGACGGCTCTTCCGAACTCCTCGTCACCGGCGTGGACGAAGGCATTTTCCGCAAGGTCACGGCACGCCGGATCATACGGCGCGCGCCCGCCACCTGGCTTGCGTCGGTGCCGTCCGGAAAGGTGGAAACATCGCCGGCGGCCGGACCTCCCCACGCCCTGTTCATGGATCTGCCGGCCGCCGTCGGATCGGGTGACGCGAATGACCAGTTCAGGGTAGCGGCGTGGCGCAAGCCGTGGCGCAGCCAGGCTCTTTTCGCATCACCCGAGGACACCGGCTTCACGGCGCGCACCACGATTACGGCGCCTGCGGCGCTTGGCCGCCTCGTCGAAGCATTGCCGCCGGGATTCGCCGGCCGGCTGGACCGTTCGACCGCTGTCGTCGTCGAACTCTTCGATACGGCCGTTTCCAGCATCGCCGATCTTCAGCTTCTCAACGGGGGCAACGCGGCGGCGGTTCGATCTTCTGCCGGACCATGGGAAATCCTGCAATTCCGTGATGCCGAGGAAATATCCGCTGGTGTCTGGCAACTCTCGGATCTCTTGCGTGGCCAACTCGGCACCAGCGATGCGGCTGTGGCCGGTGCGCCGGTTGACGCCGATTTCGTCATGCTGGACGACGCCGTCGTTCCGGCCGGCCTTCAGCCGGGCGAGGCGGGGCTTGAACTCAACTGGCGCGTCGGCCCGGCTGGCTCGGATATATCCGATGCCAATTTCGTAACTGCGACGCAGATCGGCGGCGTGCGCGCGCTGCTGCCGTACGCCCCCGTGCATCTGCGCGGACAGTGGGACGGCGCCGATCTTGCAATTTCCTGGATACGGTGCGGCCGCCTCGACGCCGACCGGTGGGAGGCGAGCGAAATTCCGCTCGGCGAGGAAAGCGAATCCTACGAGGTGACGATCGCCGTCGCAGGCGGCTCGCCGGTTCGCGTGGTGACCACCGCCGCGCCGTCGTGGCTTTACGCAGCGGCCGCGATTGCTGCCGATTTTCCAGCCCTGCCCGCAGAAATCGATGTGACGGTCCGCCAACTCAGCACAGCGGTGGGATGGGGCCTTCCCGCGTGCCGGCGCATTGCGCTGGTGTGAATCCGAGTGCAGCCTGAAAGGAGCAAATGATGACGACAACCAAACCCTGGTATCTTTCCCGCACGATCTGGGCCTCGGTGGTGACTGTTCTGATCGGCGCCGTCGGCCTTACCGGTCTGCCGGTCGACACGATAGACGGGTCGTCCCTGACGGATACGGTGGTGCAGGCGGTCACCGCATTTTCCGGCCTCGTGGCCATTTTCGGCCGGTTGTGGGCCAGCAAGAAGATCGGTTAAGGTTGCCGGGGCTGGCGGGGGCGTCGCCCGCTCGCGTTCTGCAATAAGGAGAGAGGGGACTCCACGTGTTCATTTCATGTTCAGCAGCGAAGCTTTAGAACGCCGGTCATGAAACGGCGTTTCTCTCGATTTCGCACCTTTATCGCGCTGGCGTTGACGGCCAGCGCGACATTCGGCGCGCCGTCCGCGATGGCGATTCCCGTTGTGGTTCCCGGAATGGACAATACCGTCGTTCCGGTCGCTGCCGATTGCTATGCCGCTGGCCAACAGGTGGCCGCTCAGAAGGGCGGCACGCTCGCCAAGGCGTCGCAATCCACCCGCGGCGGCCAAGCCGTCTGTGTAATCGTCGTGCTGGTGCCGGGGAAGGACGGTCAGCGGCCGCGCCGCGCCGAGGTCGTGGTTCCTCAGAAGTGATGATGGACAGGTCCGTTTCCAGCAGCGCCGGAATCGGCCTATATCTGAACCGCTTTCGACCTATCGTAAGAGGAGAGGATGCGCGTACTCGTCGTTGAGGATGACAATGACCTGAACCGCCAGATCGGTGACGCGCTGGTGGATGCCGGTTACGTCGTCGATCGCGCTTTCGATGGCGAAGAAGGCCATTTCCTCGGTGATACCGAACCGTACGACGCCGTGGTTCTGGACGTCGGCCTGCCCCAGATGGACGGCATCAGCGTGCTTGAGCGCTGGCGGCGAGACGGCCGGAAAATGCCGGTACTGGTCCTGACGGCGCGCGACCGCTGGAGCGACAAGGTCTCCGGCATCGATGCCGGCGCGGACGACTATGTCACCAAGCCCTTCCATATCGAGGAAGTCCTGGCGCGGGTCAGGGCGCTCATCCGCCGCGCCGCCGGGCACGCGTCCTCGGAACTCACATGCGGCCCTCTGCGCCTCGACACAAGGGTTTCCAAGGCCGATATCGACGGCGTGCCGCTCAGGCTGACCTCCCACGAATTCCGCCTGCTTGCCTATCTCATGCACCATATGGGCGAGGTCGTTTCCCGCTCCGAACTCGTCGAGCATCTCTACGATCAGGATTTCGACCGGGATTCCAACACGATCGAGGTCTTCGTGGGACGGCTGCGCAAGAAGATGGGCGTCGACATGATCGAAACCGTGCGCGGCATGGGCTATCGCATGCGTGAACCGGAGACCTAAGGCGAAACCGCTCCCCGGCACATCTTCGCGAGTGCAATCCTCCCGACCCGGCGGTTGGGTTCGCTCATTGACGTTTCGCGTCGTGGCCCTGTCGTCGATCTGGGCCATGGTCACGCTCGTCATCATCTTCACGCTGATAACGACGCTTTATCGCCAAACCAGCGAACGCGGTTTCGACAGTCTGCTTTCAGCCCATCTCTTCAATCTCATCGGCTCCGTCGGCATTTCCGAAGAAGGCATCCTGTCCGGCTCGCCGGACCTTGGAGACCTTCGCTTCTCGCAACCCGATTCCGGCTGGTACTGGTCGGTGGAGCCTGCGTCGGAGGGCGTCAGCGGCGTGTTGCGCTCTTCCTCGATGACGCGGTCGATCCCGTCCCCGAGCGTTTCCGAGGTCCCGTTCAATCCGGCGTTCCAGCGCAGCTACATGACCGAAGGCCTCGATGGCGAGGAACTGAGGGTCTTCGAAAGCGAATTCGTGCTGGACACCAAGAACCGTGCGGCGCGCTTCCGGGTCATGGGAAACTATACGGAACTGCAGCAGGAGGTCACGACCTTCCAGCGCCGCCTGCTCACCTACCTTTCCCTGTTCGGCGTAGGCATGATCGCCATTAACGCCGCTGCCATCCTGTTCGGGCTGCAGCCCTTGCGGCGAGTGCGCAATGCGCTGGCCCAGGTCAGGGAGGGCACAGCTCAACGCCTTTCCGGCAGCTTTCCCACTGAAATCGAGCCGCTCGCCAACGAAACCAATGCGCTGATCGAGAACAACCGGCGCATCGTCGAGCGCTCGCGGACACAGGTCGGCAATCTGGCCCATTCGTTGAAGACTCCGCTCGCGGTCCTGCTGAACGAAGGCCGCGCGCTGGGCGGCGCGAAAGGGCAACTGATCGCCGATCAGGCTTCTTCGATGCAGCAACAGGTCGAGCACTATCTGCAGCGGGCGCGGGTGGCCGCGCAGCGCGACAGCGTCGTGTATCGCACGCCGGTCGGCCCATTGGTCGAACGAATGGTCCGGGTGGTCCAGAAGCTGAATCCGCGAGTGAAGCTGTCGTCGTCGCTGCCTGCGGATGCTATCCTGTTCGCGGGCGAGCGGGAGGATCTCGAGGAAATACTGGGCAACCTCCTGGAAAACGCGATGAAATGGGCAAAAAGTGCCGCGACGATATCGGTCGTTCCGCTGGTCGATCAGGGGGAGGGCGCTCGATTCGAGATCGCGATAGAAGATGACGGTCCTGGAATTCCCGCCGAGAAGGCACGCGAGGCCATGCAGAGGGGGCGCCGTCTGGACGAAACCAAGCCGGGCACCGGACTCGGCCTCGCTATCGTAGCCGATCTCGTGAAGGAATATGGCGGCTCTTTTGCGTTGGAACGCTCGGCTATGGGAGGGCTGCGGGCATTGATCTGTTTAAGGAGCGCCGCGTGAATGGAAGCCGGCGGCAAAGCGGCCAAATTTCGGCCAAATATCAACACTATCGCCGAGCCTGATTGTGACGGGCGGTGACTTGAATCCGGTATCGGGCATGAAAATTCTTACGATTCTCGCCGCCGCTTCCATGGCCGCTCTGGCGGGCTGCGGCACGACCTCGCAACCTACGAGCCGGAGCGGTGGCGGCCTGCTGGGATTGGCCGGCGGCGGCACGCCTGGCGGCGGCACGGCGGCCTCCAGGATTTCGGCCATGAACGGCGGTCTTGTCGGCGGCACGATCGGCGCCGGGCTCAATGCCGGCGAGAAACGCAGCGCGCTTGAAGCCGAATACAAGGCCCTCGAATATACCGCCAGCGGCCAGAAGGTTGCGTGGCAGGGCATTTCCGGGCATTCGGGCGAGGTTGTCGCCGCTCAACCTTACCGGGTCGGTTCGCAGGATTGCCGGCAATACACGCAGACCGTCGTGATCGGCGGTGCCTCCACCACGGCGCGCGGGACTGCCTGCCGCAATTCCGACGGAAGCTGGACGCCGTTGACGTAGGCCCGGCCGGAAGGTCGGAATTCTGCCAAAGCGTCGCAGCATCCTGTGGTTGGCAGGCCGACCGTGCCCGGCTATTGGATGTGCCATGCTTTTTTGGGTCGTCGCCATCGGTCTCACGCTGTGCGCCAGCCTCGCCGTGCTTTGGCCGCTGAGCGGGCCGTCCCGGCCTGCCGAGCCGGGCGCCGATCACGATCTCGAAGTCTATCGCGACCAGCTTGCGGAAGTTGACAAGGATGTCGCGCGCGGCGTTGTCCCTGCGGAGGAAGCCGAGCAGGCTCGGGCCGAAATCGGCCGCCGGATCCTGAGGTTGGCGGTCGGCGGCGCACACGCCGGAGACTCCGCCTCACCGACACGGCAAGGCCGGCTCGTGACGATGACGGCCGTCCTTGCAGTGCCTCTGGTCGCCTGGGGTATGTACAGCGCGCTGGGCTCGCCTGATCTGCCGCCGCAACCGCTGGCGGAGCGTCTTGCCAAGAATCCAGCGGACAGTTCCATCGACGAACTGGTGGCGCGCGCGGAAGCGCACCTTGCCGCCAATCCTGACGACGGGCGTGGCTGGGATGTTCTTGCACCCATTTATGTCCGGATGCACCGCTACGCCGATGCCGTGACAGCCTACCGCAATGCCATTCGCCTGTCGGGCGCGACGGCGGCCCGGCAATCGGGA
This sequence comes from Mesorhizobium hunchu, assembly GCF_040081975.1. Classification (NCBI taxonomy): domain Bacteria; kingdom Pseudomonadati; phylum Pseudomonadota; class Alphaproteobacteria; order Hyphomicrobiales; family Phyllobacteriaceae; genus Mesorhizobium; species Mesorhizobium hunchu. The sequence continues at coordinate 147,212 of NZ_JBEBMG010000004.1, forward strand.
CTGGGCGAAGCCCTGGCCTATGCGGCCTCGGGCATCGTGACCGCGGACGCCCAGGCCGCATTCGAGGCGGCGCGGGCGCTCGATCCCGCCGATTCCAAGGCCGGTTTCTATCTCGGCATCGCAATGGCCCAGGAAGGTCGCAAGGACGAGGCGCGATCGTCCTGGCAGGCCATGCTGGACAAATTGCCGGCGGATTCGCCCTGGCGCGGTGCCGCGACGGAGGCGCTGGCCGAACTCGACACGGCGCCGGCCACGGCTGCGCCGCAGGCGAACGGCCCGACAGGCGACGATGTGGCCGCCGCCTCCTCGATGACGTCCGAGGACCGGGCTGCCATGATCGAGACGATGGTGGCGGGGTTGGATGACAGGCTTCGCCGCAACCCGCAGGATGCGGACGGTTGGATGAAGCTGATGCGCTCCTATGTCGTGCTGGGAAAGACCGGACAGGCGCGGGATGCGTTGCAACGCGGCCTAGCCGCATTCGCGCCGGAAAGCGATCAGGCAAAGCAATTGACCGCCTTCGCGGCGTCGCTCGGCCTGTCGGCGACGGAGTAGATAATGACGCGGAAGCAGAAACGGCTATCCGTTATCCTGGGCGGCCTCGCTTTTCTCGGCGCGGCGATGGGGCTGACGCTCTACGCGCTCGGCCAGAAAGCGTCCTATTTCTACATGCCCGCCGATCTGGCGGCGGCGAACCTCGAACCGGGCCAGCGCATCCGCCTTGGCGGCTTGGTGGAGGACGGCACCGTCGAACGCGGCAAGGGCGCGACGGTGAAATTCGCGGTCACCGACCATCAGAAATCCGTGGAGGTGACCTATACGGGCGTTCTGCCTGATCTTTTCCGCGAAGGACAGGGCGTGATCACCGAGGGCAGTTTCGGCTCCGACGGCGTTTTCGACGCCGACAGCGTCCTTGCCAAGCACGACGAGCGCTATATGCCCAAGGAAGTGGCCGATGGCCTCAAGGCCAAGGGCGTGTGGGTCGAGAGCAAGAGCGACTAGAGGGACCTCTGTCATGGTCGAAATAGGTCATTTCGCACTCGTTCTCGCCTTCGCGCTGGCGCTCGTGCAGACCGTGCTGCCGCTGCTGGGCGCAAGGACGGGCGACAACCGCATGATGGCGGTCGGCGGCCCCGTCGCCGTGACGGGATTTGCCATGACGGCGCTGTCCTTCGTCGCCCTGGTCTCGGCCTATGTGACTTCCGACTTCTCGGTCATCAGCGTTTGGGAAAACTCACATTCGCTGCAGCCGCTTCTCTACAAGATCACCGGAACCTGGGGCAATCACGAGGGCTCCATGCTCCTGTGGGTTTTGATCCTGACCTTTTTCGGTGCCCTGGTCGCCTGCTTCGGCGCAAATCTTCCCGCCACGTTGAAAGCCAACGTTTTGGCCGTGCAGGGCTTGATCGGCGCGGTTTTCTTCCTCTTCATCCTGACGACCTCGAATCCCTTCACGCGCCTCGTGCCTGCTCCCATCGAGGGGAGGGAGTTGAATCCCGTGCTGCAGGATTTCGGTCTGGCCGTTCACCCGCCGTTTCTCTATCTCGGCTATGTCGGCTTTTCGGTCTGCTTCTCCTTCGCGGTCGCGGCCCTCATCGACGGCCGCATCGACGCCGCCTGGGCGCGTTGGGTGAGGCCGTGGACCCTGGTCGCCTGGATATTCCTGACCGGCGGCATCGCCTTGGGTTCCTACTGGGCCTATTACGAACTCGGCTGGGGCGGCTTCTGGTTCTGGGACCCGGTGGAAAACGCCTCCTTCATGCCGTGGCTTGCCGGCACCGCGCTTCTCCATTCCGCCATTGTCATGGAAAAGCGCTCGGCGCTGAAGATCTGGACGCTGCTTCTGGCGATCCTGACCTTTTCGCTGTCGCTGCTCGGCACGTTCCTGGTGCGCTCCGGCGTGCTGACGTCCGTGCACGCCTTTGCCAGTGATCCCACCCGCGGCGTCTTCATCCTGTGCATCCTGATCTTCTTCATAGGCGGTTCGCTGGCGTTGTTCGCGCTGCGGGCATCCGCGCTGACGGCGGGCGGACTGTTCCAGCCGATCTCGCGCGAAGGCGCTCTGGTGCTCAACAACCTCTTCCTCACGACAGCGACGGCGACCGTCCTGGTCGGCACTCTCTATCCTCTGGCTCTCGAAGCCTTGTCCGCCGGCAAGATTTCCGTCGGTGCGCCGTTCTTCAACCTGACCTTCGTGCCGTTGATGGTGCCGCTGCTCCTGCTGGTGCCTTTCGGGCCGCTGCTGGCGTGGAAGCGGGGAGACGCCTATGCCGCCGCACAACGGCTGATGGCGGCGTTTGCCGCGGCATTGCTCGTCATGCTGGTTTCCTATGTCCTCATCGATGGCGCGTCGGTCTTCTCGGCGCTCGGCATCGGCCTCGCCGTCTGGCTGATCTGCGGCGCGCTTACCGACATTGCGATGAAGTCGGGCGTCGGCTCGGTTTCGCTGCCGGTGATGGCGCGACGCTTCGCGGGCTTGCCACGCTCCGTCTTCGGGACTGCGCTGGCGCATCTCGGCCTCGGGCTGACGGTGCTGGGCATGGTCGCGACGCTGAGCTTCGGCGTCGAGAAGATTCTCACCATGCAGCCCGGAGAGACGGTGGACGTGGCCGGCTACAGCCTGCGTTTCGACGGGCTCGTCCCGGCGCAGGGGCCGAATTATACCGAGAGCCGCGGCCGCTTCGAACTCCTTTATGCAAATGGTGACGTGAAGACCGACATAAGCTCTGCCAAGCGTTTCTTCCCGGTCCGTCAGACCGCGACCACGGAAGCGGGCATCCGCACCATCGGCTTCAGCCAGTTCTACATCTCGCTCGGCGACGAGACCGGCGACGGCGGGTCGGTCGTGCGCATATGGTGGAAGCCGCTCGTCACATTGATCTGGGGCGGAGCTCTGGTGATGATGATCGGCGGCCTGTTCTCCCTGGCGGATCGCCGCTTGCGCATCGGCATGCCGGCGCGCCGCAGGAAGCCGGCTTCGGTATCCGCCGCCGGTGCGTCATGACGTCCATCAGACGCCTTCTGTTCTTCATTGCCCTTCTGCCGGTGCTGCTGGCCGCGCCGGCCCATGCGGTGAAGCCGGACGAGATGCTGGCGGATCCCGCCCTGGAGGCGCGCGCCCGCGCGATTTCCGAGGGTTTGCGCTGCATGGTCTGCCAGAACCAGTCCATCGACGAATCCGACGCCGATCTCGCCCGCGACCTGCGCATCCTCGTGCGGGACCGGCTGAAGGCCGGCGACAGCGACCGGCAGGTTGTCGACTACATCGTGTCCCGTTACGGCGAGTTCGTGCTGCTGAAGCCGCGTTTCGATCTGCGCAACGCGCTTTTGTGGGCGACGCCGGCGCTTCTGCTCGTCATCGGCGGCATCGTCCTTGTCTGCTCGGTCCGCTCGCGGCGCAAGATCGATAGCCAGCCTTTGACGGAGGCTGAGGAAACCGAGCTGAACGCGCTTCTGCGGCCCGACTGAGCTCGACCGGGCAGGCCGGTTTTCAACATTACGAAAGTTTCACGAACCGGAAATGGCCTCGTAATGTGGGCCGCTCTACCTCTTTGACCAGAGGATGCCGATCAGGCATCCCGGCCCAAAGAGGATACCAGATCGATGAGCACTGCCCCCAAGAATTCCTCCCCTCTTCGCAATCGCCTGATGGCCGCGGCCGCTTCGCTCGCGATAGCCGGCGCGATCGGCTTCGGCGCCGTCGCCACCGGCACCGCGCCGGTTCTGGCGGACGCCGTCAAGGTTGATGCCCCCCAGGTCCCGAGCTTTGCCGACGTCGTTTCGCAGGTTTCGCCGGCAGTCGTCAGCGTCCGCGTCAAGGCCAATATCCAGCCTGCTTCGGACAATGGTCCCGACTTTTTCAACGGCCCGGACGGACTGCCCGATAACCCCCAGCTTCGCCGTTTCTTCAAGCAGTTCCGCCAGTTCGGCAATCCGGACCAGGATCACCGCAGCCACCGCGATCATCGCAGCGAAAAGCCCCGCCCGGTCGCGCAGGGCTCCGGCTTCTTCATTTCGGACGACGGCTATCTCGTCACCAACAACCACGTGGTCCAGGAAGGGTCCGCCTTCACGGTCGTCATGGACGACGGCAAGGAACTCGACGCCAAGCTGATCGGCACCGATCCGCGCACCGACCTGGCTGTTCTCAAAGTGGATGGCAACGGCCAGAAATTCACCTATGTCGACTGGGCCGATGATTCCAAAGTTCGCGTCGGCGACTGGGTGGTTGCCGTCGGCAACCCGTTCGGCCTCGGCGGCACGGTAACCGCCGGCATCGTCTCGGCGCGCGGCCGCGACATCGGCGCCGGCCCTTATGACGACTTCATCCAGATAGACGCCGCCGTGAACCGCGGCAACTCGGGCGGTCCGGCCTTCAATCTCAGCGGCCAGGTGGTCGGCATCAACACCGCCATCTTCTCGCCGTCCGGCGGCAATGTCGGCATCGCCTTCGCCATTCCGGCCTCCACGGCCAAGACCGTGGTCCAGGACCTGATCAAGAACGGTTCGGTCGCGCGTGGCTGGCTTGGCGTTGAAATCCAGCCCGTCACCAAGGACATCGCCGAATCGCTCGGAATGAAGTCCGACAAGGGTGCCCTGGTGGCGAGCGCACAGGCCAACAGCCCCGCCAAGCAGTCCGGCATCGTGGCGGGCGATGTCATCACTCAGGTCGACGGCAAGGATATCGACTCGACCAAGGACCTGGCCCGCATGATCGGGGACTATGCGCCCGGCAAGACGGTCGATGTCACCGTGCTCCACAACGGCAAAACCCAAAGCGTCAATGTCGAGCTCGGCAAGCTGCCCAACAGCGACAAGCAGGCCTCGGCCGACGATCAGAAGGCAAGCCCCGACGCGCCGAGCTCGCTGGCCGACCTTGGGCTGACCGTGACCAAGTCCGATGACGGCAAGGGCCTTGTGGTGACCGACGTCGATCCCGACAGCGATGCGGCGGACCGTGGCATCCAGGCGGGCGACATCATCACTGCGGTGAATTCGCAGGAGGTATCGACCACCGGCGACGTGACCCGCGCGATGGACGATGCGGCCAAGTCCGGCCGCAAGTCGGTGCTTGTCCAGATCAGCCGCGACGACAACAACCGCTTCGTCGCCCTGCCGATCGCCAAGGGATGACCCTTCCATTCCGGTGCGGCGGATCAACACCCCCGAGCCCCGCACAGGAAGCACGGCGCCGGGCGCGACTGTCAGTCTTTGCGTCCGGCGCCGACGGCAGCGGGTCCCATCCCGCTGCCGCATGATTTTCCGGGCCTGGATCCGTTTGGGCTCAAAAACTGTCCGGGATCGTGCAAATGCCTTCCACCAAGCCCGTCGAAATCACCTATAACGGCCCGATGAAGATTCTCGTCATCGAAGACGATCGAGAGGCCGCCGATTACCTGCAGAAGGCCTTTTCGGAAGCGGGCCACACTGCCCATGTCGCGGGGGACGGCGAAACCGGCTTCGCGCTCGCCGATTCCGGCGACTACGATGTCATGGTGGTGGACCGCATGATGCCTCGCCGCGACGGGCTTTCCGTCATCGCTGCCTTGCGGTCGCGCGGCAACACCACGCCGGTCCTGATCCTCTCGGCGCTGGGAGAGGTGGACGACCGGGTCACCGGTCTGCGCGCCGGCGGCGACGACTATCTCACCAAGCCCTATGCCTTTTCCGAACTGCTGGCGCGGGTCGAGGTGCTCAACCGGCGTGCCGGTGCCAAGGAAAGCGAGACGGTCTATCGGGTCGGCGATCTCGAGCTCGACCGGCTTTCCCATTCGGTCCGCCGCGCCGGCCAGGAGATCACGCTCCAGCCCCGCGAGTTCCGGCTGCTCGAATATCTCATGCGCCATGCCGGACAGGTGGTGACGCGCACCATGCTTTTGGAAAATGTCTGGGATTATCATTTCGATCCGCAGACCAACGTCATCGACGTGCACGTCTCGCGCCTGCGCTCCAAGATCGAGAAGGGGTTCGAAACGCCGATCCTCCATACGGTCCGCGGCGCGGGCTACATGCTGAAAAGCGGCTAGCGGGAAATCATGGCGCTTTCCGTGCCCGCCATCATGAAGACGACGGCAGCACGTCTTTCGGCGCTGTATCTCCTGTTGTTCGCCATCTGCGCGGTGGCGCTGGTCTTCTACATGACTTCGCTGTCGGTGCGCATGCTGACGGCGCAGACGCAGGAAACCATCAATGACGAGGTCGTCGGCCTGGCCCGCGCCTACCAGCGCGGCGGTCTGCCCTTGCTTGTGCGCTTCGTCGAGCAGCGCTCCCGCCAGCCTGGCGCCAATCTCTATCTGATCGCCGACGCCAACGGGCAGATCCTGACCGGAAACGTCGAGAGCCTTGAACCCGGCGTGCTCGGCCGCGAGGGCTGGACGAACAAGCCCTTCTACTACCGGCGCTATGGCGAGGCCGAGATCGACCGCCAGCGCGCGACGGGGCAGGGCGAGACGCAGGCCCAAGGCGAAAAGGGCCACAATGCGATTGCCCTGGTGCTGCGCCTGCCGAACCAGATGATCATGCTGGTCGGGCGCGATCTCGGCGAGCCGGAGCGCTTCCGGGATGTGGTGCGGCGCGCCCTGATGCTGGCGCTCGGCATGATGGGGCTCGGCGGCATTCTGATCTGGTTCTTCGTCGGTCACGCGGCGTTGAAGCGCATCGACAGCGTGTCGGAAGCCAGCCGCCGCATCATGGGCGGCGACCTTGCCGGCCGTCTGCCGGTGACGGGCGCGGGCGACGAGTTCGACCGTCTTTCGGAAAATCTGAACGCGATGCTCGCGCGCATCGCCATGCTGAACGAAGGCCTCAAGCAGGTCTCCGACAATATCGCCCACGACCTCAAGACGCCGTTGACGCGCTTGCGCAACCGTGCCGAGGCGACGTTGTCGGGCAAGCACAGGACCGGCGACTACCGGGCGGCGCTGGAGGCGACGATCGCCGAATCGGATCATCTCATCAAGACGTTCAACGCCATCCTGATGATCTCGCGCCTGGAGGCGGGATATTCCGCCGAACATCTGACGCGCGTCGATCTGAAGGCTGCCGTTCAGGACGTCGTGGAACTTTATGAACCGGTCGCCGAAGAGGCAGGCGTCAGGCTCTTGGTGGACGCCGAGCCGCCGCTGGCAATTGACGGCAACCGGGAACTGGTCGGCCAGGCGCTGTCCAACATCATCGACAACGCCATCAAATATTCGATCGATTCCACCTCTTCGCCCGAAGTCCGCGTGTCGCTTGAGCATATGGATGGCCGGATTCGCGTCGTCGTGGCGGACAATGGCCAGGGCATTCCCGACGACGCGGATCGCGAGCGCGTCACCGAGCGTTTCGTGCGCCTGGAAAAGAGCCGCTCGCAGCCGGGTTCCGGCCTCGGCCTTGCGCTTGCCAAGGCAATCATGAAATTCCACAACGGCAGGCTTGATCTGTTGCCCGCCAATCCTGGACTATCCGTCGTCATGGACTTCCCCGAGCGGGACGGGGATTGACGCAGGAGGCCGGAATGGCACGACGCAGCCGGGCGGAGACGGAAGAGGGCGGAAACTGGCTCTCTTCGCCGAAAATGGTGCTGTCTCCCCTCGATGCCGGACGCGCGGCGGACGAGATCGCCGAGATAGCCGAATCCGCGACCGAGGCGGGACTTGCCGGGCTGGCCGCGCGGCTGCGGAAGACGGAGCCGCTGCACGATTTCCTCGCCGCCGTCTTCGACCTGTCGCCTTTCCTGCGCGATCTGGCGCGTCGCAGACCGGAGATGCTCGACGCGCTGCTGGCCACGAGCGCGGAGGCCCGCCTCGACTCCATTCTGGACGAGATCGGGCGTCTGGCCACGCAGCAAGAGGCTTCCGAAGCCCGCATGATGATGGAGTTGCGCCGCCTGAAGACCGAGGCGCACTTCCTCATCGCGCTGGCCGATCTTGCAGGTGAGGCGGACACGGTCGAAACGGTGCGGCGGCTGAGCAGGCTGGCGGATGCCTGCGTGCGCGCGGCGGTCGATTTCCTGCTCATCGACGCCGGCCGGCAAGGCAAGCTCAAGCTCGGGGACCCGGTGCAGCCCGCGCTCGGCTCCGGGTGGATCGTGCTCGGCATGGGCAAGCTCGGCGCGCATGAGCTGAATTTCTCCTCCGATATCGACCTGATTTCGTTCTTCGATCCCCATGCGCCGGCCGTCATCGATCCGCTCGACGCGACGGATCTGTTCGCACGGCTGACTCGCCGGCTGGTCCGCATTCTGCAGGATCGGACAGAACACGGCTACGTCTTCCGCACCGATCTCAGGCTGCGCCCCGATCCCGGCTCCACGCCGTTGGCGATCCCGGTCGAGGCCGCGCTCACCTACTACGAGGCGCGCGGCCAGAACTGGGAGCGCGCCGCCATGATCAAGGCGCGCCCCGTGGCTGGCGATATCGCCGCCGGCGAGGCTTTCCTCAAGGAACTTCAGCCCTATGTCTGGCGCAAGTATATGGACTATGCGGCGATCGCGGACGTCCATTCGATCAAGCGCCAGATCCACGCCCACAAGGGGCATGGCGAGATCGCGGTGCGCGGCCACAATGTCAAGTTGGGACGTGGCGGCATCCGCGAGATCGAGTTCTTCGTGCAGACCCAGCAATTGATCGCAGGCGGCCGCTTTCCCGAATTGCGCGGCCGCGAAACCGTGCCGATGTTGGCCGAACTCGCGAAGCGTAACTGGATAACAGCAGAGGCGCGCGACGCGCTGGGTCGGCAATACTGGTTCCTGCGTCGGGTCGAGCACGCGATCCAGATGGTCGCCGACGAGCAGACGCACACGCTGCCCGAGGACGACGAAGGGCTGGAGCGCATCGCCCGTCTGCTCGGCTTTGCCGATCTCGATGCCTTCTCGGCGACCTTCCGCGCCGCCTTGCAGCAGGTGGAAAGCCATTACGCGGCTTTATTCGAGGCCGCGCCGGAATTATCCTCCGGTGTCGGCAATCTCGTCTTTACCGGCGACGTCGACGATCCGGACACGCTCCAGACCCTGCATCGTCTCGGCTTCCAGCGGCCGAGCGACATCTGCCGCGTCATCCGGGCCTGGCATTTCGGCCGCTATCGCGCCACCGGTTCGCGCGAAGCGCGCGAGCGCCTGACCGAGCTGACGCCGGCCCTTCTGGAAGCCTTCGGCCAGACGCGGCGCGCCGACGACGCGCTGATGCGTTTCGACGAATTCCTCGCCGGCCTGCCCGCCGGCGTCCAGCTTTTCTCCCTCCTCCAGTCCAATCCCGCGCTTCTCAGGCTCGTCGCCACCATTATGGGCGCGGCGCCCCGCCTGGCCGAGATCATCACCCGCCGCCCGCACGTTTTCGACGGTCTGCTGGATCCCGCGCTGCTCGCCGAACTGCCGAACCGCGCCTATCTGTCGGCGCGCCTTGCGGCCTTTCTGGAAGGCGATCGACCTTATGAAGAGGTGCTGGACCGCCTGCGCATTTTCGCCTCGGAACAGAAATTCCTCATCGGCGTTCGGCTGCTTGCCGGCGCCATCGATGCGGCGCGCGCCGGCAAGGCCTTCTCCGATCTGGCCGACCTGACGCTGGACGCCGCGCTCGAAGCGGTGCGGGGCGAGTTTGCCCGACGTCACGGCCAAGTGCCCGGCGGTCGGGTCGCGCTGCTCGGCATGGGCAAGCTCGGCAGTCGTGAGTTGACCGCAGGCTCCGACGTCGACCTGATCCTGCTTTACGACCACGACGCCACCGCCGAGGAGTCCGACGGCGACAAGCCGCTCGCGCCTTCCCACTACTACGCCCGGCTGACGCAGCGCCTCATCGCCGCCGTATCGGCGCCGACGGCGGAAGGCGTTCTCTACGAACTGGACCTGCGCCTGCGCCCTTCCGGCAACAAGGGGCCGGTTGCCACGCATTTCGGTTCTTTCCTGAAATACCAGCGCACGGAAGCCTGGACGTGGGAGCAGATGGCGCTGTCGCGGGCGCGCAGCGTAGCCGGCGACCGGACTTTGCGCGACGAGATCGATGCCGAGGTCGCTACTATCCTCGCCCAGTCCCGTGATTTCGCCAAAATCGCCGCGGATGCGGTGGAAATGCGCGATCTGATCGAAGAAGAGAAGCCCGCGCGCGACGTCTGGGACATCAAGCTCATTCCCGGCGGATTGATCGACCTGGAATTCATCGCGCAGGTGGCCGCCATAACCGGCCGGATCGAGGAGGGCGAGCGGACGAGCAATACGGCCGATCTCCTTGCCCGCCTTTCGCTGGGGTTCGCGGATGCCGGAACGCGGGCCGATCTCTCGACCGCTTGGACTTTCTATGTGGCGCTGACGCAGATCATCCGGCTTTGCCTGACCGGGCCACTCGACAGGGAAGACGTACCGCCCGGCCTCGCCGACCTGCTGCTGGCGCAGACCGACCTGCCGGATTTCAAGGTGCTGGAAGCGCATCTCAAGGAAACGGCCGGCAAGGTCAGGGCCGATTTCGACCGGCTCCTGCGCTCCGGAAAGCGATAGGCCGCGGGTCAGGCCGCCTTTTTCATCGGCCGCGCGGCCTTCTTCCGCGTCTTCATCGGGATGCGCACGGACACGATCGTGCCGACCCCCTCGGTCGAACGGATCTTGAGCGCGCCGCCGTGCAGTTCCGCCAGCGAGCGGGAGATGGCGAGGCCGAGGCCGGAACCGGCATGGTTCTTCGAGAACTGGTTCTGCACCTGCTCGAACGGCCGCCCGAGCTTGCCGAGCGCGCCCTTCGGGATGCCGCAGCCATTGTCCTCGATCGTCAGGATCATCGCCCCGGAGGCGTTGCGCGCGCGCACGGTGATGCGGCCGCCCTCGCCGGTGAATTTCACCGCGTTCGACAGCAGGTTGATGGCGATCTGCTTGATGGCGCGGCGGTCTGCGACCAGCGACATGGAGTCGGCGATGCGCGTCTCCACGGTGATGGACTTGGCGGCCGCCTGCAGCGAGACCACGCGCACTGTTTCCTTGATGAGCGGGCACAGGTCGATCTGCTCGCGGTCCATCGAGAACTGGCCGGCCTCGATCTTCGACATGTCGAGGATGTCGTTGATGACGCCCAGTAGGTATTTGCCGCTGCCATTGATGTCGCGCACATATTCCTCGTAGCGTTCGGAGCCGAGCGGGCCGAACAGCTTCTGCTCCATCAGCTCGGAGAAGCCGATGACGGCGTTGAGCGGTGTGCGCAGCTCATGCGACATGTTGGCGAGGAATTCGGATTTCGCCTGGTTGGCCGCCTCGGCGCGATCCTTCTCCTTCATGTATTTGCGGTTGAGCTCTACGAGCTCCAGCGCACGTTCTTCCTCGGCACGGCGCGCCAGGCTGAGGTCGTGGATCGTCGCCATCAGGCGCCGCTCGCTGTCCACCAGCTTTTCCTGGTGCTGCTTGATCTGGGTGATGTCGGAGCCGACCGAGACGATGCCGCCGTCGCGCGTGCGCAGCTCGTTGACCTGCAGCCAGCGCCCGTCCGCCAATTGCCGCTCGAAGGTCGAACCGCCTCTGGGGCCGTTAGCGTTGGCCAGCCTGCGCTCCGACGCATAGGCTAGCATCTTTTCCTCGAGCCGCGAGCGGTACGTGCCGGGCACGACGTCGCGGTCGTGGAGGCCATTGTCCTGCTGGTATTTCGAGTTGCACATCACCAGCCGTTCCTGCGAATCCCAAAGGACGAAGGATTCGGTGATGTTCTCGATCGCCGTGCGCAGGCGCAGGTCGGCGGCCTCCGAGCGCAATGCCAGATGGCGCTGCTCGGTGACGTCGACGGCGATGCCGATGAGCTGGATCTCCGGTGCGTCGCGATCCATGACCTGCGCGCGGGCGCGCATCCAGACCCAATGGCCGTCGGCATGGCGCATGCGGAAGACCTGGTCGATCTGGTCGATCTCGCGCGCGACGATGCGGCTGGCGAGCTCGAATAGGTTGCCGTCGTCGGGATGGATGATGTCGTCCACCTCGCCGAACGACAGCATGGTGTCGCAGGGCTCGTAGCCCAGCATGTCGTACATGGAGCGCGACCAGTACATGCGCCCGCGCGCCATGTCCCAGTCCCACAGGCCGCACCGCCCGCGCACCAGCGCCATGTCGATGCGCTGGTGCGCCTCGATGTAGATGCGGTCGGCGCGCTGCGCCCGCGTCGCCTGGCTGAAATAGGCGTAGAGGACGATGATGAGCACGCCCGAGGTCAGGACGAACAGCGTGACGTTGAGCGACAGGGTCCGGCGCCACTCGGCAAAGACCGCGTCCCGCGGAACAAGCGCCGCCGCCGCGACGCCGCCGGATTTTGCGAGCATGACGGCCGCATACCAGTCCTGGCCGCCTATATCGACGTCCATGACGCCGGCCCGGTCGCCGAACAGGAAGAGGGGCTGTCCGCCGCTCACGATGTCGTCCAGGGCGCGCCCTTCCCATCGCATCGACCGCGGCGAGACCGCCAGCACCTTGAACTTGCCGTCCGTCAACGCCAGCACCTGATCTGTGCCGAGCGCGCTCCTGCGCGCGATGTCGTCGAGCAAGGTCTGCTTGTCGCCGCCCGCGTCGGACGCCGCCAGCGCCAGCTGACCGGCGGCGAGCGTCAGCATGGATTTGGCGTTGCGCTCGATCTCGTCATGCCAGTTCATCAGCGAAAGGACGCGCAATGCGGCGACCACGACCAGGAAAATGACGATCAGCGTGGGAATGAGCTTTCTGAGCACAGGCTCGGTCGCCAGCAGCCTGCGATAGGCAGGTTCGGCGATGAGGCGCGTGTTGCCGGCAAGTCCGTGTCTGCCTCGCGCCGCGCCGCGTTTGGCAAAAACGATCCTGCCGGGCGCGCTCCACGCGTCCGCCTTGGCCATCAATGGCTCTCCCCGAAGCACTTGTCTCGCTTGACGATCCGGCAACGCCGCACATCCGAATCGACAGTAAAGAATCAAAGGTGATTCGCGTTGTCCAGAGGCATTGCGAAAAAAGACGGCTAAACGGGTGAAAACGGCCGTCGGGCCAAGGGTCAAGCCAGGGTTCGCTGGACGATATCGCCGAGATCTGCGGAAAGATCGCTGGTCTGGGCGACCGACAGAAGCGCTGCACGGGCCTTTTCCTGCCGGATCGGCTCGAGCGACCGCCACGACCGGAAGGCCGTGGCAAGGCGCGCCGCCAGTTGGGGATTGCGCCGGTCTATGTCCACGACTGTGTCCGCCAGGAACCGGTAGCCTTCCCCGTCGGCGCGGTGGAAACCTGTCTGGCTGGCGTTCGCCAACGTTCCGATGAGGGCACGCACGCGGTTGGGATTGTTCATCGAGAAGGACGGGTGCCGCATCAGCGCCTTCACCCTGTCGAGCGTTTCGGCGCCCGGAGCGCTGGCCTGGATTTGGAACCATTTGTCCATCACCAGCGAGTCTGCGAGATAGGTGCTTTCGAAACGTGCTAGCGCTTCCGCAGCCTCCTGCGTCTCCCCCTGGCGATGGACGAGAACGGCAAGCGCCGCCGCCCGGTCCGTCATGTTGGTCGCATCGCGGAAATGCCGGGCCGCGAGACCGGCGCCGTCGGGAAGCAGCGAAAGATGGTCGAGCAGGATGTTGCGCAGCGCGCGCCTGCCGGCGCTGGCCGCATCGGGACTGAATTCGCCGCCATCGACCAGACTGGCGTAATGAGCCTCGAACCCTTGTCGGTTGGCCGCGGCGATTGCCTGCGCCAGCGCGAGGCGAGCGGCGAAGACGATCTCCGGATCGATGTCCCCGCCGATCTCGCGGGCGATGTCGGCTTCGCTCGGCAGGGTCAGCGCCAGGGCGCAGAAGGCGGGCTCGAGCGTCTCGTCGCCGGCGATAGCACCCGCCAATGCCGCGAGTTCCGGCTTGAATTCCGCCGCCTTGCCGCCGCGCAGCCGGCGATAGGCGGTGATGATGGCTTTCGAGAAGAGCGTATGCAGGGCTTCCCAGCGTGCGAACAGATCGCTGTCATGACCGGCTAGAAACGCGAGGTCCTCCGCCTTCTGTTCGACCGACAGAGTGATCGGAGCGGAAAAGCCGCGGTTCAGCGAAAGCGCCGGACGCGAGGAAATGCCGGAAAAGGTAACGGAGTGCCTGCGCTTGTGCACATGGATGACGCCGTCCTCCACGGTTGCGCCGTCGACCGAGGACGCGAGCATGTCTTGGCCGTCCTTGCCGACGAGCCCGAAGGCGAGCGGAATGTGCATCAAACGCTTGCGGGTCTCCGACGGCGTCGGCGGCACGGACTGCTCGATGTCGATCGTGAGTTCCTTGGCGGCCGCATCGTAGCGCGACGTCACGGCCAGGTGCGGTGTGCCGGCTTGGTGATACCACAGCGCGAATTGGGACAGGTCGCGGCCGGACGCATCCTCGAACGCCTTGAGGAAATCCTCGATCGTCGCCGCCTCGCCGTCATGCCGGTCGAAGTAGAGATCCATGCCGGCGCGAAACGCCGCTGTTCCGAGGATGGTGCGGATCATGCGCACCACCTCCGAGCCTTTCTCGTAAACCGTCGCCGTGTAGAAGTTGTTGATCTCGCGATAGCGGCGCGGCCGCACCGGATGGGCGAGGGGACCCTGGTCCTCGGGGAACTGGAGCGCCCTCAGCGCCCGCACCTCCGCGATGCGCTTGACGGCCCGCGAGCGCTGGTCGGCGGAAAACTCGTGGTCGCGGTAAACGGTCAGACCTTCCTTGAGGCAAAGCTGGAACCAGTCGCGGCAAGTGATTCTGTTGCCTGTCCAATTGTGGAAATACTCGTGCGCGATGATGGCTTCGATATTGGCGAAGTCGGTGTCGGTCGCCGTCTCACGGTCGGCCAGCACGTATTTGTCGTTGAAGACGTTGAGGCCCTTGTTCTCCATCGCGCCCATGTTGAAGTCCGACACGGCGACGATGTTGAAGACGTCGAGGTCGTATTCCCGCCCGAACGCCTCCTCGTCCCATTTCATCGAGCGCTTGAGGGCGTCCATCGCATAGGCGGCGAGCGGTTCCTTGCCGTGTTCGACGTAGACGCCCAGGTCGACGGTGCGGCCGTTCATGGTCGTGAACTGGTCGGAAATCCTGCCGAGGTCGCCGGCGATCAGGGCAAAGAGGTAGGACGGTTTCTGGAAGGGATCGTGCCAGACGGCGAAATGCCGACCGCCCGGTAGGTCGCCGCTCTCGACCGGATTCCCGTTGGAAAGCAGCAAAGGCGCTTCTTCGCGCCGCGCTTCGATCCGTACCGTATAGACGGACAGGATGTCGGGCCGGTCGAGGAAGTAGGTGATCCGCCGAAACCCTTCCGCCTCGCATTGGGTGCAGTAGACGCCGCTCGATCGATAAAGGCCCATCAGCGCCAAGTTGGCCGACGGGTTCACCACCGTCTCGATCGTCAGGCGGAATTGCCGCGCGGCGGGCGACACATGGATCGTCAGCCTGTCGGGCGTCGCGTCATAGGCGCTCAGGTCCGGTTCCCTGCCGTCGATCTCCAGGCGGCTGAGCGCCAGTCCGTCGCCGTCGAGGACAAGAGGCGTCGTGAGAGCGGTGTCCTCGCGCCGCTCTATTGTCAGGGTGGCGGTCACCACGGTCGCCTCTGGGGCGAGCCGGAAGGTCAATTCCGTGCGGGGAATGGCGTAGTCGCTCGGCCGATAGTCTTCCAGCTTGAAGACCTGTCCGGTGTCTGTCCGCATTCCGTCTTTCCTGCCGTCCGGCGTCTGGTCCAAAAAAGTTGGCGCCAGCGCTCTTTACACGAAGAGTTCCCTCGACAACACTACAGGCGAGCCTATTTCAAGGCATTGCTTCCAGTCATTTTCGCGAGGTTGTCATGACGGTTGCCACACCGAAATTCGGGATGGGCGCGGCTGTGCTGCGGGTCGAGGACAGCGCCTTCATTACCGGCAAGGGCCGTTACACCGACGATATCCAGCCGGAAGGCGTCCTGCATGGCTACGTGCTGCGCTCCCCGGTCGCGAAGGCGGGCTTCACCCTCGGATCGCTCGACGAGGCGCGGGCAGCGCCCGGCGTGCACCTCGTCCTGACAGGCACCGATATCGGCCACATCGCCGACCTGAAGTCCGGCGTCATGCAGAAGCAGCCCGACGGGACGCGGGCGCCGACGCGCGACATCCCCATCCTGTGCCGCGACAAGGTGCAGTATGTCGGCGACGCCGTCGCCTTCGTTGTCGCCGATTCACGCGCGCAGGCGCAGGACGCCGCCGAACTGATCGAGGTGGACTACGAGGCCGAGGACGCGGCGTCCGGCACGGCGGTCGCGCTCGATCCGGACACGCCTCTGGTCTGGCCGGAACTCGGCTCCAACCGCGCCTTCGAGCACCACACCGGCGACAAGGCGAAATCCGATGCCGCCTTCGCCGAAGCCGTGCATGTGACGCGCATCGAATTCGTCAACAACCGTCTCGTCTGCAATTACATGGAGCCGCGCGGCGCGCTCGGCGAATGGAACGAGGCGGAGGACCGCTTCGTCCTCACCACCGGCTCGCAGGGCGTCCATTCCATGCAGAAGATCATTGCCGACCTGTTCGGCATCGACAAGACAAAGCTGCGCGTCGTCACGCCCGATGTCGGCGGCGGCTTCGGACCGAAGACCTTCGTCTACCGCGAGTATCCGCTGGTGCTGGAGGCCGCCAAGCGCCTCGGCCGTCCGGTGAAATGGACGGGCGACCGCACCGAGCATTTCCTCACCGACGCGCAGGGCCGCGACAACGTCGTCACCGCCGAGATGGCGATGGACAAGGACGGACGCTTCCTGGCGCTGAGGGTGAAGCTGCTGGCCAATATGGGTGCCTATATCTCTCAGTACGGTCCCTTCATTCCCTTCATCGGCGTCACCATGTCGACCGGCGTCTATGATATCCGGGCGCTCGATGTGTCGGTGATCGGCGTCTACACAAATACCTGCCCGGTCGACGCCTATCGCGGCGCGGGGCGTCCGGAGGCGGCCTTCCTGCTCGAGAAGCTGGTCGATGCCTGTGCCCGCGATCTCGGCCTCGGGGCGGACGAGATCCGCCGCCGCAATTTCATCAAGCCGGAGCAGATGCCCTATCGCACCCAGACCGGCCGGCTCTACGACACCGGCGAGTTCGCGGGCCACATGGACCTCGCGCTGCAACGCGCTGAATGGAATCGGTTTTCCGAGCGATTGGACGAAGCGAAATCGCGGGGAAAAATCCGCGGCATCGGCATGGCCACCTATATCGAGGCCTGCGCTTTTCCGGGCTCGGAACCGGCGCATGTGACGCTGAACGGCGACGGCACGGTGACGCTGAAGATCGGCACGCAGACCAATGGGCAGGGCCATGCTACCGCCTATGCGCAGTTCGTCTCGGAAAAGCTCAATCTGCCGATCGAGCGCATCCATGTACGGCAGGGCGACACCGACGAGCTGAAGTCTGGCGGCGGCACCGGCGGCTCGCGCTCCATTCCGCTCGGCGGCGTGTCGGCCGCGCGCGCCGGCGAACATTTGGCGGAAAAGATTCGCCAGATCGCCGCTGACGAACTGGAAGCCTCGGCCGGCGACATCGAACTGGAGGATGGCGTCGCCCGCATCGTCGGCACCGACCGCACCGTCGACTTCGCCACCATCGCCAAGGCCGCGAAGAAACCGGAAGACCTCCAAGGCTTCGGCGAGTTCGTGCAGGACGAGGCGACCTATCCGAACGGCACGCATATCTGCGAGGTCGAGATCGATCCCGACACCGGCAGCACCGAGGTCGTGCGTTACACGATCGTCGACGATTTCGGCGCGACGGTGAACCCGATCCTGCTGGCGGGCCAGGTGCATGGCGGCGTGGTCCAGGGTATCGGCCAGGCGCTTTGCGAGGAGGCGGTCTACGGCGAGGACGGCCAGCTTCTCGCGGCGAGCTTCATGGATTATGCCATGCCGCGCGCCGACGACTTTCCCTTCTTCCACTTCGAGACCCGCAACGTGCCCTCGACCACCAATGCGCTGGGCATCAAGGGGGCAGGGGAGGCCGGCACGATCGGCGCGACGCCGGCGGCGCTCAACGCCGTGACCGACGCGCTCTACCGCGCCTGTGGCATCGACCATATCGAGATGCCGGCGACCCCGGCCCGCGTCTGGGCTGCGATCAACGACGCAAGCGCGTCGTGACGGCAGTCGCGGCCGCTTCCGAAAGCACCCTCACCGGGATCGGCATGAAGGTGGCCTCGGTGGCCGTCTTCGTCGCCATGCAGACGCTGATCAAGGCAGCCGGTGACGTGCCGGCTGGCGAGATCGTTTTCTTTCGTTCCTTTTTCGCCATCCCGCCAATCCTGCTTTTCATGGCGAGACGAGGAGAATTGCGTTCGGCTCTGGCGACCTCCAGACCGTTCAATCACATCGCGCGAGGGCTCGTCGGCGTCACGTCGATGGCGCTCGGCTTCTTCGCGCTTACCCGGCTTCCGCTGCCCGAGGCGATCACGCTGAACTATGCGCAGCCGCTTCTCGTGGTCGTCTTCAGCGCGCTCTTCCTGCACGAGACGATCCGCCTCTATCGCTGGACGGCGGTGGCGGTCGGGCTCGCCGGCGTTCTCATCATCTCCTGGCCGGACCTTACCCTTCTGGCCTCGCCCGGCGGATTGGACGACCAGGAACTGCTCGGGGTCATCGCCGTTCTCATCGCGGCCGCCGTGTCGGCCGTGGCGATGATCCTGGTGCGCAGCCTCGTTCACACCGAACGGACGGCGACGATCGTCCTGTGGTTCTCGCTGACCGCCACGGCCGCCTCGTTTCTGTCGCTGCCGTTCGGCTGGCAGTGGCTGACGCCCGCGCAATCCGCTCTCCTGATCGGCTCCGGCCTCTGCGGCGGCGTCGCGCAGATCCTGATGACGCAGGCCTATCGCTACGCCGAGGCGTCGGTCGTCGCGCCGTTCGAATACACGTCGATGATCCTCGGCGTGATCGTCGGCTTCTTCATCTTCTCGGAGGTGCCGCGGATGAGCACGGTGGTGGGCGGCGCCATCGTGGTCGCGGCCGGCATCTTCATCATCTGGCGCGAGCGCCAGCTCGGCCTGCCGCGCGGGGCGGCGCGAAAACTCGTGCCGCCTCAGGGTTAGAGTATTTTGCAGCCCGACGGGATCGTCTGGCGTGCGCACAAATGCGGCCAAGAAAAGCTGGAGCAACGGAGCCGCGTTCGTCAGAACGCCCGCGGCACTAGCCGGAGCGCTCCCGTGCCAGCTTGGTCAGATGGGCTGCGGTTTCGGGGTCGGCCGGGAAGAAGGATTCGATCGCCAGTTCGGACAGCGTGACATCCAGCGCCGTGCCGAAGACGGTGATCGTGCCGATGAAGGACAACACGTCCTTTCCCGCCTTGAGCCTCAGCAGATGGGCGATCGCCGTGCCTTCGTCATGCACGATCCGGCCCTGCGAGACGCCTCCCGGATAACCGCGCAGTTCCTCCTCCAGTTCCTCCAGAAGCGGGTCGGCGTAAATCTCGTTCTGCCGCTTGAGCCGCGCCAGCAGGTGGGCGCGCCATTCCGCCAGATTGGCGATGCGCGGCGCGAGTCCGCCGGGATGCAGGCAGAGCCGCAGCACGTTGACCGGCGCCTGCAGCAGCGCCGGGTCCTCGACGCCGGCGATGAGGGGGGCGACGGCATCGTTCGCGGCCACCATGGTCCAGTGCGAATCGACGGCGAAGGCGGGGAAGGGCTCGTGCCCCTTGAGCACCAGCTTCACGGTCTCCAGCGCCGGCGACAGCGAGGGGTCGGCCAGCGGCCGCTCGCTGTAATGCGGCGCGAAGCCGGCCGCCAGCAGCATCCGGTTGCGCTGGCGCAGCGGTACGTCGAGCCCGTCCGCCAGCCGGATCACCATGTCGCGCGACGGCGCGGCGCGCCCGCTTTCGACGAAGCTGAGATGCCGCTGCGAGATATCGGTCTCCGCAGCCAGGTCGAGCTGGCTCATGCGCCGGCGCGCGCGCCATTCTCGGATCAGATCGCCGACGGCGTTCGCCGTTCCGTTCATCGGCCGTCTCCACATTCGGTATCGGCAGACCCTAGCGGGCAATCCTGTCAGGTTCCATTACCTGGCGGGTAATCGCCTGCGCGCCGTAGAACGATCAGAGTGGCCTTGCTGAGGCGACCTGCCGATGGATCACCCCGAGACCTGAAGACCGAGGAAATCGTCATGCCGATCACACTCACCGGATTCCTGCGCACCGTTCTCTACGCCGATATCGTCTTCAGCACCGGCGGGGCCGTGCTGATGGCGGTCGGCGCGTCCTGCCTGTCGCCGCTGCTGGCCTTGCCAGGGGCGCTGCTCGCCGGCGCCGGATTGCTGCTGGTGCCGTGGGTGGTTGCACTCATTGTCGTGGTACGCCGCAAGACGGTTCCGAAGATCGTGCTGGTCGACATCGCCGGCATCAATCTGCTCTGGTGCGCCGCCTGTTTCGGCCTGCTCGCCTTCGGCGGGATCACGCCGAACGCTTTCGGAATTGCATTCGTCGCCGCGCAGGCACTCGCCGTTGCCCTGCTGGGCGTGTTGCAACTGCTGGGACTTCGCGGCGCCACGGCTGCGGCCTGAGCGCTCAGCCTTGCAGGCTCCGCAGCCTCGTCTTCACTTCCAGGAAGTCGCGCCAGGCCAGCCTTTTGTGGGCAGGCGTGCGCAGCAGATAGGCCGGGTGCAGCGTCGGCATTGCCGGGATCGGCATGCCGGACGGCGTGACGTGCTCGCGCCAGTTGCCGCGCAGCCGCAATATGCCCTCCGTCGTGTTGAGCAGCGTCTTGGCCGAGGGGCCGCCGAGATTGACCAGCACCTTCGGGTTGACGAGCTCGATCTGCCGTTCGATGAACGGCCGGCAGATTTCGGTCTCGTGCGGTGTCGGCGTGCGGTTGCCGGGCGGCCGCCACGGAATGACGTTGGCGATATAGGCCGAATTGCGGTCGAGGCCGATCGCCGCCAGCATGCGGTCGAGCAGCTTGCCGGAGCGCCCCACGAAAGGCAGGCCCTGGATGTCTTCGTCGCGGCCTGGCGCCTCGCCCACCAGCATGAGATCGGCCTGCGGATTGCCGTCGGCGAAGACGAGGTTCTTGGCGGTGAACTTGAGATTGCAGCCGTCGAAGGAGGCCATCGCCGCGCGCAGTTCTTCCAGCGTGCCGACGCTGCGCGCAAGTTCGCGTGCCGCCGCGGCCTGCGCCTGGTCCGGCACGGCCATCGCCGGCGGCGGCGTGGTCGCGCGCGGCGCCGCAGGGGAGGGAGGAACCGACCCCGTGGCGGGTTGGCTGTTTTCCCGCGGCGTGGGAGCCGGCGGGGACGGCCTTTCGACTGCGGCGGCATCGGCCGATGCCCTGGCCTTCGCAGCCTCGGCGAAACGGTCGGCCGGCTCTTCGCCCAGCGCTTCGTCCACCCCGGCATCGGCATAGAAACTCAGGAGCTCGCGCAGATCGATGCCGGCGTCGGGGAAACTGGTCGTCATGGCCGCACCTTTGTCTCCGTGGAAGATATTTGCAAGAGACCAGGTCGGGATAGTCGCAAGCGACGCAGCGCCAACCGGCCGCTCCCCGACCGCCGCGCCGGCATCCGTCATCCCGGCCAAGCGAGCTTGCGAGCGCAGAGCCGGGACCTATTCCGTGACTTTGGAATGTCCCGGAATGGATCCCGGATAGCTTGCTCTCGCTGCGCTCGGCAAGGCTTCCGGGATGACGCCGCTGGCGCGGTGCCCACGGCTGCGGCGGCAGCGCGGCCGGTGTGGCGTGCGGCCACGGCTCAGCTCGACGGGATGCGCGGGTCCTGCACCAGATAGAATGTCCAGCGCGGCGTGTAGTCCGTCATCAGGAACTCGAATTCGACCGTCTTGAGCGGATCGACGTTGCCTTGCGTGAACAGCAGGCGGTCATAGGGCTCGAAGTTGCGGTCGAACTTCGCGTAGTTGCTGGACACGATGTTGTCCGGGTTCCTGTTGCGCTGGTCGAAGGACAATCCGTCGCCGAACACGCTCGGCTGGCCGAGCATCTCCTGCAACTCGAACTCGAATTCGACCCACGCCTTGCCGCTGTTGTTGAGCGCCTCTATGCGCATATACATGATGCCGTTGGCGTATTCGGCCGCGTCCGCGAAAGCCTTGATCGGCTTGGTGGTGCGGATCGTCAGCGTCACCGGCGTGGCGGATTCGAGTTCTTCGGTGATGACCAGCGGATCGTCGCGCGTTCCGCTGCCCGATGCGCCGGTGATGCGGAAGCCGCCCAATTCGTCCGAGAAGGAATAGGCCCCGGCCGCCCAGACCTTTTGCGGATCCGCGAGAGCCGAACTCGTTGAAAGAAACGCAAATCCGGCGCCGAGCACCGACACAAGCGGGACGCTGCGCCGGAAGCGCGATCCCACGACGGCGGTGCAGGCATGGACGAGACCACGCATGGCCGGAGTATGGCCGATCCGCTCCGCATCTCGAAGCCGGCTTTCATTGCGCAAGAGTGACGTTTACGTTAACGTCATTTGGATTATTCCTGCCCAGCGGGCCGTGGACCGGTGCGTTGTCACTGCTGCGCCGGTTTCGCGTCGCGAATTGATGCGCTATGGAGCGCAAAGCCAGCAAAGATTGCCACCAGCCAGATGGCTGACCCGGACGGCCGGGCGGCCAAGCCAGTGCGGAGAAGATGATGAGCGAGATCGAACGGGAGAGCATGGAGTTCGACGTGGTGATCGTCGGCGCCGGTCCTGCGGGGCTGGCCGCTGCGATCCGGCTGAAGCAGCTCGACCCGGACCTGTCGGTCGTGGTGCTGGAGAAGGGCGGCGAGGTCGGCGCGCATATCCTTTCCGGCGCGGTCGTCGATCCGGTCGGCATCGACCGTCTGCTGCCGGGCTGGCGCGAGGACGCCGATCATCCCTTCAAGACGCCGGTCACCGCCGACCATTTCCTGGTGCTCGGTCCCGCCGGCTCCTTCCGGCTGCCCAATTTCATGATGCCGCCGCTGATGAACAACCACGGCAACTACATCGTCTCGCTCGGCAATGTCTGCCGGTGGCTGGCGACCAAGGCCGAGGCGCTGGGCGTCGAAATCTATCCGGGCTTCGCGGCCGTGGACCTCGTCTATAACGACGAAGGCGCGGTGACGGGCGTGATCACCGGCGACATGGGCGTGGAGAAGGACGGCTCGCACGGTCCGAACTATGCGCCCGGCATGGCGCTGATGGGCAAATACGTGCTGATCGGCGAGGGCGCGCGCGGCTCGCTCGCCAAGATACTGATTGCCAGATACGGCCTCTCCGAAGGCCGTGAGCCGGGCAAATTCGGCATCGGCCTCAAGGAACTGTGGCAGGTCAAGCCGGAAAACCACAAGCCGGGGCTGGTCCAGCACTCGTTCGGCTGGCCGCTCGACATGAAGACCGGCGGCGGTTCGTTCCTCTACCATCTCGAAGACAACATGGTGGCGGTCGGCTTTGTCGTGCACCTGAACTACAAGAATCCGTATCTGTCGCCCTTCGAGGAGTTCCAGCGTTTCAAGACGCATCCGGCGATCCGCGGCACGTTCGAGGGCGCCAGGCGCCTCGGCTACGGCGCGCGCGCCATCACCGAAGGCGGCTGGCAGTCGGTGCCGAAGCTGTGCTTCCCCGGCGGCGCGCTCATCGGCTGCTCGGCCGGCTTCGTCAACGTGCCGCGCATCAAGGGATCGCACAACGCCGTGCTGTCAGGCATGATGGCGGCGGAGCATGTCGTCGACGCCGTCAGCGCCGGCCGCGCCAACGACGAACTGGCCGCCTATGAGGCGGCATGGCGCGCCTCGGATATCGGCCGCGACCTGAAGCGGGTACGTAATGTCAAGCCGCTGTGGTCGCGCTTCGGCACGCTGGCCGGCATCGCGCTGGGCGGGCTCGACATGTGGCTGAACACGCTGTTCGGCGTTTCGCCCTTCGGCACGCTGAAGCATGGCAAGATCGACGCCGCCGCGCTCGATCCGGCGTCGAAGCACAGCCGGATCGACTACCCCAAGGCCGACGGCGTGCTGACCTTCGACCGGCTGTCGTCGGTGTTCCTGTCCAACACCAACCATGACGAGAACGAGCCGGTGCACCTGCTGGTCAGGGACATGGAACTCCAGAAGCGGTCCGAGCACGACGTCTTCGCGGGGCCATCGACGCGCTACTGTCCGGCCGGCGTTTACGAATGGGTCGACAAGGACGGCAACCCCGCTGCCGACCCTGCGGCCAAGGACGTCCGCTTCGTCATCAACGCGCAGAACTGCGTCCACTGCAAGACGTGCGATATCAAGGATCCCAACCAGAACATCGACTGGGTGCCGCCGCAGGGCGGCGAGGGACCAGTCTACCAGAATATGTAGGCGCATGTGGCGGCGGACAGATGTCGGGCGCTCATGCATTGAAACGACGTGGTCGGGCGTGATTTGCCCGTCCTTCGCTCCGGAGTGACCATGCGGCTTTGGCTGTCGATCCTGCTTGCTGGCGCGGCCTGCGTTCTCACTTCGCCCGCCGATGCCGGCGTCACGGTGCTGCTCAAGACCAGAACCTATGCGGTCTCCGGGGAAACCGGCGCAGACCTGATCGGCGCGATGGGCCGCACCGGCCCGATGCAGGGTTTCATGACCCGCTCGGTCGCGCAGACGACTTATGCGGTGGATTGGAATCTCGTTACGCAAACGGCGGGCCGTGCCTGCCGCATCGTCCAGGCCGAGCCGACCTTGCGCCTTACCTATACTTATCCTGAGGCCGGCGACTTGACGCCGGCGCTGGCGAAGCGATGGAAGGTCTTCTTGGCGGGAACGCGCCGGCACGAACGCGGGCATGGCAGGATCGCCATCGATATGGTCGCCGATGCCGCCGGGAAGGTCGCAGGCATGAGCCTGTCCGACGATCCGTTCTGCCGCCGCCTGCGCGCCGCCGCGCATCGCCGCATCGACGCGATCAAGGCCGAATACGAGTTGAAACAGCAGGCTTACGACAGGAAGGAACACGGGCCTGGCGGCCACGTCGAAAAGCTGGTCGAAGCCCTGATCGCGGAGCCCTGAACTGCTTCAGCCGCCGAGGGCGGCCATCTCCGGATCGGCCGAGACGGTGGCGCTGCTGGCCTCGTTCTCCGGCTTGGGCGCTTGCGGTCGCAGCGAGAACTCCACCAGGATCGGCAGATGGTCGGAGCCGGCCGGCGCCATCTTGTGCGCCGAATGGATGACGACGTCGCCCTTCGAGAACACCTGGTCGATCGGCAGGCCGGCGAAACGCAGCGCGTCCGGCAGCCGCCGCCACATCCAGGTCGGCCCGACCGAAGGCATGATGGTCAGTCCGCCGTGCTCGGCGATGCGATGGACGGCGCCGCTCCACGGCGCGGCATTGCAGTCGCCGGCCATGATGGCGGTGGCGCCCAGCTTTCCCAGCGGCCCGGAGATCGACCTGATCTGCCACGTCTGCTGGCGCGGCCATGGCCAGCCCATATGGATCGCGGCGACGTCGATCGGGCGGCCGCCGAGATCGACCGTCGCCGTCGCCAGCGTCCCCGCCGTGTGGCAGGCCGCTTCGGTGCCTTCGGCGAGGGGTCGCCGCGACAGGATGGCCGAACCGAAGACGCTGCCGCAATAGATGCTGAAAGGATAGGCATGGGCAAGCGATTGCAGCTTGTCCTGCCACATGGGGGAGGCTTCCTCGAAGGTGATGATGTCGGGACGCGTGCTGCCGATCAGCGAAAGCACCTTTTCCGGCGTCGGATTGTTGAAGCGCAGGTTCATCTGCAGCAGCCGGTAGGTCGGCTGGTCGCCGCTGTGCGGCTGGAAAGCCGCCTGCACCGAACCAAGGCTCAGCCACGCCGACATGCCCGGCACTGTCCATAGGCAGGCGATGGCGAACAGGAGCGCGGAGGCGGCCAGCAGCCGATAACGCGTCGCCAGCAATACGATTGCCAGCAGAGCCGCGGCGAGGGCGAAATGGACCCGGAAGTGTGCGAAGGCGTCGAGCCAGGGCGACCATGCACCGGCAAGACCGAAGGCCAGCATCAGGGCGAGGCCCAGCATGGCGGCGCAGGCAAGCGAGACTGGCGATCGCAGGATTTGGAGGATCGGGTTCATGGCGTGTCGTTGTGCGGACAAATACGGCCCATTGATGGTAGGAGGGCTTTTACAACGGATAGAGGCAAAGGACCATCGCGGCGATGCGGAACGGACGTCAACTGCGCTTGATCGCGTCTCTCTCCTTTCTGCTCGGTGCCATGGCGGCAGCGCATGCAGGGGGAACGATCTCGGAGAAGATCGTGACCTATCCGATCAGCGGCAGCAGCGGCGTCGACCTCTATATGTCGATCGGCGAGCGCGGGCCGAAGGTCGGGCCGACGCGGGCGATTGCCCACACCACCTTCGATCTCAAATGGTCGCGCAAATACGAGCCGCGCGGCAATGCCTGCGTACTTGCCGCCGCCAGACCCTGGCTCACCATCACCTACACCGTGCCCAAGCCCTCCGGAAAACTGGCGCCGGCCGTCAAAGCCCGCTGGGACAGGTTCGCCGCCGGCGTTCTCGCGCATGAGAAGGTGCATGGTGAAAGCATCAGGGAGATGGTCAGGACCATCGAAGGCTTTTCGGTCGGCTTCACCGCGCAGAACGATCCGACCTGCAGGAAGATCAGGCAGGAACTAACCGCACGTCTGGCGGCGGCCTCCGCGATACAGCGCCAGCAGGGGCGCGACTTCGACCGGGAAGAGTTCCGGGAAGGTGGCAACATGCACCGCCTGATCCTCGGTCTGGTGAACGGGCAGTAGCGTGCCGTGCTAGCGGTCGATCGCCTTGCGCCCGACCGGACCTGCCTACTGGAAAGCCGTCTCCGAGAAACTGCGTAGCTTGCGCGAGTGCAGGTTCTCCATCGGCATCTCCGCCAGTTTCTCCATAGCCTTGATGCCGATGGTGAGGTGCTGCGCCACCTGCCGCTTGTAGAATTCGCTGGCCATGCCCGGCAGCTTCAACTCGCCATGCAGCGGCTTGTCGGAAACGCACAGCAGCGTGCCGTAGGGCACGCGGAAGCGGAAACCGTTGGCGGCGATGGTGGCCGATTCCATGTCGAGCGCGATGGCGCGCGATTGCGAAAGCCGCTGCACCGGGCCTCGCTGGTCGCGCAGTTCCCAGTTGCGGTTGTCGATGGTGGCGACCGTGCCGGTGCGCATGATGCGCTTGAGGTCGTAGCCCGAAAGCCCAGTCACTTCGGCAACCGCCTCCTGCAGCGCCACCTGGATCTCGGCCAGCGGCGGGATCGGCACCCACACCGGCAGGTCGTCGTCCAGCACGTGGTCCTCGCGCACATAGGCATGGGCCAGCACGTAGTCGCCCAGCGCCTGCGTGTTGCGCAGCCCGGCGCAGTGGCCGAGCATCACCCAGGCATGCGGTCTCAGCACCGCGACATGGTCGGTGATCGTCTTGGCGTTGGACGGTCCGACACCGATATTGACCATGGTGATGCCGCCGTGGTTCGGCTTCTTGAGGTGATACGCCGGCATCTGCGGCAGGCGCGGCGGCGCGGCGCCCGCCGAGGGGTCGCTGTCGCCGGCCAGAGTGACGAGGTTGCCCGGTTCGACGAACGCGGCGTAGCCGCCGCCTCCGTCCGCCATCAGGGCGCGGGCGCGGGCGCAGAACTCGTCGATGTAGAACTGGTAGTTGGTGAACAGCACGAAATTCTGGAAATGCTGCGGGCTGGTCGCCGTGTAATGCGCCATCCTATGCAGCGAATAGTCGATGCGCTGCGCGGTGAACGGCGCCAGCGGCCGCGCTTCGCCCAGAGCCACTTCGAACGTGCCGTTGGCGATCTGGTCGTCCGTGCCATCGAGATCCGGCACGTCGAACAGGTCGCGGATCGGCCGCTTGATGCGCTCGGCCGCGGCGGCGTCGACATAGGTGCCTTCGAGAAAGGCGAAGTGGAGCGGGATCGGGGTTTCCGATTCCGACACCGTCACCATAACGCCGTGATTGCGCATGATGAGCCGCAACTGTTCCGTCAGATAGGCTTCGAACAGGTCGGGGCGCGTGATCGTGGTGGAGAAGTGGCCAGGGGTCGGCATATGGCCGTAGGCCTGCCGTGAATCGACCTGGGTGAACGAGGTCGTGGTGACGCCGACTTCGGGATAGAAGGCGCGGTAGCGCCTGTTGAGGTCGCCGCCAGCCGCAAGCGCCGCGAACGAGTCGCGCAGGAAGCGCGTGTTGCGGTCATAGAGGAACTGAAGCGCCTTGACCGCTTCATGGGCGTCGTCGAAGCTTTGCCGGTGATACGGCTCCGGCATGACGACGGATTCGATGGCCTGGGGATAGATTCGCTTTTCCATGACCCATTATAAGGGCGGATTGCGACACTTGGGAGGGGGCGTCAGCCGCTGGCGCCATCCATTTGTCGTCAGCCGCGCCGCAGGCTCATCAGAAGCACGAAGCCCGCGCCCGTCTTCTGCAGGGCGGGTGCCTCGATGGTGGCGCCGCCGCCGGAATTGATGCTGGGAACCGCAAGCACGGGAGCGGCCAGCAGCAAAAGCATGACGGCGGTACGCGGGAGCAGGCGCAGGATCGTTCTCAGATCGGCGTGGATGCGGGTCATCGTCGTCGCTTCTTTCCGGCGCTCAATTGCGCCCGAGGGCGGAGCAAAAGACGCCGCAGCCGCGGCCGTCGTCCCAGCGGTGGGAAGCGTGGCTGGTCTCCGCCACCAGGATGGCGAAGGTCATGCCGAACAGCATCATCAGCAGGCATACGATGGTGAAACGGCGGGCGAGCATTTCGGCGTCTCCATGTTCATGACGCCAAAATGCCGGAATTCGCCTGAACTGCCCCTGAGGCCGCCGTTCATGCAGGGTTCAAAATGATTGACGGCAGTTTAATCGAATGCCGTGCGTCGTCCGCGAAGGCTCCGCAATTGGGGCGCATCAGGCAGGCGACCGGCGTACACTTCTACTGCCGCGCCGGCCGGGGACGGGGATTGTCTCTCAGAGTTTCGTCCAGGTCTGGCTCTTGCAGAACAGGCCGCCCAGCACGCAACCGCTCATCTTCAGGGAAGTGCCTGAAAGCGTGGCTTTCCCGGAATAGGTCTTGTCCGTCTCGGGATCGGTGATCGAGCCTGCATATTTGTTGCTGCCGGACGGCTTGAGCGAGCCGATCGTCTTTCCGGCGAACTTCCCGGACTTCAGTGTGATCGTGAAACTTCCGCCGCCGGAAATTGCCGCCGTCGAGCCTGACGCGGTCTTCCAGTTGCCCTCGATCGGATCGGCCAACGCGGGGCCGGCCATGAATGCGATGGCCGCGAGGGCCAGGCCTGTCGTGCGAAGCATGTCGTGTCCTCCCTTGGCGGCGTCGCGGCAGGTGCGACGTTTACGCAAACGTAAGCTAGCGCACAGTCGACCGATGGGAAAGCCGGTGCCGCAGAAGAAATCGCGTTGGTCCCTGCGGACCTTGGAGCGGTTCTGGAAGGGCACAAGACCGCAAGCGGTGAAGGGGCCGCCTGTTTCCTTGGTTACCGGATCGTTGAGCTTCGACACCGGCATTTTCTTCGAATTTTAGGCGAAACGCTGCAATCGCGGGATTTCTATCCTTAACGCTTGGTGCCGTTTACCTCCTGTTTCAGCTTTGTTTTCTCCAAATTAAGCAAGCCATTTAACGCGCAATTCAAGCGTCGCCGGCATTCTCGAAAGCATCGCAAGAGCAGCCCGCCAGGGGACAATGACGGGGCTCTCGGGAGACAACAGGGACCTGAACAGGGGATTGCAAAATGGCACGTTTCGAGATGCTTGAAGCTGGTGTCGGCGCCATGGGCGCCACCGCGCAGGCCGACATTCTCTTCGAACTGGGCATGATGTACGCGACCGGTCGCGACTGCGAGATCGATGTCATCGCCGCCCACAAATGGTTCAACATCGCCGCGATCAAAGGCTCGCTGCGGGCGGCAGAACTTCGCTCGGAACTTTCGGTGACGATGTCGAAGGTCGAGATCGCCAAGGCGCTGCGCGAAGCACGCGAGTGGATGACGGTTCATTAAAGAGCGCGTGCCGCAGGGCGAAGGCGCTTTCCGGATACTCCCGGAGGGGGAAAAGGGCTGGAATCAACCGGCCGGGGTTGCGCGTCTCAGGCGCAATCAGGGCAGACAAGGCTCTGCCCAAAGACCAGACGCGGCAGCCGTGCAACGGCCAGCCGCGCGGCGACAGGGAAGGCGGGAACCTGCTTGAAGCCGGGGGGCATCGGGCAGGTTCCTCCGCGAAAGCCGCGACCGGCCGAAATGAGCCGGCGCGGCTTTCGTCTTTCTGCCGGTTGCTGTAGCTTGCAGGACCAATGGCGTGCTATCGATGCGCCAAGACAATGCGGCAAGGCGATGGAATCTTGCCGCGTGGGTGGAACAGCGCCGCAGACGGCGGCGCAAGCATTGGGGAGGCTTGTTCATGAAAATTGCGAAATACCTGGCGGGTGCCGCGCTTCTCGGCATGATGGCCTGGGGCCAGGCGGCTCGGGCCGACGACATCACGTTCGCCGTCGCGGGGCCGATGACGGGCCAGCTCGCGACCATCGGCGACCAGTTCAAGCAAGGCGCGCAGGCCGCCGCGGACGCCATCAACGCCAAGGGCGGCGTCATGGGCAAGCAGGTCAAGCTCGACATCGAGGACGATCAGTGCGATCCGAAGCAGGCCGTGTCGATCGCCAACCGCATCCTCGGTAACGGCGTCATGTTCATCGACGGCCACGCCTGTTCCGGTTCGAGCATTCCGGCCTCCGCCGTCTATGCCGAAGGCGGCGCGCTGATGATGAGCCCGGCCTCGTCCAACCCCGTCATGACCGACGACGCCGCGGCCAAGGGCTGGACCACGATCATGCGTCTTTACACGCGCGACGATCAGCAGGGCGCCTTCATCGGCCCGTGGATTGCCAAGAAATATGCCGGCAAGAACGTCGTCATTCTCGATGACAAGAGCGCCTACGGCCAGGGCGTCGCCGACGCCGTCCGCAAGACGATGAACGAGAACGGCCTCAAGGAAGTCCTCAACGAAAGCATCAATGCAGGCGAAAAGGACTATTCGGCGCTTGTCACCAAGCTGAAGGAAATGAAGGCCGACGTGGTCTATTTCGGCGGCTACCACCCCGAGGCCGGCCTGATCCTGCGCCAGGCCGCCGAGCAGGGCTTCAAGTTCCAGCTCATCATGCCCGACTCCATCGCCTCGCCGGAATTCTGGCAGGTCGCCGGGCCGGCGGGCGAGGGGACGATGTTCGTGTTCCCGTCCGACCCGCAGGCCAAGCCGGAGGCCAAGGAGGCGGTGGAGAAGATCAAGGCCGGCGGATTCCAGCCGGAAGGCTTCACGCTGTTCTCCTATGCGGTGATCCAGGCCTTCGCGCAGGGCATCGAGCGCGCGAATAGCGAAGACCCGGCAAAGGTGGCCGAGGCGCTGAAGAACGGCGAGCCGATCCACACGGTGGTTGGCGACGTCGTCTTCGACGAGAAGGGCGATATGAAGAACGCCAGCTACGACATCAACCAGTGGCACGACGGCAAATACGCACCGATCCAGCCCTGATCGTTATGCGATAGATCGGGAAATGAAACAGGCCGGGGTGAACCCGGCCTTTTTAATCGTAGCAACCCGGTTTGTCGGTTTGGCTTGTCTCGTCAGCGGTGGGACTACGCCACCGACTTGGCGACCATGTCCGGATGACGGCCGATGACGCGAACGTAAGCGACGGCAAAATCCGGCGCGGTGGCGCGCGCCTGTTCCCAGTCCCGCAACGTGCCGACCGGAACCCGGAAGCGACGGGCGAATTCGGACTGGGACAAACCGAGGCCGGTTCGCGTCTTGCGGATCAGGCGAGCGCGCTGGGCCCGGTCAAGGGCCTCAATCGTTACATCGAAATCTTCAACGTCGGTCGGGTCAGACGTCAGCGCGATATGTTCGTTCTTCACCTTTATTGCTCCTTCTGACCGAGATGAAGCGAGGCAATTGACCTCGCCAGACGAAAACGCCGGTGAACAGCTTTTCTTCTACGATCCCGACCACCTTGAACCGCTCTTCGCCATCGATTTCGCGGATCGACGGGATAACGAGATGGTTGCCGTCTTCGAAAATCCGATCACCGAAGGCCAGCGGCACTTTATGCTTGCGAAGGTTGGCCGCGTCCTTGGCAGGATCGAACCTGTCTTTCATCAGGCGGTGATATACGGGATTTCCGTACAATTCGCAAGATCATGCCGCGTTTGCGGCCTCGCGCCCATCGTGCTGAAAGCTCTGATTCCCGTCCTCAGGCCTGTTCGGAAAACCGCACCAGCACCGCGCCATCGGTGACCTGGGCGCCTTCGTCTGCGATGTCGGCGATCAGGCCGTCATGCGGTGCCGCGATGACGTGCTCCATCTTCATGGCTTCCAGAACGAGAAGTGGCTGGCCTTTCGTTACGGCCTCGCCCTTGGCGGCCCTCACCAGCTTGACCAGGCCCGGCATCGGCGCCCGCAGCGAACCCGTGCCGGTGCTGGCGTCTTCGGCCTGCGCAAGCGGGTCGGGCACAGCGAAGGTGTGGCTCACGGCTCCGCTGAAGACGGTGACATGGCCCGGCCAACGCGCGAGCCGGGGATGATCTGGCGGGGAGACCGTCTCGCCTCCGGGCAGCGTGACCACGGCATGGCCATCTTTGAAGCCGATGCTTGCCGTGGTCTCCTGGTCGCCTGAGCGAAGCGATATCCGCTTTTGCGCGGCGTGGAAATGCGCATATCCCGCGAGCGCTGACCACGGATCGTCCGCCGACGGCCTGTCGTCGACACCAGCCGCGGACAGCACCGCCGTCGCGACAATTCCTGCATCCGGCGCCAGCGCATCGGTCAGGCTTTCCTGCTTTCTTCCGATCAGGTCGGTATCGACATCGCCGGCGGCGAATTCGGGATCGGCTGCAAGCGCATCGAGGAAGGCGGTGTTGACCGTCGAGCCAGCGACCTCGGTCCCGGCCAGCAGCGCGCGCAGCCCCGCCAGCGCCGACGCCCGGTCGTGCCCATGTACCACCAGCTTGGCGATCATCGGATCGTACCAGGGCGAAATCGCGTCGCCCTGGCGCACGCCAGTCTCGATACGCATGTCCGTTTCCGGCGGCGCGGTCTCGGGAAAGCGCACGTGATGGAGCGTGCCGATCGCCGGCAGGAAGCCTTTTGCCGGATCTTCGGCGTAAAGGCGGGCCTCGAAGGCATGGCCGTCTAGCTTGATGTCGTCCTGTATAGCCGGCAATTTCTCGCCGGCCGCAACCCGCAACTGCCATTCCACGAGATCGACACCGGTGATCATCTCCGTCACCGGATGCTCGACCTGCAGTCGCGTGTTCATTTCCATGAACCAGAAGCGGTCAGGGCGCAGCCCCGCCGAGGCGTCGACGATGAACTCGATCGTGCCGGCGCCGGAATAGGCGATGGTCTGCGCAGCGGTCACGGCCGCGTCGGTCATGGCTTGGCGCATCTCGGTCGTCATGCCGGGAGCGGGCGCTTCCTCGATCACCTTCTGATGGCGGCGCTGCGCCGAGCAGTCCCGCTCGAACAGGTGCACGGCGTTGCCGAAATTGTCGCCGAACACCTGGACCTCGATGTGGCGGGGCTTCTCGACATATTTCTCCACCAGCACGCGATCGTCGCCGAAGGCGGCCTTGGCTTCGCGCCGCGCGGCCGACAGCGCTTCGGCGAAATCGTCGGGATGATCGACGCGGCGCATGCCCTTGCCGCCGCCGCCGGCGCGCGCCTTGATAAGCACCGGATAGCCGATCTCGCGCGCCTTGGAGGCGAGCACGACGATCTCTTGGGCCTCGCCGTGGTATCCCGGCACGACCGGTACACCGGCTTTTTCCATGAGGCGCTTAGCTGCGTCCTTCAGGCCCATGGCGCGAATGGAGGCGGCGGACGGGCCGATGAAGGTCAGCCCGGCGGCTACGACCCGGTCGACGAAATCCGGATTTTCCGACAGGAAGCCATAACCAGGGTGGATGGCCTCGGCACCGCGCATCCGCGCGGCCTCGATGATGTTCTCCGCAACCAGATAGCTCTCGCCCACTGGCGACGGACCGATGCGCACCGCCTCGTCCGCCATCTCGACATGCAGGGCACGCGCGTCGGCGTCGGAATAGACCGCCACCGTGCGCACGCCCATCCTTCGCGCGGTACGGATGATACGACAGGCGATCTCGCCGCGATTGGCGATGAGGATTTTCGAGAACATGGAAGCCTTTTATCTCCCCTCGGTCGGGGGAGAAAGGCCTCACTGCATCTGCGGTTTCTTCAACAGGGCGTCGCGGTCGGCGGATTTCACCCGCAGCCATGCCTCGCGGCCGTCGCGCACCACGCGCAGCGGCAGTTCGACGCCGGCCGGCCCGCTCGACCACAATGTGCGGTAGAAATCAGCAAGCCCGCGCACTTCCTGGTCGCGAATGTCGGAGATCACGTCACCCGGTTGCAGGCCCGCTTTTTCGGCCGGGCCGTTGTCGGCGACGCTCATGACGACCACCTTGCCGTTGTGTTCGGCCGAGAACGCACCGAGCCAGGGGCGCGGCTGCTTTTTCACCGCGCCGCGCTTGATCAGGTCGTCGAAGATCGGTTCGATGAGGTCGATCGGCACCACCATGTTGATATCGGCGACGTCGCCGCCGCTCGCCATCTGGAGCCTGAGCGACCCGATGCCGAGCAGTGTGCCCTGCGCGTCGACCAGTGCGGCACCGCCCCAGGACGGATGCGCCGGACTGGTAAAAATGGCATCGTCCAGCAGGTACTCCCAGTAGCCGGCGAATTCCTGCCGCGCGGCGATCTTGCCCTCGACCGCGTGACCGCCGCCGTCGATCAGCATGATCGGATCGCCGACCCGCGCCGCTTGGGAATCGCCGAAGGGCAGGGCCGGCAGCCCCAGGTCGCCCAGTGCTTGAACGAGGCCGAAGCCCGTCTCCTGGTCGTAGGCCAGCGGATGCGCGGCGACCACACGCCCGTCGTGCCGGGTCAGCCAGACTTCCTCGGCTTCGGTGATGAGATAGCCGATGGTCAGTACCAGCCCGCTCTCACGGATGACGACGCCGGATCCTTCCCGCTCCGTTCCCAGAGCGGAGGCGGTGAAGGCGTCGTCCGGCACGATGGCCCGCAGCGAAACGAGTGAATGACGGATGGGGGCGATGGGCATTCTGTCGTGCTCCCGATGACAGATCCGGCGGGAGGCGCCGGAAAAATGGATTCGCTTCTATAGGTATGCCGGATGGGACAGGGTGCAAGGTTTGGGGAAACCGGTCATTCCGCGAACAGTTCCGCATGCGTGCCGGCACGAACGAAAATGACCTGTCCCGACCTGCCTTCGTCGTCGATCTTGTAGGCGAGAAGAAAGTCGCCCCCGACATGGCACTCGCGATGGCCGGCCCAGTCGCCTTTCAGCGGGTGATCGCTCCATTCCGGTCCAAGCGGCCCGTCATTGGCGATCAACAGCAGCATGACCTGCTTCAAACGGTTCATGTCGTGCCGTCCGGCGCGCGAAAGCCGCTCCCAATCCTTGAGAAATTGCCTGGTGTAGTCCGAGCGGCGCGGTTGCGCCGCGCGCTTACTTTCCCGCGGCCTTTTCAAGGTCGGCCATCACATTGTCGGCGGACCCAAATCGCGCCTTGCCTTTTGCTGCAATCTCGTCCGCTTCCGCCATTGCCGTCCGGGTGGCCGCGTTCGGCACCTTGAGTTCCAGCGGAAAAGCCTGGTCGGCGACGACGCGCTTGAGAAAGAGCCGGACGGCGTCGGACATGGACAGCCCCATCGCTTCAAGCGCGATGGCAGCCTGTTCCTTGGTGTCCTCGTCGACACGGACATGGAGCATGGAGGTACGTGCGTTCATGACGCATGATATGTATCGCAAACGAGAGACAGTCAAGAAAGGTCTCCTGGATATCGGTTGTTCTCTTTCACGAAATCAACGAAGGCCCTGAGCGGTGCGGGGACCAGCCGGCGGCCGGGATAGTAGAGGAACGGACCGGAGAAGCGCGGCCACCAGTCTTCCAGCACCGGCTCCAGGTCGCCGCGCTCGAAAAAGGGGAGCAGCCAGTCCTCGAACAGTGTCACGATACCGATCCCGCCCACGGCGGCGTCCACGGAAAGCTCGGCCGCGCCGCCCAGTCCCACGATCAGCGGGCCGGTCGGATCGACCGTCACCGTCTCGCCGTCGCGCTCGAACTCCCATGTCGCCAGCGCCCCGGAAGGAAAGCGGCCGCGCAGGCAGGCGTGCGAGAGCAGGTCGCGCGGGTGCAGCGGGCGGCCGTGGCGGTCGAGATAGGCTGGCGCGGCAGCGACCGCGAAGCGTTGCGTGCGCGGGCCGATCGGCACGGCGATCATGTCCTGCTCCAGCCGTTCGTCGTAGCGGATACCGGCGTCGCAGCCGGCGGCGAGAAGATCGACGAAGCTTTCCTCCGCCACCACCTCCAGCCGGATGTCGGGATAGGCTTCGAGAAAGGGCGGCACGATCGAGGGCAGCACCAGCCGGGCGACGCTGATCGGCACGTTGAGCTTCAGCGTGCCCGCAGGCCGGTCACGGAAGGTGTTGACGACGTCGAGCGCGGATTCGACCTCGGACAGCGCCGGCGTCAGCCTTTCCAGCAGGCGCCGGCCGGCCTCGGTCGGCATGACGGAGCGGGTCGTGCGGTTGAGCAGCCGCACTCCGAGCTGCGATTCCAGCCGGCGTACCGCATCGCTCAGCGCCGACGCGCTGCGGCCGCTCCGGCGTGCGGCGTCGCGAAAGCCGCCGGCTCGCGCCACCGCGACGAAAGCATTCAGGTCGGCAAGATCCGCATTCATTGTCCTGATTTCCGCACAACCTGTTCAGATTGTGCATTCTTATCGAACGCCAGCGCAAGCGCTATTTGTCGGCCATCCGCTGAAGGAGGCATTCATGACCAACATTGAAAAGTCCGGCACCTACAGACTTGGCGATCGAACCGTGAGGAGGCTCGGCTACGGCGCCATGCAGCTTGCGGGACCGGGCGTGTTCGGCCCGCCGAAGAACCACGACGAGGCGCTCGCCGTCTTGCGCGAGGCGGTGGAAAGCGGCGTCGATCATATCGACACCAGCGATTTCTACGGCCCGCACGTCACCAACCGGATCATCCGCGAAGCGCTGCATCCCTATCCCGGCAATCTCGCCATCGTCACCAAGATCGGCGCCCGCCGCAACGATCAGGCGGAATGGCTGCCCGCCTATGCGCCGGCGGAACTGCGCAGCGCGGTCGAAGACAACCTTCGCAATCTCGGCCTCGACGCGATGGAGGTCGTCAACCTGCGCATCATGTTCGACACGCATGGTCCCGCTGAAGGCTCGATCGAAGAGCCGCTTTCCGTGGTTGCCGACCTGCAGCGGGAAGGTCTCGTGCGCCATATCGGCTTGAGCAACGTCACGCCGGCGCAGATCGCCGAGGCGCGGGCGATGGTCGACATCGTCTGCGTCCAGAACCAGTACAATATCGCTCATCGCAACGACGACGCCCTGATCGATGAACTCGCCCGCGACGGCATCGCCTACGTGCCGTTCTTCCCGCTCGGCGGCTTCAGCCCGTTGCAATCGGAGACGCTGAACGGCGTCGCGGCGAGGCTCGGCGCGACGCCCATGCAGGTTGCGCTCGCGTGGCTGCTGCGGCGCTCGCCCAATATCCTGCTCATTCCCGGAACGTCGTCGCGCGCGCATCTGCGCGAGAATCTCGCCGCGGCGGAACTGGAATTGCCGGCGGATGCCGTCGCCGAGCTCGACGCGATTGGCACCAAAGGCGGTTGACCGGATCGATGGGGTGCTCGGCCCGGCGCTCAGTGCAGCGTCGGGCCTTGGTCCGACGAAAGCGCCTGTGCCTGATGCCGGTGACCCCATATCTCGTAGCCGACGACCGTGACCATCGGGGCGAGCATGAGGACGACGAGGCATATCGCCATGTCCACCTCCGCCATTGCCGCGGCGACGGCTGTCAGCACCACCGCCAGCGTTCCCATGAGCAGCCATTTGTGAAGCGGGTCGAAACCGCGCACCAGATAGGCGTAGAGCGCGTAGATCGCGAGGAGGAAAACTCCGACGGGAACGGCGACGGCAAGCACCGCCGCCAATTCGCCGATATGCGCTTTGTGCTCGATGAAATAGGCCGCGACGTGCAGTCCGGCGCCGATGGCGACGATGGCGGCCACAACCACCATCTGGCCGTAACCCCACACGAAGCACCGTTCGCGATGGGCGTGCAGCACCTGCGCCGAGGGCAGCATGTAATAGACCCACCAGATGCCGAAGGTGAGGCCCATGCCGGCGACGCCCACAAGGCCGGCGTCCACCGTCCAGCCCTGTTCGTCGACGACTGCGGACAGCGACGCCACCGTGCCGACGACGCCTTCGCCGAGCGCGATGATGGCGAACAGGCTGTTGCGCTCCACGATGTGGTGCGCATGCCAGGGGGTGCCGCCGTCCTTGTTTTCAGCAAGCACCGGCCCGGCCAGCTCGATCAGGCCCAGGACGACGACCAGCACGATGGTGGTTCCCAGCGGCCAGTCGAACAGGATCTGCATGATCCAGCCGACCTGCGCGATCGAGATGGCGATGGCATAGGTCAGGCAGGCGCGCCGGCGCTGCTTGTCCTGCCTTGCCGCGCGCAGCCATTGGAACACCATGGCCACGCGCATGACCACATATCCCAGCACCATGATCGAATTATCGACATGCCCGCCATGGTCGAGCGAGGCGAACATGCGCGGCAGCCCGATCGCCAGCACCAGCACGCCGATCATCTGCATCATGGTCGCGAGGCGGAAGACCCAGTCGTCGGTGTCGTAGGCCGATGCGAACCATGAGAAGTTGATCCACGCCCAGCAGATCGCGAAGCTGGCGAAGGCGAAGCCGATCAGCGCGGCGCCGACATGGCCTTCCGCCAGAAGGTGCGCGAACTGCGAGGCCGCCACCCCGAAGGCGGTGACGAAGGTGAGGTCGAACAGAAGCTCCAGCGGCGTCGCCGTGCGATGCGCCTCATGCGGATCGCGCCCGCGCATCGGCCTGATGTGATGGTGGAGCGGCTCGGCGCCGGGCGGTGTCTCGTTCATTGCGTCCTCCGTCGATCAACCGCAGATAGCATCAACCGTCGATTCGCGTCGATAGGGCGTCGGCGGGCCGCGCCCGACGATCCGTAGCCGTCTCATCGAATTGTAATATTCCTGTCATCTGCGGTCTCTACTGCCGTGCAAGCGGGTCGGCGAGGGGCGCCGGCCTTTCTTTCAATGCCGGATCGGCCGGCCACCAGCAGAAATCCGTTCGATGCTTTCTCCAGACAAGCCGTTGCAGGCCAGCGCCATCGCCGTTGAGGCGCTGGAGCAGCGCTACGGCGAAACGCCGGTGCTGCGAGGCATAGACCTGTCGCTGGAGCGCGGCAGGACGCTGGCGCTGCTCGGACCGTCCGGCTGCGGCAAGACCACGCTGCTGCGGCTGTTGGCGGGCTTGCTGGCGCCCACCTGTGGCGCCGTCAGCATCGACGGCCGCAAAGTGGCGGATGCCGCGACCGGCGCGTTCGTTCCGCCGGAACGGCGGGCGCTTGGCATGGTCTTCCAGGATTACGCGCTCTGGCCGCACATGAGCGTGGCGGCCAATGTCGGCTTTCCGCTCGAGATGCGCCGGGTCTCGAAGCCGGAGCGAAACCGCATGGTCATGGAGGCACTGGCCCGGGTGGGATTGGACGGCATGGCCGAGCGCAGGCCGGCTGACCTTTCAGGCGGGCAACAGCAGCGCGTCGCCATCGCCCGCGCCATCGTCGCCGCGCCCCGCATCGTCCTGTTCGACGAGCCGCTGTCCAATCTCGACCGCGAGTTGCGCGAGCTGTTGGTCGGCGAGATCGCGCAACTCGTCTCCGGTCTCGGCCTGACGGCGATCTACGTCACGCATGACCACGGCGAGGCCTTCACCCTCGCCGACGAGGTGGCGGTGATGCGCAAGGGCGAAATCGCGCAGCTCGCATCGCCGGAGACGCTTGTGGATAGGCCCGCTTCCTCGGAAGTGGCGGAATTCCTCAAGCTCGGTGCGGTTGCCGACGCGGTGTTCGCGGATGGCGCATGGCGGCTGGAGAAGACCGGCATTTCGATACCGGCACCGCCCGATGCGCCTTGTCCTGCCGGGAAAGCGAAAATCCTGCTTTCCCGCAAGGCCCTGCGGCCGTCCGGCGACAGCGAGGCGGTGATGGAAGGCGTCATCGTGCAATCGCTGTTCCGCGGCGAGGGCTATGCGCTGACCGTAGCGCTGGGGCAGCCGGGAGATGGCATCACCGTCCAGGTTGCAAGCGATACGCGCGCCCATGCGGGCGAACGAATTGGGCTCGCCCTGGAGCCCAGCCATCTCCGCTGGTTTCCGGCGGAGCCGATCAATCACGTCCAATCAGAGGGATAGGGATATGTCCATTGCCTTGAAATCGGTCCTCGCCGCGACGCTGCTCGCAGCGGGAAGTCTTTTCGCCTCCTCGGCGCTCGCCGACGTCACCGTCTACACCGCCGGGCCACAGAAACTCATCGACAAACTGTCGGCCGGCTTCACCGAAAAGACCGGTGTCAAGGTCAACGTGTTTCAGGCCACCACCGG
Source organism: Mesorhizobium hunchu (assembly GCF_040081975.1). Classification (NCBI taxonomy): domain Bacteria; kingdom Pseudomonadati; phylum Pseudomonadota; class Alphaproteobacteria; order Hyphomicrobiales; family Phyllobacteriaceae; genus Mesorhizobium; species Mesorhizobium hunchu. The sequence continues at coordinate 187,625 of NZ_JBEBMG010000004.1, forward strand.
CAAGGTCATGGCCCGCATCGAGGCCGAGGCGTCCAACCCGGTCGTCGACGTCGTCATTTCGGCTTCGTGGGACACGGCCAGCGATTTCGCCAAGCGCGGCTGGCTGGTTCCCTATACCAGCCCAAACGCCGCCAAGGTGCCGGATTTCCTCAAGACCGATACGGCCGTCGCACAGGGCGTTTCCGGCCTCGGCATCGTCTGGAACACCAAAAGCGGCACGCCGAAGCCGGCCGATTGGGCTGATCTGGCCAAGCCCGAATTCAAGGACCTTGTCAACATCCCCGATCCCGCGAAGTCCGGCTCGTCCTTCGAACTGACGGCGGCGCTAGCCGCGCAGGACGACTGGAAGCTGTTCAAGGAACTGAAGGCCAACGGCGCGGTCATCGCCGGCGCCAACGCCGACGCGCTGAACCCGGTGCTTCAGGGCGCCAAGGCCGCCGTGTTCGGCGCGGTCGACTACATTGCGCTGAACGCGAAGAAAAAGGGCGAGACGATCGACGTGATTTTCCCCGAGTCCGGCACGGTCGTCGCGCCGCGTCCGATCATGATCATGAAATGGTCGAAGAACCAGGACGACGCCAAAAAATTCGTGGACTACATGCTGTCCGATGAAGGGCAGAAGATGGTGGCCGACCAGATGCTGATGCCGGCCCGCACCGACGTTCCCGCCAACCGCCCGCTGATCGGCGATCTCAAGCTGCTGAAATACGACACCGCAGAAGTGTACGGCAAGCGCAAGGAGATCCTCGGCCAGATGGCCGATATCTTCAAGTAAGCGAAATGACGGCGTCCGGCTTGGGCGGCGCGCGGCCGGCGGTGTGGACCGCCGGCGCCGGGCTCGTGCTGCTCGTCGCCGTTCCCTTTCTCTTCATCGTCCTGCAAGCGCTCTTTCCGGGGCTCGGTTCGGGTTCGTTCGCAACACCCTTCGCGCCATTGGTCGAGACGCTGGCCAGCCGCGATCTCGTCGGCATGACCGTCAACACCGTGCTGCTCGGTCTGGCGGTCGTCGCGCTCGCGGCGGTTCTTGCCGTTCCCCTCGGTGTCGCACGGGCGCTGTTCCGCATTCCCTTCGCGCCTGTCTGGGACGTGCTCTTCCTCGTCCCCTTCATGATCCCGCCCTATATCGCGACGCTGGGCTGGATCATGACGCTGCAGCCGAACGGCTATCTCCAGCAGCTTGCCGGTTTCAACCTGTCGTCCTTCCTGTTTTCGCTCGGCGGCATGACGCTGGTGATGGCGCTCAATACTTTCCCGGTGGTCTATTTCTCCGTCTCGCGCACCGTCGAGGCGGTGGGCGCGCGCTATTCCGACGTGGCGCGGGTGTTCGGCGCCTCGCCAGTGCGTGCTTTCTGGCGCGTCACCCTGCCGCTGGCGACGCCCGGCTTGGCGGCGAGCCTGCTGCTCGTCTTCGCGATGGCGATCGAGGAATACGGCACGCCTGCCGCGCTCGGACGGCGTGCCGGCTTCGAGGTGCTGGTGAGCGGCATCGACCTCAGGATTTCCGACTGGCCGATCGACCTGCCGGGCGCGGCCGTCATCTCGCTCCTGCTCGTGCTTCTGTCCTTCCTCGCCTTCCTCGTGCAGCGGCGGGTGCTGGCCGGGCGTTCCTTCGAGACCACCGGCGGCCGCCCGTCAGCCAGGGACAAGCGCCCGCTCGGCCGCCTTACCGTGCCGGTGCTGGCGCTGTTCGCGGCAGTCGCGAGTCTGGCCACCGGCGTTCCCTTGTTCGCCGTGCTGGCAACGGCGATGCAGAAGACCATTTCGGGCGGCCTGGTTGCCGGCAATCTCGGCTTGCAGAATTTCGCCGCGATCCTCAATGATTCCGCCGGCGGCCTCAGGGCGCTCGGCACCAGCCTGTCGCTCGGAGTGGCGACCGCGCTGATCGCGGGCCTGCTCGGCGCGCTGGTTTCCTATGTCGTCGTCAAGACCGGAACGCGCGGCCGGCGCACCATCGACGTGCTCGCCATGCTGCCGAACGCACTGCCGGGCATCGTCGTGGCGGTGGGGCTGATCCTGGCCTGGAACCAGCCTTTCCTGCCGGTGACGCCCTACAACACCACGCTCATCCTGCTGCTCGCCTATTGCTGCATCCTGCTGCCGCATCCGGTGCGCTACACCAACGCAGCGCTTCTCCAGATCGGCGACAGCCTGGAAGCCGCTGCGCGGGTCTGCGGCGCGTCCGGCATCACGGCGTTGCGCCGCATCCTCCTGCCGCTGATCGCGCCGAGCGTGATCTCCTCCATGCTGCTTGTATTTGCCGTTGCCTCGCGCGAGCTGGTCGCCTCCATCCTCGTCGCGCCGGTCGGCGTGCAGACGGTGGCGACCTTCATCTGGCGGCAGTTCGACCAGGGCTCGATCGGCCTCGGCATGGCGATGGCCTTCATCGCCATCGTACTGACCACGCTCCTGCCGCTACTGGTGCTGGGCGCGATGCGGCGCAGTCCGATGGGGTAGGGGTGGATAGCGCTGTTGGCCCTTGCTACTGCTTGAAGCAGTTGTCGCGGTGCCATTTTAGGAACTGGGGGTGAGGGCGCTGCGCTGCGCGTTCAGGCACGATCGCGAGCCCGCTGCGATTGACCATCGCCCGCACTCCTTCCTGGTCGTTGACCTGCCGCGACACCAGTATGGTCAGATCATCGGCAAGGCTGATCATGCCTCGGTCGAACATCCAGTGCGCAGTGCCAGACAGTGCGATCCCGTTACGCAAGCTGTCTGGTCCGTTGGCCTCGACTGGACGAATATGGGCGGCTTCAACTTCGGCGCGTCCACCGCCATTGATCAGCTTGAGTCCGGTGATCGCGCAGCGCTGGTCGTAGGCATTGAGCACGAGGCTTCGGAACACGCGGTCGCGCATGACGCGCGAGACGAGGCGCTCGACCCGGACACGTTCCTGCTCATAGACGAAAGGCGCCTGCTCGTCCTCAAATCCGTTGGAAGCGGCATCGCCGATGCGCGGGAGCAAGGCTTCGTGCTCGTCCAATCCGGCTTCGACAATCCGGCGGAAGTCGGCTGGCGAAAGCGGCCGAACCGCTGATTGCGCGCGCCCTGAAATTCGACCTTCGTCGTTCAAAAGGCCGCTTTCGATAGGGCCAGCAAGGCCCGTAAACGGAACGGGATCAGCAAATTCGAGATAAGTTCCGGCCTCGACGATAGCCCGATACATGCCAGCCGTGCCCGGATCTGGAATGACTTGCTGGATTTTTGCCACCGCAAAGTAGCCGCGTGTTTGCGGCACCTTGCTTGGTTCGAGATAGACGATCCAGTCTCCAATGCAGGCCTGAACCCGCCCGAGATATTGCGGCGGAAATTGATAGCTTTCAGCCGGAATGTCGCTGTAGATCGAATCTGAGCGATGGATGAAAACCCCGAAAGTCATTCGACTTCCCTCACATCCGGAACACCCCGAACCTTGTCTCCGCTATCCCCGCATTCAGCGCCGCGCTCAGCGACAGCGCCAGCACCTCGCGGCTTTTGGCTGGATCGATGATGCCGTCGTCCCACAGCCGCGCCGAGGAATAGAGCGGATGGCCCTCGTGTTCGTATTTCTCCAGCGTCGGGCGTTTGAATTCGGCCTCTTCCTCCGCGCTCCAGCGGCCGCCCTTGCGCTCGATGCCGTCGCGCTTGACCAGCGCCAGAACCATCGCCGCCTGCTCGCCGCCCATCACCGAGATACGTGCGTTCGGCCACATCCACAGGAAGCGGGGCGAATAGGCGCGGCCGCACATGCCGTAATTGCCGGCGCCGAACGAGCCGCCGATGATCATCGTCACCTTCGGCACCTGCGCGGTCGCCACCGCCGTCACCAGCTTGGCGCCGTCCTTGGCGATGCCGCCCGCCTCGTATTTCCTGCCGACCATGAAGCCGGTGATGTTCTGCAGGAAGACCAGCGGGATTTTGCGCTGGCAGCACAGTTCGATGAAGTGCGCGCCCTTCAACGCCGACTCTGAAAACAGCACGCCGTTGTTGGCGATGATGCCGACCGGCATGCCGTAGAGATGGGCGAAGCCGGTGACCAGCGTGGTGCCGTAATTAGCCTTGAATTCGTCCAGTTCCGAACCGTCGACGATGCGGGCGATCACCTCGCGCACGTCGTAGGGCTGGCGCAGGTCCGTCGGTACGATGCCGTAGATCTCGTCCGCCGCGTAAAGCGGTTGACTCGGTTTCTGCAGGGCAGGGCTTACCGCCTTGTTCCGATTCAGGTTCTTGACGATGCGCCGAACGATCGCCAATGCGTGCGCATCGTCCACCGCCAGATGGTCCGCCACGCCGCTTTCGCGGGTGTGGAGGTCGGCGCCACCCAGTTCCTCCGCCGTCACGACCTCACCGGTCGCCGCCTTCACCAGCGGCGGACCGCCGAGGAAGATGGTGGCCTGCTTCCTCACCATGATGGATTCGTCGGCCATCGCCGGCACATAGGCGCCGCCAGCCGTGCAGGAGCCCATCACGCAGGCGATCTGCGGAATGCCCGCCGCGCTCATGTTCGCCTGGTTGTAGAAGATGCGCCCGAAATGCTCGCGGTCCGGGAACACTTCGTCCTGGTTCGGCAAATTGGCGCCGCCTGAATCGACCAGGTAGATGCAGGGCAGGTTGTTCTGGGCCGCGATTTCCTGCGCGCGCAGATGCTTCTTCACGGTCAGCGGATAATAGGTGCCGCCCTTCACCGTGGCGTCGTTGACGACGACCATCACCTCCTGGCCCTCGATCCGACCGATCCCGGCGATCATGCCTGCCGAGGCGATGTCGCCGCCATACATGTCCCAGGCCGCGAACTGGCCGATCTCCAGGAAGGGCGAGCCGGTGTCGAGCAGTTGCGCCAGCCGCTCGCGGGGAAGCAGCTTGCCGCGCGAGACATGCCGCTGGCGCGCTTCCTCCGAACCGCCCCGCTGGATGGTCTCGGCCTTCTCGGAAATGTCGGCGACGAGATCGCGCATCCTTTGCGCATTGGCGCGGAAGGTTTCGGAGGCGGCGGAGACGGAGGAGGCGAGGGCGGGCATGAAATCTCCGAAATCAGCGGATCAGTTCGACCTTACAGGGCAGGTCGAGTTCGGCCCAGATGCGGTCTGCGGTGACGGCGGTACCCTTCAATCTGATGGCCGTGGCGAGACAGGCACGGTCGCCCAGCGAAAGGACGCCTTTCTTCGCCTGCTTGAACAGATTGCCTGACAGAATTGCCAGATCGGCATCGAAATCGACGATTTCGATATGGCCCTGTCGAATATAGGTTGTCGCAATTTCAGGTGGCACGGCCTTTTCAATGCACTTCGTTATGATCTCGGCGAGATTGACGCTGCTCAGCCTAGCGCCCGGAGCCAGTCCGGCCGCGACATCGCTCCCGCGCTCGTCAAGCACGATCGCCATGATCGCGGATGAATCGAGAATGAGAGGTGTCATTCGAGTGGCGGCAGACCGTGCGCTTTGCGCCAGGTGTTTGCTTCTTCAAGTTCACGCCGTGCTTCTTCTCGCCGGTCGGCGATCAATTCGTCCACGACGCTTTCGTCGGGGTGCTCCGCCTTCCACTTGCGCGCGAAAGCCCGCACCTGCTTCAGCGCCACCTCGGGCGAGACGAGGTGAAACTCGCCGTCCACGACCTCGGCCGTCACCATATCTCCCGGCCTGACCATCATCGCTGCGCGCATTTCGGCGGGGATGACGATACGTCCAGCGGAGTCGATCTTCAGCCGCATGTGGCCGACCGAAGAAAGTTCGCTGGTGTCGTCGTCGAAGGATTGAGGCTCTTCTGCGAGGCCTTTCCTGGAGGGCATGGGACCATCTTCTGTCACAATCTCCACAATATGGCATGTCTGGTTAAAAATGGCAAAATTTTCACAACCTGCCAAATTGTCACCCCTCCGCCATCATCTCCCGTCCGATCAGCCAGCGCCGTATCTCGCTCGTGCCCGCGCCGATCTCGTAGAGCTTGGCGTCGCGCAACAGGCGGCCCGTGGGATAGTCGTTGATGTAGCCGTTGCCGCCGAGCAGCTGGATGGCATCCAGCGCCATCTGCGTCGCCTTCTCGGCGGCGAACAGGATGCAGCCGGCCGCGTCCTTGCGGGTGGTCTCGCCGCGGTCGCAGGCGGCGGCGACGGCATAGACGTAGGCGCGCGCGGCATTCGCGGTCACGTACATGTCGGCGAGCTTGCCCTGCACCAGTTGGAAATCGCCGATCGCCTGACCGAACTGGCGACGTTGCTGCACATAGGGGACGGCGACGTCGAGGCAGGCGGCCATGATGCCGAGCGGCCCGCCGGCCAGCACCGTGCGCTCGTAGTCGAGGCCCGACATCAGCACCTCGACGCCCTTGTTCTCCTCGCCGAGCACGTTCTCGAACGGCACCTCGACGTTCTCGAAGACGAGTTCGCCGGTGTTGGAGCCGCGCATGCCGAGCTTGTCGAGCTTCTGCGCGACGGAAAAGCCTTTCATCTCCCGCTCGATGAGAAAGGCGGAGATACCGCGCGAGCCCATGGTCGGCTCGGTCTTGGCATAGACCACCAGCGTGCCGGCATCCGGCCCGTTGGTGATCCACATCTTGGTGCCGTTGATCACGTAGCGGTCGTTGCGCTTTTCGGCGCGCAACTTCATCGACACCACGTCCGAACCGGAACCGCTTTCCGACATGGCGAGCGAGCCGACCGTCTCGCCCGAGCACAGCGTCGGCAGGTATTTCTGCTTCTGAACGGCGGTGCCCCAGCGGTTGATCTGGTTGACGCAGAGGTTGGAATGCGCGCCGTAGGAGAGCCCGACCGAGGCGGAGGCCCGCGAGATTTCCTCCATGGCGATCACATGCGCCAGATAGCTCATGCCCGAGCCGCCACAGTCCGGATCGGCGGTGATGCCGAGCAGACCGAGAGCCCCCATCTCCTGCCAAAGCGGCATGGGGAAGTCGTTGTCGCGGTCGATCGCGGCCGCCAGCGGCGCTATCCTGTCCTGCGCGAAGCGCCGCACGGTCTCGCGCAACGCCTCGATCTCCTCGTCATGCCCGAACTTCATCGTACGGTCATACATGGCCGTTCTCCCGGACTGTGCCTGCGCCGACAAGGCGCATGGTCATTGTAAGGTATTTGGCGGTCACGTCGGTAACGGACAGGCGCTCGTCCGGCCGGAACCAGACGATGACACCGGTGACCATCTGGATGATCGCCATGGCCGTCAGGCCCACGTCGTCCACGGCGAAGGCGCCGCTCTCGGCACCGTCGCGCAGGATGGCGCGCAACTCCTTCTCGTAGGTGGCCCGCAGCCTGAGGACCTGTGTCAGCTTTTCGGGCGAGAGGCTGCGCAGTTCCATGTTGGAGACGTGGGTCGAATGCCGCCGCGCGATGTGGAAGCCGATATGGTTCTCGACGAAGGCGGCGAGCCGCAGGGCAGGATCGCCTTCCGGTGGCCGCGCCTCGGCCCACGCCTGAAGCAGGCCCTCCATATGGCGCAGCATTAAAGAATGGAGAAGGTCTTCCTTGGTCGGGAAGTAGCGGTAGAGCGCCGCCGCCTGGACCCCGACCGCACCGGCGAGCCGGCGCATCGAGACGGCCTCGTAGCCGTGATGCGCGATGAGCCGGGCGCCGGCCTCGCGGATCGCCGCCTCGGTCTTCTCCCCATCGGACCCGGCCTTGCGCGCCATTTCTCCTCCGTAATGGGGCAATAATAAAACGGACGTTCAATTAATTCAAATGAAGAATGCTGTGGCGGTCGTTTCCGGCGGTTCTAGGGCGGTGCGGCAGACACTTCGATTTCATCGGGGACAACCGCTGGCACAAAATTTGACCGTGTGGACAAACATCGGGCGCCGTTTCATAGTCTGGCGTTCCAAAGAATGATCGCCGGTCGCAACCGGCGCCAGCAGAGGGGTCAAGCCATGAGCAATGAAAACAGGATTACCGGTCCGCGCCGGCCATTTTCGCGCCGCGAGGTTCTCGGGCTCGGCGCAGCCGGCCTGACGGCGGTCATGCTGCCGCGCTTTGCCTTCGCGCAGGACAAGAAGGTGAAAGTCGCCGCCGTCTTCGCCACGCCGATCGAGGAGCCGTGGGATCACCAGATCCATGTGGCGCTGCAGAAGGCGGAGAAGGAACTCGGCATCGAATACAAATGGTCGGAAAAGGTCCAGACCGCCGATTTCGGCCGCGTCATGCGCGAATATGCTCAAGGAGGCTATGACCTCGTCATGGGCGACGCCTTTGCCGCCGAGCGCGAATCCCGCCGCACCGCCAAGCAGTTCCCCAAGACCGCCTTCCTGTTCGGATCGGGCGCTGGCCCGGCCGAGCCGAATTTCGGCGTCTTCGACAACTGGATCCATGAGCCGGCCTATCTGTCGGGCATGATCGCGGGCAAGATGTCGAAGTCCGGCGTGGTCGGCGCGGTCGCGGCGATGGGTATCCCGGAGGTCAACCGCCTGGTCAACGCCTTCTTCGCCGGTGCCAAGGAAGCCAACAAGGACGTGAAGAAGAAGGTCACCTTCATCGGCTCCTTCTTCGATCCGCCCAAGGCCAAGGAGGCGGCGATCGCGCAGATCGACGCCGGTGTCGACGTCATCTACGCAGAGCGCTTCGGCGTCATCGAGGCGGCGGCCGAGAAGAAGGTCTATGCCATCTCCAACATGTCCGATCAGTCGAGCCTGGCGCCCGACACGGTCATCACCGGCCCGGTGTGGGACATGTATCCGACGGTCGAACAGGCGGTGAAGCTGGTGAAGGCCGGCGTCTATACGGCGCAGGACTACGGCGATTTTTCGCGCATGGCCAAGGGCGGCTCCTCGCTGGCGCCCTTTCACAAGTTCGAGGATATCCTGCCGGCCGACGTCAAGGAGATGGTCGAGAAGAAGAAGGCCGAGATTCTGGAAGGCAATTTCCGCGTCGACGTTGACGAGAACACGCCGGTTTCGGATTAGTTCCTTTTCCCTTCTTCCCGTCTACGGGGAGAAGGTGGCCCGAAGGGCCGGATGAGGGGCGGCGCCGGACCAATCTAGCGTCCGCGCCGCCCCTCACCTGCCTGCCGGCATCCTCTCCCCGTGAACGGGGAGAGGAGAGCAGTTCGCCACGCCGTCCCATCACTCACTGAAGCCGTTCAGAATTGTCCTTGACCTCCCTTCCCCCCCTCATCGAGATGCGCGGCATCTCCAAGAACTTCGGGCCGGTGAAGGCGAACGAGGATGTGAACCTCGAGGTCACGCCGGGTGAAATCCTTGGGCTGCTCGGCGAGAACGGCGCCGGCAAGACGACGCTGATGAACATCCTGTTCGGCGCGTACCAGCCGGATGCCGGTCAAATCCGCGTCAACGGTTCTCCGGTGACGATCACCAACTCGGCAGACGCGCTGGCCGCCGGCATCGGCATGGTGCATCAGCATTTCCATCTCGCCTCGCGGCTGACGGTGCTGGAGAACCTTCTGGTCGGTATGCCGGGCAGGAACGGTCGCCTCGACCGCGCCGGCACGCTGGCGCGGCTTGCCGCGATCGCGGATGAGCACGGCCTGAAGCTCGACCCGGACAGCCCGGTCTCGGGGCTGTCGGTCGGCGAGCAGCAGCGTCTCGAGATCGTCAAGGCGCTGTTCCGAGGCGCACGCCTGTTGATCCTAGACGAACCGACCGCCGTGCTCGCGCCAAGCGAGGTCGAGGGCCTGTTCGCCGCCTTGCGCTCGATGGCGGGGCAGGGGCTCGGCATCATCTTCATCTCGCACAAGCTGAACGAGGTGCGGGCGCTGACGCATCGCTGCGTGGTGCTGCGTCACGGCAAGGTGGCGGGCCGCATCGATGCGCCCGCCGACACGACCGCCTCGGAAATGGCGCGGCTGATGTGCGGCCACGAGATCGTGCCGCCGGTGAAGGGGCTTTCCCGCCCCGGCGAGCCTGTTCTGGCGCTCGCCGGCATATCGACAGCCGGACACGCCGGCATGAAGCTGCACGACGTATCGCTGACGGTGCGGTCGGGCGAGATCGTCGGTGTCGCCGGCGTGTCCGGCAACGGCCAGCGGGCGCTGGCCGACGTCGTGTCCGGGATGGTGCGGCCGTCGTCCGGCGAAATGTCCATCGCCGGAAGGAAGGTCACTGCCTTCACGCCGGTCGAGGTGCAGGCGCTCGGCCTCGGCCGCATCCCCGAAGACCGCATGACCACCGGTCTTGTCACCAACCTGCCGCTCGCCGATTCCATGGTGCTGCCGCGCATCGGCACCGCGGCGTTTTCGAGCAAAGGGCTGCTGCGGCCCGGTGCCATCCGTGCCTTCGCCGAGGAGCAGATCCGCGCCTACGACATTCGCTGCCCCGGCCCGTTCGTGCGTGCGGGCGCGCTGTCGGGCGGCAATCTGCAGAAGGCGCTGCTGGCGCGCGAACTGGCGTTCGACCCACGGGTGCTGATCGCCGCGCAGCCGACCCGTGGCCTCGACATCGGCGCGGCCCGTTTCGTGCACGAGAAGTTCCTCGACCTGCGCTCGAAAGGCTGCGGCATCGTCGTCGTCAGTGAGGACCTCGAGGAACTTCTGGTCCTCTCCGACCGCATTGCCGTGATGTACGAGGGACGCATCGCCGGGGTGGTGGACGCCGCCGACGCCACGGTGGCGCGGCTCGGACTGCTGATGACCGGAGCCGGGAAAGCCGGAGCGAGGGAACCATGACGTTGCGGCTCGAAGCGCGCCAGCGCACCCCCGCCTGGATGAATCTGGCGCTGCCGCTTGCGGCCGTGGTCGCGGCGCTCGTCCTGTGTTCGGGCCTGATCGCACTGGCCGGCGCAGGGGTGTTCGAAGCCTATGGCGTGATGTTTTCCTCCGCCTTCGGCGACAGCTATGCGATCACCGAGACGCTGGTGCGCGCGGCGCCCATGATCTTCACCGGACTTGCCGTGGCCGTCGCCTTCCGGGCCAAATTCTGGAACATCGGCGCCGAAGGGCAGTTGCTGGCCGGCGCGATCGCAAGCTGCGCCGTCGGCGCCATCCCGATGCCCGGCCCGCTGGCCATGCTGCTGATGGCTCTATCCGGCGCGGCGGCCGGAGCAGCGGTCGCGCTCGTTCCGGCCATCCTGCGGGTCCGGCTGAAGGTGGACGACGTGGTGTCTTCGCTGCTCCTCAACTCAATCATCTTCTACGCGCTGATGGCCTTGATCGAGGGCTCCTGGAAGGACCCGTTGAGCGGCTATCCGATCTCGCCGCCGATCGAGGATTCGGCCAATTTCCCCGTCCTGATGGAGGGAACGCGCCTGCATCTCGGCGTGCTCGTCGCGCTGCTCGCAGCGCCCGTCGTCTGGTTCGTCATTTCCCGCACGACGCTCGGTTTCAGGATCCGCGTCACCGGCGAGAACCCGGAGGCGGCGCGCTATGGCGGCATCAATGTCCAGCGCGTGCTGCTTTCCGCCGCCATCCTCTCCGGGGGACTTGCCGGACTGGCCGGCGTCGGCGAGGTCGGCGGCGTGCATTTCCAGGTCATGAGCGACATTTCGCCGGGCTACGGCTATTCCGGCATCGTCATCGCCATGCTGGCCAGGCTCAACCCGCTCGGCGTCGTTCCCGCCGCCATCTTCCTGGCCGCCGTCATGACCGGCGCGGAAGCGATGTCGCGCGCCACCGGCGTTCCCGCCTTCCTGAGCGACGTCATCCAGGGCACGGCGCTGCTGTCCATGCTGGTGGCGCTGCTGTTCACCGCCTACCGCATCCGCCGCACGGGAGGCGTGTCATGAGCGCGGTGCTGGACCAGATCTTCCAGGTCGGCTTTTTGGCCGCCATCATCCGCATTGCCACGCCGCTCGCCTTCGCGACGCTGGGCGAGATGTTCTCGGAGCGAGCAGGGGTGCTGAACCTGGGCATCGAGGGCATCATGCTGCTTTCGGCGATGACGGGCTTCACCGCCGCCTATTTCACCGGCAGCCTGTGGCTGGGCGTGCTCGCCGCCGCCGCGACCGGCGCGCTGATGGGGGCGCTGCACGGCCTGTTCACCGTGGTGCTTGGCCTGTCGCAGCATGTCTGCGGCATCGGCATCACCCTGTTCTGCTCGGGGCTCGCCTATTTCTTCTACCGGCTGATTTTCGGCCAGCAGTCGGTGCCGCCCAGCATAGACGGCTTCAAGCCCGTCGCCATTCCGCTGCTGTCGCATATTCCGATCCTCGGGCCGGCGGTGTTCAGCCAGTTCAGTCTCGTTTACCTGGCGATCGTCGCGATCCCGCTCTCCGCCTTCGTGCTTTACCGCACGCCGTGGGGCCTTTCGGTGCGCATGGTCGGCGAAAACCCGCGCGCGGCCGATTCGGCGGGCGTCAGCGTCATCGGCACGCGCATGACGGCCGTCATCCTCGGCGGCGCGCTGATGGGACTGGCCGGCGCGTTCCTGACGATGGCGCAGTTCAACGCCTTCACCTTCGGCGTCGTGTCCGGCCGCGGCTGGGTGGCGATCGCGCTGGTGGTGTTCGGCCGCTGGGACCCGTGGCGTTCGGCAGGCGCGGCGCTGCTGTTCGCCTTCGTCGACGCCCTGCAACTCAGGATGCAGGCGAGCGGGCTAGGCCACATTCCCTACGAGGCGTTCCTGATGCTGCCTTTCGTGCTCACCATCGTCGCCATGGCGTTGATGTCGCGCAACGCGGTCGCGCCCTCGGCGCTGTTGAAGCCGTTCCGGCGAGAGGAGCGCTGAAGTCCGGTTCTCAGGTCGAGGGGCGAGCGCGACGGCCACCGCCCACGAGCCCGATCGCGCCGGCGCCGAGCCCCATTGCCAGGATGCCGAAGGCGATCAGGCTGGGCGGATGGGACGGAATGTCTGACCAGATCGGGCGGATCAGGCTCGCCGTGTTGAAAGCCTCGCCGCTGAAGCGGCAGAGCACCAGCGAGGCGCCGCTGCGCACCATGTCGGCATCGATGCGTGAGACGAGCGATTCGACGTCGGCCTGGAAACCCGGCTCGTTTGCGGGCATCGCGCGCATGTAGAGAAGAAGCGCCTGGGCGGCCGACAGATAGGCGTGGCTGCACTCGTTGAAGGGGCTGTCCTCGTCGCGCAGGCTGCCGGGAACCAGCCCCCACAGGCAATAGGTGTACTGGATGGCGCCGTAGTTCATCAGCCGGCGGAACGCTTCGTCCGTGCGGACCTGCCGCGCGGCGAGAGCGAGGATTTCGCTGCGATAAGAGGCGATGACCGCCATCTGTCCGTGGGTCAGCGAAGGGATGGAGATGCCGCTGTCGTCCGCCACCGGGCCTATGGAATGGGCGCTGGCGGCGGTCGCGGCCAGACAGGTTCCGGCAAGGAAAGCCGCGGCGCGGACGACGGATCGCAAGCGCCGCGGCATTTTTGGATCAGCGGGTTGCCGGCCGTGCGGACAGCGTCGTCCGGCGGCTGTCGAGAATATGGCTGCGTTCGACAAGCGCCCCGAAACCAAGTCCGATGACCGTCCACAACACGGCATGGATGCCGAGCGAGGCGGTGCGGAAGCGCCACAACAGGTCGGCCGAGAAGTTCTCCGGCACCTCGTTGACGGTCGGCAGCGCATATTCCGCGATCACGATCACGGCGACGAAGGCGAGACCGGCGATGATCGAGGCGGTCCAGGCGCCGTGTTTGGCCCACAGCCGGTTCGCCAGGCTGATGGAAGCGATGGCCGCGATCAGGGACACGACGATCATCACGAAGAACAGCTCGGTGCGTGCGCCGATGGTTTCAGGATTGCCGACTGCCGGCGGTGTGGCCGGATACTTCGTGAACGGCACGAGCACGATCGCGATGAACGCACCCAGCGCCAGCAAGCCGGCTGTGGCGCGCGGGCCGAGATTGCCGAGGCGGCCGTAGGCGTAGGCGAAGACGAGCGAGAACAGGCCGCCGACGGCGGCGCCGTAGACGACGATACCCGTCAGCAGGCCGATACCGGCCTGGGTCGTGCGGGAAACGATTTCCGGCTCTTCCATTGCAGGCTGACCGCTGGCCGCCTGTTCGGCCGCGGCTGTCTGTTCCTCGAAGGCGATGGCGCGGTCCACCTGCGGTTCACCGAAAACGCGGGCGAAGCCGAATGCGAGCAAGCCGGCGACGACCCCGACGAGCATGCCGCGGAGCAAAAGATTTCCAACCATGTCCGATACCCCTTCTAGTGGCAGGGGAAGCCGAGCAGATGGCGGCCGTCATGAACGAATTCATGCACATACATGCCGCGAATCAGCGAGGTTGCGCCTTCCTCGGCGCCGACGAAATAAATGGCGATCACCAGAAGCAAGCCGCCGAAGATGGCCCAGGGAAGGATTTCCTTGACCGGTATGGGGCGGACATCTGGCACTGCGACGGCAATATTGGACATTCGTCTCTCCTTGGGATCCTGCGTCCCGTTGCATTGACGTATAGGGGGAAGATCTGACTTTCGGCGTGTCGAAAAGCGACAACCGATCACAGTGGCGCGACCGCGCCGGATTCTCACCGGCTTCCACGCCCGTATACGTTGCACGACAGTATCTTCGGCCTTCCACAGTGTCAACGAAGGCGCGTGTGCTTCCGCCCCTGTTCAAAGAGCGCGTCATGAGGTTCGATGGCGGGCGATAGCCGGGGAATCGCATGGCCCAGAAACTCATCCTTCTTTGCTGCTGCCCGACGAGCGCCATGCGGCGTGCGGTCTTTCCGTCGGACGACGCGGCCGACGATGTCTTCCTGGAGCGCGCCGGCTCCGCTGCCGGCCGCGCAGGCCGTTTCGACCGTGTGCTGACGAGCCCGGCCCTGCGCGCGAGCCAGACGGCCCGGCTTTTCGCTCCCGAACCGGCCCCGGAGCCGGCTCTCGCTGATCAGGACATGGGCGAATGGGCAGGAAGGAGCCTTGCCGAGATCGGACAAGCCGATCCGGCCGGTCTCGCCGGCTGGTTGTCTGACCATGAAGCGCGGCCGCCGGGTGGGGAAGCCTTCGCCGGGGTCTACGGCCGGGCAGGGCGCTTTCTGGACGATCTGCTCGGACGCGGCGGCGTTACGCTCGCCGTCACGCATCCGGCCGTGATCCGTGCTGCGATCCTCAACGTTCTGGCGGCACCTTCCGCCTGCTTTGCGCATATCGACGTGGCGCCGCTGGGCGCGACGGAGTTCCGCGGCGACGGACGGCGCTGGACACTGCGCGCCACCGGTCTCGATCTGCCTGCCCTCGCCCTTGTGAAAGCGTGAAGTTTCAGCCGCGCGCGTCTGCCAGCGCGCGGGGCAGTTCTTCAGCGAATATGTCGAGCTCGTGATCGAGCCCGACGCTGACCCTGATGCAGCGGTCCAGGCCCGGCGCCATCGGTTTGCGGATGAAGACGTCGCGATCGAGCAGCGCCTTGAGCACCTTCCCGGCGAAGGCGCCGTCCTTGCCGCAGTCGATCGTCACGAAATTCGTGGCCGAGGGAAGCGGCGTCAGGCCGTTTTTCTCCGCAGCTTCGGCAATGCGTGCGCGCCCGCGCGCCACGCGCGCCACCACCGTATCGAGATAGGCCTGGTCCGCCAGCGCCGTGAGGCCGGCCGTCTGGGCCATGCGGCTTACCCCGTAATGATTGCGGATCTTCTCGAAGTCGCGAACGACCCCGCTTTCGCCGAAGGCGTAGCCGCAGCGGATGCCGGCCAGTCCGTAAGCCTTGGAAAAGGTGCGCATGCGCACCAGGTTCGGCCGCTCGATATCGATCGCCGGCAGCGCCGAGGCCGGGCCGAGTTCGCAATAGGCCTCGTCGAGCACCAGCATCGAGGTTTCCGGCAGCGCTTCGATGAAACGCCCGATCTCGGCGGCGCCCCACCAGCTTCCCATCGGATTGTCCGGATTGGACAGATAGACCAGCGGCGCCTTCTCGCGCCGCGCGGCCTCCAGCAGGCCGTCGAGGTTTTCATGGTCGTTCTCGTAAGGCACGGCGACCAGTCGCCCGCCGGAGGCGGCGACGTGGAAATTGAAGGTGGGATAGGCGCCCAGCGACGTCACCACCGCATCGCCCGGCGCGATGAACATGCGCACGACGAGGCCGAGCAGTCCGTCTATGCCTTCGCCGACGACGACATTGTCGATGCCGACGCCGAGATGCGCCGCCAGCGCCGCCTTGAGGTCGT
This sequence comes from Mesorhizobium hunchu, assembly GCF_040081975.1. NCBI lineage: Bacteria > Pseudomonadati > Pseudomonadota > Alphaproteobacteria > Hyphomicrobiales > Phyllobacteriaceae > Mesorhizobium > Mesorhizobium hunchu. The sequence continues at coordinate 203,601 of NZ_JBEBMG010000004.1, forward strand.
GATTGTCGGGATCGCAATACATCCACTGGTCCCGCGCCGACTCCGCCATGTGGGCGATGACGCGCGGCGACGGGCCGAAACTCGATTCATTGGCACCGATGCGGGCGCGGAAAGGGCGCCCGCGCTCCCGCTCCTGCGCCTCCGGGCCGACGAACGGCACCGTTTCCGGCAGGGTGGCGACGACCGGAGTGAGAGGAGGGCGTTTGCGCATCGGAAAAGCTCGCTGAAAAGACCTCTTGCTACAGCGCGCCCGGAACAGGCGCAAGCGCCGGCAACTGACTGTGCGAAAGGATGCGAGGTACGAGACAGATGCGAGGTACGAGACAATTGTCTAGGGCACCGTACCCCCACCCCTAACCCCTCCCCTCAAGGGGGAGGGGGACTCCGGCACCGTTGTTTGCCCAAAATCCCGACATTTACGCGTTGTGGCGTTGCCGCAGAGTCCCCCTCCCCCTTGAGGGGAGGGGTTAGGGGTGGGGGTACGGTGCACCGCAGGCGCTGGGGGACACGGCAACATCGGTCACTTGCCCCCGCGTCCGATCGGAGGAGGGCATCCGGCCTCGCCTTGTCCCGCGGAAGGCGACATGGGAGGACCAGCGGGCGAAGATCGATCCGGCTCGTCTTACTTTCCGGCCTTGCGCCCGCTTTTCGGCTGGGTGCAGCGCCCTTCGAGGACGGTGACGCAGCCATCGAGATCGTAGGTCGCGAGGTGGGCGTAGCGCATCGTCATCTGCAGCGTCTGGTGGCCGAGCCACATCTGGACGCGCCTGATGTCGATGCCGCCCTGCACCAGCCGCGACGCGCAGGTGTGGCGCAGGATATGAGGGACGACCTGGCTGTCATCGCCGAGCCCGACTTCCGTCTTGGCGTCGTTCCAGATCGCCCTGTACTGCGCCTGGCTCAGCGCGGTGAAAGGTCCCTTGGGCCGGCGTCCTTCGAATTTGACCTCCGTCGAGGCCAGTGCCCGGGCGGTCAGCGGCACGGTGCGGCTGCGGCCGGATTTGGTGATCCAGAAGGAAACGCGGCCTTCGTGAATGTCGTTCCAGATCAGCCCGAGCGCCTCGCCGAGGCGGCATCCGGTATCGACCAGGAACACGGACAGGCGCCAGGCGTCCTCGCTGCGCTTGCGGATGGCGGCGAACAGCCGATCCTCCTCGCTTCCGTCAAGAAAACGGATGCGGCCCGCTCGCTCCTTTTGCCGGCGGAATTCCGGCAGGCTGTGGATATCGCCCATTTTAAACGCCTTGCGCAGCAATTTACTGAGCGCGGCCATCTTGCGGTTGATGGTCGCATTGCTGTTGCCGCGTTGGCGCAAGGTGCCGATCAGGCTGTCCAGGGTGTTCTGGTCGAAAGCGCTGAAGCGCTGCCCGAGCAGAATTTCGTCGATCTCGCCGATGAACGAACTGACATTGTATTTATGCCGCCCGTCATCCCATAAAATGTCGCGATAGGCCGAATAGAGCTCGCCGATACCGAAGGACTTCACCTCCCGTATGTGAACGCCATAATTGACCTTGACGTTCGCAGACGAGAAGGCGGGAAAGAAATCGGAGACTTCATCGCTCCGACGCGCGTCACTGTTCATTATTTACCCATCCCCCAATGGATCAGGTATTCCTAATCAACGGGAGATGCCTTTTCAAGGTTACAGGTTGCGCTTACCCGTCTTGCCCCTCCGCCATCTTTTTCAAAAGGCGGCACGCGAACCTTTTCTGCCGATGTCTTATCCCCCCGGAAAACCGTTTTTCGTCCCAAGCCCAACCCGAAAGACAAAGCCCGGGCGGTCGACTGCCCGGGCTTTGCTCGTTCACACGAAACTTCTCTTTGACTTAGAAGTTGCGCTGGAAGCGGATGACGCCGCCCCAACCACTCTTCTTCGGAGCCACAGTGACGCCGTCGCCACCGATAAGCGAGCTGCCGCTGGGACCTGCATGATTACCCCAGCGGGTGTAGTTGAGTTCTGGCTTGATGACGAAGCCCGGAACCAGCTCGTAGGCAACGCCGAGAGATGCAGCCGCATCCTTGTCGGCATCATAAGAGGCTTCTGCGTACAGCGTGGCTTTTTCGTTCAGCTTGTATTGACCGCCGCCCCAGATGGCCCAGGCACCGCTCCAAGGTTTGTATTCGTACGAATACGCATCCTTGTCCGTCGTGCCGCGATGCTTGTCGCTGCCGATGCCGCCCATCACGAACAGCGAGAACTGGTCGTTGACGTTGATGTCGGCGCGGAGCTTGCCGGCGAATTCGTCTTGAACGCTGTTGTAGGCAACAACGCCGCTGATGCCGCCCCAGCCCTGAGTGAACTTGGCGCCGAGAACGACATGCGGAACGTAGCTGTCGATGGTGTCCGAGTAGCCCTGCTCCAGACCGACGATCGCCGAGAAGCCGTTGCCGGCGTCGAACGTGTAGCTGATCTGGTTGGTGTTGGCGTAGTCACCGTACTCGATGAACGAGTTGTTGACCGCGGCGCCGGCGTAGCCGGTCCAATCGGCATAAATCGAATCCTGATAGGCGATCGTCAGGCCCCCGAGCTTGATGGAAGCCGAGTCCAGACCGGCACTGTTGGTCGTGGTCGAGTAACCGGGGGTTCCTCCGGCAATGTAGGCGAGATCTCCATCGACCCGGCTGGTGCTGTTGAGCGCCTTGATGCCGATGTGGGTCGACAGGGTGCCGTATTCGGTCTCCTGCCCGGTGTCGACGTTCAGGACGATCTTGGCCGTCTTGGCCCAGGTGCCCTGCCACTTATCGGTGCGCTTGTCCATGTTCCAGACGCCGTCATAGCCGTTGTACCGGCTGCCGACGGAAGCGTCGTAGCGCACATAGCCACCGATCTTCAGGCAGGTCTCGGTGCCGGGGATGTAGAAATAGCCCGCGCCGTAGACGTCGCAGATGCGGACGTATTCGGCCGGCTCCGGCTCGGCGACGACGACGGCGTCGGCGGCGCGCGCACCGGAGACTGCGACCAGAGCCGCAGCGGAGCCGAGAAGAAGGCTCTTGATGTTCATTTTCTGACCTCCAGTCAGAATCGCGGCCGGAGGCGTGGAAATTTCGGATTTTGAGACGGATTACTATTTTATTACAATGAGATGGAGGAGGGTGACTTTGGGTCGGGTTGTCTGATGAAGTCTTCAAGTCGAGCCGGAAGTGATGGATCAGGGATCTGGGTCGGCACTATAAACTCTACCATAGCCGCTTGCTGGCAAAGGCATGACCTGAACCGGATTTTAGATATCGCTCGAAAGATTCTGCCTTGGCTCGATCGGAAAACGCGACATAAGTCTCCAGACGCCAAGGCTTGAATTTGGATGTATGGGAGGATTTGCCGTCATTATGTTCCTGGAGACGCCGCTTGAGATCGGTCGTCACACCCACATAACGCTGTCCGCTCGATGCGAGACTTTCAATAAGGTAGACGTAAAACACGAAAGGCCCTCCTTCGCTGAAGCTTCGGAGGGCATCCTGCTTCGCATGAAGGGTTTCGCCAATCCTGCGAAGCTCGAAGAGCGAAGCAGGATGGCGGAGAGGATGGGATTCGAACCCACGAGACCCTTTTGAGGTCTACTCCCTTAGCAGGGGAGCGCCTTCGACCACTCGGCCACCTCTCCGTTGCGGCGGTGGATAAAGAAAAGGCGACGCACAATCAATAAGGGTCGTTCGGCGAGCTGCAAAAAGATGATGCGGGCGAGAAAGGCCGGTTTTCGGCCACCACCACTCTGTTCGTGCTGATTCTGGTGCGTTTCAGGCTCGCGCGCGCCTTTGCAAGGGGCAAAGTGCCCTCCAGGGTTAACGAGAACTTTCCGCCGCCGCCGAAATCGTGTCATTTGTGCAACAACGGTTTTGCATAGAGCCCCGGCGAGCCTTTTCCCGGCATGATCGCTGTTGAACCGCGCCGACCGATGGGTAATGTCGGTTTCGAAGAAGCGGCGCGGTGCGCATCTTTTTCAGCAGTGGGGATGGGGCAGGGAAAGCTGTCCTTCAGCAAAGATTACCCAGACCCGTTTTTAAACTTTTGACTGGAGGTCAGAAAATGAACATCAAGAGCCTTCTTCTCGGCTCCGCTGCGGCTCTGGTCGCAGTCTCCGGTGCGCGCGCCGCCGACGCCGTCGTCGTCGCCGAGCCGGAGCCGGCTGAATACGTCCGCATCTGCGACGTCTATGGCGCCGGCTACTTCTACATCCCCGGCACCGAGACCTGCCTGCGCATCAGCGGTTACGTCCGTTACGACGCTTCCGCTGGCAGCCGCTATAGCGTCGACGGTCTGTGGAATCTCGACAAGGAAGACGGGGACGATCAGGGCGCATGGAAGAAGACCGCCAAGATCGTGCTGAACGCCGATACCGGGCAGGAGACCGAATACGGCACCCTGGCGACTCACATCGGCATCGTGGCGATCAACAGCACGACTACCGACACCGATGGAAGCAAGCTTGTTCCCGGATATTCCGAGACCGATAACTCTGCGTCCCTCGACTCCGCCTACATCAAGCTTGGCGGCCTGATGATCGGTTATGCCGACTCGCTCTTCGCGAGCTGGACCGGCTTCGCCGGCGCTGCGGTCAACGACTCGATCATCCAGTATGGTGACTACGCCAACACCAACCAGATCAACTACACGTTCGACGCCGGCAACGGCTTCTCGGCGATCGTCGGTCTGGAGCAGGGCTACGAGGACACCATCGACAGCTACGTCCCGCATGTCCTGGTCGGCGCCAAGTTCACCCAGGGTTGGGGCAGCATCAGCGGTATCGTCGCCTACAACAGCGTCTATGAAGAGGTCTCCGGCAAGATTCGCGCCGACTTCAACCTCAACGACCAGTTCTCGCTGTTCGTGATGGGCGGCTACGGCAGCGGCGCCGATGATCATGGGAGTGATGTTGTCCCCTCGTATGGTCGCTATGAGTACAAGCCTTGGGGCGGCGACTGGGCCGTCTGGGGCGGCGGCCAGTTCAAGGCGAACGAAAAGGCCACCATCTACGCTCAGGCCGAGACTGACGACGCCAAGGACATCGGCGTTGCGGTCGGCGTGGCTTACGAGCTGGTTCCCGGCTTCGTCGTCAAGCCGGAACTCAACTACAACAAGATCGGCGACAGCAAGTACAACGACGACGATCTTCGCGGCAAAGACGGCTGGGGCGGCATCATCCGCTTCCAGCGCAACTTCTAAGCGACGTTTCGCTTGAAACAAAAAGACCCGGGCGCGAAAGCGCCCGGGTTTTTCTTTGGGCGCGAGCGAAACGGCCGAACCTCTCCCGGAGCAGGGGTCGAAGCTGATTTCCGAGCCGTCTCCTTTGAGGAAAGCGCAAGGAGCGGACGGCTTTACGCCTTGGCCGTCACACGCGAGAGACTGCCCCGCCGAGCGGGCATCCCATGATCCTGCGGGTGAACCCGATCAGGCGGCCGTCCCGCCTTCCGCTTGGTTCCCGCTCCCGGCTTCGTCGAAGAACGCTGCTATCGTCTGCGGCAGGGCGCCGGTTTCGAGGAAAGGCGCGTGGCCCTGTCCCCGGACGGTGACGACGCGCAAGGCTGCATGACGTCGCGCCATTTCGTCCACCGTGCCGGCCGAGAGCAGGCGCGAATTCTCGCCGCGGACCACCATCATCGGCACGCGCGCAAGCGCATCGAATTGCGGCCATAGCGCGGGCAGAGGTTTCGTCAGGTCGAGGCCGGCAAGGGTCTGGACCAGTTTCGCATCGAAATCGGGGATGAATCGCCCGGTCCCATCGTCGCGGTAGAGCGCCAGCGCCATCGATTGCCAGTCTCGATCGTCAAGCGCCGGAAAGTCCGTCCGGTGCACAGCGCGCAGCGATTCCACGACCGCCCTGAACGGCTTCGGCACGGGCGCGGGGTCCAGATAGGCGCGGATATGCTCCAGTCCGGCCGGCTCGATCGCGGGGCCGATATCGTTGAAGACAATAGCCTTGAGAAGTGCCGGCTGCACGGCGCCGATGAGATGGACGATCAACCCGCCGCGTGAGGTGCCGATGAAGCAGCCTTCGGAAATGCCGAGCCCGGCGAGGCCCGCCAATATGTCCTCCGCTTCGACCGCGACGGTGTAGTTGGCGCTGTCGTCGTCACGTTGCGATTCGCCACGGCCGCGATAGTCGAAGCAGACCACCTGTCGCGGCGTCGCCGCCCGCTGCGAGAGGAAAAGCGCAAGGTCGTGGAAATCGCGGGCGTTGCGCGTCAGGCCCGCAAGGCAGACGACCGGCCAGCGGCCGGCCACGGGCTCTCCATAGACGCGCGCATGCAGGCGCAAGCCGTCACGGGATGGATAGAAGAAATCGGAAAAGCCGTTGCCGCTGCTCATTCGCATCGTTGTCTCAGGCTTCGCCGTGATCGGCTGTCGATGCCCTGCGTCAATCCGATCGTCGTTTCGTCATCCCGGCCGCTGCCGAGCGGCGGAGCCCGCGAGGCGAGAGCCGGGATCCATCCCGGAACATCGGCAAGGTCACGGACTGGATCCCGGATATTCCTTTCTCGCTTCGCTCGAAAGCGAATTCCGGGATGACGGGTCCCAGCCGCGTCGTCGCACCTCATCCGCGCCCGTTGCGAAGGTCACCGACGATGTCGAACCGGCCCGAGATCCGCATCCGGTAGACTTCATAGTTCTCCATCACCCGCTGCACGTAGCTCCTCGTTTCCGTGTAGGGAATCCGTTCGATCCAATCCACGACCGTGTCGATGTCCTTGCCGCGGGGATCGCCGTATTTCTTCACCCATTGGGCGGCCCGGCGCGGCCCGGCGTTGTAGCCGGCGAACGTCAATATATAAGAGCCGTCGAAGCGGTCGAGTTGCTGGCTCAGGAAGGCGGCGCCGAGCGTGGCGTTGTAGCCGGCGTCGCTGGTCAGCCGCGCCTGCGAGAAATCGAGGCCGGCCTTGCTGGCCAGTTGCTTCGCCGTATCGGGCATCAGCTGAAGCAGGCCGAGCGCGCCGACCCGTGAGACCGCGCCTGCGTTGAACTCGCTTTCCTGGCGCGCGATCGCATAGGCGAGCGCCTTGCCGGACCCGGAAATATCGGCGGTTTCGGGAATGGCGCCCAGCGGATGCGACAGTCCGCCGACATCGACGCCGTTGCCGGCCGCGATCTTGGCGGCCTTGAGCGCGAGGAAATGATTGCCCTGCCGTTCCGCCATCGCGGCCAGCAGCGCGACTTCGCCCGGACTGGTCAATTGCCCGGCGAGATCGATATAGAGCGCGTCGGCGTAGCGCTCGTATCCGGCTTCCTGCAGCCGCGAGATCGCGCCGACGGCCTCGCGCGCGCTGAAATTCCGGCGGTCCGCGTCACTCGGCACCGGGTCCGCGAGATCGAGAACGCTGCGGCCGATCCGCTCGCCGGCAAGCTGGCCGTAGAAGGTGGTGCCGTAGGCGGCCGCCCTGGCGAAAAAGTCCTGTGCATCGCCCGGTCCGCCCGCCTCGGCGGCGCGGCCGAGCCAATAATAGGCGCGCGACAGCGAGATCGGTCCCTCTGCGATGGTGGCGATGCGCTGAAAATGCGTTTCGGCCTTTCCCGGGTCCTTGAGCCCGCGCAACGCGTACCAGCCGGCGTGGAATTCGGCGTCCGCCGCGTTTGCGGGGCTTTCGGCGGCATGGGTCGCGACGAGGTCGTAGGCTGCCCGCATATCGCCGACGTCGACGAGTTCGCGTGAGAGCACGCGCCGCTCCACCCACCAGGCGTCGCCGTCGACCAGGACTTCGCGATCCGTCGGCGCTTTCTCGATGACGGCGGCGGCCTCCTGGTATTTGCCCTGCTTGCGCAGGTATTCTGCCCTGGCGAACAGATAGCCGGCGGAGCGCTGCGCGGCCGGCACGGCATCGAGCAGCTTTGCCGCGCCGGGCTCGCCCCGGATCACCGCCGTCCATGCCTTCGCGAGGTCGCCCGCACCGGCCAGCGCGGCGACGAGATTGGCGGAGTTGACCCGATCCGAATAGAACATGCGCTCCATGCGGAAACGATGGTCGGGGGCCGGGATGATGCCGCCGAATTCGGCAATGATCGCCGCCTCGTCGCTGGTCTGAAGCTTCTCGCGACGCCAGAAGGGGACGAGAACCGACCGCGCGGCCTCGATATTGCCGAGCGTCACATAGGTGCGGGCAAGCAGGATCGTGCCTTCCACGGTCAGCGGCTGGCTTCCCTTGAAGGCCATCACCACGGCATCGGGCGAGGGGTTCTCCCGCGCGAGCGCGCGCTCGCTGTTGCGGCGCAACGTCTTGAGGCCCGGCCAGCCGGGCAGTGCCTCGGCGGTCGCCGCGATCTCGGCGCTCGGAACACGGTCGCCGCCGTAGAGCGCGATCGCCCATGCCAGTATATCGTGGTCCAGCGTGCCGGCCGCGAGGCCGTCGCGTTGCCGGCGCGCCGCGTCGATATCCCCGCCGGAGAGGGCATCAAGGCCGCTCTTCAGCCCTGCGACGCCGGTGGCGTCCGTCCGCTCCGGCATGACGATCGCCGCCGTCGGCCGCGCGTCGAGGCCCGCCGCGATCGCCACCCCCGACAGGGAGGCGAGCAGCAGGCAGGCGGCAAGGCGGCGATGCGACCGTTTCGCGGTCATTGATCCGAAAGCTCCGTTCCCGGCTTCGTCAAGCCCGTTTGGGCGGAAAACCCGGATTCTGATCGTAGCTATGGTCGATGAAGGCAGCGTGAACAAAAGGTTAGCGCCGGACTCTCGCTCAAAGCATGGCTCTTCTTGCTCCGAAACGGTGTCGAGACTATGGTGCGCAGCCCCGCCTTGGGCTAGAACCCGGCATCCGGGACAGGCCCGGATCAAGCCGAATTTCATGGAGTAGGATCGAAAAATGCTGAGAGGCTCGCTCACCGCGCTCGTGACGCCGTTCCAGAAGGACGGGCGCTTTGACGAGAAAGCCTTTCGCGCCTTCGTCGAATGGCAATTGGCGGAAGGCACCAAGGGTCTCGTGCCGGTCGGCACGACCGGCGAGTCGCCGACGCTCAGCCACGACGAGCACCGCCATGTCGTCAAGATCTGTGTCGAGGTGGCCAAGGGCCGTGTGCCGGTGGTGGCGGGCGCGGGCTCCAACAACACGGAAGAGGCGATTGGGCTGGCGCAATATGCCGAGAAGGCCGGCGCCGATGCGGCCCTCGTCGTCACTCCTTATTATAACAAGCCGACGCAGCGCGGCCTCTACGAGCATTTCGCCGCCGTCGCCAAGGCGACCAGCCTGCCGATCATCATCTACAACATTCCGCCTCGCTCGGTGATCGACATGAGCCCGGAGACGATGGGCCGCCTCGCGCACGACTTCAAGAACATCGTCGGCGTCAAGGACGCCACCGGCAAGGTGGAGCGGGTCTCGGAACAGCGCATGACTTGCGGCAAGGAGTTCGTCCAGCTTTCGGGCGAGGACGCGTCCGCTCTGGGCTTCAACGCACACGGCGGCGTGGGCTGCATTTCCGTTACTTCGAACGTCGCGCCGCGGCTCTGCGCGGAGTTCCAGGAGGCTACGCTCGCCAACGATCATAAGCGTGCGCTGGAGCTTCAGGACAGGCTGCTGCCGCTGCATAAGGCGATCTTCATCGAGCCCGGCGTCTCCGGCGCGAAATACGCGCTGTCCAGGCTGGGCAAGATCGAGAACGTCACGCGCTCGCCGCTGGTGACGGTCGAGGAGACGACGGCCAAAAAGATCGACGCCGCGATGAAGCATGCCGGCTTGATAAATTGATCGGCAGGCCCTACCTCGGGGCGCCATGAACCAGATCAGGAAAGCCGATCCCAACAACAGGACCGTCGCGGAGAACCGCAAGGCGCGGTTCTCCTACGAAGTGCTCGACACGGTCGAGACCGGGCTGGTGCTCACCGGCACGGAGGTCAAGTCGTTGCGCCAGGGGCAGGCCAACATCCAGGAGTCCTACGCCTCGGTCGAGGGCGGGGAACTGTGGCTGATCAATTCCTACCTGCCGGAATATCTGCAGGGAAACCGCTTCAATCACGAGCCGCGGCGCCGCCGCAAGCTGCTCGTGTCGAAGCGCGAGCGGGCGAAACTGGCGCAGAACGTCGAGCGCGAGGGCATGACGCTGGTGCCGCTGAAGATCTATTTCAACGACAAGGGCCGCGCCAAGCTCCTTCTGGCGATCGCCCGGGGCAAGAAGCTGCACGACAAGCGCGAGACCGAGAAGCAGCGCGACTGGGCGCGCGAGAAGGGGCGGCTGCTCAAACAGGGCAGTTGACGATCTGGCCGTCAGTCACCGTTTCGCAGGAATTTCGCCACTTCGCTGAAGACGTTCGTGAACATCTCTTCCGTCAGCACGCCGGTGTTCGTGTTGTAGCGCGAGCAGTGATAGCTGGAGAACAGCGTCAACCCATCGAAATGATGCCGGCCTGCGTGCTTGAACGGATGCGCGGACAGTCGCTTGCCCAGCGCCCTGACCGTCGATTGATGCGCGATCGCGCCGAGCGTCACGATGGCGCGCAGGTTTGGAAACCGATCGATGGTCGAAATCAGGAACTGCCGGCAGGTGTTGATCTCGGCGGAGGTCGGCTTGTTTTCCGGCGGCACGCAGCGCACCGCGTTGGTGATCGCCGTGCCGACCAGTCGCAGGCTGTCGTCCGGGCGTGCCTCGAACCGGCCGCGCGCGAGGCCGAAGCGGATCAGCGTGGAATAGAGCAGGTCGCCCGCATAGTCGCCGGTGAACGGGCGTCCGGTGCGGTTGGCGCCGCGCAATCCGGGCGCCAGCCCCACGATCAGAAGACGCACGCTTTCCGCGCCTTCGGGCGGGAGAAAGGTCGGCACCGGGGCATTGTGCCACGCCGGCTCCTTTGCGCGCCATTCCTCGCGAAAGGCGACGAGGCGGGGGCAGAGCGGGCAGTCGCGGTCAGGCTCGGCGGAGACAGCCGTCATGGCCGCCTCAATAGTCGTCGTCCTCGTCCGGTTCGGAGGGTTCGGTCCGGCGCATCGGCCTCTCGGAAGGATCGCGGCCGACCTCGGCCTTCAGCGAGGCGAGGTCGATGAAATGATCCGCCTGTCGGCGCAGATCGTCCGAGATCATCGGCGGCTGCGAGGTCATGGTCGAGACGATCGAGACCTTGCGGCCGCGTCGCTGCAGCGCCTCGACCAGCGTGCGGAAGTCACCGTCGCCCGAGAAAAGCACATAGTGGTCGACGGTATCGGCGAGCTCCAGCGCGTCGACGGTCAGCTCGATATCCATGTTGCCCTTGATCTTGCGGCGGCCGGTCGAGTCGGTGAACTCCTTCGCCGGCTTCGTCACTACCTTGAAGCCGTTATAATCCAGCCAGTCGATGAGCGGGCGGATGGATGAGTACTCCTGGTCTTCGACGAGCGCCGTGTAATAATAGGCGCGCAGCAGGTATCCGCGCTTCTGGAAGCTGACGAGCAGCTTGCGGTAGTCGATGTCGAAGCCCAGCGAGCGGGAAGTCGCGTAGAGATTGGCGCCGTCGATGAAAAGAGCGATCTTCTCGCGTGGGTCAAACATGGAAAATATCCTTCGTGGCAATAGCAATGCGGTAAATACGTCCGGCCGGAAGCGTGGTTCCCCAAGAAGAACGCCAGCCGGTTTCTTGCAGATAACGCCCGATTCGCGGCAATCCAAGGGCGTCGTCCCTTGCCGCAAGAAATTGTGATCGTTCGCCGCCGACTGGGGTGGAGAAGGCGCATCGCGCTTGTATTTCGCTGCTGTTCGGAGTATGGAGCGCGCCAGTTTTCCATGAAATCCAGAGCATGAAAGGGGCATTGAATGGCCCGCGTAACCGTTGAAGACTGCATCGACAAGGTCGACAACCGCTTCGAACTCGTGCTGCTGGCCGGCCACCGAGCCCGTCAGATCAGCCAGGGCGGTCAGATCACCGTGCCGCGCGACAACGACAAGAACCCGGTCGTGGCGCTGCGCGAGATCGCCGACGAGACCCTCTCGCCGGGCGACTTGAAGGAAGATCTCATCCACTCGCTGCAGAAGCACGTCGAGGTGGACGAGCCGGAAGCCCCTGAGAGCGAAGCCATCGCCGATCAGGGCGCAGCGCCCGTCGCTGCCGATTCCGACGAGCCGGAAGACAACATCACCTTCGACCGCATGACGGAAGAAGACCTGCTGGCCGGCATCGAGGGCCTGGTTCCGCCCGAGAAGAGCGACGATTACTGATTCCGGTAGGTTGCGGTACTTCCGTGCCGCAGCGTTCATGGTTATTTATCACATGCGTCGCAATACATTGCGGCGCATGTTCTATTTCTGCTGCGTGAGAAACCGCCCATGATGCGTCAGTACGAGCTTGTCGAGCGCGTCCAGCGCTACAAGCCTGACGTGAACGAGGCGCTGCTCAACAAGGCTTACGTCTATGCCATGCAGAAGCATGGCCACCAGAAACGCGCCTCGGGCGACCCCTATTTCTCGCATCCGCTCGAAGTCGCCGCGATCCTCACCGACATGCACATGGACGAGGCCACGATCGCCACGGCCCTGCTGCACGACACGATCGAGGATACAAGCGCTACCCGCCAGGAGATCGACGATCTCTTCGGACCGGAAATGGGCAAGCTGGTCGAGGGACTGACCAAGCTGAAGAAGCTCGACCTCGTCTCCAAGAAGGCTGAGCAGGCGGAAAACCTGCGCAAGCTGCTTCTCGCGATCTCCGAGGACGTCCGCGTTCTCCTGGTCAAGCTCGCCGACAGGCTGCACAACATGCGCACCCTCGACCACATGCGCCAGGACAAGCGCCTGCGCATCGCCGAGGAGACGATGGAGATCTATGCGCCGCTGGCGGGCCGCATGGGCATGCAGGGCATGCGCGAAGAGCTGGAAGATCTCGCCTTCCGCTACATCAATCCCGAAGCCTACCAGATGGTCACGGCGCGGCTGGCCGAGATATTCGAGCGCAACAAGGGCGTGCTGGCCGAGATCGAAAAGGCGCTCGCCAGTCTTTTCGAGAAATACAAGATCCATGCCGAGGTGAAGAGCCGGCAGAAGAAGGCCTGGTCCGTCTTCCGCAAGATGGAAGCCAAGGCGCTGTCCTTCGAGCAGCTTTCCGACATTTTCGGCTTTCGCGTCGTCGTCGACACGATCGAAGACTGCTATCTCGCGCTCGGCGCCATCCATACCACCTGGTCGATGGTGCCGGGACGATTCAAGGACTACATCTCCACGCCCAAGCAGAACGACTATCGTTCGATCCATACCACGATCGTCGGTCCGTCGCGCCAGCGCGTCGAATTGCAGATCCGCACGCACGAGATGAACACGGTGGCCGAATACGGCGTCGCCGCCCATTCCATCTACAAGGACTTCGGCTCCGCCGAGGGTTCCGGAAAGCCTGCCGCGAACGCCATTTCGAAGGATACCAACGCCTATGCCTGGCTGAGGCGCACCATCGAACAACTGGCCGAAGGCGACAGTCCTGAGGATTTCCTGGAGAACACGAAGCTGGAACTGTTCCAGGACCAGGTGTTCTGCTTCACCCCGAAAGGCATGCTCATCGCGCTGCCGCGCGGCGCCACGCCCATCGATTTCGCCTATGCGGTCCATACCGACGTCGGCGACACCACGGTCGGCGCCAAGGTCAACGGCCGTGTCATGCCGCTGATGACCGAACTCAAGAACGGCGACGAGGTGGAGATCATCCGCTCGAAGGCACAGGTGCCGCCGGCGGCCTGGGAATCCATCGTGGTCACCGGCAAGGCGCGCGCGGCGATCCGCCGCGCCACCAAGAACGCCATTCGCAAGCAGTATTCCGGTCTCGGCCTGCGCATCCTGGAACGCGCCTTCGAGCGCAACGGCAAGACCTTCGCCAAGGAGAACCTCAAGCCGGTGCTCCACCGGCTGGCGCGCAAGGACGTGGAGGATGTGCTGACCTCGGTCGGTCGCGGCGAGCTTTCCTCCAACGACGTGCTGAAGGCGGTGTTCCCCGATTACAAGGACGAGCGCGTCACCGCCGCGCCGAAGCAGGAACGCGAGGAGGGCTGGTCGCGCATCCGCAACGCCGCCGGCATGCTCTTCCATATTCCCGGCCGCTCCCGCCGCGACAAGACCCAGCGCCTGGAGGATTCGGCGGTGCCGATCCGCGGCGTGCGCGGCGACCTGCCCGTGCGCTTCGCGCCCGAGGGCGCGGTGCCGGGAGACCGCATCGTCGGCATCATGCAGCCAGGCTCCGGCATCACCGTCTATCCCATCCAGTCGCCGTCGCTGACCGCTTTCGACGACCAGCCCGAACGCTGGATCGACGTGCGCTGGGATATCGACGAGAACAACAAGGAACGGTTCCCCGCCCGGATTTCAGTGACCGCCATCAACGCGCCGGGGTCGCTCGCGGACATCGCGCAGGTGGTGGCGTCGAACGACGCCAATATCCATATGCTGTCCATGGTGCGCACCGCGCCCGACTTCACCGAAATGCTCATCGATCTCGAGGTTTGGGATTTGAAGCATCTCAACCGGCTGCTGTCGCAGCTCAAGGAAAATGCGAGCGTCAGCGACGCCAAGCGTGTAAACGGATGACCGGCAACGACGGCAAGGGGCGGGATACGGGTATGAATACGCAGGAAGTTCTGGACGTCTTCCGCTCGGCGGGCGCCGTGCTGGAAGGCCATTTCATCCTGACGTCCGGCCTGCGCAGCCCGATCTTCCTGCAAAAGGCGCGCGTCTTCATGCACGCCGACAAGACCGAGAAGCTCTGCCGCGCGCTGGCCGAAAAGATCCGCGGCGCCGTCGACAGGCGGATCGACTATGTCGTCGGCCCTGCCATCGGCGGCCTGATCCCCGCCTATGAGACCTCACGCCATCTCGGCGTGCCGGCGATCTGGGTCGAACGCGAGCAGGGCGTCTTCCGCCTTCGCCGTTTCGAGATCGAGAAGGGCGCGCGCGTCGTCATCGTCGAGGACATCGTGACGACCGGCCTGTCCATCCGCGAGACGATCGAATGCCTGCGCGACCTGGGTGCGGAGGTGGTGGCCGCCGCCTGCATCATCGACCGCTCGGCCGGCAAGACCGATGTCGGGGTTCCCCTGATTGCACTCGCCGAATATGAGGTTCCGGCGTATCCTGCGGACAGACTGCCGCCGGAGCTTGCCGCCATACCGCCGGTGAAACCCGGCAGCCGCAATATTTGAAACGATGTCAGCGTAAGGAATTTCGGTCGGCGGGATGCTGTTCAGGCGCAGAAAGACGGAACCGTTTAGCGAGCGCGTGCGCGTGTGGCTTTGGCCGCGCCGTTCGTTTTCGCGCTCGCTGCAATATTTCTCCAAGCGCATCCTGCGCATCAACGCCACGCCCCACGCGGTCGCCGCCGGAGTGGGCGCGGGCGTGTTCGCATCCTTCTTTCCGCTCGGCTCGCATTTCGTCATCGCCGCGATCGTATCCTGGTTGATCGCCGGCAACCTGGTTGCCGGATTGCTGGCATCCGCCGTGGGCGGCAACCCGCTCAGCGTTCCCTTCCTGTGGGGAGCGTCGTGGGAGACGGGCAAGCTCATCCTGCATCGGCATCTGCCTGCGCACGGCACGCCCGCGAATCTCGGCTCCATGATGGAGCACGTTTCCTTCGGCAGGCTGTGGCGGCCTGTCCTTGAGCCGATCGTCGTCGGGGCGGTGCCGCTCGGCATCGTGTTCGGCCTGTTGTTCTACGTGCTGACCCGCTGGGGCATGAGTGCGTTTCGCGAGCAGCGCCGCAGGCGCATCGAGGAACGCAGCGCCAGCCGGCGCGCCGCCGCCCCTCCACAGGGGCACGGTATCGGCACCGCCGCCCGATGATCATCGGCATCGGCTCCGATCTGATCGACATCCGGCGCGTCGAGAAGACGCTCGGGCGCCACGGCGAGCGCTTCATCCGCCGCGTCTATACCGATATCGAGCAGGCGAAATCGGAAGGGCGGGCCGCGCGCGCAGCTTCCTACGCCAAGCGCTTCGCGGCCAAGGAGGCCTGCGCCAAGGCGCTGGGGACCGGCATGGCGCAGGGCGTCTTCTGGCGCGACATGGGTGTCGTCAACCTGCCCGGCGGCAAGCCGACGATGGCCTTGACGGGGGGCGCGGCCGCGCGCCTGGAATCGCTGATGCCGACCGGTTGCAAGGCCGCCATCCATCTCACGATCACGGACGATTATCCGCTTGCTCAAGCCTTTGTGATCATAGAAGCCCTGCCGGCCGCACAAGTGCCGCTTTGATCGGCCCATGCACCGGGCAACGGCGTTGCCCCGCGCGCGTCGAGCCCTTATAGAACCAGACCATCAACGAGGACGACATGAGCGTGGCCGACAAAACCGAAAAGAAGTCCGGGGGGCTTGGCGAAACCGTCAGCGTCATCGTCCAGGCGCTCATCCTCGCGCTGGTCATCCGCACCTTTCTTTTCCAGCCCTTTTCCATTCCGTCCGGCTCGATGCGCCCGACCCTGCTGGAAGGCGACTACCTGTTCGTGACCAAATGGGCCTACGGCTATTCGCGCTACTCGCTGCCCTTCGGGCTCGACCTGTTCTCCGGCCGCATCTGGAGTTCCGAGCCCAAGCGCGGCGACGTGGTGGTGTTCAAGTTCCCGCCGAACCCGTCCATCGACTACATCAAGCGCGTCGTCGGTCTGCCTGGCGATCATATCCAGATGAAGGACGGCCAGCTCTTCATCAACGGCGTCGCCGTGCCGCGCGAGAAGGTCGGCCAGATCGACAATCCCGACGTGACGGAGGTCGACCGCCCGGTCGACGTCTACCGCGAGACGCTGCCGAACGGCGTGTCCTACGACACGCTGGATTTGTCGCCGAACTCCATCGGCGACAACACGCGCGAATTCGTCGTGCCGCCCGGCCATTATTTCATGATGGGCGACAACCGCGACAACTCCAGCGACAGCCGCTTCACGGTCGGTTACGTGCCGGACGAGAACCTCGTCGGCCGCGCCAACATGATCTTCTTCTCCATCGCGAACGAGGCAAGTCCGCTGGAAGTATGGGAGTGGCCCAGTTCGCTGCGCCTGTCGCGCCTGTTCCACTTCATCAATTGACCGGGGCGATGGGTCTGAAGCGCCCCACCGGAGATGAACTGGCGCGCGCTATCGCCGAACGGACAGGCCATGTCTTCTCCGATCTTCGTCTCCTGGAAACCGCGCTGACCCATTCCAGCGCGGTCAGGGCCGTGGCCAACAACGAACGTCTGGAATTCCTCGGCGACCGGGTGCTTGGCCTCATCGTCGCCGACATGCTGTTTCGGCAGTTCCCCGACGCTTCCGAAGGGGAGATCGCGCCGCGTTTCAACGCCCTGGTCGATGCACGGACCTGCGCGCAGGTCGGCGTCGAGCTGGAACTGGACCGCTTCGTGCGCGCGGACGCGGCGTTGAAAGCGCGCATGCGCGGGTCCGGCGGCAATTATCTGGCCGACGCGGTCGAGGCGCTGATCGCGGCGATCTATCTCGACGGCGGACTGGAGGCGGCGCGCGGCTTCGTGCTGCGGCTCTGGCAGCCGCGCATCCATACCGTCGTCGCCAAGCCGCCGAACCCGAAATCCGAGCTGCAGGAATGGGCCGCGCGCATCGGCGATGCCCGTCCCGAATACATCATCGACAGGCGCGAGGGCCCCGACCACGAGCCGGTCTTCACCGTATCCGTGCGTCTTGCCGGCTTCGAGCCGGCCTCCGGCACGGGCGGTTCGCGCCGGTCCGCGGAGGAGGCTGCCGCGTCCGCCATGCTGAGGCGCGAAGGCGTGTGGGAAGCGCAGGAGGGCGCGCCATGACAGCCGAGGATGATGCTTCCGAAACCCCGGTTGCCGTCGCCACCGATTCCGATCCCACGCATTCCGGCTTCGTCGCCCTGATCGGCGCGCCCAACGCCGGCAAGTCCACGCTTGTGAACCGGCTCGTCGGCGCCAAGGTGTCAATCGTCACGCACAAGGTGCAGACGACGCGCGCGCTGGTGCGCGGGGTCGTCACGCATGGCGCGGCGCAGATCGTGTTCGTGGATACGCCCGGCATCTTCAAGCCGCGCCGCAGACTGGATGACGCCATGGTGACGACCGCCTGGGGCGGCGCCAAGGATGCCGATGTCGTGGCGCTCCTGATCGACGCCGAGCGTGGCATCAAAGGGGATGCCGGCGCCATTCTCGATCGCCTGGCCGACGTGCGCCAGCCGAAGCTGTTGCTTCTCAACAAGGTGGACCGGGTCAAGCCGGAGACGCTGCTGGAGCTGACGAAAGTCGCCAACGAGCGCGTTTCCTTCGAGCGCACCTTCATGATCTCCGCGCTGACCGGCTCCGGCTGCAGCGATTTCCTCGACTATCTCGCAAAAACGCTGCCCGTCGGCCCATGGTATTATCCCGAGGACCAGATTTCCGATCTGCCGATGCGCCAGCTCGCCGCCGAGGTGACGCGCGAAAAGCTCTATCTCAGGCTGCATCAGGAACTGCCTTACTCCTCCCATGTCGAGACCGAGAAATGGGAGGAGAAGAAGGACGGCTCGGTCCGCATCGAGCAGGTGATCTATGTCGAGCGCGACAGCCAGAAGAAGATCGTGCTGGGTGAGAAGGGCCGTACGATCAAGGCGATTGGTGAAGCCGCCCGCAAGGAGATCGGCGAGATGATCGAGCAGAAGGTGCATCTCTTCCTGTTCGTGAAGGTGCGCGAGAACTGGGTCAACGATCCCGAGCGCTATCGCGAGATGGGACTGGATTTTCCGGGCTGAGCACGGGGCATGGCTTGATCCCGGACCTCGACGACATCCGCCGGCAGCACGGCTTTCTCTCCATGGCGGACACGGCGGCGCTGATCGGCCGCGGCGTCGTGATGTTCGATCCCTATTCGACGCTGATATCCGAAGACGTCGATCTCGGGGCCGGCGTCGTAATATGGCCGGGCGTGACCCTGGAGCGGCTGGACGCCGGCACGCTGGCGGTGGGCACCGGAACGGTTCTTCATTCCGGCACGCGCATCGTCGCCCGCGGCGGGACGGTCGTCATTGGCCGGCGCGCCGAGATCGGCGAGGAGGGCGGCTTCACCCTCAAGGCGGACAGGCCGGATGTCGTCATCGAGATCGGCGACGAGGCGCGGCTGCTGGGCGGCGGCTCGGCTGTACTGAACAACGTCATCGGTCGGGGCGCGCAGGTTCTCGGACCGATCCGCATGCAGGAATGCCGGCTTGAAGACGGCGGCAGCCACGTCGAGCCTGACCCCGACCGGCGTGGCGGTGTGCTCAAGGGCGCGGGTGTGGCGCGCGGGCTTTCCGTGCCACGGGGTGGCGTCATTCAAGCGTTCGGGACGTTCGAGGCGGGTGCGCTGCGCCGACAGGTGGAGTTCCATCCGAAGCGCTGAAGGCGGCAGATACGAATTCCCTGATCGCCGGGAAGCGCCGCACGGATCGCCCAGCTCCTTGATTTCGCCGTCGAAGCCGTCAAAGCTCCCTTCATGGAGTGGCGCGACGAGGGAATCATCCTTGGCACCCGCAGGCATGGCGAAAGCAGCGTCATCCTGGAGGCCATGACGCGCGGTCACGGCCGGCACATGGGGCTGGTGCGCGGCGGCCGTTCCCGCAAGCAACAGCCGGTGCTGCAGCCGGGCAATCGGGTCGATCTGGTCTGGCGCGCGCGCCTCGACGAGCACCTCGGCATCTTCCAGGCAGAGGCGCTGGAGATGAATGCGGCGCGGCTGATGGACAGCGCGCTCGCCGTACATGCGCTTCAGCTTCTGGCCGCGCACCTGCGCCTTTTGCCTGAGCGCGATCCGCATGGCGGCCTGTTCGAGACGCTGTGCGTGATGATCCCGCATCTGGAGGATGCCGGCGCCGCCGGCGAACTGGTCGCCCGGTTCGAACTGCTGGTGCTCGACGAGCTCGGTTTCGGCCTCGACCTGTCGCGTTGCGCCGCGACCGGCCAAAGCCACGACCTTATCTACGTCTCGCCGAAATCCGGCAACGCCGTTTCGCGCGAGGCTGGCGAACCCTGGCGCGACCGGATGCTGGCGCTGCCGGCTTTTCTCAGGCGTGGCTCCGGCCTGCGCGGCGATGCCGTTGCGGTGGAGGACGCCTTCCGCCTCACGGGCTTCTTCTTTTCGCGTCATGTCTACGAGCCGCGCGGCATCGAGGAGCCGGACGCGCGCGGGGCCTTCCTTGCGGCATTGCGCAAACATCGTATATCGGTCGCTTCGGCCCCGGGGGAAACGGCCGCGTAGGGGAAACGCGCGCCGTCATGATGTCGCGTGCAATAGCGGGAACCGTCGCCTGACGATCGCCCGCGGTTGAGGGAACCTCCATGTTCGACAGCCTGTTCGGCCTTGCCGTCATCATCGTGCTGCTTGTCTATCTGTCGCGCCAGCAGAAGCGCCTCACTCTCATCGAGCGCGAGGTCGCGGCCTTGCGCGGCATGGTCCTGTCGGGCAAGCCGCACGCCAAGGCGGCTGTTGAGGTCGAGACCGCGGAAGGCGGTGCGCCTGTCGAAAAGCAGGCCGAAGCAACGGCCGATGCCGTGAATGCCCGCGACGAAACCGAACCGCCGTCCAGGGCAGAGATCGAAGAAATCCCGGCCGTTCCGGCAATGGCGCAGGCGGCGGCTTCCCCAATGGCTGAAATAGAGGCGGCCGAAACCGGAGCGGACGAGCCCGGGCGCGCAGGGGCTGAAACGCCGGCAAGAAAACCCGACATCGAAACCGCCCTCGGGACGCGCTGGGCGGTCTGGGTCGGCGGGGTCGCGCTGGCGCTCGGCGGTCTCTTCCTTGTCCGCTACACGATCGAATCCGGCCTGTTCGGTCCGCATGTGCGGCTGGTCATGGCCGCGGCCTTCGGCCTTCTCCTCGTCGGCGGCGGCGAATTCGTCCGCCGTACCGGCTTCAAGGTGCCCGTAGAGGGCATCGCCGGGGCTTATATCCCTGCGATTTTGACGGCGGCGGGCGCCTTCACGCTGTTCGGCACGGTCTATGCGGCCCACGCCGTCTACGGCTTCATCGGACCGGCGGCGGCGTTCGTGCTTCTTGGCGCGATTGCCGTGGCAACGGTAGCGGCGGCACTCGTCCACGGTCTGGCGCTGGCCGGCATCGGCCTGCTCGGCGCGCTGGCGACGCCGCTGCTGATCGAATCGCAGTCGCACAACGAATGGGCCTTGTTCGGCTATCTCGCCATCGTGCTGGCCGCCACCGGCGTCATCGCCCGCATCCGCTGTTGGTCCTTCCTGATGGCGGCGGCCTTCTTCGGAACCGGCCTGTGGGCGCTGTTCTATCTCGGCGTCGCCCTCGTGCCGGATTACCGGATCGTGCTTTTCATCGGGCTGGCCATGCTCGCCGTCCTCGTCTTCGCTTGGCTCCGGCGCGGCGGGGAAGGGGAAGACCCGGCCGGCATGGATTGGCCGTCCGCCGTTCCCGCCGTCTTCGTCGGCCTGCTCGCCTGCGCCCTTGCACTGGACCCCTATCTTGCCACGGGCAACGGGACGGCGCGCGCCGCAATCCTCGTGCTGGCGATGCTGGCCGCCGCTATCTACCGTATCCGCGCTCTGCCGCTGCTTCACGCGGCCGGCCTTGCGACGGTACTGATCTTCCTCAATGCGCTGCCGGCCGGCACGGACTGGCTTGATTTCCCGCCGGCGGGCATTCCTCTCGACGGCCTGCTGATGGCCCCGTCGCGCCCTCCGCTGGCCTGGGTCGGCGTGCTGCTCGGCCTCGTCTTCGCCTGCGCCGGGTTCTGGTCCGCGCGCCGCCTCCTCACTTGGCCGCGCAAATCCGCGTCGTGGGCGGGCTGGGGCGTGGCCGTTCCGCTGTTCGTGCTGGCAACGCTCTGGGTCGCCTTCGGTAACATCGACGTCGATCTTGCCCATGCGGCCGTCGCGCTGCTGCTGGCCGTTGTCTTCGCCGCGGCAGGCGAATGGATTTCCCGCGGCGAGACGCCTGCGCCGAAAGGCGGGCCAGCTGTTTCCGCCGTTCTCATCGGTTCCGGGCTGGCGCTCATCCTGGCGCTGCACATGGCCTTCGGCTCCGGCATGACGACGGTATTGGCCGGCGCGGCCGCAATCCTGCCCGCGCTGGCGACGCGGCGGCGCTCCTGGCCGGTGCTCGGCTGGCTGTCGGTCGGCTTCATGATCGCGGTGATCGCCCGCGTCGTCTACGATCCGACGATCGTCGGCGCCGCGTTCCTGTCGCGCACGCCGGTGTTCAACTGGCTGCTGCCGGGCTACGGCATCCCGGCGCTCGCCTTCGCCTTTTCCGCTTGGCAACTGGCCTGCACCACCGGGGGCAGGCCGCGCCTGGCGATGGAAGCGGGCGCGGCGTTGTTCGCCCTGCTGACGGTCGCCATGCTGGTGCGCCATGCCATGCACGGCGGCGTCATCGACGCGGGGACGCTCACCCTTTCCGAACAGGCGATCTACACGCTTCTGGCGCTCGGCTTCGCCGCAATCCTGATCGCCATCGACAGCCGCTCGCCGAGCGCGGTCATGCGCTACGGCTCGCTCGGGATCGGCGTGGTGTCGGCGCTGGTCATCGTCGGCAATCATTTCCTGTGGCTCAATCCGCTGTTCACGGATGAATCGACAGGATCGATCCCCGTCTTCAACCTGCTGTTCCTGGCCTATCTGCTGCCGGCGGTCGCTGCGGGCGGGCTGGCTTTCTATGCGCGCGGCAAGAGGCCACGCTGGTATTCCTCCATGCTGGCACTCATGGCCGCGCTGCTCGCCTTCGCCTATGCGACGCTCTCGGTCCGCCGGCTTTTCAAGGGCGAGTTCATCGGCCTGTGGAGCGGTCTCGGCCAGTTCGAGACATACAGCTACTCCGCGCTCTGGCTGGCGCTCGGCGTCGTCATTCTCGTGCTTGGTGTGATGCTGGCCTCCCAGGTTCTGCGCATCGCCTCCGCCGCCCTGATCGCCGCCGCCGTGCTCAAGGTCTTCCTGTTCGACATGTCCGAGCTCGAAGGTGTGTTGCGGGCGCTGTCCTTCATCGGCCTCGGCGCGGTGCTGATCGGCATCGGCCTGTTCTACCAGCGCCTGTTGGGCAGGGCACGACCGCGCGAGGCCGTGCAGTCGTCGTGACGTGACGGCTGTCGGGAATATTGATGCCTTCCCGGTCGTTCGCACCATATCCGGCCGGTCGTGGATCGGATGGCACGAGCGTCGAGGTCGCCTCAGGGCAACGACATGGATGACAGAAAGACGGCCATCCTGGCCGAGATACCGAGGCTGCGGCGCTATGCGCGCTCGCTGCTGCGCGATCGCGATTCCGCCGACGATCTCGTCCAGGATTGCCTCGAACGCGCATTGACCCGGCTGGACAACTGGCAGCGCGACGAGAGCCCCCGGAGATGGCTTTTCACCGTCATGCACCATCTCTTCGTCGACCGGATGCGCCGGCAGGCGCGCCGGAACGAGACGGCGGTGCTTTCGCTCGACAATGACGAGGCGCTTTCGGTGCCCGCCACGCAGGCGGAGAACGTGGCTTCGCGCGAGATTATCGATGCGCTGCAATCGATCAGCCCGGAACGACGCGCGGCGCTCGTCACCGTCGCCATCGAGGGGTTTTCCTATGCCGAGGCCGCCAGCATCCTCGGAATACCGGCGGGCACCTTGATGTCGCGTATCGCGCGCGGGCGAGAGGAATTGCGCGCGCTGCTTGACGATACGGCGCGACGGCGGGTGATCAGGATTGTCGAGAAATGACCAGGCGAGATTTTTCCGAACGGGACATCCATCTGGCGCTCGACGGCGAACTGCCGCCGGACGAGCGCGAGGCCTTCGACGAGTGGCTGGCTGAAAACCCCGAGATGCAGGCCAGGAACGCGCGCTACGAGGCCGACGGCAGGGTGCTGCGGGATGCGTTTTCGGATGTGCCGGACGAGCCCGTTCCCGCGCGGCTGGCACGGATTCTGGCTGACGACGCCCCGGTCCAGCGGACGCACCGGACTTCGCGCTGGTGGATGGCTGCAGCCGCGGTGCTGCTTCTGGCTGTCGGAGGCGCCGGCGGCTATCTCGCCGGGGCGGACCGCATCGACAGTGACGCGTCCGCGAAGGACCAACTGGCCGAGGAGGCCATCGCCGCCCACGTCATCTACGCGGCGGAAACGCGCCACGCCGTCGATGTGCCTGCCAGCGACAAGGACCATATGGAGGTCTGGCTTTCGAAGCGGATCGGCCTCAAGCTCGTGTCGCCGGACCTTTCCCCGGAAGGTTTTCACCTGGTCGGCGGGCGCCTGCTGCCGGCAGGCGAGAACAGGGCCGCCATGCTGCTCTACGAGGATGGCGGCGGCAACCGCCTGTCCATGTTCATCACCGCCGAGCCCGCTGTCAGCGGCAAGGGAACCTATGCCGAGACCGGCCGCGGGCCGCGCGCCGTCTACTGGCTGGACAAGGGTTACGGCTGCGCCGTCGTCGGCTCGATGCCCGACAAGAGGCTCGACGCCGTAGCCGCCAGCGCCTACCGCCAGCTTGTCGCGGGCATGAGTTTGTAACGGTGGCGACGCGGGCGCAAAGCCCTCTGTACGGCCGGGAAAGCGGTCGTCACAATTCAGCCCAAATCCCGGCGCGATAGCGCGATCCGTGCATGGTCGCGGAGTGGCCGTGCCATGATTCGAAGCCTTTCCTCCCTTGTCGAGGTCGCCCAGGGCGTTCATGTCGGTCGAAATACGCAAGGCCCTCGCGTCCGACATCGATGACCTCGCCGCCATCGAGACTGCCGTTTTTCCGGGCGACCGCATTTCGCGCCGTTCCTTTCGCGCGCTGATCGAGCGCGAGACGGCGGAAGCGCTTGTCGCAATATCCGGCGACCGCCTTGCCGGCTACGCCATCGTTCTCTTCCGCAAGGGGTCGGGCGTGGCGCGGCTCTATTCGATCGCCACGGGTCCGGATTTCGGCGGGCAGGGGGTCGGCCGCCTGCTTCTGGATGCCGCCGAAACAGCGGCTTTCGACCACGACCGCCTGCTGCTCAGGCTCGAAGTGCGCGAGGACAATGCGCGCGCCATCCGCATCTACGAGAAGGCCGGCTATCGCCGCATCGGCCGCGAGCCGGATTACTACGAGGACGGCGCCACGGCGCTGCGCTACGAAAAGACCCTGCGCGGCGACGTCCCGGTGGCCACCGCCGTTCCTTTCTATGAACAGACCTGCGACTTCACCTGCGGACCGTGCTGCCTGATGATGGCAATGGCCCATTTCGATCCGTCCTTCGTGCCCGACCCGGTGATGGAGATCCGTCTCTGGCGCGAGGCCACCACCGTCTTCATGATGTCCGGCCCCGGCGGCTGCGAGCCTTTCGGCCTCGCCGTCACCGCGCATGAGAGCGGCCTTTCTGCGGAAATCTTCGTTTCCTTCTATGGCGCGCTGTTCCTGCAGTCGGTGCGCAGCGAGGAGAAGCGCCGGGTCATGGAACTCGCGCAGGTCGATTTCAGGCGCCGCGCCGAGGACTACGGCATCCCGGTCGACTATCGCGCCTTCGCGTTGGAAGACATCCGGGCGGCGCTCGGCGAGGGAAAGCTGGTCCTCGTGCTGGTCAGCGGCTTCCTGATGTTTGGCAAGAAGGTGCCGCACTGGGTTCTTGCCATCGGCGACGACGGCGACCACATCCTTATCCACGATCCCTGGGTCGAGGACGAGCGGGAGGAGACGACGCTGGATGCCGCGAACATTCCCGTGCCCTACGAGATCTTCATGAACATGGCGCAGTTCGGCCGCGACGGGCTGCGCGCGGCCATCACCCTCGGCAAATCCGATCGGACACCGCTCAAATGACCTGGGTCATCCTCACCGGCAGGATTAGCGACATCGATCCGGCGGCCACGCCGCACAAGATCATCACCAATCGCGACTATCTGGCCCATCCGGCATTGTTCAAGGGTCAGCGCCCCAAGGTCATCAACCTGTCGAACAGCTATGCCTATCAGAGCCGCGGCTACTACGCCTCGCTGCTGGCATCGTCGCGCGGCCACAGGGTGATCCCGACTGTCGAGACGATGATCGACCTGTCGGAGCGCAAGCTCTACGAACATGCCCTGCCGGAACTGGAACTGGCGCTGAACAAATGCCGCAAGGACCTTGGCGGCACCTTCCCGGCCAAGGTGCAAATCTTCTTCGGCATCGGTCCATCGAAGGCGTGGGACCGCTTCGCCAGGCTTCTGTTCGACTGGTTCCGCGCGCCGGCGCTGGAGGTCGCGATCGCCGACGGCGGCGAATGGGCCTCGATCCGCAAGATCGGCTTCCATCCGGTGGCCCGCATGGGCGAGGACGAGAAGAAGCGCTTCCTCGCCGGCATGGAAATATACACCGGCCGCGAATGGCGCGACACCAGGGCGCGCACGCCGGCGCGTTATACGTTCGCCACGCTGGTCGATCCGCAGGAAGAACTTCCGCCGTCTGAAATCTCGTCGCTGCGCCACTGGGCGCGCATCGCCGAGAAGATGGGCGTCGAGGTCGAGCCGATCACCCGCAAGGACCTGTCGAAACTCGCCAACTACGACGCGCTGTTCATCCGCGAGACGACGACGATCTCCAGCCATACCTACCGCTTCGCGCGGCGCGCGCAGCAGGAAGGCATGCCGGTGATCGACGACCCGATGTCGATGATCCGCTGCACCAACAAGGTCTATCTGAACGAACTGATGACGGCCAACAAGGTGCCGGTGCCGCCGACGGTGATGATCGCCGGCCCGGCCGATTTCGAGCTGGCGGCCGAGACGCTGGGCTTTCCGCTGGTGCTGAAGATCCCGGACTCGTCCTTTTCGCGCGGCGTCAAGAAGTGCTCGAATTTCGAGGAACTGAAG
Source organism: Mesorhizobium hunchu (assembly GCF_040081975.1). Classification (NCBI taxonomy): domain Bacteria; kingdom Pseudomonadati; phylum Pseudomonadota; class Alphaproteobacteria; order Hyphomicrobiales; family Phyllobacteriaceae; genus Mesorhizobium; species Mesorhizobium hunchu. Next base: position 230,238 of record NZ_JBEBMG010000004.1, read on the forward strand.
GCGCTGGCGACGGAGTGGATGGAGGAATCCGACCTGCTGATCGCGCAGAAATTCATTCCCACCGAGTTCGACTGGCGCATCGGCGTCCTGGGCGGCCAGCCGCTCTTCGCCGTCCATTACCTGATGGCCAAGAAGCACTGGCAGATCGTCCACCACAAGGCGAGCGGCAAACCCGACCAGGGCGGTTTCAAGACCTTCACGCTCAAGGAGACTCCGGACGACGTGGTCCAGACCGCCGTCAAGGCGGCGCGCTGCATTGGCGACGGCCTTTACGGCGTCGACCTCAAGGAGACGAAGGACGGCATCTTCGTCATCGAGGTCAACGACAATCCCAATCTCGATCACGGCTGCGAGGACACCGGCGAGAAGGACGAAGTGTGGCGTCGGCTCACCCAGTGGTTCCTCGACCGGCTGGAGCGCCAGGGGCGATAGGCCCTACGTCCTGAACCGCTCGATCTCGTCGAAGCGGCCGATGAACGCATCCTGGATTTCGGTCACCGCGCGGGGGGCAAGGTCCAGTCGGTCCGCTGAAAAGCCGCGCGGTCGGCCGAAGAACTGCGTTGCTTCGCTCGCTGAGAACCCTGCGAGATGCGTGGCCTCGAAATAGGCAGCGATCTGGTCGGCCTGCTTGATGTCCTGCTTCAGCCTTGTCGGGGTGTCGGCCGGCAGCGAGAAGCGCAGATGGATGGCGCGTTGCAGGCGCTGCTCGCATTCCTTGTAGCTGCCGCCCATCACCGCCTTGAACGGCGAAATCATGTCGCCGATGACATATTCCGGGGCGTCGTGCAGCAGCGCCGTCAGTTTTTGCTCGGGCGTCGCCTGCGGAACGAGTTCCGCGTAGATCGCCTCGACCAGCAGCGAATGTTGCGCCACCGAGAAGGCATGGTCCCCACAGGTCTGGCCGTTCCAGCGCGCCACGCGCGCGAGGCCGTGGGCGATGTCCGACAGCTCGATGTCGAGCGGCGACGGGTCGAGCAGGTCGAGCCGCCGGCCGGACAGCATGCGCTGCCACGCACGCGCCGGCGCGCCGGCTCGGTCGGGCGCCATCAGGCGTCCTCCGCCGATGGACTTTGCGGAAAAGTGAAGGTCGCCCAACCCGGGATGGACAGTGACACAGGCACGTCGCCGGCAAGGATGGCTTTGCCTTCGTCCAAGGCCGTCTTCACTCGGTCGATCCGTGCAATCGCCAGGCCGCGATTGCCGGCGCTGGAGCCAAGCGTCCCGACGGAGCGGCCGTCGACGGTCAGCTCCGTTCCGGGCGAGGGCAGGGCGTCTGCCGCTTCGACGAGAAGCACGCGCCGACGGGCCGTGCCGCGATGCTGCATGCGCGAGACCACTTCCTGCCCGACATAGCAGCCTTTGGAGAACCCCACGCCGCCTGTCTGGTCGAGCAGCACGTCATGCGGAAAGGCGTCGCCGAGCTGGTAATCCGCGCCGCTTTCGGCCACGCCGTTGGCGATTCGCAAGGCGGTATAGGCGTCTGTCGCCGTACCCTCGATCCCTGTACCCCCACCGCTGACCCCTCCCCTCAAGGGGGAGGGGGATTCTGAGGCGTTGGCGTTCCCCTCCCCCTTGAGGGGAGGGGTCAGGGGTGGGGGTAAAGCGGCGCCATAAGTTCGAAAGACCGGCTCCAATCGAAAGCGCGTATCCACGACTCGAATTGAATCATGTTCTGAAGAAGTTGATTCATTCTCCGAGGCATCTGAATCATTTCCCAAGCTCACTTGGATAACCGGCTGTTCCTGCCTGGAAATATCCGCCTTGGCGCGCAGCCGGTAGAGCATCAGCCGGCGCACGAAATCGTCGGCCGCATCGGCCCGGCAGTCGAGCCGGAAGCCGTCGTCGCCAAGGCGCGAGATCAGAAAGTCGAACAGGATCTTGCCTTGCGGCGCAAGCAGCGCGCCGGGTTTCGCCTGGCCGTGTTGGAGCTGGTCGAGATCGGTGGTCAGGATGTTCTGCAGGAAATGCTCGGCATCCGGGCCGGAGACATCGATCAGCGCGCGGTCGTTCAACTGGATGGAGGGCATTGGCGGCAGAGGCCTGAAGCTTGCAAAAAGGTCGGCCATTACGTAAGCCCCTGCCACTTCCCCTGCAAGAGAGATGGACCGCCATGCCAGCCACCTTCGATCTCATCCTGACAGGCGGGACAGTGGTCAATCAGGACGGCAAGGGCGTCCGCGACGTCGGCGTCAGGGACGGCCGCATCGCCGCCATAGGGTATCTCGGCCGTGCCTCCGCCGAGGAAACCATCGATTGCGCCGGCCTGCACGTCCTGCCGGGTGTGGTCGACAGCCAGGTGCATTTCCGCGAACCCGGTATGGAGCACAAGGAAGACCTCGAGGCCGGCTCGCGCGCGGCGGTGCTGGGCGGCGTCACCGCCGTCTTCGAGATGCCCAACACCAAACCGTTGACCACGAGCGAGGCTGCGCTCGCCGACAAGGTGCAACGCGCCACCGGCCGCATGCATTGCGATTTCGCGTTCTGGGTCGGCGGCACTCGCGACAATGCGCGGGATCTCGGAGAGTTGGAGCGCCTGCCGGGCGCTGCTGGCATCAAGGTCTTCATGGGCTCGTCGACCGGCGACCTTCTGGTCGAGGACGACGAAGGCGTCGCCTCGATCCTGAGGAACACGCGCCGCCGCGCCGCCTTCCATTCCGAGGACGAGTTCCGCCTGCGCGAACGGCTCGGCGAGCGTGTCGAAGGCGACCCGTCCTCGCACCCGGTCTGGCGGGACGAGATCGCGGCACTCACCTGCACCGAGCGGCTGGTGCGCATCGCGAAGCGGGAGCGGGCGCGCATCCATGTGCTGCATATCTCGACCGCCGAGGAGATCGACTTCCTCGAACAGCACAAGGACGTCGCCACCTGCGAGGCGACGCCGCATCATCTGACCTTCACGGCGGACGACTATGCGCGGCTCGGCACGCTGCTGCAGATGAACCCGCCGGTGCGCGCGGCCCGCCATCGCGACGGCGTATGGCGCGGCATCGCGCAGGGCATCGTCGACGTGCTCGGTTCCGACCATGCGCCGCACACGCTGGAGGAAAAGGCGAAGCCCTATCCTGCCTCGCCCTCGGGCATGACCGGGGTCCAGACGCTGGTGCCGGTGATGCTCGACCACGTCAATGCGGGGCGTCTTACCATCGAGCGCTTCGTGGACCTCTCCAGCCACGGTCCGCAGCGTATCTTCGGCATGGCGCGCAAGGGCCGCATCGCCGCCGGCTACGACGCCGATTTCACCATTGTCGACCTGAAGCGGCGCGAGACGATCACCAACGCCCAGCAGGGCTCCAAAGCCGGCTGGACGCCGCATGACGGACGCGAGGTCATCGGCTGGCCGTTGGGCACGATCATTCGTGGCACCCGCGTCATGTGGGAAGGCGAGATCGTCACGCCGGCGCAGGGCAGGGCGGTGGAGTTTCAGGAAAGCGGCAGTCGGGAATAGGCAGTCGGTAGGAGAATTTCTCGCAGCCGTGCTGATCAGTACCTTGCCAAGGTGCAACCGACTGCCGACTGCCGTTTCTTATTCCCCCGCCACGAAGAAAATCCAGCGCCCGTCCGGGGCGATGCCTACGCGATAGAAGATATAGGCGCCGAACTGCTTCATGTCGTCATAGTCGCTGGCCGTGACGAGCTTGAAGAGTTCCACGCGCTGACGGGCGTCGAGCTTGTCCAGCGGCAGCGCGAAGAAATACGGCCAGACATAAAGTTCCTGCGGCGAGCCGGAGTCGAGGTGGACGTAGCCGGCGTTCAGCACCTCTTCCATTATGGCGAGGATTTCCTGGCCTTCGGAATCGCCGGACAGGCTTTTGAGGAAATCGATCGCGTCGCCGTCGATCTCGGCCAGCGAAAGCTGGGTCATGGAAGTCCCGGTTCCGATCAGGGGCCGCAGTTTCTCGATGTCGCCGCTCTTGCAGGCTTCCACGATTAGATCGTGCATGCGCCGCACCGGTTCGGGCAGTTGGGACAGGTCGTAGACGACCTGGGGTTGCGGCTTGTCCGGATCGACGCGCGGATTGGTCACGTCGCCGCCCTGGCCGGGCTTCGTTGGCTCGACCTGCTGCGGCTCGTCCTGGTCTTCAGGCGACGCTGGCTGATCGCCGGCGGACGGGGCGGCGCTGGGCGGATTGGGCAGGGGAACCTCGTCGACGGGCGACAACTGGTCTTCGTCGCCAGGCGTCTGCGGCGTCGCGGAAGGCAATTCCTCGCGCTGGATTTCCGAGAGCGCAGCGGCCGGTTCGCTGCCGACCAGAAAGAGGGAACCCGCGAAGAGCGAAGCAAAAAGCAGCGACAGGGCGGCATAGGTCCACCGCGATGGATCAGGTAATTCCACGGTCCCTGCCTCCAGGCTGCCCGAAGCGCTTTCCAGGCGGTGTGTCGAGGTCGGTATCGTTCCCGGCGTGCCGGTCAATGCCGGACCTGGCACGGCTCGAACGCGCCTTCGATGACCTTTTCGCGCATCCTGTCGAGCAGGGCGAGCGCGGCGGTCTCACCGCTGGCGCGCAGCATTTCGCCGAACGCCGTCTCCAGCGCGGCCTCGGCGATGATATCGGGTTCGATGCCTGCCGACAGCCCCTCGGCCCAGGCTTCGCTGTGGCTTTCGGCCGCCGTCAGGCGCTTTTCTTCCCTGACCAGGGCATCGATATCGCTGGCGGTATGTTCCATTGCCACTCAAACCCTCTGCTACCGTCGATCCATAAAATGCGGATCAAACCTGAAGCGTCCCTTTAATGTCCCGTTAAGAGTCTAGCACAGCCTCGCTGTAGCGCACCCCGGCATTGGCAAAAAAGTTAACGCAGTCTTAATTGCCATAACGCGAGGCGATGTCGCGCGACAGGTCTTCGCCTTCCTTCATGTAACGATTGATGGCTTCCGTGGCGGATGGGGTACACTGGGTGTAGGTGCTGCCAAAGGAGCGGTAGCCGCGGTTGAACGAGGCGATGAAGCGGGCGCGCCTGGCCGGATCGGGATTCTCCGAGACCAGCAGCTTCTCCATCTCCGCTCGCCATTGGTCGCCCTTCTCGCCGCACAGATTGCGCAGGAAGTGCAGGGACCCCAGGATTTCCGCCAGCCGCATCAGCCCCGGCTCGAACGGAGCTTCCGCCGCCCGCGCCGCCGGCGGCGATGCCGCGAGTGCGGCCGCCATGAGGATTGCCGACAAGGATCGACCTCTAGCCATAAAACCTTGTGGCGAAACAATTTGTCGCCTGCAAGGCGTTCAGGACGCTAGGCAAGGCCATTTCCGCCGGAAGCCAGCAATTCTTCCGCGATGGTAAAGACGGAGCCGGCGAGCGGCATCGCGCTCATCTCGGCCAGCGTGTAGAAGGCGGCGCTCTCGGCGTCGTCGGCGGGCTCGGGTTCGCCGTGATGATAATCGGCACCGAACACCGTCAGCCGGTAGTCGACCGGATGACCTTCGCCGGCGCCGTCGATCAGGATGGTCTCGACCGGCCTGAAGGCCCGCGCCGTCAGCCCTGTCTCTTCCATGAGTTCGCGCCGCGCCGCCTGCTCCAGCGTCTCGCCGGGCTCGACCTTGCCGCCCGGGAACGCGTAGAGGCCCTGCGAAGGCGGCCGCGCGCGCTTCACCAGCAGCACGCGGTCCCCGCGCACGACGGCGACCGACACCGCCGGCAGTTCCCGTCTCGTGTTCATTGGCAGGTCTCTCGATGCCCGTGATTGTGGATGATCGGCGCAGACCGCTTTTAACGGTTGAAGCCGCGCGCTTCCATCGCCACCTTCGTTTCTTTTCCGACACGTACCGCGAGGCTCGATCATGTGCGGACGCTTTGCCTTGACGGCGACCACCGACCAGACGGCAGCCTTTCTCGGGCTGGGCGAACTGGAGGAATTTCCCGCCCGCTACAACATCGCCCCCACGCAGCCGATCCTCGCCGTGGTCGCCGCCGGCCCGCGCGCGCCGGGCTCCAACCTGCCCGACCGCGAGGCGATGCTGGTGCGCTGGGGACTGATTCCAGGCTGGGTGAAGGACACGCGGAATTTTCCGTTGCTCATCAACGCCCGCTCGGAGGAGGCCGCGACCAAGGCGTCCTTTCGCTCCGCCATGCGCCACCGCCGCGCGCTGGTGCCCGCCAGCGGCTTCTACGAATGGAGGAGGCAGGCGAACGGCCGGCGCGGTCAGCCCTACTGGCTGCGGCCCCGGCACGGCGGACCGGTGGCCTTCGCCGCGCTGGTGGAGACCTATATGGAGCCGGGCGGATCGGAGATGGACACCGGCGCCATCCTGACGACTGCCGCGAGCGCCGACATCGCCACTATCCACGAACGCATGCCGGTGGTGATCGAGCCCGAGCACTTCGCCCGATGGCTGGATTGCCGCAGCAACGAACCGCGCGACATGGCCGACCTGCTCAGGCCGGCGCCCGAAGGCTATTTCGAAGCCGTCGCGGTTTCGGATCGGGTCAACAAGGTCGCCAATACGGAGCCGGACATCCAGGCGCCCTATATGTCGGTCGAAGAAGAGACGCCGGAAACGCCAAAGCGCCGGAAGCCCGGCGCCGACGACGGTCAGATGACTTTGTTTTAGCGGAAACGGGCGTCATCCCGGCCAAGGGAGCGAAGCGACCGCGAGCCGGGATGACGCTTGATCTTGCGTCTTCCCTATCGCCCTAAGCCGGACGGGGCGAGATGATCTTCTGGACCGGCTTCTGCTTCCTGGTCATGTGAAGAAGCGCCGCCGCGACGGCCGCCGGGCCGATGGCGCGGTACTGGTGGGCGAGCGCCGGTTGCTTGGGGCGAACGTCCTTGGTGGTGCGAGGCATGTCTGAAATCCCTTTGTCCCCGGGGATACCGTCCCCTCTGGCGACTGCGCAATGATGCCCGATTCCGCCGAAATCTGGGCGGCTCGCGTAGTAGCCGGCGAATGTTTCGACGCTGTGCCGACATGTTTAATAAAATGTTGCACGGCGCGCCTGTGCCGAACCCGGCGGCGTTTTCGCCGGAAGATGCGACTTGACGGCAACACGGGCGAAGGCGATAAAGCCGCGCATGAAAACGTCGTTCGCCATTTCTGGCGCCATTTGTGGCATTTCGATTATTGGCTAGCGCACGCGCTGGTCCGGACGTTTTCGCCTCATCTTTCACCAGACAGGACAAACGCCCCGGCCAGCAGGCCGAGGGAGATTTATGTCCGATAGAAACGCATCCGGTTTCCGGGGTTTGCGCCTCACCAACACGCTGACGCGCGCGAAGGAGGATTTCGTCCCCATCGATGCGGCGAACGTGCGCATGTATGTCTGCGGGCCGACGGTCTACGACTTCGCCCACGTCGGCAATGCGCGGCCGGTGATCGTCTTCGACGTGCTCTATCGGCTGCTGCGTCACCTCTATGGCGAAGCCCACGTCACCTATGTGCGCAACATCACCGACGTGGACGACAAGATCAACGCGCGCGCGCTCCGCGATTTCGGCGCCGAGATCGAGGCGGGCAGGCTCTCGCTCAACGAGGCGATCCGCCGCGTGACGGAAAAGACCGCCGACCAGTTCCACGAGGATGTCGCCGCACTCGGCTGCCTGCCGCCGACCGTCGAACCGCGCGCCACCGAGTTCGTGCAGCCGCGCGCCGATGGGCGGGCCGACATGATTTCGTTGATTCAGTCTCTCATCGACCGCGGCCATGCCTATGAAGCCACAGGCGAAGTCCTGTTCGACACCGCTTCCATGCCGGACTACGGCCGCCTCTCGAAACGCCCGCTGGACGAGCAGCAGGCCGGCGCGCGCGTCGCCGTCGATGCACACAAAAGGAACCCCGGCGACTTCGTGCTGTGGAAGCTTTCCTCGCCCGAAGAGCCCGGCTGGGAAAGCCCGTGGGGCAGGGGCCGTCCGGGCTGGCATATCGAGTGCTCGGCCATGTCGGCGGCCTATCTCGGAGAAGTGTTCGATATCCACGGCGGCGGGCTCGACCTGATCTTTCCGCACCACGAGAACGAGATCGCCCAGTCGCGTTGCGCCCACGGCACCGACGTGATGGCCAACTACTGGCTGCACAACGGTTTCCTCCAGGTGGAGGGCCAGAAGATGTCGAAGAGCCTCGGCAACTTCTACTCCATCCACGAACTGCTGGAGACGGAGACATTCGGCGGCCGCAAATGGCCGGGCGAGGTGCTCAGGCTCGCCATGCTGATGACCCACTACCGCGAGCCGATCGATTTCTCGGTGCGGAAACTGGAAGAGGCGGAAGCCCTGCTGGAGAAATGGCGCCGGAAGGCGGCCGGAAGCGCTTCCGGCCAGATCGACGACACGTTCGTCGCCGCGTTGAGCGACGATCTGGATTTTGCGCTGTATTTCCGCCTCATGAACGAAGCAGACCTTTCCGCATCCGGCCTGAAGGCGGCGGCCGAACTGGTCGGCATCGATCTGGCGGAGTTGGCCACCGACGTCGATGTGGCCGACTTTGTCGCGCGTCGCCTCGGCTTCATTCGCGAAAAAAACTGGGCCGAGGCCGACCGTATCCGCGACGAGCTTCTGGCGCAGGGCATCCAGCTCAAGGACGGCAAGGACCCAGCGACGGGCGAACGCGTGACAACCTGGGAGGTGAAGCGGTGATCGATCACACCGGCATTGCCGTGAAGGACTTCGACGCTTCCAAACGCTTCTACGATGCGGCGCTGGCGCCGCTCGGCGCGTCGCTGGTGATGATGGTGCCGGAGGAATTCACCGGCGGCGTCAAGGTCGGCGGCTATGGCTACGACCGGCCGCAGTTCTGGCTGCATGAGGCGGACGAGCCCGGTCCCGGCCGGCACTACGCCTTCACCGCCGACACGCGCGCCGAGGTTGATGCCTTCTATGAAGCGGCGATGGCCGCCGGCGGCCGCGACAACGGCGAGCCCGGCCTCCGCGCCCACTACCATCCGAACTACTACGGCGCTTTCGTGTTCGATCCCGACAGCAACAATATCGAGGCCGTCTGCCACAATCCGGAGTGAGGTCTCCAATGACAGCGCTTTTTACCCCCACCCCTAACCCCTCCCCACAAGGGGGAGGAGGACATCGTGACCGTCGTGTCATAGGTCAGGGTTTGCGGCGGTCAGGAATTGCCGCGTCCAAATCCCCCTCCCCCTTGTGGGGAGGGGTTAGGGGTGGGGGTAAATTGCCGCGAGGTGCGAGCCGATGAGCCTCGACAACAAGCCCGTCTACACCGGCGGCTGCCAGTGCGGCGCGGTGCGCTTCCGGGTCGAGGGCGCGCTGGGCGACGGCTCCGTATGCCATTGCCGCATGTGCCAGAAAGCGTCCGGGAACTTCTACCTGCCGCTCGTCTCGGTCCGCGGGGCGCGGCTGGAATGGACGCGCGGCAAGCCGGCCACCTTCCGCTCGTCGAACCATGTAAAGCGGGGCTTTTGCAGCAAATGCGGCACGCCGCTCGCCTTCACCGCGCCTGACGGGACAGCGCTGACGATCGGCGCCTTCGACCATCCGGAAGAGATTGCGCCGGTCATCCAGTGGGGCACCGAGGCGAAGCTTCCCTATGTCGATGCCGTCCCGGCCCTGCCGGAGGAAGAGACCATGGCCGACCTCGGCGAAGCGCCTTACCTCGCCGATCTCGTCTCCTACCAGCATCCCGACCACGACACCGAAACCTGGCCGCTGAAAGAACAGAAATGACCACGCTGCGCACCCTCTACCCCGAGATCGAACCGTTCGAGACAGGCATGCTCGATGTCGGCGACGGCCACACCATCTACTGGGAACGGGTCGGCACCAAAGGCGCCAAGCCCGCCGTATTCCTGCATGGCGGGCCGGGCGGCGGCATTTCGCCCAAGCAGCGCCGCCAGTTCGATCCGAAGCTTTACGATGTCATCCTGTTCGACCAGCGCGGCTGCGGGAAATCGACACCCTACGCGTCGCTGGAGGCCAACACGACCTGGCATCTGGTCGCCGACATCGAGCGGCTGCGCGAGATGGCGGGCTTCGACAAATGGCTGGTGTTCGGCGGCTCCTGGGGCTCGACGCTGGCGCTCGCCTATGCCGAGACGCACCCCGAGCGTGTCAGCGAACTCGTCGTGCGCGGCATCTACACGCTGACGCGCCCCGAACTCGAATGGTACTATCAGTTCGGCGTCTCGGAGATGTTTCCCGACAAGTGGGAGCGCTTCCAGGCGCCGATCCCGGAAGCCGAGCGCGGCGACATGATGGCCGCCTATCGCAAGCGGCTTGTGGGCGACGATCGTGAGAAGCAGATCGAGGCGGCGGTCGCCTGGTCGAGTTGGGAAGGCCAGACCATCACGCTGCTGCCCGAGCCTTCGACCAGCGACGTCTTTTCCGAGGCGGACTACGCGCTGGCCTTCGCCCGCATCGAGAACCACTATTTCGTCCATGCCGGCTGGCTGGAGGAGGGGCAACTCCTGCGCGACGCGGGGAAACTGAAGGACATTCCCGGCCTGATCGTCCACGGCCGCTATGACATGCCCTGTCCCGCGAAATACGCCTGGGCGCTGCACAAGGCTTGGCCGAAGGCGGAGTTCTACCTGATCGAAGGTGCGGGGCACGCCTTCACCGAACCCGGCATCCTCGACCGGCTGATCTACGCCACCGACAAGTTCGCGGGGAAGGCAGTATGAAATTCGCTCGTTCTACAAGGTCGGCTGGACGCGGCAGGGCGCCGGCTTCGACGGTGTGTGCATGACCAAAGACCGCCTCTACCTCTTCGACACCACGCTGCGTGACGGCCAGCAGACGCCGGGGATCGACTTCTCGGTCGAGGACAAGATCGCCATCGCGCGGATGCTGGACGAATTCGGCATCGACTATGTCGAGGGCGGCTACCCCGGCGCCAATCCGACCGACACGGAATTCTTTCGGCACAAACACACGCGGGCGGCGAAATTCGTCGCCTTCGGCATGACCAAGCGCGCCGGCGTCTCCACCTCCAACGATCCCGGCATCGCGGCCCTGCTGCAGGCCGGGTCCGACGCCGTCTGCTATGTCGCCAAGAGCTGGGACTATCACGTCCGCGTCGCGCTCGGCTGCACCAACGAGGAAAACCTCGACGCCATCCGCGCCTCGGTCGAGGCCGCCCGCGACGCTGGCAAGGAAGCGATGGTCGATTGCGAGCATTTCTTCGACGGCTTCAAGGCCAATCCGGATTATGCGCTGGCCTGCGCAAAGGCCGCCTACGACGCCGGCGCGCGCTGGGTGGTGCTGTGCGACACCAATGGCGGCACCCAACCGTCGGAAATCCGCGCCACCGTCGAAAAGGTGATCGCGGCGGGCATTCCTGGCGATCATCTGGGCATCCATGCGCATGACGACACCGGGCAGGCAGTCGCCAATTCGCTGGCGGCGGTCGAGGCCGGCGTGCGCCAGATCCAGGGCACGCTGAACGGCATCGGCGAACGTTGCGGCAACGCCAATCTGGTGACGCTGATCCCGACTCTTCTGTTGAAGCCCGCTTTCGCCGAAAGGGTCGAGACCGGCATTTCGCATGAGCAACTCGCCGGTATCTCCCGCCTTTCCCGCGCCTTCGACGAACTGTTGAACCGCGCGCCGGAAGCGCAGTCGCCCTATGTCGGGTCCTCCGCCTTCGCTACCAAGGCGGGCATTCACGCCTCCGCGCTGGTCAAGGAGCCGGCCACCTACGAGCATGTGCCGCCCGAGGCGGTCGGCAACCGCCGCCGCGTCATGGTGTCGGACCAGGGCGGCCGCGCCAACTTCCTGGCCGAGCTGAAGCGGCGCGGCATCGACGTGCCGAAGGACGGCCATCGGCTGGACATGCTGATCGCCGCCGTCAAGGAGCGAGAGGCCGAGGGCTACGCCTACGAGGGCGCCGACGCGTCCTTCGAACTGCTGGCGAGAAAAATGCTGTCGGGCCTGCCGGAATTCTTCCGCGTCACCTCGTTCCGCTGCATGGTCGAGCGCCGCTTTGACGCCAACGGCGAATTGAAGACCGTTTCGGAAGCCATCGTGAAAGTGCTGGTCGACGGCGAGGAGAAGATGTCTGTCGCGGAAGGCCACGGTCCGGTCAACGCGCTCGACATCGCGCTGCGCAAGGATCTCGGCAAGTATCAGGCCGAAATCGCCGACATGCAGCTTGCCGACTTCAAGGTGCGCATCCTCAACGGCGGCACCGAGGCGATCACGCGCGTGCTGATCGAATCGCATGACGGCACCGGCGCGCGCTGGTGGACGGTGGGCGTGTCCGACAACATCATCGACGCGTCCTTCCAGGCGCTGATGGATTCCATCGTCTTCAAGCTGATGAAGAACCGGGACATGGCGGGGCTGGTGGCCGCGGAGTAGGCGCGCGCGATCTCTCCACTCAAGGGGGAGGGAGCTTTGGTCCATCACCGGAAGTCTATGAACCATCAGAATTTTGCGATGGTTTCGGCTGGCTTCCTGGGCCATAGCGTTGCGCCATGACCGCCCAGCCCGTGCAGGACCTCACCGCAGCCGATTCCCGCCGAGGCTTCGTCCTGGCGCTTGCCGCCTATTTCCTGTGGGGCCTGCTGCCCTTCTTCATGAAGGCGGTGGCGCATCTGCCGCTCGCCGAAGTGATCGCGCACCGCATCGTCTGGTCGGTCCCTATCGCTGCGGCGGTGCTCGTCTGGCTTGGACGCACCGCCGATTTCAAGGCGGCCCTGCGCTCGCCGCGCATGCTGTCGATGGCGGCGCTGACGGCGGTGCTCATCACCATAAACTGGAGCATCTATGTCTGGGCCATCGCCGTCGGGCGCACGGTCGAGACGGCGCTGGGCTACTACATCAACCCGCTGGTCTCGGTCGTCGTCGGCGCCGTGGTTCTGGGCGAGCGGCTGAGCAGGCTCCAGATGGCCGCGGTGGCCATTGCGGCAGTCGCGGTCGTCGTGCTGACCGTCGAGGGCGGCAAGCTGCCCTGGGTGTCGCTGGCGCTGGCCTTTTCGTTCGCCGCCTACGGCTTCTTCCGCAAGACGCTGCCCATCGGCCCGAGCCAGGGCTTCCTTCTGGAGGTTCTCCTGCTGTCGATCCCGTGCGTGTTCTATATCGCCTTCCTGTTCGCGACGGGCCAGAGCCATATTTTCACGGGCAGTTGGCGCGACACGCTGCTGCTCATGTGCTGCGGCCCGGTCACGGCCGTGCCGCTGCTGCTCTTTGCCTTCGGCGCCAAGCTGCTGAGGCTCTCGACCATCGGCATCATGCAATATATCGCCCCGACGATCGTCTTCCTGATCGCCGTGTTCATCTTCCACGAGCCGTTCGACGTGATTGACGGGCTCGCCTTCGGTCTGATCTGGACGGCGCTGGCGCTCTATTCCTGGTCGATGTTTTCCGGGCGCGCGCAGGTGGCAGTGGCGCGGTAGGCTCAGCCTTTTCCGCTTAGCCGCCGCACGAACAGGAGAACGGCGGCCGCAAGCCCCACCGCCAGCGCCGAGATCGCCCAGAAGCCGCTCGGGTCCTGCGAAAAGGGAACCCCGCCGACATTCATGCCGAACAGGCCCGAAACGATCGTGGTCGGCAACAGCATCGCAGTCAGCACCGACAACACGTAGAGCAGCCGGTTGGATTCGGCCGACAGCTTGGCCATCAGCTCGTCCTGGAGCAATCGCGCTCGCGAGTGGATCTGCTCGCTGTCGGCGAGCAGCGCCTCCGAACGGCTGGCCAGCCGGTCCACCATGTCCGCGACCGGTTCCGGCAGGTCGTCATATTGCAGGTGGCGCACCTGCCGGAACAGTGAGGCGATCGCCGCGACATGGCGGTGGATGAACACCAGCCGCCGCCGCGCCGCGTTCAGCCTTGCCTGCTCTTCACGCCATTTGTCCGCCACCACGCGGTCTTCGATGGCATCGAGCTGGCCGCCGATTCCCAGCAATTCCCGGGAGAGCCTTTCCAGCGAATGGCGCATGATCAGTTCCAGCAACTCGGCCGGACCGTGGATAGCCTTCTTGCGCTGGACAATGAGGTGCCGCACGTCGTCCACCGACTGAAGCGGGTGGCGGCGCGCGCTGACCATGTCCGTGTCGTTGAAGGCGAAGTGAAAATGGCCGGTTTCCTGGCTTTCGTTGTAGTGGCGGTGGTGCATGTCGGCGATGACGCCGTGCAGCCAACCGTCGTCATAGTCGAGATAGAGCGCCTGGTCGGGCGCCAGAAGCGCTGCGCGCACGACGGCTGGAATGGTCTCGACCGCCTCGATCGCACGCCTGGCCCGCACGTCGGCCAGCGAGTAGTTCGACCAGTTCCATAGCGGGTTGTCGCCGGATGCGAATCCGTCGCTTCCGAAACCGAACCTGGCTATCAGCCCGTCCGCTCCGGTCGTCAGGGTCTCGTCGTCTCCGGTCGAACAGGCTGCGCTCATGGAGCGCGTTCTACATCTTGTCGATGACGGAACCTTGACCCTCGGTCGGCGTCTGGTCCGCGCTCGCTGCAGCCATGATCGCCGGAACGATCCTTTCGGCGCTGTCGACGACCAGCGGCTTGACCCGATGCGCGGTGTGGATGAAGCCTTCCTCCGCCATATGATCGAGCAGCGCCAGCATCGGGTCCCAGAAGCCGCGTATGTTGGCGAACACCATCGGCTTGCGGTGATGGCCGAGCTGTGCCCAGGTCATGATCTCTATGATCTCCTCGACGGTTCCGATGCCGCCCGGCAACGCCACAAAGGCGTCGGATTCCTCGAACATCCTGTGCTTGCGCTGGTGCATGTTGTCGGTGACGACGAGTTCGTCGAGATTGCCCAGCGCGGCCTCGGTCGCTTCCTTGTTCATCAGGAAGCGCGGAATGATGCCGATGACCTTGCCACCGGCCTTGAGCGTTCCCTGGGCCACCGCGCCCATGATGCCCTTGGTGCCGCCGCCGTAGACGAGTCGGATTCCCGATTGCGCGAGCGAGCGTCCGAGCTGGTGGCCGGCGTCGATATAGGCTTCGTCGCGGCCCGGCGAGGAGCCGCAGTAAACGCAGACGGATCGAATCGTGTTCATGGCGACGATTGGTGATTGGAAGGGCGGTGAGGTCAAGGCTTGTCAGGGGCTTTTTCTTGTCGCCTATCGCAAAACAGGCTAGATCGGCGTGAGGCGGCTAAGGGGCGGGATCAACATGGCTGTTACACCATTAAAGGCTGTTCTGTTCGCCGGCGGGGGCATCGTTGCCGCTGCGGCGGTCGCTTACGTGTCGGGCGCGCTCGATCCGTATTTCAAGCCGCAGCCGCCGGCCGAGGTGGCCGCGCTCAATCCGCCGCCCGGCAAACCGGAAAATCCCGCTGAGGTGTCGCCCGGCACCGGCGTGCATGATGTGACGCCGCCGGCGGGCGGCAAGGACTCCAAGCCGACGACGGAGGCATCGGTGCCATCCGGTACGGATGCCATGAAGCCGGCCGCGCCGGCCGCCGGGGCGACTCCCGCCAAAAAGCCGGAGCAGGGCGTTGCTCCGGCCGTCGCGGCCGGTCCCGTCCTGCCCACATTCGACGTGGTCCGCGTCGAGGGCGACGGTTCGCTGGTCGTCGCCGGAAACGCGGCGCCGAACGCCAGGGTGGAACTGTTGAACGGCGCGGCGGTGATCGGCTCGACCACGGCTGGGCCGGACGGCGCCTTCGCCATCGTCCTCGACGATCCGCTCAAACCGGGCGACTACCAGCTTCTGCTGCGCTCGACTACGCCTGACAACACCGTCTCGAATTCGCAGCAGACCGCCGTCGTCTCGGTGCCCGACAAGCCGGGCGGACAGGTTCTCGCCATGGTGGAGGAGGCAGGCAAGGCGTCCGAACTGATGGCGGTTCCCGCGCCGGCCGTGCAACCGGGTCAGCCTGCTGCCCCTTCCGCGGCTGATGCCCCCGAAGCAGGGAGCGCGCCTGCGCCCGAAGCGGCGAAACAATCGCCGGCAGCCGGCGCTCAGACAGGCGATACACCTGCGCAAACCGCAGCTGCTCCGGCAGAACCGAAGCCGGCAATCGTTCAGCCCGCGATTCCCGGCGCGCCGAAAATCGCGGTCGAGGCGGTCGAGATCGACGGCAGCAAGATATTCGTTGCCGGCACGGCCGATCCCGGCCGCAAGGTGCGCGCCTACGCCAACGAGATTCTGCTCGGCGATGCGACGACATCGCCAGATGGCCATTTCCTGGTCGAGGCGACGCATGACCTGCCGGTTGGCACCTACACGGTCCGCGTCGATGCCCTCGACGCAGGCGCCGCCAAGGTGGTGGCGCGGGCTACGGTGCCGTTCGAGCGCGAACCGGGGGCGTCCGTGGCCGCGGTCGCCCCGCCTGCGCCCGGTGGCGCGGCCGCGCCCGAGGGCGGGGCCAGCCAGGCCGCCGACACCGCGCCAGCGAATCCCTCGGCCGGGACATCGGGCGCGCCGACCCAGGCAGGATCGACGGACAACGGAACGCCCGTCGCCGGTGTCGCCCCGTCCGCCGGGCAGTCGGCGCCAGCCGCCTCCGAACCGCAAAAGCAGCCCGAGGTCGCCGCGGCGCAGCCGTCCGACGGCGTGCCGGAAACCGTATCGCCCAAGCTCGAACACGCCGACGGAGCGGTCATCATCCGTCGCCGGGATACGCTCTGGCAGATTTCGCGCCGCGTCTACGGGCATGGCGTCCGCTATTCGACCATCTATCTGGCGAATCAGGACCAGATCAGCGATCCAGACCGCATCTGGCCGGGACAGGTGTTCCGCGTTCCCGGGACGTCGAAGGAAGGCGAGGCGGCTGACCTGAAGGCGCTCGGCGATCAGGCGACCGCGCCGCCGACCAAGACCGAGTAGGTTTTCGGCGGAGAACCTGCCGTCGTCATCCCGGAAGCTCGTCGACGCAAAGCGGAGGCGGGCTATCCGGGGTCCATTCCGTGACCTTGGAGACTGTCCGGAATGGATCCCGGCTCTGCGCTCGCGAGCTCGCTTGGCCGGGATGACTTAGCGTTTGTGGCCAGAGTAAACGATTCCCTCATCAAACTATCTTGCGTAAAACCTTTCCATCGTTTATCGCCGATAAACGATGGAAATCATTCTTGACCCCGTTGCCTGCACCAAGCCTGATGAGCACAGGCTCGCGGCGGGTATGGCAGCGCTGTCGCATCCGGCGCGGCTGCGCATCGTGCGCCATCTCTCGGGGGCGCCGGCCTGCTGCTGCGGCGAGGTGGTGCGGCGGCTCGACCTTGCCCAGTCCACCGTTTCGCAGCACCTGAAAGTGCTGGTCGATGCCGGCCTGGTCCGTTTCTCGCCGGACCGGCAGCGGTCCCGCTACGAACTCGATACGGATGCGCTGAAGGACCTCTCTGCGTCCCTGGCTGCGCTGGTCGATGATTGCTGCGCCGGCTGAGCCGCGCGAACCCACAAGGCAGAACCCAGTGGCCGACAAAACCGTTTCCGCAGAATCCGGCACGTTCAAGACGCTGCGCAATCTGTGGCCCTATATGTATCCGGCGGACCGGCCGGACCTGCGCTGGCGCGTCACCTGGGCGACGCTGCTTCTGGTGGTGGCCAAGGTCGTGTTGGTCATCGGACCCTATTTCTTCAAATGGGCCACCAACGCGCTGGCCGGCGAAGGGCACGAGCCGCCGATGCTGCCGGCTTTCCTCAGCGGCGCAATCGCCCTCGTCATCGCCTACAATGTGCTCCGACTGACGCAGCTCGGCTTCAACCAGCTGCGCGACGCGCTGTTCGCGCGCGTTGGCCAGCACGCCGTGCGCCAGCTTGCCTACCGCACCTTCGTGCATATGCACGAACTGTCGCTGCGCTTCCATCTCGAGCGCCGCACCGGCGGCCTGTCGCGCATCATCGAGCGCGGCACCAAGGGCATCGAGACCATCGTGCGCTTCATCATGCTCAACACCGCGCCGACCGTACTCGAATTCGCGCTGACGGCCGGCATATTCGCCTTCACCTACGGCTGGCGCTACGTGGCGGTGGTGGCGCTGACGGTGGCCGTCTATGTCTGGTTCACCGTCAAGGCGAGCGACTGGCGCATCTCGATCCGCCGCGACATGAACGACAGCGACACCGACGCCAACACCAAGGCGATCGATTCGCTGCTCAATTTCGAGACGGTCAAATATTTCGGCAACGAGGCGATGGAGGCCGAGCGTTTCGACCGCGCGATGGCGCGCTACGAGGTGTCCGCCACCCGCATCTGGACCTCGCTCGGCTGGCTGAACTTCGGTCAGGGCGCGATTTTCGGCCTCGGCACGGCGATCGTCATGTGCATGTCCGCCTGGGAGGTCATGCACGGCACCCAGACGGTGGGCGACTTCGTCTTCATCAACGCCATGCTGATCCAGCTTTCAGTGCCGCTCAACTTCATCGGCTTCATCTATCGCGAGATCCGGCAGGGACTGACCGACATCGAGCAGATGTTCGACCTGCTTGACGTGCGGCAGGAGGTCACCGACAGGCCGGGCGCGCAGCCGCTCAAGATCGGCGCCGGCCGCGTCGAGTTCCGTGACGTGCATTTCGCCTACGATCCTAACCGCCAGATCCTGAAGGGCATTTCCTTCGACGTACCCGCCGGCAGGACGGTTGCCATTGTCGGACCCTCGGGCGCCGGCAAGTCGACCATCTCGCGCCTTCTGTTCCGCTTCTACGACGTACAGTCGGGCGCGGTGCTGATCGATGGGCAGGACGTGCGCAACGTGACGCAGGCCAGCCTGCGCGCGGCGATCGGCATGGTGCCGCAGGACACGGTGCTGTTCAACGACACGATTGCCTACAACATCCGCTATGGCCGGCCGGACGCCACGGAGGAAGACGTGGAGCGCGCCGCCGAACTGGCGCAGATCGGCCCCTTTATCGAAACCTTGCCCGAAGGCTACGATGCCATGGTCGGCGAGCGCGGGCTGAAACTTTCCGGCGGCGAGAAGCAGCGCGTGGCGATCGCGCGCACCATCCTCAAGGCGCCGCCGATCCTCATCCTCGACGAGGCGACCTCGGCGCTGGACAGCCACACCGAGCAGGAGATCCAGGCGGCCCTCGACCTGGTCAGCCGCGGCCGCACCACCATCGTCATCGCCCACCGCCTGTCCACGGTGATCTCCGCAGACGAGATCATCGTGCTGAAGGACGGTCTGATCGCGGAACGGGGCACCCACGCGACGCTGTTGAAGGAGCACGGCCTCTACGCGTCCATGTGGGACCGCCAGCGCGAGGCGACGGAAGCCGAGGAGCGGCTGCGTATCGCCCGCGAGAGCGACGAACTGGGTGTCGTCGTGCGTCGGCGGACGTCGGAAGTGGCGGACTGAAGGGTCGGCCGGTTCTGTCAGGATGCCAGCCTCCCGGCTGGCTTTTGTCGCCGTCATTGCCGATAGTGGCGCTTCCGCAACTTCGTGAGCCGCGCCCATGTTCTACGCCATACTTGCCTATCACGCCGACGACGCCTTCGAACCGTGGACGCCCGAGCAGGATGCGGCGCTCATGAAGGACCTCCTTGCCGTTCATGGCAAGCTGGTCGCCGACGGCGCGATGGGACCGGCGGCAAGGCTGACAGCTACAGCGGATGCCCGGACCTTGAGGGGACCGGGCGAGGGGACGGTCGTCGACGGTCCCTTCGCGGAGACGAAGGAGCAGTTGCTGGGACTCTACGTCGTGGATTGCGCGGACCATGACGAGGCGGTCGAGATCGCGCGCAAATTGCGCGCCGTCAATCCCACCGCCGTCTACGAGACCCGGCCGATCGCTCTCTACGTCCCCGGCGCGCCGTTGAAGTCGTGAATGACGCCGGGTTCCGACCTCCCGCTTTGGTGCGTTGCGGCTGGCAGGCGTTTCGGCTAGAGAGGCCGGACCCGAAACGGAGCCGGCTCCGATGAATCTCGTCGACACCGTCAGGAACGCGTTCGTCCCCATCCACCGCGCGGGTTATCCCTTCATCGCGGGGTTTGCGGCGGCCACGCTCGTCCTCGGCTATTTCTCCTCCACCCTGTTCTGGATCGGCCTGATCCTGACGGCGTGGTGTGCCTATTTCTTCCGCGACCCCGAGCGCGTGACGCCGGTGGACGATCGTCTCGTCATCAGCCCCGCTGACGGCGTGGTGTCTTCGGTCGGCCCGGCAGTGCCGCCGCGCGAGCTCGGCATGGGCGCGGGCGAGATGATCCGCATCTCGGTCTTCATGAATGTCTTTTCCTGCCACATCAACCGCGCCCCGGTGCGCGGCCGCATCGATCGCATCGAGCACCGGCCGGGCAGCTTCCTGAACGCCGAGTTGGACAAGGCGAGCGTCGAGAACGAGCGCAACGGCCTTGTCGTCGATAGCCCCAACGGCCCCATCGCCGTCGTCCAGGTGGCTGGCCTGGTGGCGCGGCGCATCCTGTGCTGGGCGGAGGCAGGCGGCACGCTGGCCATCGGCGAGCGTTTCGGCCTGATCCGCTTCGGCTCGCGGGTCGATGTCTATCTGCCGGCCTCGGCCATGCCGCGCGTGGCCGTCGGCCAGACGGCGGTCGGCGGCGAGACGGTCATCGCTGAATTCGGCGGTCCGAACGCGGCGCCGCTCGTGCGGGTTTCCTGAGCGTGGGCGCACCGTTCAAGAAATTCGAGCCGCACGGCCAGGGTGGGCCGCGCATCCGCGAGATTCCGCTCAGGCTGATGTTTCCCAACCTGGTGACGGTGCTGGCGATCTGCGCCGGCCTGTCGGGCATCCGTTTCGGCTTCGAGGGACGCTTCGAGACGGCTGTCGTCATGGTGCTTCTTGCGGCCTTCCTCGACGGCATCGACGGGCGGCTGGCGCGCCTGCTCAAGGCCACGTCGAAATTCGGCGCGCAGATGGATTCGCTCGCCGACATCGTCAATTTCGGCGTCGCGCCGGCGCTGGTGCTCTATGCATATCTGCTCGATCGCGTCGGCTCGCCCGGCTGGATCGCCACGCTGCTGTTCGTCATCGCCTGCGGCATGCGGCTGGCGCGCTTCAACGTGCTGGACGAGCAGAAGGACAGGCCGGCCTGGCAGTTTGAATATTTCGTCGGCGTTCCCGCGCCGGCCGGCGCGGTGTTGGTCATGCTGCCGCTCTACCTGTCGTTTCTGGGGCTGCACCCGACAAGGGCCGTCGCCTATGCCGGCGTCGCCTTCACCGTGCTTGTGGCTTTCCTGCTGGTCTCGCGCCTGCCGGTCTATTCCGGCAAGAGCGCCAAGATACCGGGCGACCGCGTGCTGCCGGTCATCCTGGCCGTCGTGCTCTATTTCCTGCTGCTGGTGAGCTATCCCTGGTACACGCTGACCGCATCGGTCGCCGCCTATCTGGTTTTCCTGCCCTTCTCGGTGATCGCCTATTCCAAGCGCGCCCGCAAGGAGGGCGAGGCGCTGCTGCCGCCCGATGTGGACGAAGGAACGGCCGGCAGGGATTAGCCGAGGCCTGTTTCCCGGCTATCTGACGGCGTCAGGCCGCGGCGCTGGCGCCCAGCCGCTCCATCGCCATCCGACGCGCCGCCACGTAATCCGTCTTGCCGGAACCCAGCGCCGGTATCTCCGGCACCTTGACGATGTCGCCCGGCACCATGAGTTCGGCCGCTCCATGCGCCTTGCCGTATTGGCGCAATTGCTCGGCGTCGGCATCGCCGGCGGTCGTCACCAGCACGATGCGCTCGCCGCGCCGCTTGTCCGGTACGGACACGACTGCATGCCGATCCTCGGGCCACAGCGCCTGCACCATCATCTCGACAGCGCCCAGCGAAACCATCTCTCCAGCGATCTTGGCGAAGCGCTTGGCGCGGCCGCGGATCGTCAGGAAGCCCTCGCGATCGACCGAAACGATGTCGCCGGTGTCGTGCCAGCCGTCCAGCGGCTGCAACTCGCCCGGACGGTCGGCACTCATCGTGCCCATCATCATGTTCGGACCGGCAAGCCAGAGCCGGCCGCCGTCGGCAATGCCTTCGACCGGCTCCAGCCTGAGACGGATGCCGGGCAGCAGGCGCCCCACCGTTCCCTCCCGACCGTGCGTGGCCGTGTTGACGGCGACCACGGGCGCCGCCTCGGTCAGGCCGAAGCCTTCCACGATCTCGGCCTGGAAACGCTCGCGGTAGGCCTTGCGCGTTTCCGGCTTCACGGCTTCCGCACCGGCGACGATGAAGCGTAGCGAGGAGAAGTCGCCGTCCTTGGCCGTGCGTGCATAATTCGCCAGGAAAGTGTCCGTGCCGAACATCACGGTCGGCCGCACCCGGCGCGCCACGTCGGGAATGAGCTTGTAATGGAGCGGCGAGGGATAGAGGAACAGCCGGATTCCGGTGACCAGCGGCAGGATGGTGCCGCCGGTCAGCCCGAACGAATGGAACACCGGCAGCACGTTGAACAGCACGTCCTGCGCCGAGATGCTGATGCGCGCTTCCGCCTGCATGGCGTTGGCGAGCAGGTTGCGGCTCGACAGCACCACCGCCTTGGGCGTGCCTTCCGATCCCGAGGTGAACAGGATGACGGCCGGCTTGGCCGCATCCTGCCGTTGCAGCGGGCGCCGCCACAGCAGGGCCGCCGAAAGCTTTTGGGCCAGCGTCGCCTGCGCCTTCAAGTCCTCCAGCCACACGAAATTGGCGCCGCCGGCCTCCGCCGCCTGCACGATATCGTCCAGCCCGGCTTTCTCGATGAAGGCGCGGGAGGACACCACTGTCCGGATCGCCGCGGTGCGGACAGCGGAGGTGACGTTGGCGGGACCGGAGGTGTAGTTGACCATCGCCGCCACCCGGCCGGCGGACAGCAGACCAAGCAGCGTCAGCACCACCGCGTTGGCGTTCGGAAGCAGTACGCCGACCGCTTCGCCGCGCTGGGTGGAGAGCATCAGCCGGCTTCCCATCACCCGCGCGCCGGTCATCAACTCGCGATAGGTGAGCTTGCCCGAAACCACGTCTTCGACGGCTGCGAAGGAGGCGCCCACGCGGTCCGCGGTGTCCCGCACGGCCAGAAAAAGGCTGCGGTCGAAATTCGTGCCGGCGAGCCGCGCCTCGGCGACGCGGTCGAACAGCGCGTTGCTGGCGCTGCCGGGCGTATCGCCGTTGAGGGCGACGAGTTGCTCGACCGTGAGCGGATCGAGCGCGCTGATACGAAACCGGGGGAACCAGCGGCGAGGTGCCTTGTCGGCGGGGGTCAGCGAAAAGGGCGATATGCGCGCCCCGGAAACGAAGACTGGGACGACCCGCGCCCCGGCCTGCGTGGCGATCCGCGTCACGGCGCGATAGAGGCGGAACGACTTGACGTCCGGCTCCACCTCGTCGGGCAGATAGACGGCGAGGCGGCCTCGCCCTTTCAGGACACGTACCAGCCGCCGGCTGACGAAAACGTGCTCGGCGTTGAAGGCGATGGTGCGCGCAAGCTCGCGCCACGGTTCCAGCCAAATGGATCGGGCCGACGCCTCGTCCAGTATATGCAGCGTGTCCGCCGGCAGCAGCGACAGCATCAGCGCCGGTTCCAGCCGCGACTGGTGGACGATCGCATAGATGACCGGCGCATCGGCGCCGCGCGCGATCTTCACGCGCGAATCGGAGATTCGATAGAGAAGCTTGAGCGGTGCGTAGAGCAGGGCCTGATGCAGACCGAGGCCGAGGCGGACCTTCGACGCCAGCGCGGCCAGCAGCCACACGCCGGCCAGGCACGCAAGCAGGGTTAGCGTCAGGGTCATGCCGCATCACTCCCCGTATTCGTTTCGTCGCGTCTCTTGCCGGCCGCCTGAAGGCGAAACCTAGACGATGATTTTGCGGCGTCAATCGCATGGCGCCGAAAAGCGTGACCACCCGCCTGCATCCGGGCAAAGAAAAATCCGACCTTTCGGTCGGACGGGCGGGCAAAGAAAAAGCCGACCTTTCGGTCGGCTGGGAGGGAGACGGGTCGAGGGGTTTGGGGGGACTTGGGGAAGACCCGTCGCACAGGAAACGCGCGGGATCGAGGATGGTTCCGCGGCGGCCCAAAAATAATTTCAGGCTTTCTGCGCAGCGAATCGATCTTGCCGACGCGCTTTATGCCAGTCGTGGCCGGCATGGGCGAAAACGGCCGCCAGCACCACCGCGCCGCCTGCGAAGCTCATGCCGGGAGGCAGCTCGGTCAGGAACAGCCAGCCGAACAGGACGGCGAACGGCACTTCGGCGGAACCCAGCAGGCCGGCCTCGGCGGCGGGGATGCGACGCGCGCCTTCCGTCCACAGCACGGAGGCGAGCGCGAAGGAAGCGCCGAACGCTGCCAGCAGCCATACGTCGTGGCCGGACACGGCGAGCGGCCGGGTGACGAACCAGCCGAGGACGAACAGGATCAGCCCCGACACGGCGCCCGCCCATACCACGGGCGTATCGCGGAATTTGCGGATCATGACCATGTAGAGGGCGCTGCCGAAGGTCATCAGCAGCGCCAGCGCATCGCCGAGCGGCTGGCCGGTGCCGAGACCGGAAAAGACGATCATGCCCACGCCCGTCAGTGAAAGCACTGCGGCGGCAAGCGTCTTCGTCCTTGCCCGTTCGCCGGCGATCAGCCATCCGAGCAGCGCGGCGATGAACGGCGCGGTCGCGTAGATGACGGCGACATTGGCGACATAGGTGTTCTTGAAGGCGGCGATGAAGGCGATGCTGGCCAGCGCCCCGGTCGTCGCCATCAGCCAGCCGCGCCAGCCGAGACGCAAAGGTTGCCGGGTTCGCGCACGGCGCCTCTGCCATGCCACGTAGACGGCGATCAGCAGGCCGCCGACCAGTCCGCGCCAGGTGGTGATGGTGAGCGGATCGGCATGGATCGACTTGGTGAGCACCCCGGCAAGGCCGAACACGGCTGCCGAGGCGATGACGAGGCCTATGCCGAGCGCCCGTTCGGTCTCGACCGTGCCGCTGACAGCCATGTATGCCTCCGACATTGCCGCATGATCCTAACAGCCTGCTCCTGCCAGCCTGTTGGCAGGAGTGGAGACGATCCGGAAAGCCGGGCGGTGCAAACATTGCCGCGCCCGCCGTCAAAAAGCGCGCGGACGGCTTCGACTCGCCCTTTTCGAAGCTTACTGCTGCGGGGCGGGCGCGTTCGGGTCCTCGCCCTCGTCGTCGCCCATGTCGGCATAAGGCGAGGCACTCGGGATGCAGGACACCGACCAGCCGTTCGGCATCGGCTGCTTCTGATATTCGGTGACCGCGGAGGCGCACTGCTCGCGCGTGTCGAACGTGCTGGGCAGCACCACCATGCCGCCCTGCGGGCCGGCGACGACGAGATACCAGACGAGCGCGATGGTCGAAGACATGAGCGTTTCCTCAAAGGCAGGATGGGAGAGTCGCACGAGACTCTATCAAGTCCGGCGGTTCGGCGGAAGCGCCGTTGCGCGATCTGCGCGAACGCGTCGCGGCGTCAGGCGGGCTGCTGGTAGGATACCCAGCGGTCGTGCTTGGCCTGATAGATCTGGCCGGTGCGGGTCAGTGCCGGGCTTGCCATCGGCAGGATGCGCGCGGCGATCTCGGAGGGATGCGGCAGCGTATCGGGGTCTTCGCCCGGAACCGCCTGGGCGCGCATGGCCGTGCGCGTGGCGCCTGGGTCGGCTGCATTGACGCGCAGCGGATAGTTCTTCGTCTCGTCCGCCCAGGACCGCGTCATCGTCTCGATCGCCGCCTTGGAAGCCGCATAGGGCGACCAGAAGGCGCGCGCCGAATGCGCGGCATTCGAGGAGAGCACGATGGCGCGCCCCGCGTCGGACAACCTGAGCAGCGGGTCGACGGAGCGGATCAGCCGCCAGGTCGAGGTGACGTTGATGGTCATCACCTTTTCGAAGGTTTTCGCCTCGACATGGCCGATAGGCGAGATGACGCCAAGCACGCCGGCATTGGCGACGAGGATGTCGAGCTTGCCCCAGCGCTCGTGAATGGCGCCGCCGAGCCGGTCGATGCCCTCCATATCGGCCAGGTCGAGCGGCACGAGGGTAGCTTCGCCCTTGCCGGAACGCCTGTTCTCGGCCTTGATCTCGTCGTCCAGTTCCTCCAGCCCGCCGACGGTGCGCGCGACCGCGATGACATGCGCCCCCGCCGCCGCCATCTGCTTGGCGATGAAGTAGCCGATGCCGCGCGAGGCGCCGGTGACGACCGCGAGGCGGCCGGTGAGGTCGGGAATGGGATCAGGCATGGATGGATAACTGCTGATTTTTCCTGATTCGTCCTTCGAGCATCAGGATCCGCCCACCGCCAGCAGCGAGAGCGTACGCACATTGTCGGAATGCTCGAAATCGGCCAGCCGGGTCGGATATTCCGCGGTGAAGCAGGCGTCGCAGAATTGCGGGGTCTCGTTGTCGCGGCCCGCTTCGCCGACGGCGCGGTAGAGGCCGTCGATGGACAGGAAGCCGAGCGAATCGACTCGGATGAACTCCGCCATCTCCTCGACCGACATGCGCGATGCCAGCAGCTTCGACTTCTCCGGTGTGTCGACGCCGTAGAAGCAGGACGCGCGCGTCGGCGGCGAGGCGATGCGCATGTGCACTTCCTTTGCGCCGGCGTCGCGCACCATCTGCACGATCTTCTGGCTGGTGGTGCCGCGCACGATCGAATCGTCGACCAGCACGACGCGCTTGCCCTCGATCATGCGGCGGTTGGCGTTGTGCTTTAGCCTGACGCCCATGTGGCGGATCGAATCGCCCGGCGAAATGAAGGTGCGCCCGACATAGTGGTTGCGGATGATGCCGAGTTCGAACGGGATGCCGGCTTCCTGAGAAAAGCCGATTGCCGCCGGCGTGCCGGAATCGGGAACCGGCACGACGATGTCCGCCTCGCACGGGCTTTCCCGTGCCAGCTCGGCACCGATGCCCTTGCGGACGTCGTAGACGTTGCGGCCCTCCACCGACGAATCGGGGCGGGCGAAATAAACGTATTCGAAGATGCAGAAGCGATTCTTCTGCGGCTCGAAGGGAAAGATGCTCTCGATGCCCTTCGAGGTGACCACGACCATCTCGCCGGGCTTGATGTCGCGCACGAAGCGGGCGCCGATGATGTCGAGCGCGCAGGTCTCGGAAGCCAGGATCCAGGCGCCGTCGAGGTCGCCCAGGACCAACGGGCGGATGCCGAGCGGATCGCGGCAGCCGATCATTTTCTTCGACGACATCGCCACCAGCGAGAATGCGCCCTCGACCTGGCGGACCGCGTCGATGAAGCGGGCGTTGAGGTCGCGCTCCTTCGACATGGCAACCAGATGGAGAATGGTTTCGGTGTCCGACGTGGACGAAAAGATCGCACCTTGCTTCTGCAGCGTGCGCTGGACGGTCATGGCGTTGGTGAGGTTGCCGTTGTGCGCGACCGCGAAGCCGCCGTCGGCGAGTTCGGCGAAGAAGGGCTGGATGTTGCGCAGGCCGGCGCCGCCGGTGGTGGCGTAGCGCGTGTGGCCGATGGCGCGGTTGCCGGGCAGCCGATCAAGCACCGCCTGCTTGGTGAAGGTATCGCCGATCAGGCCGACATGGCGCTCGACGTGAAATTGCGTTCCGTCATAGGAGACGATGCCGGCCGCCTCCTGGCCGCGATGCTGCAGGGCATGCAGGCCGAGCGTGACGATGGCCGCTGCATCCTGACGCCCGAAGATGCCGAACACGCCGCATTCGTCGTGGAAGTGGTCGTCCGCTTCGGCGGAAAGCACGTCGCCCGGAGAAACGTCAGGTGCGTCTGCCATGGCTCTTGAGCCCCATATCCGCTAAAACCGCCATATAGAGCGCAAGCGGCCGGAACGCAACGCGCCCGGCGCTTTAATGCACATCACGGTCGATCAATTTGCCGGCTGCGTGTCGGCCGGGGCGGAATCGTCCGGTCCGTCGGCTGGCGGGGAGGCCTGGTCGCCGTCCGCCGGAGCGCCGTCGGTCCCGCCGTCGGGCAGGGCCTGGTCGCCATCGGCGGCAGGCGGTGTCGCGGCATCCGGTTCCGGCGTCGCCGGCTGGTCCGGGTTGAGCTTCTTCAGGATGGAGTTCTCCGGGTCTTCCGGCAGAACGCTCTCGATATAGCCGCCGATCTGCTCTAGCAGCGGCCGTGACTTGGCCTCGGTGATCCAGGCGGGGGCCTTGTCGCCGGCCAGCCAGTTGAAGAACATCAGGCCGACGGCCACGACGAGGATGCCGCGCGCGGCGCCGTAGAGGAAGCCGAGGGTCCGGTCCAGCGCGCCGACCCGCGAATCGATGATCCAGTCCGCGATCTTCATGGTGATGACGGAAACGACGATCAGCGCGATGATGAAGACGATCGCGGCTGCCGCGCCCATGGCGATCTTCGGATTGTCGATATAGGGCTGCACGTAAGGCAGCACCGGCTTGTAGAAGAAGAAGGCGGCGGCCGCCGCCGCGATCCAGGAAATGATGGAGAGGACTTCGCGCGACAGGCCGCGCACCATCGCCAGCATCGCCGAAACAAGGGTGAAGCCGACGAGAATTCCGTCAAGCAGCGTAATCGGCATGTCCCCGGTCCCCTCGGCTGTTTTTCCTTGGCCGCATCAGTCTTCATCCGGGACGCGGCTGCGGCGGGAGCCGGCGATGCGCGCCACCAGATCGCCAAGCTCGGTCGGCTGGAAGGCGCCGGCCCCGATCCCCCCGGCGATCTCCTCGCTTCCCTTCGGGCCGCCGAACGGCAGCACCGCGCTTGAAAAGCCCAGCTTTTCGGCCTCCTTGAGGCGCTGTTGCGCATGCGCAACCGGCCTGACGGCGCCCGATAGGCTGATTTCGCCGAAATAGACGCAATCGGCCGGAAGGGCAAGACCGGTGAGCGACGAAACCAGCGCCGCCGCCACCGCGAGGTCGGCCGCCGGCTCCGAGATGCGGTAGCCGCCGGCGACGTTGAGATAGACGTCGTGCTGGCCGAAGCGTACGCCGCAATGCGCTTCCAGAACGGCCAGGATCATGGCGAGGCGCTGACCGTCCCAGCCGACCACGGCACGGCGCGGCGTGCCGAGCGAGGACGGGGCGACAAGCGCCTGTATTTCCACGAGAACCGGGCGCGTGCCCTCCATGCCGGCGAACACCGCCGCCCCCGGCGACGCGGCATGCCGCTCGCCAAGGAAAAGCTCGGACGGATTCGGCACCTCGCGCAGGCCCTTGTCCGACATCTCGAACACGCCGATCTCGTCGGTCGGGCCGAAGCGGTTCTTGACCGTGCGCAGGATGCGGAAATGGTGATTGCCCTCGCCCTCGAAATAGAGGACGGCGTCCACCATGTGCTCGACCACGCGCGGTCCGGCGATCTGCCCTTCCTTGGTGACGTGGCCGACCAGCACCACCGCCGCGCCTGTGGATTTCGCGTAGCGGATCAGCGCCTGCGCCGCTGCGCGCACCTGCGTCACCGTGCCGGGCGCCGAATCGGCGAGGTCCGTCCACAGCGTCTGGATCGAATCGAGGATGACGAGGTCGGGTCGCCGGCCATCGGCGATGGTGGCGAGGATGTCCTCGACATTGGTCTCGGCCGCCAGTTCGACTGGAGATGCGGCAGCACCAAGTCTTTGCGCGCGCAGCCTGATCTGCGCCACCGCTTCCTCGCCCGAGACATAGACGATGCGGTGACCTTGCCTGGCCAGCGCGGCGGCCGCCTGCGTCAGCAGCGTCGATTTGCCGATGCCGGGGTCGCCGCCGACCAGCAGGGCTGAGCCACGGACAAAACCGCCACCGGTGGCGCGGTCGAGTTCGCCGATGCCTGAGACGATGCGCGGCGCGTCCTCGATATCGCCGTCAAGCGATGTCAGCGCCACCGCGCGCCCCTTGCGAGGGCTCTTCAGCGCTTGTGGCCCCGAGCCGATGCCGCCGGCCGTGCCTTCCTCCACCAGCGTGTTCCACTCGCCGCAGGCCTCGCACTTGCCGGCCCAGCGCGAAGAGACATTGCCGCAGGCCTGGCAGACGAACTGTGTGCGGGATTTGGCCATTATGACGATCTTTGAACCAGACGCGCGCGCCGCTCGCGCAAGGCAGCGACAAAACGGTCACGAATCTGGTGAAAGAGCGAATCGGGCAGCAATCCATAGACGACCGTCGTCAGGTCGCCGTTGACCGCCGGCCGCAGGTCGGGGCCTGGCCAGCCGAACAGATTCGCTTCCGAGAGAACGATCCAGAATTGATCGTCGTCCAGATTCAGGCGTCGCTTGGTGTCATGCGGAATTTCCAGCGCCAGATCGCCGCTTGACGGCGGCGTTTGCGTTATCGGCAGCACCACGACCTGACGCTTCGCGTCATCGTCAATCAAGCTCAATACAACCGCGCAAGGCCGATCTTTCCTGCCTTCCTCGCGGCCGGCCAGATGCTCCGAGCGCCAGAGATAGCTGTAGCGAACGACAAGACCGGGAACGGGTGCTGGAAACGACGAAGTCGACTTCACCGATCAAGCTCGTGATCGAACTGCTTCGCTTCCTCCGGGGGCTCCGCCTTTGCGATCGCCTCGATCATCTCTTCGGTGAAATCATCGAGCCCCAACACCTGCCGGTCGCGCCGCTTCAGCCGGTTATATTCCTCCGTCGAAATCATTACCGTCCGCTCGCGTCCGTTGCGGGTCACGGCGACGGGCTGCGTCAGCGCCAGGTCCTGATAGCGGCCGATATTGCGCTGGAATTCCGCTGCGCCCACCTTGATCATCGGATGCTCTCCCTGCATTTCATGCACATTCCATATAGTGCATGAAGTGCGGATTTGCCAGCGGTCTACTCGAACCGCTCAGGTAGGTGGCTGTCCTCGGCGAGGTCGAAGAAGCGGGTGAACTCGCCCTGGAAGCCCATCGGCACTGTGCCGGTCGGGCCGTGGCGCTGCTTGCCGATGATGACTTCGGCCTTGCCCTGCACGTCGCGCATCTTCTCTTCCCAGGTCAGATGCTCGGGCGAGCCGCGGTCCGGCTCCTTGTTCTTGAGATAATATTCGTCTCGATAGACGAAGATGACCACGTCGGCGTCCTGCTCGATGGAGCCCGATTCGCGCAGGTCCGAAAGCTGCGGCCGCTTGTCGTCGCGGCTTTCCACCTGGCGCGAGAGCTGCGACAGCGCAATGATCGGCACGGCCAGTTCCTTGGCCAGCGCCTTGAGGCCGGTGGTGATCTCGGTGATTTCCTGCACGCGGTTCTCGCTACCGCGCTTTCCCGAACCGGTCATGAGCTGGATATAGTCGATGATGATGAGGTCGAGGCCGCGCTGACGCTTGAGGCGGCGCGCGCGCGCCGAAAGCTGCGCAATGGAGATGCCGCCCGTCTGGTCGATGAAGAGCGGCCGTTTGTGGTTTTCCTGCGTGTAGGCGACGAGCTTGTTGAAGTCCGCCTCGTTCAGGTCGCCGCGCCGGATCTTGGAGGAGGGAATTTCCGTCTGCTCGGAAATGATGCGGGTGGCGAGCTGCTCCGACGACATTTCCAGCGAGAAGAAGCCGACGACGCCGCCGTTCGCCGCCTTGAAGGAACCGTCCGCCTGCTGCGCCGGCACGTAGGCCGCCGCCACGTTGTAGGCGATGTTGGTAGCGAGCGAGGTCTTGCCCATGCCCGGGCGCCCGGCAAGCACGATCAGGTCGGACGATTGCAGGCCGCCCATGCGCCGGTCCAGGTCCTGGAAGCCGGTCGAGATGCCCGAAAGCCCGCCGTCGCGCTGGTAGGCGGCGCTCGCCATGTCCACGGCGGTCTTGATCGCGTCGGAGAACGCCTCGAAGCCGCCGTCGTAGCGGCCGGTCTCGGCCAGCTCGAACAGGCGCCGCTCGGCGTCCTCGATCTGCTCGGACGGCGCCATGTCCACCGGCGCATCGTAGGCGATATTGACCATGTCCTCGCCCACGGTGATGAGCGCGCGCCGAGTGGCGAGGTCGTAGATGGCGCGGCCATAGTCGTTGGCGTTGATGACGGTGACCGCCTCGGCCGCCAGCCGGGCGAGATATTGCGTCACCGTCATGTCGCCAACCTTGTCGTCGGCCGGCAGGAAGGTCTTGATGGTCACCGGGTTGGCCATCTTGCCCATGCGGATCAGTTCCGCCGAGACCTCGAAGATCTTGCGGTGCAGCGGCTCGTAGAAATGGGCCGACTTGAGGAAGTCCGAAACGCGGTAGAAGGCGTCGTTGTTGACCAGGATGGCGCCCAGCAACGCCTGTTCCGCCTCGATATTGTTCGGTGCCTCGCGATAGAGCGGCGTTTCCGCCGCCGCGCCGAATTTTCTAGCCGCCTCTGCCATGTCGTCCCCGATTCCAGTCCATTCACGGGTACCAGAACAGCGCCGGCTTCGCGTTGACCTGAATGCATCAACGACGATTCAAACGACGTGATTCACAGGCAGGACGGAATCGTCCACAGGACTATATTCCGTCGTCCCGAATCCCATTGACTCCAAAGAACGGCGACCCTAGCAGGGCGTCGGAACATATCAAGAACAATTTATCCGGATGGTGTCGCCCCAGTCCACCCTGCGCGCCGCGCGGAAGGTTTCGCCGTCGCGCTTGGTCAGCATTCGCTCGGCCAGGCTTTTGTCGGGCCGGCATAGTTTCAGCGTGACCTTGCCGGATCCCGTCCTCGGCGGCGCGAGCACACGCGCTGCGCTCGCCTGGGCCGGCGGATGGCGCGAGGCGGCCAGATAGATGAATTTCTCATCCTCCCACGGCACGTCGGCGTCCTTGCTCAGGCGATGCAGGCGCGAGCGGGCGACGCGCCGGGAAAAATGGCACCAGTCGGGCGCGGCGAGCGGGCAGGGGGCGTGATGCGGGCAGGGCGCGAGAAGATGCGCGCCGGCGGCGGTAAGCTGCGCGCGCACGTCGAGGATACGCCGCCAGCCGGTGGGTGTGCCAGGCTCTACGACCAGCAGCGTGTCGCCGGTCGCCGCCCACAGGCGGTCGACGAGTTTGACGATCGCTGCCGGGGCCAGTTCGTCCAGGACATAGGTCAGCGTCACCAGATCGGCGGGGCTGGCATCCGACAGACCGAGCGTCGCGTCGCCCGCCAGCCATGCCGTGCGTGCGGCGATACCGCCGGCGGCGAGCCGTTCGCCCATGGCGCGCGCGCTGGCGCTCGCCTCCAGCATGGTCGCCGCCTCGAGGCCGGGCCAGGCATCCGCCACGGCCCAGAGCACCGTACCCGGACCCGACCCGACGTCGAGCAGGGTGCGTGGCGAAAAATCCGGCTGCGCCTCAGCCAATTGGTCGAGGCTTGCGCGCACGGCAGCATAGGTCGCCGGCAGCCTTGCGGCCAGGTACGCCTTGACCGCGATCTCGTCGGCCATGTGCAGCCGTCCGTCGCGGGTTTCTGCGCGATAACGGTTCGAGAGCGTCCGCGCCGCCTGTCTGAGCGTCGCCAGCGGTGTGTTCTCGAGGACGTCGTCGACGCCCTGCCTGAGCGCTGCCGGCAGTTCCATCGGTCAGGCTCCGCGCGGCGCGAAAAGGATGACAGACGCCCCGCACACGCACAGCACCGCGCCCGCCATATCCCAGCGGTCGGGGCGAACGCCCTCGGCGAGCCACAGCCACGCCAGCGACGCCGCGATGTAGATGCCGCCATAAGCCGCATAGGTACGTCCGGCCGCGTCGGCCGGCGTCAAGGCCAGTAGCCAGGCGAAGATCACGAGCGACAGGGTACCGGGCACCAGCCACAACACGGTCCTGTCCAGCCGCCACCAGGCCCAGAACGAGAAGCAGCCGGCGATCTCCGCGCCGGCGGCGGCGATATAGAGGAAGTAGGTCATGACAGCCCGTGCGCAATGGATCTTTTCTGATCCGTCGGCGGGCGCAAGGCAAGGGCCTCGCGGTTGATCCCGCAAGGCCGCTCGCTCTCGGTGACGGTCAACCGTCAGTCCTTGCCGGTCACCTTCTTGCGACGCGCCGGCCTGGCGGTCGGCTTGTCGCTGCTCGATGCGGGCTCCGGCTTGCTGATGGGACGGTCCGGCTGATGCCCCATCTCGTGCATCTCCAGCGCCTTCTCGCACTTGCCGATATAGTCGCGCGTCATCGGCAGCACGTCGTTGCGGCGTGTGAGCTGGATCTGGAAATTGACCAGGTCCTGCCAGCGGAACGAGGCTTCGGAGCCGGCGAGATAGAAATCCCACATCCGGCAGAAGCGTTCGTCGTAGATCTCCTTGACCTTGTCGCGCTTGGCCAGGAAGCGCTGGCGCCATGCCTTCAGCGTCTCGGCATAGTGCAGGCGTAGGATTTCCACGTCCGTCACCATCAGGCCGGATTTCTCGATATGCGGCATGACCTCCGAAAGCGCAGGAATGTAGCCGCCCGGGAAGATGTGCTTGCGGATGAAGGCGTTGGTGGTGGTCGGCGGGCCGACGCGGCCGATCGTGTGCAGCAGCATCACGCCGTCGGGCTTGAGCAACTGCGCGCATTTGTCGAAATATGTCTTGTAGTGGTTGACGCCGACATGCTCGAACATGCCGACCGACACGATGCGGTCGAAGCGCTCGGTGAGGTCGCGATAATCGCGCAGCTCGAAATGCACGTGCCGGTCGAGTCCCTCGGCATGCGCCCGGTCGGTGGAGACCTGGTGCTGCTCGGTCGACAGCGTGACGCCGAGCACGTCCGCCTCGAACGTCTTGGCGATGTAGAGGCCGAGCCCGCCCCAGCCTGAACCGATGTCGAGCACGGTCTGGCCCGGCTTGATCCTGAGCTTGGACGCGATGTGCCGCTTCTTGGCAAGCTGCGCCTCCTCAAGCGTCATGTCGGGGCGCTCGTAATAGGCGCAGGAATACTGCATGTCGTCGTCGAGGAAGAGCTTGTAGAGCTCGCCGGACAGATCGTAGTGCCGCTCGACGTTGCGCTTCGAGCGCCGTTCGGTGTTCCATTGCTGCAACGGTCGCGCCTTGAGCCGGAGCGAATTGACCATCTTGCCCCAGGTCGAATCGATCCAGGAAATGCCGAGGTTCCGGTAGACGAGGTGCAGGAAGGAAAGCACGTCGCCTTCGACGAAATCGAGTTCCTGCTCCATGTAGGCTTCCGGGATGGCCAGCGACGGATGCAGGGTGATAGCGCGCTCCGCGTGGCGCGTGTGGATCACCATATGCACCTTGTCGCCGCTCCCGTCACCGAAGTGGCGGGTCGTGCCGCTCGGGCCGGTGATCGAGAGATTGCCGACACGGACGATGCGTTCGACGATGCGTTGGAGGAAGATATTCATGACGATGCCCTCGGGAATAATGCACTATGGCAGCCCCGCTGCCACAATCTTGCCTCAAAACCCCAGGGCTTGAAAAGTTCCCAAGTCACAAAAAAACCCGGGCAGTCCGCCCGGGTTTTTGGTCCAGATGTTCAGGAATGAACGAAGATGGCTTCCGCAATCGGCAATCGGAAACTCGATTGCCGCCTGCCGACCTGCCGACTCCCGTTATTCCTCGCTTTCCCCTTCGAACTCCTCGTTCGGGTCGAAGAAGGTGTCGGGGCGCGCGTTGTCGTTGATGTCCTCGCCGTAGATGGCCTCGGCGGTGGTCAGCGTCTCGCCCTGGGCCTGGCGTTCCGCCTCGTCGGCCGAGCGAGCGATGTTCAGCGTCACGGTGACCTCGACTTCCGGATGCAGCGCGATGGCGACGTTGGTCAGGCCGATCGTCTTGATCGGATGGTTGAGCTCGACCTGGTTGCGCGCGACCGAGAAGCCCTCGGCGGTCAGGAGATCGGCGATATCGCGGGTCGACACCGAGCCGTAAAGCTGGCCGGTCTCGCCGGCCGAGCGCACGACGATGAAAGACTTGCCGTCGAGCTGGTCGGCGACCTGCTGGGCCTCGCTCTTGCGCTCGAGGTTGCGGGCCTCGAGCTGGGCGCGCTGGCCTTCGAACTTCTTGGTGTTGGCGTCGTTGGCGCGCAGCGCCTTGCCCTTCGGCAGCAGGAAGTTGCGGGCGTAGCCGTCCTTGACCTTGACGGTGTCTCCCATCTGGCCGAGGCGGGAAATGCGTTCGAGAAGAATGACTTCCATCTTTGTCTCCATGTTCGCCGTAAGCGGCGGATGTTTGCGGGACAAGCAGGACGGAAGGGCGCGTAACGCCGGTTTCGCTGTCCTGCCGATCTGGCAGTTAGAGGGGCGTTTGCCGCCTCAACTCGGATTTCGGTTGTTCCGACCGGGCCGAACCCGGAAGGAAGGAACGGGCGGAGTGCCGCCCGCTCCGTAGGCTTTTAGCGAACCACGTAGGGCAGCAGGCCGAGGAAGCGGGCGCGCTTGATCGCCTTGGCGAGCTCGCGCTGCTTCTTCTGGCTGACGGCGGTGATGCGCGACGGCACGATCTTGCCGCGCTCGGAAATATAGCGCTGCAGGAGACGCACGTCTTTGTAGTCGATCTTCGGGGCGTTGGCGCCGGAGAACGGGCAGGTCTTGCGGCGGCGATGGAAAGGACGCCGGGTCGGGATCTGGTTGATGTCGACCATTATTCTGCGCTCCCTTCAACGCTGCGCTGCGGACGCGGGCCGCGGTCTCCGCGATCGCCCCTGTCTCCACGGTCTCCGCGATCACGGTCGCCGAACGAGCGCGGGCCACGGTCGCCGAAACCACCGCGGTCGGAGCGCTCTTCGCGCTTCTGCATCATGGCCGAGACGCCGTCCTCGTGCTTGTCCACCTTGATGGTGAGGAAGCGCAGCACGTCTTCCGACAGGCCCATCTGACGCTCCATCTCGTCGAGCGCGGCCGGCGGGCAGGTCAGATCCATCAGCGTGTAATACGCCTTGCGGTTCTTCTTGATCCGGTAGGTGAGGGACTTCAGTCCCCAGTTCTCGACCCGGCCGATCGAGCCGCCGCCCTCGGTGACGATACCCTTGAAACGCTCAACGAGTTCGTCGACCTGCTGCTGCGACAGATCCTGCCGGGCAAGGAACACATGTTCGTAAAGAGCCATTTGTCTTTGCCTTTCTTCGTTTCTCTCCCGGTTCCCGGCGGCTAAAGCCTCTGCAACTTCTCTGATCCTCCGAAGGCTTTTGGCCTTCTCGGGAGAAGAAAGGAGCACGACGAGACGGTCGAGAGCGGAGACACGGGAGGCGGACGCCTTATGGCGCCGCGACGAAAGCTTGTTTTCAGGGAAAACGGCCCTCGGCCCTCCGTTCAGCCCCCAGCTGGGACCGGCAGATTGCGGGTGCCTATACAGGAAAGCGGGCGGAATGCAAGCCCGCAGACCACGGAGCGTTTCAGGACGCCGAGCGCCCGAACGCCAGTCGCGCCGCCGCCAGCACCATGTAGATCCCGAAGAAGAGAGCCAAGGCCCAGCCGAAGCCGGACGGGCCGAACGTGTCCATGCCGATGCCGATTACCTGCGGTCCCAGCACCATGCCGATGCCATAGCACAGCACGAAGGCGGCATTTGCCGATGCCAGCTCATGCCCCGACAGTTGCGCGCCCAGATGCGCCAGGCCGACCGTGTACATGGCCGCCACCACGCCGCCCCACAGGAACAGGAGCAGCGCCATCAGATGCCAGTTCTGTGCCACCTGAGGCATCAGGAGCGTGCCGAGCAGGCCGACCGCAGCGCACAGAAGCAGCAGGTGCCGCCTGTCCCGAACACGGTCCGAGATCATGCCGAGCGGTATCTGGAGCACGACGTTGCCGAGCCCGATCATGGTCAGGAGAAGGGCGGCGTCCGCCTCGGAATAGCCGATGCGGCTGCCGTAGATGGGAAACAGCGCGAAGCCGCCTGTCTCCACCGCGCCGAAGACCAGCACCGCCGCGGTCGCCGTCGGCACCATCCAGATATAGCGCAGGAAGTGGCTCGTCTCCTCGCCCTCCGGCCGGATCGGCGGGCTCTCCCTGCGCGCCGCCATGACTGGGATGGCCGCGATGACCACCAAGAGCACGGTGACGCCGAAAGGCAGGAAGCCGGTGCTGCCCAGCCGCGAGAAGAGCCACGGCCCGGCGGCGAAGCCCAGCGACAGCACCGTGGCGTAGACGCCGAGCACGAGGCCGCGCCGCGACGGCGGGGCGGACGCACTGATCCAGAACTCCGACAGGATGAACAGTACCGTCAGCGAGATATGCAGGATCACGCGCAGCGGGAACCACATCCAGAAGGCGGGGGCGAAATGGAACCCGACGAAGGCGAGCGCGCCGGCGGCGATCATCACCAACATGGCCCAGGCGACGCCCAGCCGGCTGGCGATCGGCGTGGCGAGCGGCGCGCCGGCGATGGAGGCGATGCCGGCGACGGCCGTGTTGAGCCCGATCATGGTAGCCGAATGACCGCGCGATTCCAGCACCACGGAGAGCAGCGGCATGCCCAGGCCGATGGCGATGCCGACCACGCTGATGGCCGAAATCGCCGCGATCAGCGACAACCAGTGCACGCACTCCTCTTGCTGCGGCTCGACCGTCATCAAAGGTCCTTGGTGATCGTGAACAGACTAAAGAACGTCGCGGATGAATCGGCCGTGCGAGAGCCGGTAGAAGGGAACCTCGCCGCCGCCTGGACGCAGCAGCGGATCATGGGCGAGCCGCTTCTCCAGTTCCTCCAGGATGGTGTGGGTGATGGACGGTATGTCGGCCTCTCTGGCCTTGGCCAGCGGCAGCCAGACAAGTCCTTCGAGCTCGTCGGTTGGCCCGCCTTCGGGCAGTTCGGTGGCAACGGCGCTGCGCCAGGCCGCCAGAAAGCGCGTATCGAAGCGCCGCACGCGGCCCGGCGGGGTAATGGCCCGGGCAATGAAACGGACGGCTTCGAGCGAAGGCCGGACCTCATGCCGGGCAAAACCCTGCCAGTCCACCTTGCCGGTCGCGAAGGCGCCGCGCCGGCCGATCAGCAGGCCCGCTTCCTCATAGGTTTCGCGAATGGCGGAAAGCGCGATCGCCCGCGCCCGCGCGGCGCTTGCCCGCCCGGGGCGCGCCATCAGCCTGGCCTCTTCCTCGGCGGCCAGCGGCGCGGCCACCTCTATCCTGCTGTCGGCCGGATCGGTGCGGCCGCCCGGGAACACGAATTTTCCGGGCATGAAGGCGTGGCGGCTGTGCCGCCGACCCATCAGCACGTGGAAGGCGTCGTCCCTGCGGTCGATGAGGATCAGCGTCGCCGCGTCGCGCGGGCGCTTCGGGCCGTCGCCCAAGGCGATATCGGCCTTCTCGGATCTGTCGATTTCCGCCTTGGTCATCCCGTGCATGAAATCGCCCTAGCGGAAACTTGGGATTCGCGAAAGAGGCTGCGGGCGGCGGTGCGTCGGGCCACGTCAGCCGGTGGGTTCGGGATGCGTCTCGATCGTATCGGCCTCGTCACCGAAGCCGTGCATGTAGAGCGCCCACTGCAGGCCCACGACCGCGCCCTTGACCGGCTGCAAGAGAAGCAGCGACAGGATCAGCGTCAGCGGTGCCCATACGATCATATGCAGCCACATCGGCCAATAAGTCGTCATCTCCACGGCCATGAAGGCGCTGACCACGATATGACCGACGATGACGATCACCAGATAGGCGGGCAGGTCGTCGGCCCGGTGATGGGAGATTTCCTCGCCGCAGACCGAGCATTTGTCCACCGTCTTGACGTAGGCGTAGAAAAGCTTGCCTTCCCCGCAATGCGGGCAGCGCCCGGCAAGGCCGCGCTTGATGGCGGGCCATAGCGGCCGTGCGGGACGTCCCGAGTGGTTCTCGCCGCCGAAAACCTGTGTCTCCGTGCCTGCGCCGTCGTTCATCATCGTCTCCTGCCGCGCGGCCGCGACTGGGACGCGCGCTGACGCCCCTTTGCCTTGTGGAACGATCGCCGCGAGCCGGGCAGGGGCTTCGGCTCGCTCAGCATTTCGAAACGCATGGCGCCGGCCAGGGGCGCTACCTCGATCAGACGGACTTCGACACGGTCCGCGAGCTGGTAGCCCTTGCCGCTGCGCTCTCCGAAAAGCGCTCGCGCCGTTTCGTCGTATATATAGTAATCGCCACCCAAGGATGACACCGGAATAAAGCCGTCGGCGCCGTATTGCGGCAATTGGACAAAAAGTCCTGCCTTGGTGACCCCCGAGACGCGGGCGTCGAAGCGTTCATCGACGCGCCCGGCCAGATAGCCGGCGATCAGCCTGTCAACCGTCTCGCGCTCGGCCGCCATGGCCCGGCGCTCCGTGGTCGAGATCAGCGCGGCGGTCTCCTCCAGCCGGCTTTCCTCCTCGCGCGTCAGGCCGCCGGGGCCGAGCCCGAGCGCCGCGATCAGCGCGCGATGGACGATCAGGTCGGCGTAGCGCCGGATCGGCGAGGTGAAATGCGCGTAACGATGCAGATTGAGGCCGAAATGGCCGATATTGGCGGGCGAGTATTCGGCCTGGCTCTGCGAACGCAGCACCACCTCGTTGACGAGGCTCTCGTTATCGGCCCCGCGTACGCGCTCCAGGATCGCGTTGAACTGCGCCGGCCGCATCTGCGCGCCGCGCGCC
Organism: Mesorhizobium hunchu; assembly: GCF_040081975.1. Taxonomy (NCBI): domain Bacteria; kingdom Pseudomonadati; phylum Pseudomonadota; class Alphaproteobacteria; order Hyphomicrobiales; family Phyllobacteriaceae; genus Mesorhizobium; species Mesorhizobium hunchu. The sequence continues at coordinate 270,316 of NZ_JBEBMG010000004.1, forward strand.
AGCGAGAGGCTGAGCGTCTGGAGGAATTCGCGCAACGATTCCTGCTTGGCGAGCGACGGCGCATCGTGGATGCGGTAGATGAGCGGCTGCTTCCTGCCCTCCAGTGTCTCGGCCGCCGCGACATTGGCCTGGATCATGAATTCCTCGATGAGCTTGTGCGCATCGAGCCGTTCGGGAACGATCACCTTGTCGACGGTGCCGTCCTGCTTGAGCAGGATCTTGCGTTCCGGCAGGTCGAGTTCCAGCGGCTGGCGTGCATCGCGGCCGCGCTTGACCACCGCATAGGCGTCCCAGAGCGGCTTGAGAACCGTCTCGAGGATCGGCCCAGTCTTGTCGTCGGGCACGCCGTCGATAGTCGCCTGCGCCTGGACATAGGCGAGCTTGGCGGCCGATTTCATCATGACGCGGTGGAACGAATGCCTGATCTTGCGGCCTTCCGCCGAAAAGGTCATGCGCACGGCCATTGCCGGCCGTTCCTCGCCCTCGCGCAGCGAACACAGGTCGTTGGAGATACGCTCGGGCAGCATCGGCACAACGCGGTCGGGGAAATAGACCGAATTACCGCGCTTCAGCGCTTCACGGTCGAGCGCCGCGCCCGGCCGCACATAGGCGGCGACATCGGCGATGGCCACCGTGACGATGACGCCGCCGGGGTTCTTCTCGTCCTCGTCGGCGCGCGCGAACACCGCATCGTCGTGATCCTTGGCATCGGCCGGATCGATGGTGACCAGCGGCAGGTCGCGCCAGTCCTCGCGGGCAAAGCCTTCGCTTGCTTTACCCCCACCCCTTACCCCTCCCCGCAAGGGGGAGGGGGAGTCTGAGACGTTGGCGTCCCCCTTGCGGGGGGGGGTAAGGGGTGGGGGTGACTGGGCGCCGAGTTCCAAGGGCTTCAGCGCCTCGGCCTCAGTCAATACCTCCGCCGGGAAGATGTGCGGGATGTCATGCGCGTGGATGGCGATCATCGAGACCGCCTTCTCGCTGGTCAGCGAGCCCAGCACCTGCAAGACCTTGGCCTTGGGCAGCCCGTAACGCGGCGCACGCGCCGGCTCGACCTCGACGAGGTCGCCGCTCTTCGCGCCGTTGGAAAACTCCTTGTCGACCACCAGTTCCGGCTGGCGCCGCTCGACCGGCTCGATGCGGAACGTGCCGTCCTTCAATACGCGGAAGACGCCGAGAACCGCTTCCGAGCGTTTCTCGAAGACCTTCATCACCCGCGCAGTATAGGCGGGGCCGGTTTCGTCGTCGGTGGGGAAGGTCTTGGCGAGCACCTTGTCGCCGATGCCCGCTGCCGGGCCGCTGCGGGAGGCGCGGATGGCGACAATGGGCGGAACGGGGCCGTCGAAATCGGCCGGCCGCGCCAGAAGGTTGCCGTCCGGGTCGCGGCCGTAGATTTCCAGCACCGTGACATGGGGCAAGGCGCCCGGCCGGATGTGGCGCTTGCGCTTCTTCTCCAGCAGGCCCTCGTCGGCGAGATCGCGCAGCATGTCCTTCAGCCAGACGCGGTCCTCGCCGCGCAGGGCGAACGCCTTGGCGATCTCGCGCTTGCCCGACCTGTCGGGATTCTCGGCGATGTAGCGCAGGATCTCGTCGCGCGAGGGCCGGTACTGGTCCTTGGCGCGGCGGGTGTCGGCTGCGCGTGGATCGCGGTGGCTTCCTCCGATCCTGCGCGCCAAGACCCTAGTCCTTCTTCTTCGCTGTCTTTTTTGTCGCCGGCTTCTTCGCCGCCTTGCGGGCCGGTTTCCTGCCACCGCTTTTGCCGGCCTTTTCGGCGATCAGCGCCAGCGCTTCCTCGATCGTCACCGCCTGCGGGTCCTTGCCCTTGGGCAGGGTCGCGTTGACCTTTTCCCAATTGACATAGGGGCCGTACTTGCCGTCGCGCACGGTGATCTTGCCGCCGTCGGGATGGTCGCCGAGTTCCTTCAGCGCGGCCGGCGTGCCGCCGCGGCGTGCGCCTGCGCCCTTGGCCTGCTTCTCGGCGATGACCGAGACGGCGCGGTTGAGCCCGATCGAGAACACGTCCTCGATCGATTCGAGGTTGGCATAGGTGCCGTCGTGCAGCACGAACGGCCCGTAGCGGCCGAGCCCGGCCGAGATCATCTTGGCCGTTTCTGGATGCTTGCCGACGTCGCGCGGCAGTGACAGCAGCGCCAGCGCCTTCTCATGGTCGATGGACTCGGCCGTCCAGCCCTTCGGCAGGCTGGACCGCTTGGCCTCCTTGCCTTCGCCGCGCTGCACATAGGGGCCGAATCGGCCTGAACGCAGCGTGATCTCCTCGGCCGTGTAAGGGTCCTTGCCGAGCGCCTTCGCGCCGTTCTCCAGCCCGCCCGCTTCGGCGTCCCCGTTACCGTTCTCGCCGAGCTGCCTGGTGTAGCCGCACTCGGGATAGTTGGAGCAGCCGACGAAGGCGCCGTATTTGCCGAGCTTGAGCGACAGGTTGCCGGTGCCGCATTTCGGGCAGATGCGCGGGTCCGAGCCGTCCTCGCGCGCCGGGAACACCAGCGGCGCCAGTTCTTCGTTCAGCGCGTCGAGCACGTCGGTGACGCGCAGTTCCTTGGTCTCGTCGACATGGGCCGAAAAGTCCTTCCAGAAATCGCGCAGCACGTCCTTCCAGGCGAGCTTGCCGTCGGAAATCTCGTCCAGCTTCTCCTCGAGGTCGGCGGTGAAGTCGTATTCGACGTATTTGTCGAAGAAGCTTTCGAGGAAGGCGGTGACCAGCCGGCCCTTGGATTGCGGGATCAGGCGGCGCTTGTCGATCTGCACGTATTCGCGGTCTTCCAGCGTCTTCAGCGTCGCCGCGTAGGTGGAGGGACGGCCGATGCCGAGCTCTTCCAGCTTCTTGATCAGCGAAGCCTCCGAATAGCGCGGCGGCGGCTCGGTCGTGTGCTGCGTGGCGTTGATCTGCTCGCGCACAAGCGCCTCGCCCTGGCGGATGTCCGGCAGGCGGCGGTTTTCCTCGTCCTCTGAATCCTCGTCACGCTGGTCAGTGTAGGCGGCGATGAAGCCGTCGAAGCGGATCACCGAGCCGACCGCTCGCAGATTGGCCGTGCGCGAACCGTTCAAGGCCTCGATCTCGACCGTGGTGCGCTCGATCTCGGCGGCGTTCATCTGGCTGGCGATGGCGCGCTTCCAGACCAGCTCGTAGAGCCGCGCCTGGTCGGCGTCGAGATATTGCCTGACCGATGCCGGCGTGCGGAAGAAATCGGTCGGGCGGATCGCCTCGTGCGCTTCCTGCGCGTTCTTGGCCTTCACCGAATAGAAGCGCGGCTTCTCCGGCAGGTAGTTCTGGCCGAATTCCTTGCCGATGGCCGCGCGGGCGGCATCGATCGCCTCCGGTGCCATCTGCACGCCGTCGGTCCGCATATAGGTGATGAGGCCGGCCGTCTCGCCGCCGAGGTCCACGCCCTCATAGAGACGCTGCGCCACCTGCATAGTGCGGTTGGCCGAGAAGCCGAGCCGCGAGGAGGCGGCCTGCTGCAGGGTCGAGGTGGTGAAGGGCGGTGCCGGGTTGCGTTTCGTCGGCTTTGCCTCGACCGACAGTGCACGGAACGAAGCGCCCTCCAGCATCGCCTTGATGCCGTCGGCCTGTTCCTTGTTCTTGATGTCGAGCTTCTGGAGCTTCTTGCCCTCGTACGCGGTCAGCCGCGCCTCGAACGTGTCCTTGCGCGGCGTCGCCAGGATGGCGACGATATTCCAGTATTCTTCGCGCACGAAACGCTCGATTTCGGCCTCGCGGTCGCAGACGAGGCGCAGCGCCACCGACTGAACGCGGCCGGCCGAGCGGGCGCCGGGCAGCTTGCGCCACAGCACCGGCGAGAGCGTGAAGCCGACCAGATAGTCGAGCGCGCGCCGGGCGAGATAGGCATCGACCAGCGGCTCGTCGATTTCGCGCGGATGCGCCATCGCGTCGAGCACGGAATTCTTGGTGATGGCGTTGAAGACGACGCGGCTGACCTTCTTGTCCTTCAGCGCCCGCTTCTGCTTCAGCACCTCCAGCACATGCCAGGAAATCGCCTCGCCCTCACGGTCGGGGTCGGTGGCGAGGATCAGTCCGTCGGCGTCCTTGACCGCCTTGGCTATGTCGGCGAGGCGCTTGCTCGAGGCGCTGTCCACCGCCCAGGACATCGAGAAATCCTCGTCGGGCTTGACCGAGCCGTCCTTGGCCGGCAGGTCCCGGACATGGCCGAACGAGGCCAGAACCTTGTAGTTCCGCCCCAGGTATTTGTTGATTGTCTTCGCCTTGGCCGGCGATTCGACGACGACGACGTCCATGTTCTGTCCGGATCTGCTGGTGCGGCAGCGGACCGCGCTGCCCTCGACGCATACTGTCAGGTCGTCCGTCAAATGGCCGCGCTTTTCGATCCGGTCAAGAGCAAGCGCTCAAATTGCCGGCTCACACGATAGATACAACTTAAAAGTGTAATTATATTTCGTTGCAATTTTAAATTTATCTAATACACTTTCCCGACCGCGCCGGAATTCACATCTCGCTGGAGTTCGAACGAGGACTGATCCGACGAAAGAGCAGGAATCCGGCCGGCTGACGAGGATTATTGTCCTATGCGGCACATCTATTCAAGACGGCGCACGGAGACGCTGGATTATATGCAGTCGATGCTCGGCCAGTTGCGGACGATGGCCGAGGCGGAGCGCTGCGATCTTCTCGCCTACCTGATCGAGATGGCCTATGTCGAAGCCTCGGACATCATCCGCGGCGAGCGGCCGGCGCGCGTCCAGCAGCGGGGAGACGGGCGGCGCGACGTGGCCTGACGCGCGTCGTCCGTCGTATCCGTCGTCTTGGATCGCGTCAGTCCGCTTCGGCGATGTGCCACACCCCACCGACGCCTTCGCCTTTCACGTCGCCCGCCTTCTCGTCCTTGATGAAGGTATAGAGCGGATGGCCGTCATAGGCCCACATCTTCGAGCCGTCCTTGCGCTCGACGACGATCCATTCGCCCGTCGGCGCGGCGTCGGCATCGGCTTTCAGGGGTGGCCAGTTGACCGCACATGTGTCGTAGCAGTTCGACAGTCCGTCCTTGTCCTTGTCGAACGTGTAGAGCGTCATGCCGTTTGCGTCGGTGAAGATCGACTTGCCGTTGACCTTGGCTTCTTTCCAGGCTTCGGCGGCTTGAGAAAGCGCTGTGCCGGCCAGAAGGGTGGCGAGGGCAAAGCCGATGGCGATGGTCTTCATGGGGTTTCTCCCGTTGCGTCCATGAGGCGCGCCAATGCGCCTCTCAGGGTAAACGTTATGTGTCCGGCTTTTCGTCCCGACGTCCGCTGGACCGCTCCGCCGGAGACTTGATTGGGCCAGAAAGGGCGTCTCTTGCCGCGGGCAATTGCCTCTGCTTCTGTCGTCGCATGCAGTTCATTCCAGCAGCCGTCCGCGGCCCGCTTTTCATGATCGTTTCGACGGGCTCCTACATCGTCAACGACACGATGATGAAGCTGGCGACCGCCGGCCTGCCGCCTTACGAGGTGCTCTTCCTGAGGGGGGCGGCCGCGACGCTCTGGGGCATTCCCATGCTTCTCGCCTTGGGGTACGGCCGGCAGATGCCGCTGATGATGGAGAAGCGGGTTCTCGCCCGGAATGCGCTGGAACTCGGCGCGATCCTTGCCTACGTCGTGGCGCTGGCCAACATGCAGATTGCGGATTCGACGGCGCTCGGACAAGTCACGCCGCTTCTGGTCATGCTCGGTGCCTCCCTGCTGTTCGGCGAGCGTATCGGCGCCGTGCGCATGCTCCTGATTGGGCTGGGCTTCGTCGGCGCGATCATGATCGCGCAGCCGACCATGCAGGGCATCTCGGTCTATGCCCTCCTTGCCCTCGCCAACGCCGCACTGGCCGCCGCGCGCGATCTGGCAGGGCGCCGGGTGGCAAGCGAGACGCCCGGCATGATCGTGGCGATCTCGGCCGTTCTGGTCGTTCTCGCGGGCGCCGGGATTGCTCATCTGCTGACGGAGCGCTGGGTGGTGCCGGGTCCTCATCATCTGTTGCTGATGGCCGGTGCAGGGTTCTTTCTGATCTTCGGCCATTTCTTCATCTTCATGGCCTATCGGACCGGACCAACCGGGGTGGTCGCGCCGTTTTACTACTGCTTCACCGTATGGGCCGTGGTTTCCGGCCTGCTCGTGTTCGGCCAGTTGCCCAACATGCTCGCTGTCGGCGGCATTGTGCTTGTGGTCGGGAGCGGGCTCGCCATCGTGCTGCTTGACGGGCGCAAGCGCCGGCTTGCCGTGGTCGCGTAGTCTCCGGGCGACTGTCATCGGTGATGGAGCTTTGCCCACGCGATGGTGATTGGCACGCCGGAAAAGCCGCATCTATAAGCGGCGGAAATTTTTTGGAGACCGGCATGGCATTGGATATCGGCTACGTCAGCGCTGTCGGGGCAGGAGCCTTGTCGTTCCTGTCGCCCTGCGTGTTGCCGCTGGTGCCCCCCTATCTGTGCTACATGGCCGGCGTCTCGGTCGACGATTTTCGCGGCGAGCGCGGCGTGGCCGCGAATGCCGGCGCGCGCGGCGCACTGCTTGTAGCATCCGTCGCCTTCGTGCTCGGTTTTTCCACCGTCTTCGTCGCGCTCGGGGCTGGTGCCTCGACCATCGGCCGCCTGTTGCGGGTCTGGCAGGAGCCGCTGGCGATGGCCGCCGGCGTTCTCATCATTCTCATGGGACTGAACTTCCTCGGCATCCTGAAGATACCGCTGCTGTCGCGCGAGGCGCGGTTCCAGAGCCAGGGCAAGCCGGCCAGCGCGGTCGCGGCCTATGTGATGGGCCTGGCCTTCGCCTTCGGCTGGACCCCTTGCATCGGCCCGGTCCTGGGACCGATCCTGACGCTTGCCGGCGGCCGCGAGACGGTCAGCGAAGGCGCGGCTCTGCTTGCCGCCTATTCGCTAGGGCTCGGCATTCCCTTCCTGGTGGCGGCGCTGTTTTCGGGGGCGTTCATGCGCTTCCTCGGAAAATTCCGCGTCCATCTCGGCCGTGTCGAGAAGGCGATCGGCGCGCTTCTGGTGGTGGCCGGCATCTTCTTCCTGACCGGCGGCGTGCAGGCCGTCTCCTATTGGCTGCTGGAAAATTTCCCCGTGCTCGGCCAACTGGGTTAAGCATCCGCAAAACAGCCCGATTGGTGAAGTGAAAAGCGGATGCTAGAAGGCGTTCGCAAACGACATTCGCTCATCGGACCATCCCATGACCTCTCGCACCTGTCTGTCCGTCATCCTTGCCGCCGGCGAAGGCACGCGCATGAAAAGCGCGATGCCCAAGGTCCTGCACCCGGTCGCCGGCCTGCCGATGGTGGCGCATGTGGTCAAGGCGGCCGAAGCGTCTGGTGCCGACGCGATCGCGCTGGTGGTCGGCCACGGCGCGGATGCGATGCGCAAGGCGGCGGAGAAGCTGGCGCCCGAAGCCGATATTTTCGTGCAGGAGAAACGCCTGGGCACCGCCCATGCGGTGTTGGCGGCGCGCGCGGCGATCGCGCGAGGCCATGACGACATCCTCGTCATGTACGGCGATACTCCGCTGATCGACGCGGACGTGCTCCTGACCGCGCGCGAAAAGCTCGCCAACGGCGCGGCCGTGGTGGTCATCGGCTTCCGAACCGACAGACCGACAGGCTATGGCCGCCTGATCGAGAAAGACGGCAAGCTCGCCGCCATCCGCGAGGAGAAGGACTGCACCGACGAGGAGCGGCGCATCACCTATTGCAATTCCGGCATCATGGCGATGGCCGGTAACCATGCCCTTGCCCTGCTCGACGCTGTCGGCAACGCCAATGCCAAGGGCGAATATTATCTCACCGACATCGTCGAGATCGCCCGCGCGAAAGGGCTCGATGTCGTCGCCACCGAGGCGAGCTTCGAAAATGCTCTCGGCATCAACAACCGCGCCGAGCTGGCGGCCGCCGAGGCGATCTGGCAGGCCCGCCGCCGCCGCGCCGCCATGCTCGACGGGGTTACGCTGATCGCGCCCGAGACGGTCTTCTTCTCGTACGACACCGAGATCGGGCCGGACACGCTGGTCGAGCCGAACGTGGTGTTCGGGCCGGGGGTGAAGATCGGTTCGAACGTGACGGTGCGCGGCTTTTCGCATTTCGAACAGGCCGACGTCGCCGACGGCTGCCAGGTCGGGCCCTATGCGCGGCTGCGGCCCGGCGCGAAATTGCAGGAAGACGTGCATGTCGGCAATTTCGTCGAGGTGAAGAACACGACCGTCGAGCGCGGCGCCAAGGCCAACCATCTTGCCTATCTGGGAGACGGGCGTGTCGGCGCCGGAGCCAATATCGGCGCGGGCACGATCTTCTGCAATTACGACGGTTACCGGAAGTTCTTCACCGACATCGGTGCGGGCGCTTTCGTCGGCTCCAATTCTTCGCTGGTCGCGCCTGTCGCGATCGGTGACCGGGCCTATGTGGCCTCCGGCAGCGTCATCACCGAAGACGTGCCCGAGGACGCGCTCGCCTTCGGACGGGCGCGCCAGAAGACCATTCCCGGCAAGGGCAAGGAGTTGCGCGAACGTTTCGCGGATGCGGCAAAAAACAAGCGGTCCGGGTAACGGAAGCGCAAGCCGGCTCTGCTATGGCTTTGCCGGAAATCGTTTGCGTCCGTCACGGCCGGAAACGCAATGTGACTTTTTCAACGGACCCGCGCTCCCTAGATAGCAGCCGGGTTTGAACGGAATCGGGATCAGCGGGCATGTGCGGAATTGTCGGTATCGTCGGACGTGCGCCGGTCGCGTCGCTGATCGTGGACGCGCTGAAGCGCCTTGAATACCGCGGCTATGATTCGGCCGGCGTCGCGACCGTCGAAAACGGCGCGCTGGCGCGCCGCCGTGCGGAAGGCAAGCTCGTCAATCTGGAGCGCCGGCTGGACGGCGAGCCGCTGGGCGGCACGATCGGCATCGGCCATACCCGCTGGGCCACCCACGGCGTCCCTAACGAGACGAACGCCCATCCGCATTTCTCCAACGGCGTCGCCGTCGTCCATAACGGCATCATTGAGAATTTTGCCGAGCTGCGCGACGAACTGATCGCGGATGGCTACGAATTCGCCTCGCAGACCGATACCGAGGTCGTGGCGCATCTGGTCTCGCGCGAACTGAAGAAGGGGGCTTCGCCGGTCGAGGCGGCGCACCGCGCGCTGAAGCGCCTGCAAGGCGCCTTCGCGCTCGCCATCATGTTCGACAGCGACGAGGACTTGATCGTCGGCGCCCGCAACGGACCGCCGCTGGCGGTCGGCCACGGCGACGGCGAGATGTTCCTGGGCTCGGACGCCATCGCGCTGGCGCCGTTCACCAACGCCGTCACCTATCTCGAGGACGGCGACTGGGTGACGGTGCGCCGCAAGGCGGCCGAGATATTCGATCTCGACGGCAACAAGGTCGAGCGCAAGCGCCAGCAGTCGACCGGCACCGCCTATCTGGTCGACAAGGGCAACCACCGCCATTTCATGGAAAAGGAAATCCATGAGCAGCCGGAGGTGATCTCGCACACGCTGGCCCACTATCTCGACTTCACCGCCGGGCGCGCCAAGGCGCTCGACCTGCCGTTCGACTTCGCCGCGATCGACCGGCTCGCGATCTCCGCCTGCGGCACCGCATTTCTTGCCGGATCGATCGGCAAATACTGGTTCGAGCGCTACGCCCGCCTGCCGGTCGACATCGATGTCGCTTCCGAATTCCGCTATCGCGAGATGCCGCTGTCGGCCAATGACGCGGCGCTGTTCATCTCGCAGTCCGGCGAGACGGCCGACACGCTGGCTTCGCTGCGTTATTGCCGCAGCCAGGGCATGAAGATCGGCGCGGTGGTCAACGTCCGCGAATCGACCATCGCCCGCGAAAGTGACGTGACCTTGCCAACGCTGGCCGGGCCCGAGATCGGCGTCGCCTCGACCAAGGCCTTCACCTGCCAGCTTTCCGTGCTGGCCGCGCTCGCGGTCAACGCGGCGCGGGCGCGCGGCAGGATTTCGGCGGAGGAAGAAAAGGCGCTGGTGCGCAGCCTGTCGGAAGCGCCGCGCTACGCCAACCAGGCGCTGCAGAAGCTCGACGACCGCATCGAGAGGCTGGCGCGCAACCTCGCGCATTACAAGCATGTGCTCTATCTCGGCCGCGACACCAATTTCCCGCTCGCCATGGAAGGCGCGCTGAAGCTCAAGGAAATTTCCTATATCCATGCCGAAGGCTACGCGGCGGGCGAGCTCAAGCATGGCCCGATCGCGCTGATCGACGAGAATATGCCCGTCATCGTCATCGCCCCGCACGACCGCATCTTCGAAAAGACCGTCTCCAACATGCAGGAGGTGGCGGCACGCGGCGGCAAGATCATCCTCATCACCGACGCCAGGGGCGCGGCACAGTCGACGGTGGAGACGATGGAGACCATCGTGATGCCCGACATGCCCGAGATCATCGCCCCGATCGTCTATGCGCTGCCCATCCAGATGCTGGCCTATTTCACCGCCGTCTTCATGGGAACGGACGTCGACCAGCCGCGCAACCTCGCCAAGTCCGTCACGGTGGAATAGCGGGAGAGGGCAGGACGTCGGCTGTCGCTTCTTACGCGCGCATCACCGCGCGACGGCAGAACGACCTGACGCCGGCGAGAAGGGCTTCGCGGGTCATCACCGGCGCGGCGATATGGGCGTCCACTGCGCCGTGAAGCGCATAGAAAAGCATTACCGCGGCAAGCCGTGTATCCGGCAGGGGGAGGAAAGTGCCAGCCGCGACGCCGCCGTCCAGCAGATCGGCAAGCAGCGCCAGCGGCGGCATGTCGTACTTCATGCGGCGGTCAGAGGGGCGGATCTCATGGAAAACCAGATCGTGCAGGCGGAACTGGTCCAGGTAGCCGTTGACGCCGGCCTCCACCCACGCGTCGAGCCGACCGGGCCAGTCATCCGCTGCCCTTTTCTCAACAGCCTCTTCGACACGCCTGCAGAATGTCTCGATGAAGCGCACCTTCAGCGCTTCGAGGACTTCGTCCTTGGTCTTGAAATAGATGTAGAAAGTGCCCTTGGCGACGTCGGCCACCCTGACGATCTCGTCGACGCTGGTGGCCGCAAAACCCTTTTCGAGAAAGAGATCGCGGGCCGCGTCCATCAGCTCCTCGCGGCGGATTTCCGCGGGTTTTGTCCGCGGCTTCTTGACGGCCGCATCGGCGTCTATCGTGCTGGCTGACATGGCTGGCAATCGTGTGTGGTCCCCGCTGCTACAGGCCGTCGAGCGTCAGTCCGTGCGGCCGCAATATATCCTGATCGAGCCAGGCAACGGCCGAAACGCCGTCGGCGAACACTTTTGAGGGGATGCCGGATACGCTGTCAACGTCCAGCAGACGGCGGGCCTCGAGATGATGGCGCGGCACGGTGGTCGCGATCGCGAGCACGAGGCTGCGGACACGGTCGATATTGGCGGCCAGCCATGAAGCCGATCCGCCGGAAAGGCTTTCCGGCTGGATGACCGCCTCGTCGGAAACGAACATGCGCAGCAGCACGAAGGGGCGGCCGCGATCCAGCCAGCATTTCCATCTGTCGAGGAACAGGCGATGGTCGGCAGGTGATATCGCCTTCTCGGCGACGGCGATCGCCAGCGGCCAGTTCGTATCGTCGCAGTCGATCATGTGCGTTCTCGCGACCTGCCAAGGTCTTGCCCGAGCGTCTTCAGGGACGCGTGAATCGCGGCGCGATCGAGCGGGATCGCCTTGGGTTTCAGGATTGCTGTTTCCAGCCAGTCGAGCGCTTCCCCGATGTCGGCAAATGTGCGCGCCGGGACGCCGAAGAGCTTTTGCGCGTCCATCCGACTGAGCCGGTCGAAGTGCGCCGGCGGCACCACGGTGGCCATGCCCAGCACGAGGGCCTGCATGCGCCCGGAATTCTTCTGCAGCCAGGTCTTCGCCGCACGGGCCGCGCCGTCCGGATGGGCGAGGGCGTCGTCGTCCGCGAACACCCGGAACGCAGCGAACGGCTCGCCTCGATCGAACCAGCGGTTCCAGTCGTCGAGGAAATCGATGTGATCGGCCAGCGTCATGGCACCACGCGCTGCCGTCAGGACGATCGGCCAATGGACGAGATCGTGGCTGATCATGGAGCTCTCTTCTTCAGTTTGACGGGAAAATAAGTGACTGACCGTCGGTCATTTGTCAACAAGCTATCCTGTCGTACAGGGTTCTCCCGAAAAAGCCTGTCCCGATGCGCTGGTGCAGTCCGTGTCTCATCCCTTCGTCAATGGTTGGAAGAATCGATTTGCCTCACTGGATCGTTTGACTATCGTGTCGCCGGTATTCATGACGGGCGGGGCAGTTCGGAGGAGAGTCCTGCTGTCATCGACAGGGCAGGAGATTGCGATGATCCCAGTTTCCGGAGCGCGACATGCGCGGGTCGGCCATCCGGCGCCGCGCGAGGACGATCGCTGACAATGGCAGTCGAACAGGCAGAGCGTCCGGCGAAATCTCGGCAGTCCAACTGCGCGGTCGAATTGCGGGACGTCACCATCGCCTTCGATCTGGCGGACGGCAGCCGGTTCACGGCGGTCGACGCCACCAACCTCGCTGTCGGCGAACAGGAATTCGTCGCGATCATCGGCCCGACCGGCTGCGGCAAGTCCACGCTGCTCAATGCCGCGGCGGGCCTGCTCTCGCCGGCTTCCGGCACCGTGGTGATCGAGGGCGGCCAACTCTCCGGCCTGAACCGTCGCGCCGGATATCTGTTCCAGCAGGACGCCTTGATGCCGTGGAAGACGGCGGAGGAAAACGTCGCCATCGGTCTGGAGATCGCCGGCACGCCCAAAAGCGAAGCCCGGCGGCGCGCCCGCGACTGGCTGGGGCGCGTCGGGCTCTCGGCTTTCGCCACGCGCTATCCGCACATGCTTTCCGGCGGCCAGCGCAAGCGCGTGGCGCTGGCGCAGGTGCTGATCCGCGACCCGAAGATCATCCTGATGGACGAGCCGTTCGGCCCGCTCGACGCGCAGACGCGCCTCATCATGGGCGACCTGCTGCTCGACCTGTGGTCCGCCGACCGCAAGGCCGTGATGTTCGTCACCCATGACCTTGAGGAGGCCATCGCGCTGGCCGATCGCGTGGTGGTGATGTCGGCCGGCCCGGCGGCGCGCATCATCGGCGATTTCCCGATCGCGCTGCCGCGCCCGCGCGACGTCGCCGACATCAAGCTTTCCGCCGGCTTCCAGGAGGCGCATCGCCTTATATGGACGATGCTGAAGGAGGAAGTGCTCAAGGCCTACGGCCAGACTGCGGAAGGAGCGCGATGATGAGCCGGACAACGCTGCTTCTCGCCCAGCTCGCCATCGCCGTGGTGATCCTCGTCGTGTGGGAGATCGCCTCCACCACCCATCTCGTCGGCAATCCCGACATGATCGGCTTCTTCTTCTCGACGCCGTCCGCGGTCGCTGCCCAGATCTGGCGGTGGTTCCTGGAGGGCTCGATCTGGTATCACCTGTGGATCACGCTGGTCGAGGCGATGCTGGCCTTCGCGATCGGTTCCGTGGCCGCCATCGTCATCGGCTTCTGGTTTGCGCGCCAGCCTGTACTCGCGGCGATCTTCGACCCCTATATCAAGGCGGCGAACGCCCTGCCGCGCGTTGTGCTGGCGCCGATCTTCACGCTCTGGTTCGGCCTCGGCATCTGGTCGAAGGTGGCGCTCGGCTTCACGCTGGTCTTCTTCATCGTGTTCTTCAACGTTTATCAGGGCGTGCGTGAGGTGAACCCGACGGTCCTGTCAAACGCCCGCATGTTGGGGATGAGCGAGCGACAGCTCCTGCGCCATGTCTATTGGCCGTCGGCGCTGTCGTGGATGTTTTCGTCCCTGCACACCTCGGTGGGCTTCGCCGTGGTCGGCGCCGTCGTGGGCGAATATCTCGGCGCGGCCGCCGGCCTCGGCTATCTGATCCAGCAGGCCGAAGGCGTGTTCGACGTCGCGGGCGTGTTCGCGGGCATGTTCGTGCTCGCCGCCTTCGTCCTTCTGATCGATTGGGGGGTTACCCTCGTCGAGCGGCGCCTGCTGGTCTGGCGCCCCGAATCCACCGGCAGGAAGCGCTGAGGCGGCCTGCGGCAAAACATCCAAGGAGGAGTAGAAGACAATGAAGAGATTCACGAAACTGGCGGCGGCCTCATTCGCCGTGATGCTGGCGGCTGCGGGCGCTGCCGATGCGGCGGGCAAGGTCACCATCTCGATCGGTGGCGCCGCCTGCCTCTGCTACCTGCCGACGGTGCTCGCCAAGCAGCTCGGCGAATATGAAAAGGCCGGCGTCGATGCCGACCTCGTCGATTTCAAGGGCGGCTCGCAGTCGCTGACGGCCGTGCTCGGCGGCAGCGCCGATGTCGTCTCCGGTTATTTCGACCACACCGTCGAACTGGCCGCCAAGAAGCAGATCCTGCAATCCTTCGTGGTCTATGACCAGTATCCGGGCCTTGTCCTGGTGGTCGCGCCGGGTCAGACCGGCAAGATCACCTCGGTCAAGGACCTCGCCGGCAAGAAGGTGGGCGTCAGCGCGCCCGGCTCCTCGACCGACTTCTTCCTGAAGTACCAATTGAAGCAGGCCGGGCTCGATCCGACGGCCGCGTCGGTGGTGGGCGTCGGCCTCGGCGCGACGGCCATCGCCGCGATGGAGCAGGGCCAGATCGACGCCGCCGTGCTGCTCGATCCGGCCGTGACCGTTCTTCAGAGCAAGCATGCGGACCTGAAGATCCTGTCCGACACCCGCACCCAGAAGGACACGCGGGCCGTGTTCGGCGGCGATTATCCCGGCGGCTCGCTCTACACCCGTCCCGAATGGATGGAAGCCCACCCGGAAGAGACCCAGGCGATGACCAACGCGATGGTGGCGACGCTCGCCTGGATCCACTCACACACCCCCGAGGAGATCGCCGACAAGATGCCGGCCAATCTCGTCGGCCCGGACAAGACGGCCTATCTCGCCGCGCTCAAGAACACGCTTCCCATGTATTCGACCACCGGCCTGATGGACCCGAAGGGCGCGCAGGCGGTGCTGGACGTGTTCGAGACCGGATCGCCCGATATTGCCAACGCCCACATCGACATCACCAAGACCTACACCAACGCCTATGTGGAGAAGGCGAAGAAGGCGGAGTAACGGTCGAGCCGTTTTCCGGAGCGTCCGAAAAATTCAAAACGCGCTTCGCAAGAGGCGCGTTTTTCTTTTATGCTGCGTTGCAATGAGGCGGCGGTGGTAATGTCGGAGACTCCGAAGATTTCCGGAATGACCCGGTTGAGGAACTATTTCCTGACCGGCTTCATCGTCTGCGCGCCGCTGGCGATCACGGCCTATATCGCCTGGTCCTTCATCGGCTGGGTCGATTCCTGGGTGAAGCCCTATATCCCCTATCGTTACAGCCCCGACGCCTATCTGCCGTTCCCGGTGCCCGGCTTCGGGCTGATCGTGGCGCTGGTGCTGATCACTCTGATCGGCTTTTTGACCGCCAACATCGTCGGCCGCGCCGTCGTCGGCTTCGGCGAGCGTCTGCTCGGCCGAATGCCGCTGGTGCGCGGCATCTACGGCTCGCTCAAGCAGATTTTCCAGACCGTCTTCGCCGAAAAAGGCAACATGTTCCGTCAGGTCGGCATGGTCGAATATCCGCGCAAGGACGTCTGGTCGCTGGTCTTCGTCGCCGGAGAGAAGGAGACGGAGATCGGCCAGAAACTCGACAGGCCGAGCGATCCGCTGATCGCCGTCTTCATGCCCTGCACGCCCAATCCGACCACCGGCTTCCTGATGTATGTGCGCAAGTCCGAGATCGTCATGCTCGACATGACCATCGAGGACGCCGCCAAGCTGATCGTCTCGGCCGGGCTGGTGGCGCCGGAGGTGAAGAAGCCGATCCTGGGGGCGGACGGACAGCCGATCGAGATCGGCAATCCGCCTGCCGGGCGCCTTCCTCAACCGGCTCTCAGCAAGCGCACCGCCTCGTCGCGCCCGAACAAATAAAGCAGCAGCCTCAGCGCCTCGCCGCGCTCCGATTGCAGGTCGGGATCGCGCGACAGGATCAGCCGCGCATCATCGCGCGCGGCTTCCAGGAGGTCGGCGTGGAATTCGATGCGCGCGACCTGGAAGCCCGGCGTGCCCGATTGGCGCGTGCCCAGCAATTCGCCTTCGCCGCGCAGTTTCAGGTCTTCCTCGGCGATGACGAACCCGTCCTCCGTCTCGCGCATAACCGACAGCCGCCGCGTGGCGGTTTCGCTGAGCGGTTCCTTGTAGAGCAGCACACAGGAACTTGGCTTCGAGCCGCGCCCGACCCGCCCGCGCAACTGGTGAAGCTGCGCGAGGCCAAAACGCTCGGCATGCTCGATCACCATGATGGTGGCGTCCGGTACGTCGACACCGACCTCGATGACGGTGGTGGCGACCAGAACCCGCGTCTCGCCTTCCTTGAAGGCGCGCATGGCGGCATCCTTGTCGGTGCCCTTCATGCGGCCGTGGACGAGGCCGAGCCGGTCGCCGAACACCGGCTTCAGCGCGTCGTAGCGCTCCTGCGCCGACATCAGCTTCGCCTCTTCCGATTCCTCGACCAGCGGACAGATCCAGTAGATTTTCTGGCCTTCCGAAACCGCATCGCGGATACGTCCCACCAGTTCCGGCAGCCGTTCCATCGGTAGCGTGACGGTGCGCACCGGCTGGCGACCAGCCGGCTTCTCGGTAAGCTTGGACACGTCCATATCGCCGAAGGCCGTCAGTACCAGCGTGCGCGGGATAGGCGTCGCCGTCATCACCAGCATGTCGGGCGCGTCGCCCTTGGCGGTCATGGCGAGGCGCTGGTGAACGCCGAAGCGATGCTGCTCGTCGACCACGGCGAAGGCGAGGTTCTGGAACGCCACCGCTTCCTGGAACAGCGCGTGCGTGCCGACCACGATGTCGATGGAGCCGTCCGCCAACCCGGCGAGCGTGTCGCTGCGTTCGCGCCCCTTCTCGCGCCCCGTGAGGATCGCCGTGCGCAACCCGGCGCGCTCGGCAAGCGGGGCGATGGTGGCGAGATGCTGGCGCGCGAGGATCTCGGTCGGCGCCATCAGCGCCGCCTGGCCGCCAGCCTCGACCGCGCGCGCCATCGCAAGCAGCGCCACCACCGTCTTGCCCGACCCGACGTCGCCTTGCAGCAGGCGCAGCATGCGGTCCGATTCGGCGAGATCGGCGAGGATTTCGGCGAGCGCGGCCTCCTGCGATCCCGTCAGCGAATAAGGCAGGGCGGCGCGCAGCCTGGCGACGATTGAGCCGTCGCCGGTCAGCGGCCGGCCGGACAGCCGCCGCACGCGGGCGCGCACCAGCGCCAGCGAGACCTGCCCGGCCAGGAACTCGTCATAGGCGAGCCTGCGCCAGGCCGCGTTTTCCGGCGAGGCGTCGAGCGGGCTTTCCGGGTTGTGGAGGCGGGCAAGAGCTTCGCCGAACAGCGCGAAGCCGTGTTTCCTCATGAAAGCGGGGTCGAGCCATTCCGGCATCGCCGGCAGGCGCTCCAGGCTCTGGCCGATGGCCCGGCGCAGCACCTTCGGCGACAGGCCCGCCGTCAGCGGATAGACCGGCTCGACCAGCGGCAGATTTTCCGCTTCCTCGGCCAGCGCCATATGGTCGGGATGCACCATGGAAGGCCGGCCGTTGAACCATTCCATGCGGCCCGAGACCACCACGTCAGCGCCCTCGGGCAATTGCTTTTCCAGATACGCGGCGTGGGCATGGAAGAAGGTCAGTGCGATCTCGCCAGTGTCGTCGTGGGCGAAGATGCGGTACGGCGCGCTGCGATTGCCGCGCGGCGGCGGCTGATGGCGGTCGATCCTGAGGTCCAGCGTGACGATCTGGCCTTCGGCCGATCCGGCGATACCGGGACGGCTGCGACGGTCGATGACCGAGTTGGGCAGGACGAACAGCAGGTCGCCTACCCGCGCCTCGCGCCCGCCGAGATCGAGGGGCAGTACGCGTTCAATCAGGGTCGCGACCTTGGCACCTATGCCGGCCAGCGAGGTGAGGGGCGCAAACAGCGGATCGAGGAGGGAAGGGCGCATGTCTAGTGTCGCGCCTGCCGAATACCCCCACCCCTGACCCCTCCCCGCAAGGGGGAGGGGGACTTTGCGAGCGGCAGCTTCCCCTCCCCCTTGCGGGGAGGGGTTAGGGGTGGGGGTAGCGACGTGTCAGCAGCATCGAACATCGGGGGAGATTAGAAACTCCCTGTCGCGTTGCAAGGCTGACACTCCCGCCTATCCACGCTATATCGCGCTCGTAACCGAGGATTGTGTCATGACCGGAACGGCAGAAGCGGCAAACCCCGTGACCGGCGACCTGCATCCGCGCCGCAAGAAGCTCAGATTCCGCTCCTGGCATCGCGGCATGCGCGAGATGGACCTGATCCTCGGCCCGTTCGCCGATAGCACGGTGGATGGCTTGACCGGCGACGAACTCGACCAATATGAAAGGCTCCTCGACATCCCGGATACGGAGTTCTTCCAGTACGTGACCGGCGAAAGCCCGGTGCCGAAAACTCTGGAGTGTCCGCTGCTGCAACGAATCCTGGCCTTTGGCCGTACCGCCCGCTCCTGACCGCAGGCGCCTGAGCCTGTCCGCATTCCAGACGTGATTTGATGAGTCTCATTCCCAAAATTGGCCTGCCGAAGGATGGCACCGGCTCCTTTCTGGTCGACGGCGTCGCCGACGGTTACGAAGCCTTCGCGCTCGCTCGGCTCGCCGCTGAGGCTGCGGCGGATGGACCGCTGCTGTTCGTCGCGCGCGACGGCCAGCGCCTGCCTGCCATCATCGACGGGCTGGCCTTCGCCGCTCCGGATCTGCCGGTGCTCGAACTGCCCGCCTGGGACTGCCTGCCCTACGACCGCGTCTCGCCCGGCGCGGATGCGGCCGCCCGCCGCCTCGACGCGCTGGCCGGCATGGCGGCGCTGGCGACAAAGCCGCATCGGGCGCTGGTGCTCACCACCGCCAATGCGCTGTTGCAGCGCGTGCCGCCCGCCGAGGCCATCGAGGCGCAGGCGCTGCGCGCAAAACCGGGCAACCGGATCGATATGGAGCAACTGGTCAGGCGGCTGGAGACGGCCGGTTTCGAGCGCGTGCCGACCGTCCGCGAAGTCGGCGAATTCGCCGTACGCGGCGGCATCCTCGACCTTTATGCGCCGGGCGCCGACGAGGCGCTGCGGCTCGATTTCTTCGGCGACACGCTGGAATCGATCCGCGCCTTCGATCCCGCCAGCCAGCGCACCACCGGCCAGCGCAATCAACTCGTCATGCAGGCCATGAGCGAGGTCGCGCTGACGCCCGACACGATCAGCCGCTTCCGTCGCGCCTATATCGAGGCGTTCGGAGCGCCGTCGCGCGACGACGCGCTCTATGCCGCCGTCAGTGAGGGGCGCCGCTTCGCCGGCATGGAACACTGGCTGCCCTTCTTCTACGAGAAGCTGGACACGGTCTTCGACTATCTGCCGGATGTCCCGGTCGTGTTCGATCACCTCGCTCACGAAGCGCTGGACGAGCGCCACAAGCTGATCCTCGACCACTACGAGGCGCGCCGCAACCAGGGCGCGCTGAAGGACGCCGTGCCTTACAAGCCGGTCGCGCCAAACCTCATGTATCTCTCGCCCGACGAGGTCAAAGCCGGGGCGGCCGACCGCGTTCAGGTCGAACTGACGCCCTTCGCCGCGCCCGAGGCCGGCGGCCGCAAGGTGCTTCACGCCGGTTCGCGCGCCGGTCGGAGCTTCGCCGAGGAGCGTGCCGACCCGAACGCCAACGTGTTCGAGGTGGCGTCTCGTCATATCGCCGAGGAACGGGCGAAGAAGCGCCGTGTCGTCGTCGCCGGCTGGACCGAGGGCTCGCTCGATCGGCTGGCTCAGATCTTGGCCGAGCACCATCTGGAAAACCTCAAGCGCGTCGAGACGTTGGCCGTGGCCGAGAAGCTGGACGTCGGTCAGGCGGCGCTTGCCGTGCTGCCGTTGGAAACCGGCTTCGAGACCGACGATCTGGTGGTCGTGGCCGAGCAGGACATTCTCGGCGACCGGCTGGTGCGCCGCTCGAAGAAGCGCCGCGCTGCCGATTTCATCGCGGAAGCTTCCTCGCTGTCTGCCGGCGATATCGTCGTCCATGCCGACCACGGCATTGGCCGCTTCATAGGTCTGCGCACCATCGAGGCGGCCGGCGCACCGCACGATTGCCTCGAAATCCACTATGCCGGCGACGACCGGCTGTTCCTGCCCGTCGAGAACATCGAACTTCTGTCGCGCTACGGCTCCGATTCGGCCGAGGCACCGCTCGACAGGCTGGGCGGCGGCGCCTGGCAGGCGCGCAAGGCGCGGCTGAAGAAGCGCCTGCTCGATATGGCCGGGCAGCTGATCCGCATCGCCGCCGAGCGGCAGATGCGGTCCGCGCCCGTGATGATCCCGCAGGAGGGCGTCTATGGCGAGTTCGCCGCGCGCTTCCCCTATGAGGAGACCGACGACCAGCAGGCGGCAATCGACGCCGTGGCAGACGATCTGTCCGCCGGCAAGCCGATGGACCGGCTGATCTGCGGCGACGTTGGATTCGGCAAGACGGAGGTTGCGCTGCGCGCCGCTTTCGTCGCCGCAATGGAAGGGTTCCAGGTCGCGGTCGTGGTGCCGACCACGCTTCTGGCGCGCCAGCACTTCAAGACCTTTTCGCAGCGCTTCTCCGGCCTGCCGGTGCGGGTGGCGCAGGCCTCGCGCCTTGTCGGCGCCAAGGAACTGGCCGAGGTCAAGAAAGGCATCGCCGACGGCACGGTCGATATCGTCGTCGGCACCCACGCGCTGCTCGGTTCGGCGATCAATTTCAAGAACCTCGGCCTGCTGATCGTCGACGAGGAGCAGCATTTCGGCGTCAAGCACAAGGAACGGCTGAAGGAACTGAAGAGCGACGTGCATGTGCTGACGCTGTCGGCAACGCCGATCCCGCGCACGCTGCAACTGGCGCTGACGGGCGTGCGCGAGCTGTCGCTCATCGCAACCCCGCCGGTGGACCGCATGGCGGTGCGCACCTTCATCTCGCCCTTCGACCCGCTGGTGATCCGCGAGACGCTGCTGCGCGAGCGCTATCGCGGCGGCCATTCGTTCTATGTCGTGCCGCGCATCAGCGACCTGGCCGAAATCCATGATTTCCTGAGGGAACAGGTGCCGGAGCTGAAGGTCGCCGTGGCCCACGGCCAGATGCCGCCCGGCGAGTTGGACGACATCATGAACGCCTTCTACGACGGCCAGTACGATGTGCTTTTGTCCACCACCATCGTGGAATCCGGCCTCGACATTCCGACCGCCAACACGCTGATCGTGCACCGCGCCGACATGTTCGGCCTGGCGCAGCTCTACCAGCTTCGCGGTCGGGTTGGGCGCTCCAAGGTGCGCGCCTACGCGCTGTTCACGCTGCCGGCCAACCGTAAGCTGACCGACACCGCCGACCGTCGCCTGAAAGTGCTGCAATCGCTGGAGTCGCTCGGCGCCGGCTTCCAGCTCGCCAGCCACGACCTCGACATTCGCGGCGCCGGCAACCTGCTTGGCGAGGAGCAGTCCGGCCACATCAAGGAGGTCGGCTTCGAGCTCTACCAGCAGATGCTGGAGGAGGCCGTGGCCGAGGTGAAGCATACCGGCGAGGCCCAGGACAGCGGCTGGTCGCCGCAGATCGCCATCGGCACGGCGGTGATGATCCCGGAAAGCTACGTGCCCGACCTGCAACTGCGGCTGGCGCTCTACCGCCGGCTCGGCGACCTGCAGACGCCCGAGGAGATCGACGCCTTCGGCGCCGAACTCATCGACCGTTTCGGCCCGTTGCCGGACGAGGTGCAGCATCTTTTGAAGATCGTCTTCATCAAGGCTCTGTGCCTCAAGGCCAATGTCGAGAAGCTCGACGCCGGCCCGAAGGGCGTGGTCATCCAGTTCCGCAACAAGACCTTCGCCAACCCGGCCGGGCTGGTGAAATTCATCGGCGACCAGGGATCGCTGGCGAAGATCCGGCCGGATCACTCCATCGTGGTCATGCGCGACTGGCCGAAGGCGACCAAGCGCCTGGCGGGATCGGCCGTCATCATGACGCAACTGGCGAAACTGGCGGTCGCATAATCCGTCTCCTCGAGAGGGGGGTCGGACTTGCTGGATCGGCATCTCCGAATGCTTTATTCCTGATCGTGATGATGCCCCGCATCAGCCACGGAGGAGCGCTTGCGCAATCTCGATTTCAGTTCATGGCACAGCATCCTCGTGACGCTGCTCGGCCTGGCACTGTTCACCCTCATCAGCATGGGTGTGCGGCTGGTCATGATGATGACCATCCAGCAGCGCCGCGAGCGGGCGAACCGGCAGATCAACGAGCGGCTGAAGACCCTGATCTCCGCCTACAAGGTGCTGGGCGGCTCCTTTACCGGCACGCTCGCCGTCGATCCGAGACATTTGCGTGACCTGCGCGCGCCGCCGGTCGAGGTGGCGGAGCCGGACGGCGGGGAGCAGGAAACGGTCGCGCTCGCCGTGCCCGGAACGGACGCGTCGGACCGGCCGCGCCGCATCCGCGACGCGGTCGAGGCGGCGCTTGCCGATATCATCCTGCTCGGCACGGAGGAACAGGTGCGGCTGGCCGAGCATGCCGCGCGCGAGCTTGTCGCCGGCCGCCCCGTGCACACGCACGACCTCGTCGTCTCCCTGCGCGATTTTATCCGCCAGGCGCTCGACCTGGCGCCGATTCCAGCCGACCTGACGATCCCCATGCAAGGCCCGACCCGCCCCTCGGGAGGGGGAGGCCGCGGCAAGGGCGGTGGATCGGAGGGACGCCGTTCCGGCGCTCGGGGAGGCGGCGGCGGAATGGGCGGAGGCATGGGCGGTGGAGGCATGGGCGGCGGCATGGGGATGGGCATGGGCGGCGATGCCGACGACTCCGGTCATCGCTCCTAGAGCCCTAGGACCCCGCGTTCGTCAGCACGCATGCCCGGCATCCAGGGCGTGAATCGACCGTCCTCATGCATCGAGGCGGCAATGAAGCCGTCTATTCGGCGCTTTCCAGCTCTCCGTTCGCCTTCGCCGCCGCCACCTGGCGGATCGCGTCGGCAAGCACGGCGGTTTCCTGCGCGCCCATCACCGCATATTTGCTCTCGATCAGGAAGCACGGCACGCCGGTGATGCCCATACGCGAGGCGGTGGCGATCTCGGCGCGCACCGCGTCGGCATCGGCGTCGGTCGCCAGCAGCGCCTCGACCATCGCCGCGTCCATTCCGGCCGCACCCGCTGCCTCGATCAGGACTGCGCGGTCGCCGGTGTCCTGGCCGCGTTCGAAATAGCGGCTGAACAGTTCTTCGACGACGCGGTTCTGGACGTCCTCGCCGGCGCTTCCCGCCCAGCGGATCACGCGGTGCGCGTCGAGCGTGTTGGGCGACATCTTGATGGCGTCGAAATCGAAGGAGATGCCCTCGACCGCCCCGAGCGAGGCAAGCCTTTCATGGCTTTCGCGCAGCCGCTCCATGTCGCCGAACTTGGCGCGCATGTATTCGGTCCGGTCCTTGCCCTGCGGCGGGATCGTCGGGTCGAGCTGGAACGGCCGCCAGCGAATATGCACATCGACGTCGTCGACGCTCGCGACGGCAGCCTCCAGGCGCTTTTCGCCGAGATAGCACCACGGGCAGACCACGTCCGAGACGACGTCGATTGAGAGGGAGGTCGCGGCCATGACTTTTTCCTTTTGGTCTTGGCGCACTTTCTCGCGTCATCCCGGCCAAGCGAGCTTGCGAGCGTGGAGCCGGGATCCATTCCGGAACGGTCCAAGATCATGGAATGGATCCCGGATAGCCGCTTTTCGCTTCGCTGCAAGCGACTTCCGGGATGACGCTATGACTGGCGCCTGTTACTCTACTGCGTCTTGCGCCACCAGGCCGGCAACTGGAACCCGAACAGCGGGGTCTTGTCCGGATACTTCAGATAGTTCCAGTAGGCGACCCACTGACCGGCGGCGTGCTGCAAGGGGACCATATAGGCGCCCGAGATCAGAAGTCGATCGAGCACGCGCACCGCCGCCACGTAATCGTCCTTCGCTCGCGCGTTCAACATCGCCTTGATCGCCGCGTCGACGGCCGGATCGGCGACGCCTGCCAGATTGAACGAGCCTTCGACATTGGCGTATTCCGAGCCCCAGCGCCCGACCTGCTCGAAACCGGGAGACAGCGAATTGCTGAAGCCGGTGGAGCCGACGATCACCTCGAAGTCGAAGCGCTGCTTGCGCGACTGGATCTGGTCGCCGTCCAGCGCCCGGATCGAGACGTCGATGCCGAGCTTGCTCAACGTGCGCTGGTAGAGCGCCGCCAGCCGCTCCTGCTCATCGCCGGACGTGATGATCTCGAAACCGAAAGGGTGACCTTGCCGATCGAGCATCTTGCCGCCGTCGATATGGTAGCCGGCACTCTTGAGCAGGTCGTAGGCGGCCTTGAGCGCCTTGCGGTCCTGTCCCGACCCGTCCGTTACCGGCGGCCGCCACGTGCCGTCCATCACGTCGGGCGGAACCCGACCGGGGAAGGGGGCGAGCAGCGCCTTCTCCTTGTCGCCGGCGGGATGTCCGAGGGCGGAAAGCTCCGATCCCTGCCAATAGCTCATGGTGCGGGTGAACTTGCCGCCGAACAGGTTCTTGTTGGCCCAGTCGAAATCGTAGAGCATGCCGAGCGCCCGACGCACCTTCGGATCGGCGAATTTTTCAAGGCGGGTGTTGAACATGAACCCGGTGACCACCGGCGGGATGCCGAGCGGAAAATCCTTGACGATGACCTTGCCCTGCTCGGCGGCGGGAAAATCGAAGTCGCGCTCGGCCTGCAAGGGGCCCATGCCGGTGTAGGACGAGCCGGCATAGGCAGAGCAAATGCCCTTCTTGAAGGCCTCGAACTGCGCGTTGGCGTTGAGGAAATACTGGATGGTGATCGTGTCGTAATTGTCGAAGCCGCGCTTGGAAGGGATGTCTTTGCCCCAATAGTCGGGATTGCGCTTGAAAACGATGCGGTCGCCGGGTTTGACCTCGGCCACCGTGTAGGGGCCAGAGCCGACGAGCGGTTTCAGCGTCGTGCGATCAAAAGTCTCCTTGTCGAACGCATGCTTCGGCACGATCGGCGTCATCGCGATGATGAGCGGAAATTCCCGGTCCGCCAGGTCGTTGAAGGTGAACTTGACGCTGTGGTCGCCGGTCTTCTCCAGCTTGGCGACCTTCTTCATGCGATCCGAATAGGGCGGGCGGCCCTTGTCGGTGAAGACATCGTAGGTGAACAGCACGTCGTCGGGCGTGACCGGCTCGCCGTCCGACCATTTCGCTTTCGGATCGAGATGGAACTCGATCGACTTGCGGTCGTCGCTCATATCGGCCGTGTCGGCGAGCAGGCCGTAGAGCGAGAAGGCCTCGTTCATGTTGCGCTGCATCAGCGGCTCGAAGACCAGATTGCCGAAGATCGTGTCGATCATGCCGCGTGCCGTGGTACGCAGGCTTTTCAGGATGAACGGGTTGAGGTTGTCGAAAGACCCGACCACGCAATAGGTGATCGCGCCGCCCTTGGGCGCTTGCGGGTTGGCATAGTCGAAATGGGTGTAGTCCGCCGGCAGCGCCGGCTCGCCCTGCATGGAGATGGCATAGCGTGGCTCGGCTGCCGACGGCGCGAGGGTCGCAACCACAAAAGCGGCGGTCAACCAGGAAAAAAGACGGTGCATGGCCGGTTTCCTGCGGGAAGGCTCCATGATTCGGCGGGCAAGGTAGCATGAGCCGCAAGGCTTGGCGTTCACAGTCAAGAAATCCGGCCTCCGGGCTGGATTCGGCCGGGCGGTCGGTGTAACACGCCGGGCGAAGTCATGCTGTTGCCTCATTTCGGCAAGAGGTAGCACGTGATGCGGCGCCCCAGCCGCCGCCCGGGACCATTCAGAGGAAATGCACCACATGAAGAGCCTGACCCGCAAAGCCCTTAGCCTATCCGTCATGGCCGCCGGCGTAGCTGGTGTCCTGGCCGCCGGCGTTCCCGCCGCGTCCGCGCAGCAGCAGGTTCCGCAGGGCTGGTTCAAAGCCTGCACGAAGCAGGAGGACGTCGATATCTGCAACGTGCAGAACATCGTGACGGCGGGCAACGGTCAGCTCATCACCGGCGTCAGCCTCATCGACCTGCGCGGCAAGGTGAACCGCAAGGTCTTTCAGGTCACCGTGCCTTCGGGGCGTCTGGTGCAGCCGGGCATCGGCCTGCAGGTCGACGGCGGCAAGGCGCAGAAGCTCGACTACGTCATCTGCTTTCCTGATCGCTGCGTGGCGGAAGTGCCGCTGACCGACCAGCTCGTCACCTCCTTCAAGAAGGGCCAGCAGATCACGCTGACCTCGATCAATTTCCAGAACCAGCCCAACCCGATCAAGATCGCCCTGAGCGGCTTCAGCGACGCCTTCGACGGCCCGGCGCTCAAGCAGTCGGACATCGAGGATCGCCAGAAGAAGCTCCAGGACTTCGTGGCGAAGAACAACGAGGACTTCGCCAAGAAGCTCAAGGAAGAGCAGGACAAGGCTAAGGA
Source organism: Mesorhizobium hunchu (assembly GCF_040081975.1). Classification (NCBI taxonomy): domain Bacteria; kingdom Pseudomonadati; phylum Pseudomonadota; class Alphaproteobacteria; order Hyphomicrobiales; family Phyllobacteriaceae; genus Mesorhizobium; species Mesorhizobium hunchu. The sequence goes on from NZ_JBEBMG010000004.1 coordinate 296,802, forward strand.
AGCGAACTGATCGCTCCCGCCTGACGGGCGGTCCGCCAGACAGACAAGAGGCTCCGGCATTCCGGAGCCCCTTTCTTTTGCGGACGCAGAAGCGGTTCATGTGCCGCCGGGCCAGCGAATTCCAAGCCGGCTTCGTTCATGCCCCTGTCATCGCCGATGCCTATTCCCCGCCGCATGGGGAGCGGCACGGAGCGATTCGCGATGCGGACCATGAAACTGGCGCTGGCCGCGCTTGTCTTTGCCTCGATCGGCCTTGGCGCCGCGTATGCCGGCGAGACCCGCGCTCAACAGATTCTCGATCGCTTCCAGCACGCCAATCTCTGGCGCGATCACGTCATGGTCGTCGCGCATCGCAGCGGCGGTCTCCAGCACGGCAACACGCTGTTCCCGGAAAACTCCCTTGCAGCACTCAAGGCTTCGATCGCTGCCGGTGCGGAAATGGTTGAAGTCGATGTCCGCCGCGCCGGCGACGGAACGCTCATCGTCATGCACGATAGCTGGCTCGACCGCACCACCACCTGCAGGGGCGAGGTCGTGAAGTACAAGCTCGAACAGCTTCGCCAATGTTATCTCGTTGTCGAGAGAACCGGGCAGCCGACCGGCGAGACGGTTTCCACCTTGCGTGAGTTCCTTGCCGCCGCCAGGGACCGCATATTGGTCAACATCGACAACAAGCTCACCGTCGCCGATCTGCCGGACATGATCGCGGTCGCGCGCGATCTCGGCATGACGGAACAAGTCGTCGTCAAGGAGAACCTCTGGAATGCGGCACGCATGGCAGAAACCGGCCGGGCGATGCGGGAGGCCGGCGGCGGCTTCCAGTTCATGCCGATCATCGCCGACGATGCGGTGCGCGATCCCGCCTTCGTGCGGGCCGTGGCCGACAGGTTTGCGCCGCATGCGATGGAGATGATCAACTGGCGCGACGGCGCGGCAACGCTCACCGCCACCGGCGGCCCGCTCTTCAGCGGTCACATGCGCGCCGCCGCCATACGCGGCGACTGGCACATCTGGGCCGACACCTACGCGATCGTGAACAAGCCCGGCGGCTTCCTCGCCGGCGGCCGCGGCGACGAGCTGGCGACGGCGGCCGGCATGCCCGCCGAAAGCTGGGGCTTCTGGGTCGATCGCGGCGCGACCATCATCCAGACGGACGAGCCCGCGGCGGCCGTAGACTGGCTGGCGGCGAATGGCTGGCGGGTGCCTTATGGTCAAGGCCGTACGTCCGGGCCGACGGCGACGGCGAGCATCAACTGACAGTCATAAAAAAGGCCGCCCTGAGGCGGCCTTTTCGATGAACTGCTCCGAAACTTAGCGCTTGGAGAACTGGAAGCTGCGACGGGCCTTGGCCTTACCGTACTTCTTGCGCTCGACCACGCGGCTGTCGCGGGTCAGGAAGCCGCCCTTCTTGAGCACGCTGCGCAGCGTCGGCTCGTAATAGGTCAGCGCCTTGGAAATGCCGTGGCGCACCGCGCCTGCCTGGCCGGACAGGCCGCCGCCGGCGACGGTGGCGACGATGTCGTACTGGCCGTCGCGGTTGACCGCGATGATCGGCTGCTTGAGGATCATCTGCAGGACAGGACGCGCGAAATAGGCCGCGAATTCCTTGTCGTTGACCGTGATCTTGCCGGAGCCGGGCTTGACCCAGACACGGGCGATGGCGTCCTTGCGCTTGCCGGTGGCATAGGCGCGGCCCGACTTGTCGAGCTTCTGGACGTGGACGGGCGCGGCCGGCTGCTCGGTCTGCGCGACCGAACCGAGTTCCGCGAGCGAGGAAAGCTGCTCAGCCATTACGAAGCCCTCTTGTTCTTGGCGTTCAGCGCGCCGACGTCGAGCGTCTCGGGCTGCTGGGCGGTGTGGGGATGCTCGGCGCCTGCGTAGACGCGGAGATTCTTCATCTGGCGACGGCCGAGCGGGCCACGCGGGATCATGCGCTCGACGGCCTTCTCGACGACGCGCTCGGGGAAGCGGCCCTCGAGCAGTTGGCGCGCGGTGCGCTCCTTGATGCCGCCCGGATGGCCGGTGTGCCAGTAGTAGACCTTGTCGGTGTATTTCTTGCCGGTGAACACCACCTTGTCGGCATTGATGACGATGACGTTGTCGCCGTCGTCGACATGCGGGGTGAAGGTGGGCTTGTGTTTGCCGCGCAGACGGTTGGCGATGATGGAGGCGAGGCGGCCGACGACGAGACCCTCGGCGTCGATCAGCACCCACTTCTTCACCACGTCCGCAGGCTTCTGCGAAAAGGTTGCCATGGTTTTGCTCTCGTTGGACCTTCCGTACGAAGCCGGAAGGCGTTTCTTGTTGCTTGGATTGCCGGCCAAAGCCGCCAATAACAAAACGGCGGCCTTTTCGGGCCGCTGTTTCGGAGTTAGCTCATAAAGGGGAGGTGAGCGTACGTCAAGCGCTTGAAATATGATATTGACGAGAGAATTGTTTCGAAATCAATGCGTTAGGAATGAGGTATTATTTTACCTCATACAAGGTTAATGCTTGGCTTCGATTTCCCGCCGCGCCGCACTCGCCAGGAAAGCCGAGCGGGTCAGGCCTCGATCGTGGGCTGCGGCATCAATGGCGCGCAGCATGCCGCGCTCGAAAGTGACGTTGGCGCGCACGACTGCGCTGTCGTTGTCGATGAGAGGCACCGAAATCAGATAGGCTCCTTTCGCCAGCGCCTCGCGGACATCGGCGTCGGCAACGATCTGTTCGTGCGGTGAAGGGGCCGGAAGCGGCATGTCTTCCGCCCACAATTGCAATGCTTCCACCGCTTGCGCGACGACGTCGTCCTGTTGATCTGCCGCGGAAAAAACCCCCGGAATATCGGGAAAGCGTACGCCGAACGCGCTGTCCTTGTCCTTCTCGACCAAAGCGAAATAGGTTTTCATGGCAAAGTCCTATCGAATCCAGCCCGCCAGCTTTGAGATTGCCCGTGCCGTGCCGATGGGCAGGTCCTTTTTCGGATGAGGAACGATCAGCACGATATCGCCTTTGCGGAACTTGTGATGCGAACCGCGAACGGAAATCAGTTCAAAGCCTTCCTGCTTCAAACGCTTGACGATCTCTCGGCTGTCTCGTTCCATTCACTGTTGATGCGCAATTATATACGCATTCCCCTGTCAATTTCCAGATGGACTATGCCGTTCTTTTCGGCGGGATCGAATAGGTGCCCGTCGCGTATGCCACGGTCTGACCGGCAGCCACGATGTCTATATCGAACACCATCAGGCTCCTGCCGAGCTTGAGGATGCGGCAATGACCGTCGATCGGCCCGGCCTCGGCCTTGCGCATGAAGTTGATGTCGAGGTTGACCGTCACCGACAGAGCGTCCGGCCCGGCATGGGAGAGCACGCAGGCATAGCCGCCGATATCAGCCAGCGTGAACAGGCAAGGGCCTGAAACGGTGCCGCCGGGCCTGAGGTGCTTCTCGGTGGCGTTGAGCCTGACCGTGCAGCCGCCCGGGAAAACGTCGATCGCCTCATAGGCGCTGCTGCCTTCGTTGAGTTGCGGATAGGCCGAATCCAGCAGGTCGTTGACTTCGACCGCCGTCATCTTGGGTGTCAGGTCGGACTGTGCAGGCATGGTTCCTCCGGTATCGCAGGTGTATGACGAAACGGGCGCAATTCGTCCAGCGCGGCTTTGGCGGCTCGTTCTGGTACAGCCGAACCCGGTTGGACGTGACGCCCGCGCCCGCTATGTTCGATGCGAATGCATTGCGGTTGGAGGAAGGAAATGGCGGACGTGGTTGCCATGAAGCGACAGGAAGGGACCCTGCCGCTTCCCGCCGGGCCCGTCGCCGTCGCCCGGGACGGCTCGACATTGCGCCTGACGCTGGCAAGTCCGCCAGCCAATGCGCTGTCACTGGCCATGATGGCGGCGCTGAAGGCGGAGATCGAGCGCGCCGGCGAAGATGCTTCCGTGCGCGTCGTCGTCATCGCCGCATCCGGCAAGGTGTTCTGCGCCGGTCACGACCTCAAGGAGTTGACCGCGCATCGGGCCGACGCCGACCGGGGCAGGGCTTTCTTCGAGCGCACCTTCGCAGATTGCTCGGCGCTGATGCAGGCGATCGTCGCGTGTCCCAAACCTGTGATCGCCGAGGTTGACGGACTGGCCACGGCCGCCGGCCTGCAACTGGTCGCGACATGCGATCTGGCGGTTGCTTCCCACGAGGCGACCTTCTGCACGCCGGGCGTGCATATCGGCCTGTTCTGCTCGACGCCGATGGTGGCGCTGTCGCGCAACGCCAGCCGCAAGCAGGCGATGGAGATGCTGCTCACCGGCGAGACGATCGACGCCGCCACCGCCAAGGAGTTCGGCCTCGTCAACCGCGTCGTACCGCGCGAATATTTGAATCAGGTTGTGAATAAATACGCCGAAACCATTGCGTCCAAATCGCCTTTGACGCTGAAGATCGGCAAGGAGGCGTTCTACAAACAGGTCGAAATGGGTCTGGCGGATGCCTACGACTACACCGCCCGCGTCATGGTCGACAACATGCTGGCGCGCGACGCGGAGGAAGGCATCGGCGCCTTTGTCGGCAAGCGTAAGCCGGAGTGGAAAGGGGAGTGATGGAACCCCGCATCTCCATCGTCACCATCGCCGTTAACGATCTCGACCGCATGGCCGCCTTCTACGAAGCGATGGGGTTGGTGCGTCATCGCATCAAGGACGGGGTCGCCTTCTTCCAGATGGGAGGATCTATCCTCGGGCTGTTTCCGCGCAGGAGCGCCGAAGAGGATTCCGGCTTGGCTTTCGGTACCGCGCCACCGCGCGTTTACCTCGCCCATAATACGCGCTCCGACGCGGAAGTGGACGCGGTGCTGGCCGAGGCCGAGAAGGCCGGCGGCCGTATCGTCAAGCCGGCGCAACGCCTTCTGGGGCGGATGGTACGGCTATTTCGCCGATCCGGAGGACAATCTTTGGGAAGTCGCCCACAATCCCGATTTCCCGATCGATGCCGAAGGCCGCATCTCACTACCCGAATGACTGTCCCGAATGAATGACGACGATCTGAACTGGCGCGTCGAGGCGCTGTGCACAGGCGCCCGCCCGGCATTGCATCGCGACGTCGTCGAGGGCTGGGCGATGGGCCGCAGCGGCGGCCGGATGCGGCAGGCGAACTGCGTCAACCCGTTGCGGGGCCGGCGCGGCGATCCCCCTGCTGCTGTCGCGCGCGGCGAAGCGTTCTACGATGCCTGCCGGCAGGTGCCGCTTTTCCGCGTGACGACGATCGCCGGCGAGATGGAGCCTGAACTGGATCGCCTCGGCTATGGCGCGGAAGGCCTGACGACGACGCTTTTCAAATCGTTGGAACAAGGTGTTGCCGCAAGTTCCGATACTGTCCTCATGGCTGTCCCGACGGAGGACTGGCTGGCCGTTCGATTGCGGACCAGTGGCGACGTACCTGCCGATCATGCGGCCTATGTCGCGATGCTACGCGCCGTCGCCCTGCCGAAAGTCTTTGCCGCAACCTGTGCCGACGGCACGGCAGCCTCGATCGCCTATGGCGTCGTGGCAGACGGGCTACTGGCGGTGGAGGGCGTGGCGACCGATGCCGAATTCAGGGGACTGGGGCTGGCGCGCAAGACATTGCACACATTGATCGCATGGTCGCGCGGTCAGGGGGCGCAGGCGACCTGTCTGCAGGTGCAGATGGACAACGCGCCCGCCCGTGCCCTCTACGCGTCGCTCGGCTTCGGCCGTGAACTCTACCGCTATCACTATCGCAGAAGGCCGGCATGAACCACGACGCCTACGACAACGCCTATATCGCCGGCATCCTGAATTCGGTGAAGACCGTTGCCATGGTCGGCGCTTCCGCCAACGAGGTGCGTCCCAGCTTCTTCGTGCTGAAATACCTGCTTTCCAAGGGGTTCGATGTGTTCCCGATCAATCCCGGCCATGCCGGCAGGGAAATCCTCGGGCGCATGGTCTATGCGAAGCTGGCGGACGTCGCGGCGCCTATCGACATGGTTGACATCTTCCGTGCGTCCGCCGCCGTGCCGGGCATCGTCGACGAGGCGCTGGAGCTCGACCCGCTTCCCAAGGTGATCTGGATGCAGTTGACCGTGCGCAACGACGAGGCGGCTGCGAAGGCCGAAGCGGCGGGCATCAAGGTGGTGATGAACCGCTGCCCCAAGATCGAATACGGTCGCCTGTCGGGGGAGATCGGCTGGACCGGCGTGTCCTCGGGTGTCATTTCCTCGAAACGCCCGATCATGCGGCAAGGCTTCCAGAGCTTCGGCATCAGGCAGAAATAGCCGGGTGGGCGGAATTTTCGCGGATGAACGGGATGCGGGCTCTCCGGGCGCCCGAATATTCGGTTTCGGGAAATTTTATCCTTTGCAAACCCGGCCTGCCTTGGCCAACAATGCGCCGCGAATTCCGTGCCGGGCTAAGGGAGATTTTTGATGAACCAGCGCGCACCAGGCTTCAATACCCTCGCCGTCCATGCCGGAGCCAAGCCGGATCCCGCAACCGGCGCGCGCGCCACGCCGATCTATCAGACGACGTCGTTCGTTTTCGACAACGCCGATCACGCCGCCTCGCTGTTCGGCCTCAAGGCGTTCGGTAACATCTATACCCGCATCATGAATCCCACCCAAGCGGTGCTGGAGGAGCGCCTCGCGGCCCTCGAAGGCGGCACGGCGGCGCTCGCCACGGCTTCGGGTCAGGCCGCGCACCTTCTGGTCTTCCACACACTGATGAGCCCGGGCGACAACTTCGTCGCCGCGCGCAAGCTTTATGGCGGCACGATCAACCAGTTCGGTTCGTCTTTCCAGAGCTTCGGCTGGGATGTGCGCTGGGCTGACGTCAACGATCCGTCGAGCTTCAACAAACTGATCGATGAGCGCACCAAGGCGATCCACATCGAAAGCCTGGCCAATCCCGGCGGCGAGTTCGTAGATATCGAGAAGATCGCCGAAGTCGCTCGAAAGCACGGCTTGCCGCTGGTCGTCGACAACACGCTGGCCTCGCCCTATCTGGTGCGGCCTATCGAGCACGGCGCCGACATCGTGGTGCACTCGCTGACCAAGTTCATCGGCGGCCACGGCAATTCGATCGGCGGCATCATAGTCGACGGAGGCACCTTCGACTGGTCGAAGTCGGGCAAGTATCCGTTGCTGTCCGAACCGCGCGCCGACTACGGCGGCATGGTGCTGCACGAGACCTTCGGCAATTTCGCCTTCGCGATCGCCGCGCGGGTGCTCGGCCTGCGCGACCTCGGCCCGGCGATCTCGCCCTTCAACGCCTTCATGATCCTGACCGGCCTGGAAACCCTGCCGCTCAGGATGCAGCGCCATTCGGACAATGCCCAGGCGGTCGCCGAATGGCTGGCGAAGCACCCCAAGGTTGCCTGGGTGTCCTATCCAGGCCTGCCGGACGACAAGAACCATGCCTTGCAGCAGCGCTATTCGCCCAAGGGCGCGGGATCGGTGTTCACCTTCGGCCTGAAGGGCGGCTACGAGTCCGGCATCAAGTTCGTCGAGGCGCTGGAACTGTTCTCGCACCTCGCCAATATCGGCGACACCAAGTCGCTGGTCATCCATCCGGCATCCACCACGCACCGGCAGCTTTCCGACGAGCAGCGGGTCGCCGCCGGTGCCGGGCCGGAGGTGGTGCGGCTTTCCGTCGGCATCGAGGACGTCGCCGACATCATCGCCGATCTTGACCAGGCGCTGGTGAAAGCCTGAACCGCATGGCATGAGAAGGCTCCGCCGCAACCGGAACCTTCTTTCATGGCCGACCCACGTTTCCTGAAGATCGACATCGCCGGTATCGAGCCGGAGGAGGGCGCTCCGGCGCCGGATCGGGTCATTGCTGGCAATCCGAAGTTCCGGACCTGGAACGTCGAGGAGCGCGACGGCGGCCTCTATGCTGGCGTCTGGGAAGCGACGTCCGGCAAATGGCGCATCGAATATGACGAATGGGAGTTCTGCCACATCCTGTCCGGCGTCTCGGTGATCGCCGAGGAGGGCGGCGAGGCCCGAACGGTAAAGGCCGGCGACAGCTTCGTTCTCAGGCCCGGCTTCAAGGGAAGCTGGGAAGTCGTTGAAACGACTCGCAAGGAATATGTCATAAGGCTGTAGCGACGCCGGTCCCGATCCGACGCCGCGTCACATGACGACGAGCGCCTCCAGCCCGTGGAAATGGTAGGTGTCGCGGAAACGCGGCGCCTCCGCCAGCCGCAGGCCAGGCAGCCGGTCGAAAAGCGTTTTCAGCGACACCTGCAATTCGAGCCGGGCAAGCGGCGCGCCGATGCAGAAGTGGATGCCCGCTCCGAACGAGACGTTCTTCATATCGTCGCGACCGGGGTCGAAGGCGTCCGCTTCGGCGAAGGCGGCGGGATCGCGGTTGGTCATGCCGAGCAACAGACCGATCTGTTCACCGGCTTTCACCGTGACGCCGTCCGCCAGTTTCGCTTCCCGATAGGCATAGCGCGTGAACATGTGCAGCGGCGCGTCGAAGCGCAGGCACTCCTCCACCGTGGCCGCCGTCGCCTCCGGCGTGGTAAAGAAGCGGCGCGGGTCGCCGCCCTGCGCCATGATCGCGCGCACGGCATTGCCCGTCTGGTGCACGGTCGCCTCATGGCCGGCGTTAAGCAGCAGGATGACGGACGAGACGAGTTCGTCTTCCGACAGCTTCTGGTCGCCCTCCTGCGCCGCGATCAGGACCGAAAGCAGATCGTCGCCGGGCCGCCGGCGGCGCTCGCCGATATAGTCGCGCAGGAAATCGGAGAAGGCGCGCGCGGCGCTGTCGGCGGCGGCCTCGGTCGCGCGGGTCCGCCCCAGCGTGTACATCGCCACCATCGCATGCGACCAGTCGAGCAATTGCGGCCCCATCTCCACCGGAACGCCCAGCATCTCGGCGATGATGGTGATCGGCAGCGGCGTCGCATAGGCCGGGATGAGGTCGAACGGCTCGCCGGCAGCGAAGCGGTCGATCAGGTCGTTGGCCAGCGCCTCGACGCGCGGCCTCAGCCGTTCGACCTGGCGCGAGACGAAGGCGCGGTTGACCAGCGTCCGCAGCCGCGTGTGCACGGGCGGTTCGAGTTCGAGCAGCGAATGCGCCTCCACCGCGTCGAAAGCGGTGAGATGCGTGCGGTCGTGGTCGATGCCGCGGCTGTCGGGAATACCGGCGGGGTTCTGCCGGCCGAACGTCCTGTCGCGCAACAGGGCGTTGACCTGGTCGAAGCGGCCCACGCACCACAGGCCGAATTCCTCCCAGAAGAAGACGCCGTCCTGCGCGTGCAGCCAGCGATAGGCCTCGTAAGGGTCCTGATGGAAACGCGGCTCGCGCGGGTCGAGGCCGAGGCGGCGGGTCTCGCGATTGAAGCTGAGATAGGGCGGTGGCGGGATGGTTTCACTCATGCTGGATCACTAGCGCGCCTTGCCGGTGTCGTTCCAGACCGTATGTTGGCGCGCAGAGCGGGACAGATTGGGCCAACCCGGGAAAGAAAAAGCATGAACGTGATCGTCGTCGGCGCCGGCATTGCCGGCCTCTCAACCGCATGGTCGCTGGTCAAGGCCGGTCACGACGTTACGTTGGTAGAGCAGGGACCGATCCCCAACCCGCTGGCGGCGTCCGGCGACCACCACCGCATCATCCGCCGCGCCTATGGCAAGGCGGGTGGCTATGCGCGCCTTATCACCGAAGCCTATGAGGCGTGGGACGAGCTATGGGCCGATCTCGGCGAAAACCATCTCGATCCGCGCGGCTTCCTGTGCGTCTCGCGCGAGGAAGGCGACGAGGCCGAGCAGATGCGCGACGGGCTGGCCGAAGGCGGCTTTCCCTTCGAGATGGTCGATCCGGACGCGGCGGTCGCCCGTTGGCCGTTCCTCGACACCGGCACCTTCCGCTACGCCTATTTCTCGACCGAGGGTGGCGCTCTGCATTGCCGCCGCATCGCCGCCGGGCTGCTCGGCTGGCTGCGCGCGCACGGCGCCAATGTCTACGAAAACAGCAAGGTGACTTCGGTCGACTGCGAGGGAGGGTCGATCACGCTGGCCGACGGTTCGACCATGCAGGCCGACCGCGTCGTCGTCACCGCGGGCGCCTGGGTGCTGAAACTGTTTCCCGAACTGGGCGGCGAGCTCACCACCTACCGCACCGCGCTCGCCTATGTCGACCCGCCCGCCGACCTGAAGGCCGCGTGGGAGACCGCGCCGGTCATCCTCGACGTCGGCGGCAAGACCGACGGCTACATGATCCCGTTGACAAGAGGCGCCGGCATGAAGTTCGGCTCCGGGCTCCACAAGGTCGAGACTTCCGACGCCGACTGGAGCCGCGAGCCGGTGGAAGGCGAGGGCGAGGCGATCCGCAATCTGTTTTCGCCGCCGATCGCCCGCATCGAGGATTATCGCGTCACCGAAGTTGTGACATGCGCCTACACCTTCACAGGGGACGAAAAGTTCATGGCGCACGAGGACGGCAAGTGCCTGGTCGTCTCCGCCTGCTCCGGCCACGGCTACAAGTTCGGCGCGGCGGTCGGGCGGCGGGTGGCCAAGGCGGTCGGCGACGGCGATGTCGAAGGGCTGAAGCGCTGGTTGAGAGCCGAAGCAGTCTAGACGCGTCCCAAGCACGCTTGGTCGGGATAACGCCGCCGGCAACCAGTTCCCGTAAAGATAGGCGTTCGGTTAAGCGGCAACCTTAACCGCCTGGCTAGGTCGCCCGGCCTTGCGCAAGCCCAAGCCGGCGTCCTATTTACGGGGTCAACCTTGCGAACCGATTCCGTCTTGCGGAATCCCATCTTTTAAGGACGGTCCATGAAGAACCCTGTCGAAACCTACATGAACCTCGTGCCGATGGTCGTCGAGCAGACCAACCGCGGCGAGCGGGCATACGACATCTTCTCCCGCCTTCTCAAGGAACGCATCATCTTCATCACCGGCCCGGTCGAGGACGGCATGGCGACGCTGGTATGCGCACAGCTCCTCTTCCTCGAAGCCGAGAACCCGAAGAAGGAAATCAATCTCTACATCAATTCGCCCGGCGGCGTCGTCACCTCCGGCATGGCGATTTACGACACCATGCAGTTCATCAAGCCGGCGGTATCGACGCTGTGCATCGGCCAGGCGGCCTCGATGGGCTCGCTGCTGTTGACGGCCGGCCACAAGGACATGCGCTTCGCCACGCCGAACGCGCGCATCATGGTGCACCAGCCGTCCGGTGGCTTCCAGGGTCAGGCCTCCGACATCGAGCGCCACGCCCAGGACATCATCAAGCTGAAGCGCCGCCTCAACGAGGTCTACGTCAAGCACACCGGCAAGAGCTATGACGAGATCGAGAAAACGCTCGACCGCGACCATTTCATGACCGCCGACGAGGCCAAGGACTTCGGCCTGATCGACAAGGTCATCTCCTCGCGCGAAGCGGCCGAGGCGGTCGCGCCGCAAGCCTGACCGGAATTGTCCGCAGCCTTTGGGCCAAACCCGACTTTTGCGGGGATTTGCGGCATTTCCGCCACAATTGGCTGTTCCCTCCGGACGGAGGACCGCCTACGTTAAGCCTATGTTGATTTTCGACGGCTTAGCTTTCAAGCGGGGAAGCTGCGAATCGTTGCCACGTCTTCTGATTTGTGTTTCGTACGGAATGCGTTGGGGAGCCGGGAGGCTGGCGGAAGTGGATTCCCGCGATAGATAGTGGATATGGCGTTCGGCCGCGGCCGATGTCCATGAAAGGACTGGACGATGAGCAAGGTTAGCAACGGCGGCAGCGGCGGCGACTCCAAGAACACGCTCTATTGCTCGTTCTGCGGCAAGAGCCAGCACGAAGTGCGCAAGCTGATCGCCGGCCCCACCGTCTTCATCTGCGACGAATGCGTCGAACTGTGCATGGACATCATCCGCGAGGAGAACAAGACCTCGATGGTGAAGTCGCGCGAGGGCGTGCCGACACCGCAGGAAATCCTCACCGTCCTCGACGACTACGTGATCGGCCAGCCCTACGCCAAGCGCGTGCTGTCTGTGGCCGTGCACAACCACTACAAGCGCCTCGCCCATGCCGGCAAGAACAACGACGTCGAACTGGCGAAGTCGAACATCCTGCTGATCGGCCCGACCGGCTGCGGCAAGACGCTGCTGGCGCAGACGCTGGCGCGCATCATCGACGTGCCCTTCACCATGGCCGACGCCACCACGCTGACGGAAGCCGGCTATGTCGGCGAGGATGTCGAAAACATCATCCTGAAGCTCCTGCAATCCGCCGACTACAACGTGGAACGTGCCCAAAGGGGTATCGTCTACATCGACGAGATCGACAAGATCAGCCGCAAGTCCGACAATCCGTCGATCACCCGCGACGTGTCGGGCGAGGGCGTGCAGCAGGCGCTGCTCAAGATCATGGAAGGCACCGTCGCCTCCGTGCCGCCGCAGGGCGGCCGCAAGCACCCGCAGCAGGAATTCCTGCAGGTCGACACGGCCAATATCCTGTTCATCTGCGGCGGCGCCTTTGCCGGCCTCGACAAGATCATCTCCGACCGCGGTCGCAAGACCTCGATCGGCTTCGGCGCGACCGTCTCTTCGCCTGAGGAGCGTCGCACCGGCGACCTGTTCCGCCAGGTCGAACCCGAGGATCTGTTGAAATTCGGCCTGATCCCCGAATTCGTCGGCCGCCTGCCGGTTCTCGCCACGCTGGAGGATCTCGACGAGGCTGCTCTGATCTCGATCCTGACCGAGCCGAAGAACGCGCTGGTCAAGCAGTACCAGCGCCTGTTCGAGATGGAGAATGTCGACCTGACCTTCCACGAGAACGCGCTGTCGGCCATCGCCAAGCGCGCCATCGAGCGCAAGACCGGCGCGCGCGGGCTGCGCTCCATCATGGAAGCCATCCTGCTCGACACCATGTTCGAGCTGCCGGCGCTGGAGGGCGTGCGCGAGGTGGTGATCTCCGAAGAAGTGGTTTCCGGCAACGCCCGCCCGCTCTACATCTATGCAGACAGCAAGGAAAAGAAAGGGCCGGTCAGCGCCTGAGGCAAGGCAGTCGGCAATGGGCAGTCGGCCATCGGGGCGTTGTCGGACCGGATGCGATTGTTCCCGCGGCTGCCGACTGCCCATTGCCGACTGCCGCCCCTTGATCTCGTCGCCCCTTGCATCCACTTAACGACAGAAGGCCGATGGGCCGCATTCCGTGCTGACAAATCCCCGTCACAAAGGATGATAGGCGGAACGACCCGCGGTCGTTAATATGAGATTCGTGGCCGGCTTCTGAAGCGGCCGCGACAGAAAGGTTGGACAATGGCCAAAGTTACCAGGTCACCCGCTGACGGCGTCTTCGCGGTCCTCCCGCTGCGCGACATCGTCGTCTTCCCGCACATGATCGTGCCGCTCTTCGTCGGCCGCGAGAAATCGATCAAGGCGCTGGAAGAGGTCATGGGCCAGGAAAAGCAGATCCTGCTCGCCACCCAGATGAACGCCGCCGACGACGATCCCGAGCCGGCCGCGATATACGACGTCGGCACGCTCGCCAATGTGTTGCAGCTTCTCAAGCTGCCCGACGGCACCGTCAAGGTGCTGGTTGAGGGTGCCTCGCGCGCTAAGATCGAAGCGTTTACCGACCGTTCCGATTTCCACGAGGCGACCGCCTCCGTGTTGAAGGAGCCGACCGACGAAGAGGTTGAGATCGAAGCGCTGGCGCGCTCGGTGGTCTCCGACTTCGAGAACTACGTCAAGCTCAACAAGAAGATTTCGCCCGAGGTGGTCGGCGCTGCCAGCCAGATCGACGACTATTCCAAGCTTGCCGACACGGTCGCCTCGCATCTCGCGATAAAAATTCCCGAGAAGCAGGAGATGCTCGGCACGCTGTCCGTCAAGGAGCGGCTGGAGAAGGCGATGGGCTTCATGGAGGCGGAGATTTCCGTTCTTCAGGTCGAGAAGCGCATCCGCTCGCGTGTAAAACGCCAGATGGAGAAGACGCAGCGCGAATACTACCTCAACGAGCAGATGAAGGCGATCCAGAAGGAGCTCGGCGAGGGCGAGGACGGCCGCGACGAGGCTGCCGAGCTGGAGGCGCGCATCAAGAAGACGAAGCTGACCAAGGAGGCCCGCGAGAAGGCGGAAGCCGAATTGAAGAAGCTGCGCACCATGTCGCCGATGTCGGCCGAGGCCACGGTTGTCCGCAACTATCTCGACTGGTTGCTGTCGATCCCGTGGGGCAGGAACTCCAAGGTCAAGCAGGACCTGAACTACGCCCAGGAAGTGCTGGACGCGGACCACTACGGTCTCGACAAGGTCAAGGAGCGCATCGTCGAGTATCTCGCCGTGCAGAGCCGCCAGAAGAAGATCAAGGGGCCGATCCTGTGCCTCGTCGGACCGCCCGGCGTGGGCAAGACCTCGCTCGGCAAGTCGATCGCCAAGGCGACGGGGCGCGAGTTCATCCGCATGGCGCTCGGCGGCGTGCGCGACGAGGCCGAGATCCGCGGTCACCGGCGCACCTATATCGGCTCGATGCCCGGCAAGGTCATCCAGTCGATGAAGAAGGCCAAGAAGTCCAATCCGCTCTTCCTGCTCGACGAGATCGACAAGATGGGCCAGGACTTCCGCGGCGATCCGTCGTCGGCGCTGCTGGAGGTGCTCGATCCGGAACAGAACGCGACCTTCATGGATCACTATCTGGAGGTCGAGTACGACCTGTCGAACGTGATGTTCATCACCACGGCCAACACGCTCAACATTCCCGGGCCTCTGATGGACCGCATGGAGATCATCCGCATCGCGGGTTACACCGAGGACGAGAAGGTCGAGATCGCCAAAAAGCATCTGATGCCGAAGGTGGTGCGCGACCACGCCCTGCAGCCGAAGGAGTTCTCCGTTTCGGACGACGCCATCCGTGGCATCATCCAGACCTACACGCGTGAAGCAGGCGTGCGCAGCCTCGAGCGCGAGCTGATGAAGCTCGGGCGCAAGGCGGTGACCGAGATCCTGAAGACCAAGACCAAGTCGGTGAACATCACCAGGGAGAACCTGGCCGATTATCTGGGCGTCCAGCGCTATCGCTTCGGCATGGCCGAGACGGACGACCAGGTCGGCGTGGTCACGGGTCTTGCCTGGACCGAGGTCGGCGGCGAACTGCTGACGGTCGAGGGCGTCATGATGCCCGGCAAGGGCAAGATGACCGTCACCGGCAATCTGCGCGACGTGATGAAGGAATCGATCTCCGCGGCGGCATCCTACGTCCGCTCGCGGGCCATCGATTTCGGCATCGAGCCGCCGCTCTTCGACAAGCGCGACATCCACGTCCACTTGCCGGAGGGTGCGACGCCGAAGGACGGTCCGTCCGCGGGTGCTGCGATGGCCACGGCTATCGTCTCCGTGCTGACCGGCATTCCGGTGCGGGCCGATATCGCCATGACCGGCGAGATCACGCTGCGCGGCCGTATCCTGCCGATCGGCGGCCTGAAGGAGAAGCTGCTTGCCGCGCTTCGCGGCGGCATCAAGAAGGTGCTGATCCCGGAAGACAACGCCAAGGACCTGGCGGATATTCCGGACAACGTGAAGAACGGCATGGAGATCGTTCCGGTGAGCCGGATCGGCGAAGTGCTGCAGCACGCCTTGGTGCGCATGCCCGAGCCGATCGAATGGGTCGAGCCGGTCACGCCGCCCAATGCCGGCGACGAGGCTGGAAAGTCGCTCGCGCACTGACCGACGCGGATAGTGCGCTGCACAATGGAAAAGCCGGGCTTCGTGCCCGGCTTTTTCGTGGAAAAGCCTGCAATTCCGGGGTTTTTGCGCCCTTCGAAGGCGATTTCGACTTGGTGTCGGAAACGCTTGTCCCTACAGTCCGTTTCCTGCCGGATGAGTCGAGGATTCCGGTTTTCTCATGGAAGGGAAACTTAAATGAACAAGAACGAACTGGTGTCCGCTGTCGCCGACGCGGCCAAGATTTCCAAGGGTGACGCTCAGTCGGCGGTCGATGCGGTGTTTTCCGTGATCACCAGCGAGTTGAAGAAGGGCGGCGATGTCCGCCTCGTCGGCTTCGGCAATTTCGGCGTCTCGAAGCGGGCCGCTTCGACGGGCCGCAACCCGCAGACCGGCGCGGAGGTGAAGATTCCCGCGCGCAACGTGCCGAAGTTCAGCGCCGGCAAGGGCCTCAAGGACGCGGTCAACTGAGGCTTTGTTCAGCCTTCATGCCGAAAAGCCGGGCTTGCCCGGCTTTTCTTTTGCCTGCCTTGCGCAAGCCGGTATGTGGGTTTGTTTAAAAGAGAGGGCGCGGCGGACGCCGCACCTTTTTCATCCCACCATCACAACGTCCCACGAGCAACGGAGGGTGGGCGCGAGAATGTTTCGTGCATCGATGCCGATGCCGCCCACGAAAAAAGCCGCAGGCCGGAAAACCTGCGGCTTTTCGATTATCCCGACTTCTATGCGCCGCTCGCCTGTAGGCAGGGCGCCTTATGGCCTCTTGTTCCAGTCGGAACGGCAATAATTATTCCACTTCGCCGGCTTGCAGTCGTCGCGCCTGTTCGAATCATGCCTGTCGCGATCATTGCGGTCGTGCCGATCATTGCGGTTGTTCCAGTCGTTGCGTCCGTCGTGATCCCTGCGATCGTTATTGTCCCAGCGGTTCGGAGGTCGCCTGTCGTGATGGTCGCCCATCGGCGGATTAATGATCGGACCCGGGCCGCGATGCATGGGAGGGCCGCCATCCACGCAGCCGGAAAGGGCGATGCCCGTCAGCCCTGCCACGACGGCAATGGCGATGCTTGTTCTCCTCAAGGCAATTCCTCCTTCGTTTCGCTCATGGTTCGGATAGCCACTGGGCGCCCGAATGGCCATGCACGGTTGATAAACGGATGAAATATCGGACTACGGAGGCGCGAACGCGCACTGCGCCGACAGGGTCTGGGTTTCGTGGTGTCCCGGACGTCCGGCGATGCATATCCCTGGATCGATCGGGAGAAATGGCGCGAGTGACGGGGCTCGAACCCGCGACCTCCGGCGTGACAGGCCGAACGGATAACGTGCTCTGTCAATGAGTTCAGACTTTTCGATCGGCCAAGAAAGCGACGGACAAAGCGTGAAACTTTGAACGGATCAGCACCTATTTCCGAAGTCTGTTTCGACCGATTTTCCGGGCTTCATCTGCCAGGCGCACCATCTCGACTTGCACCGGGACATAGGTCTGCTCGAGCTTCTTCGATTGGCTGACCGAGTTGGCGAGCTTGGCCGAAAGCGCCATGTCCTTTACGCCGCCGGCGACTGCCTCGACGCTGCCCGAGCGGCGGAAGTCGAGCATGACGCGAGTGTCCTCGGGGAACTCCAGTTTGCGAATATCCCGGAAATCCTCGGAAAATGAATTCTTCAGGTAGGCAGCGCCGCGCCGGGTGCGGAAGATCGCCATATTGGGCATTGGCTCGGCGTCGCCGAACTGGCTCTGCACATACCAGCGGAATAGCCTCTCCGATCGCTTGGACAAGGTCAGAACGCCGTCTCGACCTGTCTTGCGTCTGGTAATGTCGAACCAGATGCCTTTCTCGTCCTCCCGCTTCTGGCCAAGAGTCAATGTACGGGCATCGACTGGCGCAGCGGCGCCATCCCACATGCAAGCGAGGGCGGCGGCAAGGCCGAAATATTTCGCCCGAATCGCCCGCTTGATCAGCCGTACCGCCTCTCCCTCTGACCAAGTCGCGCTCCGTCCTTTAGGTTCCGTGTTGCGGACGGCCAGCGATGGGTCTTCGCCAGTTGCGTATTTCAGCGCGATCATCACTCGCCACAGCGCGCGCCAAATCTTCAATGCGCGATGGGCTTCACGAAGAGAGATGTCTTCCTCGATGGCCTGCCGCCACTCCGAGATCATAGGCATCGTGACGTCGGTGGCGCGGTAGTCGCCGAAGGTTGTTTTGATATAGCGCCAGGCGCGATCCCAATCTTCGCGGGTTCGAGGGGCCTTTTTCGACCATTCCAACGTGCCGCGGTAAAGCAAATAGGCTTCGCCGACCGAACCGGCCGGCCATGTTTCCACCGAAGGAATTGGTGTCACGGTCGCCGGCTGCTCTGCCCGCGCGTCCCAAGCGGCGTTCAAGTCCTCGGCGATCGCCCATGCTGATGGTCCGTCAGGACCGCAGGGCGTCGGCTTGAACCCGACTCTGCGCATCGCGGCCGTGGGCTGCCAATAGCCACGGCCGTTCTTCAAAACGCTGTAGTAGCGGATCTTCACCTTGCCCATGCCCGCTGCCGTATCCTCTCCAGCGCAATGGAGGGATCGGAGACAGCAGTTCCGGCTTTCGTCAATCCTGATCTCGCATCTACCCAGGCGTCCACAGCTTGCAAACAGTAGTTGCCGATGATCGGGTCTGGGTGAGGGAAGCCGTTCGCTTCAAGCGCTTCGCGGATTTCTCCGAAGCGTGCAACAGTGACGCCGAGGCGTCTGGCGACCTTTTCCACAGGCACCATCCTCGGGTCGATCGGGAAGCGCAGGGCGCTAGCCATCCTCCCCGCCCTCCTTCTGTCTGGCGAGGTCAGTTCGAGCCGCATGAAATGCTTCACGCATGGCCTTCTTTGCAGCGTCAACGGCTTCATCCATGCCGCGTCGAAGTTCAACGCTACGGCATACCGGGCAGCCCCATGCGGAGACCTTCTTGTGAAGGAGGCAGTACTGGAAACTCATCACCCCGCCTCCTTCACGTCTAGGGCGGCTTCGGCTTCGTCGGCCATCATGTGCGCCACAGTCATTTCCTGCGTGGCTGGGCACATGTCGCTGATACGCCGCAACGCCGCCTCCAGCCTTGCGGCTCTGGCCTCTGCTGCCGTCCATGCTTTCGTGCGGTCGTGGGCAAGCTCTCGGTATTCGTTTCGGCTCTGCGTCACAGCCTCTAGCTGCTCTTGGAGGCGGGCGTGGTCGTCGTGGCGAACCCATTCTCCATCGGATCGCTCCGAGATTTCTGCGTATCCAGATGGGACGAAGATGCTGTATCTTTTGGGTGCATCGACCATCACTCACCTCCCTTGTGTTTCTCGTAGAAGCGGCGAGCGGCGTCGAAGTCCCGTGGCAAAGCCTGTGGGTTCTGCGGCCGGGCAAACGGCTTTAGCACATCCATCGCCTCGGCCTTCCATGCTTCGAGTGCTTCGATGCGGTCGGCCAAGGTGAGGAAATCGTCCCACGCCACCTGGATGGATTTTCCCTCGGTCGGCATGGCCAACGGTCGGTCAGGCGCAAACCGATGCTTCGCCACCAGTTCAGCACTGTTCATCGCGCCCTCCTATCGTTGCCTCAATGGCGGTGGCGATTTGCTCTGCCGTCTCCCGCGTCTGCGAATGAAGGACCTCCTCAGCATAGACCCTCGCAATCTCAGCACACTCTTTCCGGACGGCGGTGTCACGGGCCATGAGGGTGCGGGCGAGGACCGGAACCTGATTGAGCCGATCGTTGATAAATCCCATATCGGCCCAGATACGAGAAGCCTCCCGCATGATCTCATCGGGTATCTTGTCAGCCATCATCGCGCCCTCCATCGGCAAGGGCGCGGCGGCCGGCTAGATCAAGCTTTCGCGCATCGGAATGCGTTCTAACGGCAATGCATGCTTCTTCGACAAAGCCGATCTCGCATGGGAGTTCTTCGGGGTCAGTCACCCTTCGCGCTCGGACAATCCATCCGTCGAGATCAGTGCGCCAGCCATTCAGCCAGTTTAAGACGCGCGTCAGCTTCATCATCTCACTCTCCCTTCGGCGCGGCGGAAAGCATGGCGCGGACCCGCTCAACCTTCTTCGCCATCGGGCTGTTGGGATTGTAGATGCCGTAAATGCTTTCGCGAGACGGCTTGCTCTGCACCTTGTCGATCGCTTCCAACAAGTCTTGCACCGGCTCCCGCCATCCCGGCTGGACTGGATGGGCGATGGTGGAGAGGATGCGGCGCTCGTAATCGGCTTGGGCGGCTGCTTTGGCGGCTTCGCGGGAGCCACAATGTTCCATCGCGCCGTTGTCGAGCCACCAACTTCCGGAGGCATTGATCTTGTATGATCCTAGAAGCGTATCGGCGTACTCGATCCGATTCCCTGGGTCGTACCACTCCAGCGGCTTCACCGCCACCGCCTGCCTGCTAGGGGCTGGATGGGCGAAAGCCTCGATCACGTCGCGGCGCTTTTCCAGCAGGAACAGACAGGCCTCGACCTTAGCCAGCGTAGACATGCCCGGTTCGAAATCCGGCATGATCTGCGGGCCGTCATCGTCACCTTGACCGGCGTCGAGCATTTCCTCGATCTGGCGAAGTTCCGCCACCGCCTGCCCGTCTGCGCCTACGGCCGACAAACCTTCGAGCATGTGCAGAACCAATGCTTTCGCTTGCTTGTAGTCGAACAGGTTCGTCCCGACCGGCTCGAATGTATGGCCGTAGTCCGTCTGCTTGACGAACTGGATGCCGCCGTCAGGGTTGAAGTCGTCTGGCAGTTTCCAACGAAGAAACTGCTGCACCATGTGCTCGATCTGCGGTTCGGGAAGGGGCGAGCCTGCGCCTATGGCGGGAGCTACCACCATTTGAGCACCAACATCGTCAAACTCCTCTACTAGATGGAACGGCTGCTCGTCGCCTGCGCCTATGGCGGCGGTGATGGCATTCTTAAGCGCTATATGGTGGTCGTATTCAGGAGTGTCTCGGTAAGCCTTAATTGCGCGCTTCACCATAGCATCCGTCACCTGCGCCGGATTGGCGGGCTGCGGCGAGGCGTAGACCGGAATGACGGCATGACCTTGCCGATCGTATTGTTCGCGATCAGGGGCGAAGAACGGCCCACCGTCGAAGCCCTGCACCAGATACCCGACCGGTTCGCCTGCTTGGGGCTGCGATAGGGCGAGACGCTGCAAATCCTCGATTGAGAGAAAACCGGTCTTTTCAGCTTCCGCGATAGCCGCATCTAGCGGGATCGATCGTGCGCGCGGGTCCAGTGTGGTCATGATGCGGAAATCTCCTTGAACAGAGAACGGCGCGGCGGCATCGGCTTCGGAGCCGGTTTCTCGGGCTTGGGCGCGCTCTTGATGGATTGCTTTGGACGGATTGCGCCGATGTGCTTGCCGCGCACCTTGGCAACCTTGGCCTTCTCGGCAACATCGGCAGCGGTCTTGACCGCATGGCAGGTGATATGGACCGGCTTGAGATTGGACTGCCGATTCTCGCCGCCATTAATGAGCGCCGTGAGGTGATCTAGCGCCCACTTCTTGCCGACGATCACCACGCCGCAGATGTGGCACTTGCCGCCGCAGTCATCGAATATGCGCTGACGGACGCGCGGCGGGGCGCGATGGTCGTCGGTCTTGCCGATCCATTCGGAGACGGTGCGGGCCATCACACGATGTCCTTCGTCTCGACGCCGACAATCCCGGCGATGAGTTCCAGCGTGTCAGCCGCTTCCTGTTCACCGAAGCAAACGAGCTTGCACTGCTTGACGATCGAGAGAGCCTTGGCGCGGGCTACCTGTGAGATCGCCTCGGGCGCCTTGTTACGAAGATCGTTGGCGATCCCGGCAACGAGCTCTTGCTCGCCGATGCCGGTTGCAGCCCATAGCTGTTTCGCGACGGAAAGCAGCCACTCGCGATCGTCCGGAGATAGTTCGGAGGAGGATGCTGACTGACCACCATGGTCAGCCTTCGAGGTTTCGGACGCCTGTGCATCCTCCTCCGTGTCCGCCGCATCGGCGGGTTCTGAATTGGTGGCAGCGACGGTATGGCCGGGGGACATGGCCCCGTCGCTGCCTTCGTCGGACGGAGAAGGGTTATCCGACGATTGGGAATTGTCTTCGGTTTGGGTGCTGGCAGCCTCACCAGTGAGCGCGGCCGTCTCCCGGGTCACAAAGGACTGGTCGAAGCCTTCGCGCGTCTGTGGGGCTTCCTGACGGGCTTGGAGTCGCTGCATGACCGATGGCTGTTCGGGCGATACGTCTCGCATTTCGGCAAAGCGCATCTCCTCCACGTCGTAGATGCCGAGAATGATCTCGGGGCACCACCGACGGGCGAATGACCGGAGCGTGTAGTAGGATTGCTGCTGATCCGGGTCCGACTTCCACAGCGGCGAGTTCTTCGGATGGATGTCCTTGAGCTTCGGGCTCTTGACCTCGCGCACCGCGCCGTCCTTGAACTCGGCGATGACGATACAGACGCGATCCGGTCCTTCGCCTGTCCACTTGATGTCGGGTCGCTGCTTCAACGGCGCAAAGGCATTGATGACGCCGGCAATGACCTGTGCCTCGTAGGCCAGATTGTCGTTGACGAAGTAGCTCTTGCGGGCCAGCGCATACGGGCTGGTTCGGAATCGGATCGCATCGTCAATGATGCCGAGGCAGGCGCCGGGCTGGCCGCGAAGATGCTTCGGCACGGCCGAACCGGAGACGGCCATCATCTTGGCGTACTCCATGACCTCGCCGGCGTTCTGGAACGTGATGCCGCCGACGCCGACGGTGATCGCCGATGACACGTCGCGATTGATCTTCTCCTCGATGGCCAGCATGCGGGAATCGGATTGGGTGGCGATCTGGTTCATGTCAGTTGGCTCCAAGGATGGTGCGGGCGGTGTGCTTTTCGTCGACGCCGAGTTCGGACTTGAACGCGATCCACTGGAGGTAATCGCGTGGCAGGTCGGCCCAGCGCATGCCGCGGTGCTTGCCGAAGGTGATGGTCTGGAGAACGACGGGCGCAGAGGTCAGTTCGACGAGCTTCGCCACGCTCGACGCGAAGATCAGGCGGCGGAGAATGAAGGCCGTAACCAGCGTGTCAGGCCCGGCCCGGTGTGGAGGCATGGCCGCGACAGGATCGAGGCCGTCGCCGTCGACGTTGAGCCAATAGCGGAGCACCTGATTGGAATGGCCGGGTGCGTCAGGGAAAAGGTGCTTGGCGCACTGGAGGGTGCAAATCCATTCGTGCTGCCCGCCTCCGAAGAACGCGCGCTCGAACTTGGCATTGTGGGCCGCGAACATGTCGCCGGGCTCCATGCCGTTCATCAATCCGGCGCAGGCCACATCGGGAGATACAGCACCGGCAACGTCGGCGTCCGAAATGTGGTGGACGGCGCGAGTGACAGGCGGGATCGGGTGGCCGGGATTGACCAGATAGGAACCGTGGCCGGTAATCTGCCAATTGTCGGAAAGGTCGGTCCAGCCGATTTCGCAGATGCCCTTGACCTGATCCTCGGGCAGACCAGTGGTTTCGAAGTCGATGACGCGGATTTTCATGTCAGGCTGCCTCGGCGCTGAGTTGCGTGCTGATGCGAGTGCTGGCCCAGGCCGGCATCTCGATGAAGGAAATGTGCTGGTCGTGCCCGTCGAACCCGGGCCATTCGCCGCGCTCGATGCACTCGGAAAGGATCGCCAGTCCGCGCATTGCCTGGCGCTCGCCAAGGTCGATGTCGCTGTCCTTCAACTGCATGATCCGCACGTCGTAGGGCGGTTGCTTCTCGACAAAGGCGAAGGTGAAGGACGTGAACGCGTCGGGGCCGAGAACGTCGCGGACAACCATGCGGGTGAAGCCGGCTTGGATATGGTAGCCGTGCGCGAAGATCGATCGCGAAAGGCTTTCGTCATCGACCGAGGCGGCCGTTTTCAGATCCACGAAATCGCCGCTGGCGTTCGGGATGACGTCGGGCCGGCTCTTGAGCCAGATGCCGTCGCGCTTGGTGAACAGCGACCGCTCGATCCGGCCATTCAGGATACCGAGCCGAACCGCTTCCTTGGATTGGAGCGCGGACGCCATGTGGCGGATATGGCCGATCTCGGTTTCGGTGATGACCGTCTTGCCGACCTTGGCCATTTTCTCCAGCCATTCCTTGCAGGCGTTGGAATTGGCGTTCCAGGGCTTCCAGTTGCCCTTGTCGTCCTCGTACTGCTTGGGGCGAAGCGCATATCGCTCGGCAAAGCCATCCTCGCCCAAGAGGAGCATGTGAGCCGCCTTGCCGAAGTCGAGCGCCGGTTTGCTCTCCGGTTCCTCCCGGTTCGGGTTGTATGGGCTGGTCCACCAGTATTCGAGCGGCCGGCGAAGGATGGCGCGGACGCCGCTGGATGAAATGGAAAAGCCGTCGAACAGGTCAGGGTCGTGGTGATAGCGCTCGATGTCGACGCCGGCGTAGACGCCCTTATCGGTGATTTTGCCACCACGATAGATGTTCTCGGCGCGCAAGCCATCGACCAGATTGCCCATGACGGCGCCGACGGATTGAAAGCGATCGGGCTCGATGCGGTCCACTATGCTGCCCTCCGAATTGAGAGTGTGAGTTCACGCTCCCGCAAGGCGGTGCGCAGTTCTGTCGGGATGCTGGACGCGAGCAAAATCTCAATCGCGGCCATTTGGTCGTCGCGGGTCGGCCGCCAGAGTTCGCGGGCCTCCCGCTGCATCTGGCTCATGCGGACGTTGGCGATTTCGTCGGCGTGGTCGACGGGGATCATGGGGTGCCGCCTTCCCGAGCCTTACGAGCGCCACGGAAATGCGCGATCATATTGTCCTCGTCCGCGCCGATCACGCACCCGTCGAATGGCGAGAGGATCGCTCTGTATGGGTAGCGCTTGTTGATCAGACGGGCGCAAGCGTAAGGAAGCCCCGCGTACTCTTGGAAGTTCAGGTTGAATTCGACCTTCCATTCGTCAGTTTCCCCGCGCCAAAGGCCGTCAGGCGGCGGGAATCCGGGCGCTCCGTTGGCTTCGGCCCATTGCAGGACTTCCGCGAACAGTACGCTGACGGGAGTATCTGGCATCAGTCGGCCTCCCCTGCATTGCAGGCGTCGAGCAGCGCATCGATGGCCATTGCGTCTTCGCGGTCAATACGAGAGGCGATTTGGCGGCGGAGATCATCAACCCGTTCCGATCCGGTCACGTTAATGCCAACTCCGAACCGGTTTACCTCCCTCAACAGGTCTACGAGTTCCTGATGAGCGCGCCACAGGTCTAGGATCAGACTAGCCGTACCATTGCTGGGGGATGACAGACCTTCAAGGAACCGCATCACGCGGGTGCCTAGATATTGCGTCTTGTCAGCCATCACACCGGCCCTCCAACCGCCGCAGCCACCAGACCGCAGGCGAGAACAAACCAGTGGATGCGAGAGGGGCGGGAGGCGAGCCAATTCCAGAAGGCGTCAGACATTGGTTCGGCCCTCCGAAATCTCGACGCACCCGAAAGACGACGGCTTGCGGCAGGAGCAGAAGTCGTACTCGTCGCCGTAGTCATCGAAATCGCTATCGTCCGACCAGCATCCCGGCTCCTCGCAGCCGTCACAGCCGCAACCGCCGAACTCGTCGGATCCGCAGCAGACATTTCCGCAGGCGTTACACATCACGGGGCCCTTTCCTTGCTGGCGATGACAGGGAAGCGACGGTTGAGGTCGGCAATCCCTTCGACGAGAGCGGCCTCGACGGTGGCGCCGGAACCGGAGCCACATTCTTCGCCCCTGTGCGGGAATGAGGAAAACGGCGCGCTATTGTTGGCGATGTACGTCACCGTCAGAGCGGTCAGGCCATGCACTTCGCAGGCGGCTTTCAGGAAGGCGTCCATCACGCCGCCCTCCGCATATCGCGCTTAGCCCGCATCAAAAGCTCGGGCTCATCCTTCCAGATGCCCTTTGCCGAATAGGCGACGGACAGGGCCAGCGCAGCCTTCATGTTCAGCGGGACGATGGTGTCGAGCGCGGGTACACGACGGTATGCCTTGTAGGCCGGGAAGGCGTTCTCGATGGCCTGGTTGATCTCGACCCCTGCATTCAGAGCATAGGGAAGATCAGCGGTAATCGCCGACGAATAGCTCGAGGTCGTCCAGAACGCGGCGCGGCCCTCGGCAATGGCGTCGATCGCCTTTTCCCGCATGATGGTGTCTTCGTTCTGGTAGACCGCAATCGCGTCATCAAGCGAACGGCGGACGGTGATGGCCGTCTCGTCCATGTAGAAGCGGGCATGTGCGTTCATCGGATTACCTCTCTCTCACCTTCTCGCCGGGGGCGATGCAGTGGTGGTGTGAGAGGTATATCGCAGAAAATGCGATGGCGCGCAATAGGGATATCGAAAAAAATGCGATAAACCGTTGCGACGACGTTCAGACCGTGGCAAAAGAAAAGCCCCGACGGGATGATCCGACCGGGGCGCGAGGCGTCCTTAAACTCAATGGTTGAATATCAGGCTATGAACAGCGGATCAACCGAAATCGCCGTCTCGCGGCGTGGAAATCGCAAAATCTTGCGTCTGCTCGGAGGTTCCCGGCAAGATGTTGCGGCGAAAGCGCTAAAAGCGGCGGTCTTTACGGGCGTTGTCCCGCCAACTCCGATCATCCGGCGCATGAACTCCCTCGCGGTCACCGGCTCCCAGGCTGAGTCGGATAGTCACGGCGGGTCTTTCCTCGAAAGAGGTTCAACCGCTCGAATGCTGATGCGAGCTGAGAGGTAACCGGAGCCACAAACCCGCCCGCGCCGATCGCCAGCCATAGCGATTTACCGGGCACCTTGAATAAGGGGCTACGCCAATCTGGTTTTCACCACCTTGGGTTGACCGGATCAGTAGCGGGGCAGCGTAGGGACCACGTTACGGTCACTCCGGCTATACCGTGATTGAAAGCATCCTGCCCGGTTCGCGGCCCGCCTTGTGGTGGGGGCAGTAAGCGAAGGGGGAAGCTATGCCCGAACGATGTGGCCTACCGAAAAATGGTGATCACACCTTTCCCGATCTGGATCATAACCCTTTTGTCGTGCCGCTTTTTGGCCAGTTGGGATTCAAGGTCGATGAAGGGAAAGTTTTGCTCGACGCGCTCGGCAGCTTTTGGCTCCGCGCACGCCAGTTTCAACTGGCTGAGTTTTTTGAACCGACGGCGTTGGCCATCCGGGATGCGTGGCGCAATGGTCTTGAAATCCTTATCGTGGCTAACAAGCACGGCGTCTTCGTTTTCAGCTAAGGCGGCGACCAGTTGATCTACCGATCCAGCGGGGATCATATCCCGAATAAAAACGGCCTCATGACCTGCTTTACGAAGAACGACCGCGACCGTGTTGGCCACGTTCTCGTCAAGAAAAAACAGCATGCACTATCACTATGCCCCCAATAGTGCTTAGGCGGCTTTCCGGTCCCCATGCCGGATCGCCGCTTCCACGTCCTCCCGTTTGAGCGTCGGGAACTCCTGTATGATCTGGTCGACGGTATATCCCTCGCGATGGAAGGCGAGGACGGTCGATACCCGGATTCGCGTTCCCGCAATGATCGGCTCGCTGCCAGACACATTTCGGCGCTTTTCAATTTTGCCAACTGTGTCGTTCGGCCGTTCTCTGAGTGCCTTCACATCGGCCGTCACGTCATCGACAATCGCCTTCAGTTCGATGCAGGCATACTGGCCGGAAACAACACCGCGGTGCTGGCCGGTCTCGGGTTCAGTGAAGTAGACTTCGCGTTGGAGCACGTACAGTTTCTGCTTTGCCCAAAGAGACTGGTCCATATGGCTCAGGCGCTCAGCCACCCGGCGAAGATGTTGGAGCGGAACTTTATGGATACGGCGAAGAATGCTCAGCGTCCGCAGGCCGGCCACGTCGATGAACGAGTACACCCTGCTAAAAGGGGCACGCCGGTTCTCTTGGGCGTATGATGGCTTGAAAAAGCCAGTATTGTCCCAGTAACGAAGTTGCGTCAGCGAGAGACCAGTAAGCCTCGCAACGCTGGCTTCGTCAAAAGCCCCAATGATGTTGTCAGCATGTTTCATTGCTGATGCTCCCGTGCGACTATGGTTTATAGCGCGCGATCATGGTCGGACTATGTGGCCTATGGCTTGCCCGAAAATTGCGTCCTTCCATCCCCAAGCCCTCCCCAGAGCTACGCCGTCTTTAATCCCAACTGGCCTTGAATGCCGCCCTGTCGATCGATCTTGCGCAGCGCAGCCGGCGGCAGAACGGCGAAGATTTCACCGATCCATTCTAATGTCTGATCCTCTATCGGCGCTGGGTCATTCCATGATGTCAGGTTAACCTTGCCGGGCTTCGCCCCGCGCGTGATTGTCTTGATGAAGCGGCGCCCTTCGGCGGTGCGCACCGCGGCCTCCAAGCCGTAGAACGCCTCGATAGGCTTCTTCTGCTCGCGATAAACGACGATCACCGTTCCCGGCTTGAATACCGGCATCATGGAAATGCCGCTCACGGTGAATGCAACCATGTCGTCAGGAACAGGGAAGGGGAGAAGGACCTGGTCCAATCCTTCCGGCGGAACTTGTTCGTAGTCCGGTTCTACCTCCGCGCCGGCGCCAAGGTAGCCCATGATTGGGACCTCCGTGCTCCCCGGTTCGTCAGAAGCATCGGGATCTCGGTAAAGATCGTCGGGCTCGACACCTAGAGCTTCCGCCAGCGGGATTTCCCGCTTCGGCATAATGCGGGTGTGGCTATTCTCGATCCGGCTGATCGTCTGCCACTGGACACCGATCGCATCGCCTAGATCGGCTTGGGTCCAGCCCTTCGCCTCGCGCAGTTCTTTCACCCGATTTTTCATGCGGATACCGATAGCAAGCATCGCAAAAAATGCGTATCGCAGGAAATGTGATAATCGGCATTGACCGTATCGCATAAACTGCGATATACAGGCTTCGACCAACGGAGCCGACGCATGTCTCTCACCCTCAAAGATTGGCGCGAAGGGAAGGGCTGGAACACCCAGCGCCTTGCGGAAGAGCTGGGCCTCGATGAGAAGGCCGGCCCCGGAACGGTCTGGCGCTGGGAAACTGGCCGCAGCCGACCCGATGCCGATGTAATCGCCAAGATCGAGGAAATTACCGAGGGCGCAGTTACCGCCAGCGAGATGCACGAGACGCGACTGGCCTTCCTCCGTTCGAAAGAGGGAGAAGCCGCGTGATCAAGTCTCTCGCCCTCTTTGACCTTTCTCCGCCATCTTCCAACGCCGACGCCGGCGACGTGATGAAGTGGATGATCTCGGTCATGGACCGGGACGACAAGGCGCTTCACTTCGTGGCGAGCGTCCTGAGCCAGTTCCTCAAGAACGGCGGCATGTCGGAGAAGCAGGCCGAGGCTGTCAGCAAGCGCTACGCCATCGTCCTCGAACACTTCGAGCGCGGCGTCCTGCATATCCAGACTGGTGGCGCGCCATCCGGCGACGGCCCGACGAACATCACTCATATCAGCGCCCGCAAGGTGCCGGCATGAGCACCCGCATGAACTGGCGCAACGCCGGCCTGTCCTCGAAGCGGTCTCTCTCGATCCGCGATGAAGCCGAATACCGCGATCACGACGCCGCTTCCCGCTGGCTGAACGGCAAGGCGAAGTTCATGGCCGCGAAGGCCAAGAAGCGCGGCAAGCGCGGACGGAGGTCGGCATGAGCCTCGCCCGCCAGATCAAGCCGAAAGGCGAGGGGACGCCGGAGGCTATTTCGACCGGCGAGTATCGCTCGATCGATCTCCAGGCCATCCGCCTCGACCAATCCGCTCAGCCGCGCGAAAGCCTGAATACTGAACGCACGGCGGAATACGCCGAAGCCATGAAGGCGGGGGACAAGTTTCCGTCGTTGGTCGTGTTCTTCGATGGCGAAGTGAACTGGCTCGCCGACGGTTTCCATCGCCACTATGCCGCACAGCAGGCGGGCATCAAGGCGCTGTCCTGCCGAGTTCTGCCGGGCGGCTTGCGCGATGCGATCCTGTGGAGCGTCGGCGCCAATGCCAAGCATGGTCTGGCTCGGTCCGATGAGGATAAGAAGCGCGCCGTCATGCGCTTGCTCGACGATGCCGAGTGGTCGACTTGGACTGACCGCGACATCGCCAAGCGCTGTCACGTCTCGCATCCTTTCGTCGCCAAGATCAGGAAGGCTCACGCCGGGGATACTGGAAACGTTTCCAGTATGGAACGGACCTACGTCCATCCGAAGACTGGCAAGCCGACGACGATGAAGACGGCAGGCATCAACGCCAGCCGCACTCAATTCCAAGCGAAAGCCTCCGAGGACAACGGCAGCATAACCGGCGGGGCCGGCGCTGTGACGGGAGAGGCGAGTATCGCCTTTGCGCCGAAGGATGCGAAGCCGATTGGCCCGGCCACGGACAAGCCCAAGAAGGACGGCGGCGCCGGCGACGATGCTGCCAAGGCAGACCTGGCCGAAGCCCGCGCCGAGTACGAAGCCAAGCTCGGCAGGAAACCCTTCAATGGATGGGACGCCAAGACCCTTCGCGAGAAGATCGCGGCGGCCTGACCATGGCCGACAAGCGCCTGGATGAGATGGCCGAGGACGCGACGGCTGAATGGCTATGCCGATCCTCTATCACGTATCTCGAATGCGCCATCTCGCTCATGCTCACCCACATGACCAAGGAAGCAGTGCTTGAGGTCATGCGCGCCGAAACCAAGATGCTGGAAGAACTCGACTGATGAGCAATGTCGTCAAATTCGGCAAGACCGTCCTACCCGGCGAGGCGAATGACGATCTTGTTTCCACCCTCGAATGGTTGCTCGCCGATGCCAAGAGCGGAAACCTGCGCGGCTTGGCCTATGCCACGGTTCGCGAAAACAACGTGATCGGCACCGGCTGGGACGGTTCGGACGGCACTCGCTATCCGCTCGGCACGGCAATCAGCATCCTGTCGGTTCGGTATCCGACCGCCGTCATGGACGGCAAAGACGAGGCATGATCCATGGCCGATTTCTACGGCGTGCTCGCTGCGGCAACGACATACCATGCTGATCGCGGCAATGCTGCCTGGTCCGCTGATGGCGTCACTGATGCGCAGCGCACTGCCGCCCTTGTCCGCGCCTCTGGTGCTCTGGATGGCCAGTATGGCAGCCAGTTCCCCGGCTATAAGACGGGGGGCAGGGCGCAGGCCTTGGCATGGCCCAGAACGGGCGCATGGGACGCCTGTGCCGACGAAGACATTCCAGACGATGAAATCCCCGTCCAGATCGAGAACGCGGCCTACGAGCTTGCCTTGGCCGAACTGGTGCGGCCGGGATCGTCGTCGCCGACAGTAACGCCAGGCAGGGTGGTGAAGCGGCAGAAGGTCGACACGATCGAACGGGAATTCTTCTCGGCGTCGGAGGGCGCATCGATGTCACCTGATGCGATGCGGCCGGTCCTGATGGCGGTGGAAGACGCCTTGCGCTGCATCCTAGTGCCGGCCAGCGCGTCGGTCGATCTGCTGAGGGTGTGACGTGGCCGGCTTCTACGAGGAAATGGGCGATATGGTGCAGGACTTGCTCCTGCCTGACACGGAGGACGGCCTTGGGCAGGGCGTTGTGTCGCTCAAGCGCACCACCACGACCCCGGGCGAGAACGAGTGGGACCCGCCGACGGAGACCAGCCAGACATGGCCGCTGAAGGCGGCCGTCAAACGTGTCGACCAGCGCTATGAGAACGGCGTCCTGATCGTCGCCACGGTCGATATCGTGACGTTTGCCGTGCCTGACACGGTGCCGGTGATTACGGACACGCTCGTTATCGACGGTAGGGAGCGCGCAATCACCAGTTTGAAGCCGACGCCATCGGCGGGGACTGTGGCGGTTTGGAAGGCTGTGGTGGCCGTATGAGCCGAGCATCCACTCGCCGCGAGATCGAGGAGCTTCTCGCCAAGTTCGAACCGGATATCACGCAGGCATTCTTGGCCGCCGTCGATGACATTCGCAGTTCCATCGTTCTGCGCGTCGTGGTCAATTTGCTGGAGAAGGGCGACGTTCAAGGCGCGGTGGCCGCGATGAACCTTGACCATGACGCCTTCGCCAAGTTCGAACTGGCGATTGTGAACGCTTACAACGGAGGCGGGCAGGCTTTTGTGGCCAATCTGCCCAAGATGTCGGACCCGAGCGGCAACCGTGTGGTCTGGCATTTCGGTGTCAGGAACACGCCCGGCGAGGCAGAATTGCGCCGCCATAGCGCCGCCTTCGTCACAGCGGCTACGGAGGATATCAAGCAGGCTATCGGGGAGTCGATGGCCGAAGGGTTGGCTAAGGGCCAAAACCCGACGCAGACGGCGCTACAGGTCATCGGCAAGGTCAACCGCGTGACGGGCAAGCGCGAGGGCGGCATTCTCGGCCTGACTTCGCAGCAGTCCGATTACGTGGACAATCCACGGTATCGCCTCAACCCGGATGTCGAACCGCCCGGCGCTCGCCAGCAACTCGAAAGTGGCGACCCCGCGATGATGAAGGCGTATTTGAAGCGCGGCCGCCGCGACAAGAGGTTCGACAAGACCATCCTGAAAGCGATCAAGGACGGCAAGCCGTTACCGAAGGAGTTCATCGACAGGGTGGTTGGCCGCTACTCGGATGGATTGCTCAAGCTTCGCGGCGAGGCCGTGGGCCTGAACGAGACCATGAATGCGCTGGCGAAGTCACGGCACGACGCCATGCAGCAACAGATCGACGCCGGTAAGGCTGAATCGCAGGACGTGACGAAGGTCTGGCATCACCCAGCCGAAGAACATCCGCGCCTCCAGCATATCGCAATGGACGGAAAGTCGGTGGGGTTCGAGGAACAGTTCCAGATGCCGGACGGCACGCTGATGCGCTATCCGCACGATCCCGACGCGCCGGCCAAGCACACGATCTTCTGTCGTTGCAGGACAGAATATCGGTTTAATGCAATCGATGCACTGATCCGTAAGCGGAGGTTGGCCGGTGTCCAGTAGCTTCGCCGCGACCGTGAACGAATGGGTCAATGAGGTCGAGGGCGCGATTGAAGCCATTTATCGGGATTCGGTGGATGAACTGGTCGAGACCGCGCAGAGCTATGCGCCGGTCAAGACAGGCTTCCTCACCAACTCGCTTCTGGCCTCCACGGCAATGATGCCGCCGGTCGACCCAGCCAAGAAGCCGGCCAAGGGGGCGACCTATCCGAAATCGGAGATCAGCGCCGAGATCGTCAACGGCAGCTTCGGGTCGGTCTTGTACCTCGGCTACACCGCCGCCTATGCCGCCAGGTTGGAGTATGGATTCGATGGCGTCGATGAGCTCGGCAGGGTCTATCGCCAGCAGCCAAGGGCCTTTGTCAGGCGAGCCGCGCAGGATTGGGCCAACATCGTGAACCGGAACGCGCAGCGCCTCTCGGCGAAACTGGCGTTCTCCTAGTCGCGGTCGCCGGTGCGCTCGCGGTAGTCCTCTACGGTCAATAGGCCGCGCTGTAGCGCTTCCAGCTTGGCGTGGGCCGCATCTATCGCGCCTTGCCCTTCATCGCTATCAGCGCGCTTCCTGCGGAACAGGAGCAAGGCTTGATGCAGGAGGTCATAGACCTCGCGATTGGTGAGCGGCGGCTTCATTCGAGGGAATAGGTAGCATGACAGCCGCGACAATTGAAACTGCCATGCGTGAAGCTGTGGCGGCAAGGGTAGCCTCCCTGCCAATGGCCGAGACATACCCCCCGGTTTGGTTCGATGGGCCAGCCTACACGCCGAATGCGAACACGCCTTACATCCGAGCGGCGTGGATACCGAACAGCACGAACAGGATGTTCATCGGATCTGGCGATCCGCACCAGCGCCTGTCGCTTCTGCAACTCGACTTCATGGCGCCGAAGTCATGGACCGGGAAGCAAGCAACGCAGGTGGCGGGGCAGATCGCAACGCACTTTGCCGCCGATACCCGCATGAACTTCGGCGAGGTCACCTGCCGTGTCACCGCAGCCCCGCATGTCGCCGCACCAATGGCCGGGGACGTGTTCATGCAGGTGCCGGTGACGGTGGGTTTGGAGGCGTGGGGATGAAGGCCAGTGCCGAAGCCGTTTCGCTCCTGTCAAATGCAATTGGTGACACGATGAGCGCTCATGACGCATCTTTCAGTGGATCTGTCGGGGTCACAAAGCGAACGGACGAAATGCCGCCAGAGGTCCACTCGAATTCGCAAGATTGCAAGAAGACGCGGCCCAATAGCAGATCGTAGGGGTTTCCTTGCGCCCGGAGCGGAGAGGAGAATACCTCCTGTCGGGTAGTCCAATCGTGTTTGGGAAAGTGAAGTTGACAAACATGGCCGCGCGTACGGCTGTTGGCGTTTCCGGTTCGGCTATTCATTTCTCTTGTCCAAGGCATTCTGTGGCGTGAAATGAGAGCCTCATCCGCGAGGATGCCCTGCGCCCCGGTGTCGATGAGGCCAACTACTGTTTCGACAGAACGAGGGTGCAGGATGCGGGCTTCGCCAGCCTCGCTGTCCCAAGCGATACCGATTTCAATGCATGGCTGGCCATTGATCCGGTCGGCCGTGCGACGTCCGGCATTGTCGACATAACAGACTGCGACTTCGAAACTCATCATCCCCTCCCGTTCCCCAGCCCATGAAAGCAGGGCTGGGCGGGAGAGTCCATCCGCGCCCTGCGGCTCAGGGCATCCTTGAAAACTTGAAAGGAGGCCGTTATGGCACTCTACACCTTGGCCGGCACGAAAGTGTCGATCGGCACGTCGGCGGCCGTCGATTTCACCGGCGCAGCCGCAGATATCATCGAGGACTTCGAGGCAGACACATACAAGCTGATCGCCGAGACCGAAACGATCTCGGATTTCGGCGACACCGCTTCGGACGTGGCCTTTACGGCTCTTGGCGACGCCCGCACCCGCCACCTCAAGGGTTCGACGGATGGCGGCGTGGCCACGATCACATGCGCAGATGTCCCGGCTGATCTCGGCCAATCTGCTGTCAAGGCGGCCGCCGCCGCGACCAACCAGTCCGAATACAACATCAAGTTCGAGTGGGCGAACGGCGATGTGTCCTATATCCGCGGCCCGGTGATGAGCTGGTCGCGCGTCAACGGTACCGGTCCCAACAACGTCGCCAAGCGCAGCTTCGGGGTGAGCAACAGCTACGGCGAATTCATCGATCCGGCGGCGTGAGGATAGGACATGGCCAAAGCATCAGCCGCCGACGTGAAGAAGGCTCGCATTGACATCGAGGTCGACGGCGAGCCAGTCACCCTTATTCCCAGCCCAGACGCGATCATCACCCTGTCGCGCGCCTATGACGGCTTCAAGCCGCTCCTGGATGCCATCAGCCGGTTCAACTTCGACGCCATCAGCGGAACGATCGTTGCTGGCGCCGGGGTCGATGGCAAGGACGCGCGCGACATGACCCAGAAGGTAGCGAAGACCAACATCATCGAACTGGTCCCGCCGCTCACTGCGTTCGTCATGATCCTGCTCAACGGTGGCAAGCCGCTGGCGGACGATGACGGCGAGAAGGAGAATGCAGACCCTTCTCGCTCGTGAGCCTGCCGGACTATGCCGACGGGCTCGTGAAAATCGCTATGGGCTGGCTTGGCTGGGATTTGGACAAGGCGATGCGGTCGGACTGCCTCGCCATCCAGATCGGTTATGAGGGGCGGAGCGACATGCTTGCCGCAATCTTCGGTGGGGAGAAGAAGCCGGAGGAATTGCCGGCCTTCGGGCCGGGGATGATGGGGAAGCGAGGAGCGGCCTAGGGCGTGACTCTGGTTCCCGCTGGTGCTTTTATCCCTTCCCGGGTCATGGGAGGGGATCATGGACTGGGGCGGGCTTATTCGCGCGATATCGGAACGCGCGTTGTTCTATGCGGTGCTTGGCGCTGTTTTCTTCGGGTTGGCTATTGGAGCAAGGCGGATGGGAATTGACCTCGCCACGCCGGTTCTGCCGTGGCTTAACCTTGCGTTTCTCGCCTGCGTCAGCCTGATAATCGTGGAGGGTGGCCGGCAGATAATTGCGGCCGTCAAGTCGAAGCGATCCGAGCGGCAATACAAAGAGATGGAGGAGCAGGACGCGCTAAGAAACATCGCTTCCCTCTACCCGGAGGAAGCGGCTGTTCTGAAGTCGCTCCTATCCAAACAGGCCCCGCGCCGATTTCAGGTCCATACGCTCAGTACCGGAAATGCCCTACTGCAAAAAGGGGTTCTGGTCGCGGTGCGCAGCGTTGGCGTGTCGGGCGACATTTGCGAGGTGCACCCGGCCATCTATGCGCGGCGAGATCAGATCGCGCCGCAGCTACCGGATAAGAAGGACGGGGCGGTCTAGTGCCGCCCTTTCATTCGGATACCTGTAACTTATCCAACCGCGCTTGAGCCCAGAAAGTCCCAAGGCCGGTAATCCGTGAGCTTGTAGCTATTTCCGGGAAGTCTAGTAGGCATTGGTCGGCCTTTTTGGCTTCGTCCGGGATTGTGGCCTCGTCAACGTGCATGCCTCTAACTTTCTGGCCAAATTCAAACACGGTGTCGGCGCACTTTTCTTTCTGCGCTTGCCGTTCGGCAGCAGCTATTTCGTTGGCTCTCTGGGCTTCAATCTCTGCCTTGGCCGCAGCGACTCTCGCCAATTCAGCCTGGTAAACGACCCACTTTGACCAAGCGAGAAAGCCGCCGCCCGCGATGATCACGATGCAAGCGGCCGCGACCAAACCTTTCAACCAATTATCCATCCCCGCACCTCCTGAGGGCGCGGAAGGTATCGCACGTCGCGAGGAAAATCCATGAGCGTTGCTGATCTTGGGCTGAGGATAGACAGTTCTCAGGCGAAAGGTGCCAAGGCCGACCTCGACGCCTTTTCCGCTGCGAGTGGAAAGGCAGAGGCGGCGGCTGAAAAGCTTGGACGCGCGTCCGCCAAGGCCAATGCGGATATGGCCAAGATCAGCGCCGCCGTGACACAGGCAAACTCTTCGCTCGATAAGTTGGTAGCTGAGGCGGGGCAGAGTAATGCTTCGTTCCAGAAGCTGATTGCGACCGTTGAGCAGACCAACGCTGCCATCGAGAAGCTCGGACGGGGAGCACCAAAACTCCCGAACCCGAAGCCGTTCAACGACAATCTCGGGCAGACGAACAAGCTGGGCAAGCAGACCACCCAAATGTTCTTGAACCTGTCCCGGCAGGGCAACGACGTTGCGACGATGTTCCTGCTCGGCGCGTCGGCGCAGCAGGTTTTCTTCAGCCAGACGGGGCAGGTGATCGATGCTCTCCAGTCCGGCCCCGGTGGCTTGCGCGGCTCCCTTGAGTTAATCCGCAGCAGCTTGCTTAGTCTGATCACCCGCTTCCCTCTGGTGACGGCGGGCATCGGTGCTGCTGGTGCGGCATTCGTGGCCTACAAGGCCCTTGGCGGCTCGCAGATCAGATCGCTGGATGAAATCCTGAAGGAGCATGAGGCGAACATCCGTCGTCTAGGCGATGCCTATGATGAGGCGAACGAAAAGCGGAAGAAGTACGCTTCTCTCGGGTCCCAGGCTGTAAACGCCCTCAACGAAGGTCCGGCGAAAGAGACCCGCAATCTGCTTGCCAGGCAGATCAACGATATTTTCAGCGAAGTCTACAAGCAGATTGGAGCCGGTGGCGGCAATCAAGGCGCGCTCCAGCGCGTTCTGAAGTCTCAATTTGAGCCGTTCAGCGCAGCGCTGGATGACTTGGCGAAGGAGGCGAAGAAAGCCAATCCGGATATTGTCTCCATCGGTGAGAAGATCGCCAATATCGCCAAGACTGATCCGGCCAACCTGAATAAAACCCGCGACATTCTGCTCGGCCTTTTGAAGGTTGCCGGCGACACGGCTGCCGAACTGCCGAACACGTCGCAGAAGGTCACGGACCTTACGGACATCGTCAACGAGTTCAATCTGAAGATTGCGGCCGTAGATTCCGGTCCGCTGCACAAGGCGCTTCAAGACATTTTTGACAAGGCGAAGGACGGTAAAGAGCCTCTCGACACGATCCTGCTTGATATTGCCAAACTGGAAGCCGCGAACCCCAGCTTCGCCGGCATCATCGAAGGGCTGAAGGGAATCATCGTGCAGGCGGTCGGGGCGTCCAATGCGCTCGCTCAGGCATATGCGGCTGTGGGCGGTTCTCCCAACGGCCGGCGCTATGACAACGGGCGCGGCACGCCGAACCCGTACGAATTGAACCTGCCGGCAACCGCGCCGACGCCTGAGGCCCGCCCGTCAGTCGAAGATTTCTATGCTCGCCGGGACAAAGCGCTGGCAAAGGCCGCGCGTGCGCCAAACCCGTATCGAGATATCCTGAAGAATGCCGACGACCGCATCAAGCAGATGCAGACCGAACTCGACCTCATGGGCAAAGTCGGGGTCGAGGCCGACTCACTTAGGAATTATCAGGACCTTCTCGCCAAGGCGACCGATCGCGGCCGCACCGTAGGCGAGAAGCAGAAGCAGGAGTTGCACGACCGCGCCGAGGCGATGGCGAAGCTTGAGGACGCCACGAAGAAGGCGAAGCTGACCCAGGATTTGCTTTTCGATCGGGCGCAGATGTTCCGGTCTCCGATCGACCAGACCATCGCCGAGACCATGCGGAGTGCGGGGCTGGAGGTAGACTTCGAATCTCCCATTGCCGGAATGATCCGCTTCAATGAGCAGTTGAAACAGGCGAAGGATTACGCCGACGATTTCGCCAGCACGTTCGTTGACGGGATCATGAACGGTGAGAACGCCCTCGATGCGCTCGGAGACGCCGCTTCATCGGTACTCAGCGACATCGCGAAGGAACTGATCCAGATGGCGATGAACCAGATGATCAATAGCCTGCTTCAGGGTCTCATTGGCGCTTTCGGCGGCGGTTTCACGGCTAACACGAGTCTGACGTCATACCTGACAGGCGATCCGTGGGCAGGGTTGCGCGTGGCGTCGGCCAAGGGAAATGTGTTCTCTGGTCCGGGCATCAGCGCCTATTCGAACCAGATCGTGACCAAGCCGACAATCTTCCCCTTCGCAAAGGGGATGGGCCTGATGGGCGAAGCTGGCGCCGAAGGCATCCTCCCTCTTCGGAGAAATAGCCAAGGGCAGCTCGGCGTGATGTCGTCCGGCCAAGGAGGCGCCCTTAAGGTTGAGGTCAACAACTACGGCGAACCTGCGGACGCCACGGTCAGCCAGCGCACCGACGCCGACGGGACAAGGGTTCTCGAGGTGATGATGGAGAAGAAAATCCAGGACGAGGTGACGCGGCCTTCTGCTCAGACCAACCGCAACCTGCGCGGTATGTATGGCTTGTCCAATCAGGTGGTGCGGCGTTAGGAGCAAGTCAAATCGCCAGACGCCCAGCGGAGAAAGTCCTTCTTATAGGTTCGGTGGTTGCTGTGAACGGAAATCTTGGAGCTTTCTCCGGCGTCTTCGATTTTCGCAGTCAGCTCGAATGTTCGGCTCCCCATGTTGTTAACGACGACGCTGATCGTACCGTAACCCAGGGAAGGGTAGATATCATCTTCAACCTCCCCGGATTGATACATGCCAGTGGCGTCCCAACACCGCTTCGCGGTCGTCGCCAACCGCTCGTACACTGATCGGTAGTCGCCCGACGCATTCAGTGTAACGGCATCGGTCTGTGCCTCAAGACTTGCTGCCGAACCGGCGCAGCCGGCGAGAAGAAGCGGCAATGCCACTGGCAAGATATTTCTGAAATTCATGACAGGCCCTCCACTGCGCGCACGCTACTTAGCCGCGAAGGCGAAGGTCAATACTCAACGGTGAACAATGATCGCTTGGCCTTCCACGCTGCCGCAAACCTTCATGTCGGATGGCTACCAATCCGGCGAAGGTGATGGGCGCATCCGGAGCACGACGGATTCAGGTATTGCGAAACTGCGGCGTCGTTTCTCGGCCGTGGCCCGTCCTCTCTCCGGCTCAATGTTCATGACCGATATGCAACTCGCCGCGTTTCGCACCTTCTTCGAGGAAACGACCGGTGGCGGTTCGCTGCCGTTCACATTCCCCGCCCAAGACGAAGCGGGGACATGGACGGTGCAGTTTGGCCAGAACGTCCCGTCGTGGGGCCGTATGGCGCTGGGATGGTCGGTGAAACTCGAATTGGTGGTCCTGCCATGAGAACAGTCTCGGCGACCTTCAAAGAGGCGATGTTCAGCCAGGAGACCGACGAACTTCCGGTTCTCTTGCTCACCATCACTCATCCGGACCTTGAAACCGTCTGGCGGCTGTCTTCGGACAACAAGGATCTGCTCGACGAGGAGAACCAGCTTCGCGGCACGATGAGCCGCGGCAACGATTTCTACTTCTACCCGATGAGCGTGTCGCTGCCGGAAGAGGGGGACGACGCCTCCAACGTCATCCAGATCACGCTCGACAACGTGTCGCGAGAGATCACGCCGCTGCTGCAATCGACGGTCACCCCGGCGCAGATCACGATCGAGGTGGTGCTCGCCAGCGCGCCCGATGACGTCGAGATCGAGTTTCCCGACTTCGAGTTGGCATCGGCCGATGTCGATGCGGGGTCGGCGGTCCTGTCGTTGACCGTGGACACGATGGCATCCGAGCCGTACCCGGCCGACAATTTCACGCCCAGCACATTCGGCGGGCTGTGGGCCACGACATAGCATGATCGACCTGAACCGCTTTGTCGGCCTGCCTTGGCAGGATCGCGGACGCACGCCCCATGGATGCGATTGCTGGGGGCTGTTGCGGCTGGTTTATGCCGATGCGCTTGGCATCTGTCTGCCAGACCATTCGAACGGCTATGCGGACACCTCAGATGGGGCGATCTCCGACCTTATCGGCACGGGTCTCTCTGACTGGCTTCCAGTTGTTGCCGGGACAGAGCGTCCGCTGGATGCCATCCTGATCCGACAGGCGCCATGGCATGTCGGCGTCATAGTCCGCCGCGGCCTCATGCTGCACATGCCGGAAAACCAGACCAGTTGCATCGAAGCATACGACACAGGCCGATGGTCGCGCCGTGTCGAGGGAATCTATCGTCACAGGGAGGCTGCACGATGAACGCTATTGTCCGCGCGCCGCTCTCTGGCGAAATCCTTAGCCCGGCAGATATCATCACGGTCACCGCTGCCGTTCATCCGCTCAAGCCGAACGCCGAACTGCTGATCCTGCCGGCTGGCCTGTCGGTCGCCGAGATCATCCGCGAGGTCGGCAAGCGCTGCTGCGTCTCTCGGCTCGCATCGGGCGCTAACGTTTCGATCAGCGGCCATGTCATTCATGAAGAATTCTGGCGCGGCGTAAGGGTGAAGCCTGGTGCTCACGTTGTAGTGCGTGCTCGTGCTGGGAAAAGCCTCGGAAACATCTTCAAGACGATCCTGATGATCGGCCTTGCTGTCTTGGCCCCTTGGGCTGGCGGGCTCATAGCAACGGCCGGTTGGGGTCTTGGTCTCGCGGCAGGAACATTCGGAGCCCAACTAGCAGCCGGGATTATTGGTGGCGCTATCCTGGTTGGTGGCAGCCTGCTGCTGAACGCGCTGTTCCCGCCCACCCAAACCAAGTCGATCACGGAAAGCCAATCATATTCCATTTCGGCCGGCAAGAACGGTGCATCCAAGTGGGGTGCGATCCCGGTTGTTCTCGGCAAGATCAGGGCGATGCCGAAATACGCGGCGCTTCCCTATACCGAATTCGATGGTGACGATCAGTATCTTCGCCTGCTGTTTGTCTGGGGTTACGGCCCCATGAAGATCGAAGACATCAAAATCGGAGACACTTCGATCGACGAGTTCGATGATGTCGAGATCGAGACTTTCGAAGGCTATGCCGACGACGGGCAGCAGACGATCTACCCGTCCGAGGTCGTGCAAGACGATATCTCTGTCGATCCTCCCTACAACGACCCAGTGGTTCGAACATCTGCGGAAGACGCCGATGAGATCGTGCTCGATTTCGTGGCCCCAACGGGCATCGGCAAATTTGACAAGAAGGGAAACATCGACAGTCGTACGGTCCAGTTCAAGATTGAGATGTCGCCGGCCGGGGCAGGCACATGGACCAACAAAGGAACGGTCAGTTTCTCTGCGAAGACCAGCAAGGCGCTGCGTCGGTCGTTTCGCTACCCGGTGACGAAAGGCGAATATGACATCCGCGTCACCCGCCTGACCGCAAACAGCGACAGCACCAAGGTTCTGGACGAC
Organism: Mesorhizobium hunchu; assembly: GCF_040081975.1. Lineage (NCBI taxonomy): Bacteria > Pseudomonadati > Pseudomonadota > Alphaproteobacteria > Hyphomicrobiales > Phyllobacteriaceae > Mesorhizobium > Mesorhizobium hunchu. Next base: position 338,511 of record NZ_JBEBMG010000004.1, read on the forward strand.
GTAACATGGACGGCGATCAAGAGTTTCCGAACCGACAACCCGCCTATTTCGTTTGGCAAGCCTCTGGCAATCACCGCCATGCGCATCCGTGCCACCAAGCAGTTGAACGGCGTTGTGGATACCCTGAACGGACTGGTTACCTCGGTAGGCAAGTCGTGGGACGGTACTTCATGGGTTGATGCGCAGGAGACGCGCAATCCGGCCGATCTCATGCGGTTGGTGCTGCAAGGCCCTGCTAATGCGCGCGCTGTCCCCGATAGCCGTCTTGATCTCTCCACCTTTGCCGCCTTTGCCGAGCGCTGCACATCGAAAGGCTTCACCTTTGACATGTACCGCGACTTCACCGCGTCGGTGCGCGATACATTGGCGGATATCGCGGCTGCTGGTCGGGCGACGGCGGTTTTCAAGGATGGCAAGTGGTCCGTGGCATGGGAGCAGGACGATGCTCCTGTCATGCAGCATTTCACGCCGCGCAATAGCCGTGATTTCCGCTGGACCCAGACATATCGAACGCTCCCGCATGGCTTGCGTTGCAAGTTCGTCAATGCAGACAAAGACTATATCGAGGACGAAATCCTTGTCTTCGATGAAGGCTATACGAAGGACAATGCCACTCTCTACGAGCAGGCGGAGTTTCCGGGAGTCACATCGGCCGAGCAGGTCTACAAGCAAGCTCTCTATCGGATAGCGGACGCGAGGGAGCGCCCAGCCGTCTACACCGTGACGGTAGATTTCGAGCATCTGGTTTCGCAGCGTGCTGATCGGGTCGCCGTGCAACATGACGTTATCCGGCAGGGCCTTTGTTCGGGCAGGGTTAAGGCCGTCTCCGGCCAGCAGATCACGCTCGATGAGCCGGCCGTCATGGAGGAGGGCAAGTTCTACGGCATCCGTTTCCGGCTCGCAGACGGCACATCGGTCGTGCGCAATGTCACGACTGCCGCGGGAGAACAGTCTGTCATCACCATCGTTGGGACCGCGCCCGAGGTCGGCGACCTCTACTCCTTCGGCGAGCGTGACCACGAGACAGGCATCTACCGGATCCTGCGCATCAGGCCGGGGGATGATCTGTCGGCGGAACTCGACCTGGTTGATGATGGTCCAAACGTTCAAGCGGGCGACAGCGAAACTGATATCCCCGGTGGTACGGTTACACCGATACCTCCGCTTTCCAGCCTTACGCCATTCGGCCTTCACGCAGAGGGCTTTGTTCAGTCTGGTCAGACCGGCAGCACCTATGTCGTTCGCGTCTACTGGCAGGCGGTGCTTGGGCCGCAATACACTTCGTTCGAGGTCGTTGGGACGAGTGACGGTGGTATCATCAAGGAGACCGTCGGCGCGGATGACCGCGTTGCCGAGTTCGATAACGTCCAATCGGGATCGTGGTCTTTCACGGTTCGCGGGCTGATCGAAGGCGGCAAATACACGCTGCCATCGGCTCCTCTCGCCGTGAACATCGATGTCCCTTATGACGACATCGGTGTGGCGACCGAGGACTTGGCTGCTGATTTGGCCGACCTCCACGAATGGACCGGCAACGCCGTCCGTGACGTGCTCGACGAGCTGCGCGCTGTGTCGGCATGGGCGGCCAACCAGGAACTGTCGAACTTCTCCGACAAGCAGCAGTTGCGTACCGAGCTTCGGTCGGAGGGCGACGGCATCACAGCCGCCTATACCGACGCGATCACGGTTGCGACGGGGCCGGGATCGGCATTGTCGCAGCGCATCACGACGTTGGAAGCAGAGATACCGGACTTGGCGTCGGCCGAGGCGCTTTCGGCGCTCGATGCTCGCGTCACAACGGCAGAAGGCGACATCGTCTCCAACGCCGATGCGATCACCTCACTGACCACGACGGTAGCCGGCAAGGCAGACGCCTCGACAGTCTCAGCGCTGTCGAGCACCGTCTCCACTCAGGGTGGGACCATCACCTCGCAGGGCGACGCCATTACGGCATTGCAGAACTCCGTCAACGATCCGGTGACGGGTTTGGAAGCCACGGCCGATGCTGTGAGTTCGCTCGGGACGACGGTGACGAGCCTTGGCGACGACATCACAGCCAACGCCTCGGCCATCACGGCCCTTCAGGCCAGCTACGGCGATGTATCGGCCGGCGCGACATTCCGCATGGGCACGGGGTACACGCCAAGCACCGGCTGGGATTCTATCATCGGACTGGAAACGCGCGTCAACTCTGGCGGCTCGTTCCGGTCAGCCGGGCTTTTCCTGGTGTCCACGGCTGATGAAGCGCGCATCATCCTTGATGCAGACCAGGTAGCGGTGGTCGCTGACGATGTAGTCGCCGCGCTATTCGCAAGCGGCACGACCTTCATTGACAATGGCCGCATCAAAAATCTGACCGCCGCAAATATCATCGCCGACAAGCTGGATGCTGCCGAGGTTCTTCAGAACGGGACACTGGTCACGGACCTGATCGGCAAGGACACCATCATCGCTAACGACTCGATGAGTATCTACACAGATGTGGGCATAGGCGCCGTCGGCGTGATGAACACTATCGCGTCCCTCGATTGCCCAAATCCCAATCCGTCCTTCGTGCTCATTGATTACAGCCTCACCGGAGCGGGTGGCGGCGGCACCGCGGTATACGTCACAGCCCAACTTGTTCGGGACGTAAACGGCGTTGAGACCGTGCTGAAAGAAATACGCGGCACCACCATTTCGGGCTTCATGATCGATGAGGGCGCCGCCATCGATACGGTCTACAAAATCAAGGCAGGCAACAGGTCAACGGGTTCAACCATGGCCAATTCGGGCGGCACCGTAAAAATCATCTGGTGGAAACGATGAAGAAGACCCAACCCGCGGCGGTGTCGCCGGCGGTGATCGACCGCGAGGCCGCTCTCCAGCAAAAGCACCTTCTCTCCTACTGGCAGGGCCGCGCCTTGGCGCTCGCCCAACAGGTCGAGGACATGCGCACTTCGCTTGAGGAGAAGGTGAAGGAAGCCGTCGAGGCGAGGCTGGCCGAGACCGGCAAGGCAAAGGCGAAATAGCATGGCAGTCCAAAACGATTACACCTCAGGCACGATTACGCTAACCAGCGGATCGGCCAACTTCACCTCCACCGGGGCGGCGCTGCAATCGGCCGGCATCCGGGCCGGCGACGAAATCCTGCTCCCGGCCAAGGGCATGGTGCTGGTCATCGCCTCGATCACAGGCGAGAACGCCGGCACGCTGGTCCAGAACTGCCCCGCTGGCGCGGCAGGGGCCGCCCAGCCCATGCGCATCCGCTTCCAGCCTGACGGGTCCCGCTATACCGCGGCGGCACGGGCGCTGGTGGAGCTTCTGGCTGATGGAAAACTCGCATCGCTGGCGGGGCAGACGGGCGCGGCAAACAAGCTGCCATACCTGACGGGCGCAACGACGTTCGGACTGACCGACCTGACCGCCTTTGCTCGTACGCTGCTGGATGATGGCAGCCAAGATGCTGTTCTTACGACGCTCGGGGGCACCGCGCTCGGCAAGGCTCTGTTCGCGGCCGCCAATGCCGCGGCGGCGCAGCTATCGCTTGGCGTTCGCGAGGTGCTGACGGCCAACCGGACTTACTATGTCCGCACTGACGGCAGCGACAGCAACAACGGCCTCGCCAACACGGCCGGAGGCGCATTTCTGACACTTCAGAAGGCATGGAACGTCGTCGCAGCGCTCGACATGTCGCTCTTCAGCGTCACCATTCAGGTCGCCGATGGCACGTATACGGGCGGGCTCAACATCACTGCCGCGCCAGTTGGTGGAAGCGCCATCACGATCCAGGGCAATGCCAGCACCCCTGGCAATTGCTACATGAACCTGACCGGTAACTTCATCGCGGTAAACACCCCGCTGACCGCAAGCGTGACGGTGAATGGGTTCAAGGTAAAGCCCGCTGGGTCCGGCTACTCTGGCATCAGTGTGAACGCGCCGGCGATTGTCACGGCGATCAACATCGAGGCTGCCGGCGGGAGCACGGGCGGGTTCGCCGGCTTCTACCAAGTCACCGCCCAAGGCGCGAAGCTCTATATTAATCCAATAGGCCAGTCGATCACCGGAAACCTGTCGGCGTACGTGTCTGCGGTCGCAGGCGTCATTCAGTTTTTCGGCGGCACGATCACGGTGACAGGAACGCCCGCCTTCTCGTGGGTCTTCGCCATCGCAACGCGCGAGGCTTACGTCATCACTGGTGGCGCGGCGTTCAGTGGAGCGGCAACCGGCAAGCGCTACTCCGTGACCGAAGGCTCGATCATTAATACCGGTGGCGGTGGCGCGAGCTTCTTCCCCGGCGATGTCGCCGGCACGACGGGAACTGGAGGCCAGTATCTATGAGCGATACCCCTTACGACCCGTTCGCCTGGTTCTGGCAGATCGGCGACGACGACAGCCGTTACTGGTCGAGCGCGGCGGGCGCCTATATCGAGACGTTGCCGGACGGTGCAGGTCTCACACGCATTGCCAGCGAGGCCGAGCTTTCGGATGTTCTGCGACCCTACGGCCTTCGCGTGCCGGTCGCCAGCAACGAAGATGTCAACGCCGAGCGCGAGCGCAGGATCGCCGCCGGCGCCACCGTGACGGTCACCGCCGCGGGCGCGATCCCCGTTCAGGGCCGCGACGTCGACGTGCGCAACCTGCAGGGTCTCGGTCTCGCCGCACTGGCCCGCGTGTCGGCCGGCGACACCACGACCATGACCACGTTCCGCGACGCCGACAACGTTGATCATGATCTGACACCGCCACAGGTGTTGGAGCTGGTTCAACGCGCCGCCGGAGTGGTCGAGGCCATCATCACGGCCTCATGGGCGATCAAGGCGATGGACCCGCTGCCGGCGGACGTGACGGATGACGCGCTGTGGCCTTCCACCTGATCAGCGCCAGAACCACCACGCCACCGCGACGATAACGAGCGTCCAGATCACGCCGCGCCAGAAGCCACGCCTGCCGTGCTGATGTGGGTCGAACTGATCGTCTGAGGCCATAGCGGCCACCTCACCACAACCGAAGGAATATGACCATGACGAACGTGCCTGCCGGTGCGGCGATGCTGCTCGACTTCATCGGATCGATCGAGGCCCCGCATGGCTGCGACACGATCTATGGCAACAACCAGGCGAAGCTGCCGAAGCCGCTGACCAAGATGACCATAGACGAGGTCATCGCGGCCGGCCCGAGCTGGACCAAGCGGTTCGGATCATCGGCGGCCGGCAAGTTGCAGTTCATGCGCGCGACGCTCATCCGCCTGAAGAAGGTTCTGGGCCTGACCGGCAAGGAACCGCTCGACGCCGCCATGCAGGATCGTCTCGGCTACCAGCTTCTGAAGGAAAGGGGCTTTGACAAGTTCCTCTCCGGTTCGCTCAGCCGCACAGTGTTCGGCAAGGCTCTGGCACAGGAATGGGCTTCTTTCCCAGTCCTTGCCACCACGAAGGGCCAGAAGCGTCAGGTGGCGCGTGGGCAGAGCTACTATGCCGGCGACGGTCTCAACAAATCTCTGGTGAAGCCTGAGGCCGTCGAGGCGATGCTCGACAAGGCGAAGGCTGCTGAGGGTACTGTTGCCGCACCGGCGCAGAAGCCTGTTCTCGTCGAGGCGAAGGTGCCTGCACCGGCCGCGCCGAGCGATAAGGACATGGTGACGCGCGTCCAGCAGCAGCTCAAGGATCTCGGCTACACCGAGGTCGGCGCTGTCGACGGAAAGATCGGCACGATGACGGCGACCGCGATCCGCGCCTTCCGCGCCGAGAACGGCTTGCCCGAGGGCGACAAGATCGACGATGCCCTGCTGCTGGCGCTCCAGAAGGCCAAGCCGCGCCAGATCGCACCGGAGCGCTCGGATGCCGCGCCCGAGGTCGTTCGCGACAAGGTGCCCGAGGTCAAGACGAACTGGATGACCAAGATCGGGGCGTCCTTCACCGGCATCGCCGCGCTGGTCGGTTCGTTCTTCGACGGCATCGTGGGCAATCTAGGTTCCGCGGCCGGCTACATCCAACCGGTCAAGGACGCGGCCGGTGATGTGCCTGGCTGGTTCTGGCTACTGCTGATCGCGATCGTTGCCGGTGGGCTCTACCTCGTTGCCCGCCACGGCGAACAGAAGGGCGTCGAGGCGTTTCAGACGGGGGCGCGGCGATGACCGCCATCATCATCGCCGCTATCGCACGCATGCTCGGCATCTCGCCGGCCGTTGCACAGGTCATCGCCATCATGGTCGCCATTGCCGTCGCCCTCGGTGGCGTGTGGGGCGGCTACGAATACATCAAGCATCAGGGTGTCGTCGAAGAGCGCGCCCGCATCGACAAGGACAACCAGGATGCGACCGACAAGGCTTTCAACGCTGCTCGCTCTTTCGATGATTGCGTTGCCGCTTCAGGCGTGTGGGACTTCCGGCGTCAGAAGTGTCTCAGGCCTTAAGTCGGTACTCGGCGACGATCTCGCCGGCGCGCAAGGCAAGACGCTCTCCGACCAGACGAAGATCGATCGCAACATGGCGCGGGGCTGCGCCGCCGACGTCTACAGCTCATCGGCATGTGATCGGCATACCAAGGCCAGCGCCGCGCGCCGGGCAGAACTCAAATAGCACCACAGAAATAGGGGCGCGGGCCGATGGCTGCATCTTCATACAAGAGCCTCGAGATGATGATCGGCGGCCTCCTCGAGGCGACGCAGAGCATGCAGCGGGACATCACCGAGATCCGGCGCGACATCAAGGAATCGGATGCGCGGGCGGCCCTATCCTACGAGCAGTCGGAACAGCGCTCGGCGCAAAGCCGCGCGAAGATCTACGCAAAGGCCGACGAGATGTCGGAACGCATCGGGAAAACCGAGAACGCCGTCAAGACGCTCACCGACGATATGACAGAGGTAAAGCAGGTGACGGCCGAGGTAACGCGATGGAAACTCATGGGGCTCGGCGCTCTTGGCGTCACCGGTATGGCCGCCGCGGCCGTCGCCTCCTTCATCACCGCCTACTGGCATGACATCTGGCGACTGCTTCGCGGCTCCTGATCTCCCTGATCAGATACCAGCAATAGGAGCGCCCGCTGGCCGAAAGGCTGGCGGGCCTTATTGCTTTTTCCAGGCATAAACTTCTGGCTGCCCATCGGGTACGCCAGACGCCGGTATATCCTGCTCCAGCAACTGGCTGAGCACGATATTGACCTCCCGTAGGAGCCGCAGGGTATCCTCTTTCGACAGAATATCGACGTAGTCGATCGCGTCCTGGACATTCATCATCAGATCGAGGCCGCGTTGATGCACTTGCATGTGAGCCTCCCTGGCTGCCCCCAGCCTAGCCTATGGAAGCACCCCCGCGGCGCGAATGCAAACAGGGAACGATTCGAAGGCAGGGCCGTTCGAATCAGGTTCGTAGCGAGTGTGTCATGCGTGATGAGAACTTCGATATCCCGGTCACGGTCGAAACGGCGCAGAACGGCCGCTTCCTCACGGTCACCCGCACCGCGCAGGCGGCGGACTTCCTCCTTCATAAATGGCCCGGCAAACGGGGTCCGAAGCATCGCGCTGCGCTTCAAGCCATGATGGACGTCATGGAAGAGCGCAAGGTCGTGGCCGCAGCTCGCAAAGCATTCACGGCCGCCGCGAAGGAGGCCAAGGTGTTCATCCGGGAAGGGCCTGACGCGGGCTGACAACTGTCTTCCGGTCAGAGATACCGCTCGCCGTCGCCTCGATGCTCGCCGCAGAACCAGCGCGCCGGTTCATCTTTGCGGCGGCTGAAACCCCACCCGGCCCATGCACTGCATCCGTCATGCTCGCACCGATGCTCGTAGATGCCTGTCGGCGCGGATGAAGGCGCAAATCCTTCCGGAAGGCTGGTCGGTTCGTCGTTCATAGCAATGATCCCTGCGCTGCTTCTTCCTGCGGTTTCGCCGGCGGGTCTACCACGATCAGCGCGTCATCCGGCAATGGTCGTTGCAGCGCTTTCGCTTCTTCCCACGGTGCTGTGAGCCAAAGGTCGATCTCCTCGGCCGTCGTCAGAATTGCCGGCATAGCCTTCTGATGGATCGGCGCAACCACTGCGTTCGGCGTCGTAGTCAGAAAGCCGTAGAGCTCGAACTCCCTTTCCCCGTCGCGAACCTTCTTCACGCCCTTCCACGGTGTCCAGACGCCGGCAAAGGCCATCAGCGGCCGGCTCTCGTTACGCGCAAACCAGGCGTTCGGCGTCCTGCCGCCCTCGACCTTGCTGGCGGGGTCCGGTTCGGCGAAGCTGGTGAAGGGGACGACGCAGCGACTTGATGGCCCCAGCCAGCGCCGCCAGTGCGGCGATGCCACATTCCTCAGGTTCGTCACTCCGGGGTCGTAGTTCTTCACGTAGGCCGGAGGGGAGGGCATTCCCCAGGTCATAGGAGCGACCTCGCGCTCACCATCGGTCCCGACGCGCACGACGGGCGCCAGCGTGCCAGGGTACACGTCCCGGCTCGGCTCATTGAAGCCGGACACATCCCGCATGGCGCGCGTCAAGGCGATGATCGCCTCTCGATTCGTGGTGACGTTGTAGAGGTTGCACATGGCCAAAAGCCTAGTTCGGTTTCTTGAGCCCGAAAAGCCTCATCATATAGCCGTCAGTCTCGCCGCGCATGTGGTCCGAAAGAGCGAATGCGTGCTCCTCGTCCATCGCTGAAATCCATATGGCATTTGCAAGGCAAAGCGCCTGCTTCTGGCTGACATCGGTAAGAGGCCTTAGCATGTCGCAGATTTTGATAGCGATGTCCTCGATCTGCTTTTCTTCGCGCAGCACCGCAGCTTTGATTTCGTCAATTTCAGATTGGGGGAGGGGCATGTTTGTGGCTCCTTTCCTCCAGTGAACGAAATGAGAACAAAAGAGTCAAGCGACCCCTTGACGAAATAGGAAATCAGTCCTCTTTCATAGGGGATGCCGGAACCATATTGGCCCAAGGACAGGAACGCCTATACGCTCAGGATGGCCGAGCGGAACCGCACCATCGTGCGTGTTCGCTGCGCCTACTGCAAACGGGTTGCCTACTACCACCCCGTCGATCTGATGGAGATATGGGGCGACGTCGAGGTTGACGACCTCATGCACAAGATGCGGTGCGAGGCCGGAAAGGATCACGGCAACATGGACGTCCGGTGCATCTCGCCGTCGGCCGAGGAAATGCAGGGCATGAAAATCAGGCGCCTCACCGGGATCGTCCTCACGCGACGGCCGGTCTGGAGTGAGAAATGATCGAGGGGAACGGGACCACCTACCCCTTCTCCCTCGATACGCTCGGCAAGATCAAGCAGACGGGAGACACCATCTCCCTGAACTGCAACGTCTGCCACAAGCACACCATGCTTGACACGGACAGGCTGATAGAGCGGTTCGGGCCGGATCACGGCTGTCTGGACAGGGACCTGCGACCGCATTTCTATTGCCAGAGATGCCGGGAAGCGGGGCGCAGGGAGAGGGATTTCAACTTCATTCTGCATAATCCGGCGCCGACCAGCGGGCCATATGCGAGGGCGCCTCGGGGTCAGTAGCCCGTCCAAGGTCGAATGATCGACCAGATCGCGTAGCCGACCATATAGAGCAGCACGACCGGCAGGGCGATGTTGACGATGCGTTGGGAGAGAGAGCGGCGCATAGAACAAACCATGCCAAAAGTTTGAATTGCCGGTCTGGCGTTCAGACTTTTTGAGAACAGTAATACGCTAAGCTATTGAAAAATGGCGCGAGTGACGGGGCTCGAACCCGCGACCTCCGGCGTGACAGGCCGGCACTCTAACCGACTGAGCTACACCCGCGCTTGCGGCGCATGCGGCGAACCGCCTGCGTCGTGGGGCGGTGGATAAGGGGTTCACCGCTGGGTGTCAAGCGGCCCGCAACGCCTATTGTTAAAAAGCCGGGCCGGCGTTTCTTCCGGCCTGCGAGGCTGCCTGAAGAGGGGCGAAGATACGATCTCCTGCCTGCGTGAGCGAAAGATCGCCAACGCCGCCCAGGCGCCGTGTTCGGTCTTGCGCAGAGGCCGCGGAATGCCTAAAAGTCCGCCCCGGCGGGCGATTAGCTCAGTTGGTAGAGCGCCTCGTTTACACCGAGGATGTCGGGAGTTCGAGTCTCTCATCGCCCACCATTTTCCGGATGGATAGGCCGCGTCTCAATTGCCAGCCGGTGAAGCGCTGTCTTGCTCCTGGTTGATGAAGGACTGGAAGCCCCGTCGGGATATTGAGGCGCACGCCGCGGCGGACTGCCGCCGGCGTTCCTAAAGCAGCTTCGCCACCTGCCTGCCGACCTTCAGGAAACGAAGCGGGTTCACCGGCTCGCCGTTGTGGCGCACTTCATAATGCAGGTGAGGGCCCGTGGAGCGTCCGCTCGATCCGGTCTCGCCGATCTCGTCGCCTGCCGCGACCGTCTGGCCGACCTTGGCGAGGATCTTGCTGAGGTGGCCGTAGCGGGTGGAGAATCCGTTTCCGTGATCCACCTCGACCATGCGGCCATAGCCGCCGGCCCAGCCGGCGCGGACCACCTTGCCTGGAGCCGTCACCCTTGCCGCCATGCCGACCGGCGCGCGGAAATCCATCCCCGAATGAAACGCGGCCGATCCCAGGATCGGGTCCGTGCGGACACCGAACGGACTGGTGACCGTATGGCCCGGCGCCGGGTTGGCGAGCGGCAACCGCCGCGCCTCCTGCTTGACCTGGTCGAGCATGTCCAGCGCCTCGTCCAGGTCCTTGACCTTGGAGTCGAACATGGTCGCCTTGTCCAGCGGGATCAGCGGGCCGCCGACGTCGCTTTCGTCTTTGCCGAAATCCTTGTCCACCGGCAGGCCGGCGACCTGCAGCGCTTCCGCGATCGCGTCGGCGTTCTGGTAGGCCGCGTCGGCCAGTCTGGAAACGCGCGTCAGTTGCTCGTTCTCGATCGTATGCAGCGATTTGTTGATCGAGACGAATATCTTGTCGGCCTTGTCCGCCGTCGTTTCGCCCGAAAGGGTCCTGTCGCGCGTCGACCACAGAGAGAACGGTTGCATGTCGGACAAGCCGAGGCCGGCCAGCGACGCCTGTTGCACCGGCAGGTCGGCTCCGGCCCCGATCTCGGCGCGCTCGTCGGGCCGTTGTTGCGGCATCGGCGCGCTGTCGGGCAGGGCGTCGGCATGCACGTCGGCTTCGGCCCGTTCGATGATCGTGCCGAGGCGGCCGTGCCGTTGCGTGAGCTGGGCCTGACGCTGCAGCAATTCGCTCACCTTGGTTTCGACGAGCTGCTGGTCGAGAAGCTGGCGACTGGTGATGCGATCGACCTGAGCGCGCAGCGCCGAGATCCTGTCCTCGTAAGCCTGCTGCATGCGCGCCTGCTGCGCGGTGGCGGCACCGATCAGGTCGTCGCGCAGCACCAGGTAGGACGTCGCGAGCAGGTAGCCTACCGCCACAGCGGCCATTGCCGAACCCATGAACGCAGCCATCCACGGGCGGACCGTGAAGTGCCGGATCTCGTTGCCCCTGGCGATGATGACTGTATGAGGTTCCTTGCGTCTGCCGAATACCGCTGACTGGCCGGTTACGTTCACGACACCAAGCTTTCGTTTGCCACACCCGATGCGATTACACATCGTTAGGGTTAACAAAGCCTTGTCGGACGAGGCTGACGGTTAAGGATGTGGAGGAGAGGACGCGCCGCGCCGCTCAGTTTCCCGCGGACCGTTCCTTCGCGAGGGCGCGCACCGCCTCGAGGACCTCTTCGGCGTGTCCTTTCACCCGCACCTTACGCCAGATGCGGGCGATGCGACCGTCGGGATCGATGAGGAACGTCGAACGCTCGACGCCCATGTAGCGCCGGCCATACATCTGCTTTTCCACCCACAAATGGTAGGTCTCGATCGCCTTGCGCTCCTCGTCAGCCGCAAGACTGACCGTAAGCCCATGTTTCGCCTTGAATTTGTCGTGTTTCTTCGCGCTATCTGGCGACAGGCCTATCACGGCGGCTCCGGCCTTTTCGAAGTCTGGCAGCAGGTGCGAGAAGGCGATGGCCTCGCTGGTGCAGCCCGTCGTGTCGTCCTGCGGGTAGAAATAGAGCACGACCGGCCTGCCGCGCAGGCTTGCGAGGCTGATCGTGCCTCCGCCGTCGCGGGGAAGGTCGAAATCGGGCGCCATGTCGCCTGCGTCGAGAGTGCCGCTCGCGTCGGGATCAGCCATATCCGGCCTCCTGTTTGAGGTTACGCCGCAGGCGCTACCGATATAGGGTCTGGCAGGGATTCGCCATGATCGAGTTCGAACGGAAAACGGGTGGATCAGGAGCAGCCGCACGAAAAGATCAAGTTCAGGCGCGACGAAATCGCTGATCTGAGCGCGATGCCATCGGCCTGCGTCGTGCCGCCTCTGGGAAAGGCGCGGCTCCGGCGCGGCCGGCGCATCCTGTTTCGTCTGGTGGCCGTCTTTGCGCTGCTGCTGGCCGTCCTCGCCGGTTCCGTCTACCTCATCGGCGCGTCGGGTATCGGTTCGGAACGCCTCAGAAGCATCGCCGAGCGAGCCATCGAGCGGATGGCCGGCGTCGATGTCTCCGTTGCTCTCGGGCCTGCCCGCCTGACACTCGACGGCGGGAGTTTCCTCGCCCTTCGCGTCAGCGACGTCAGCGTCAGGACAGCGGCCGGCCGGCCGATGGTCGAGGCCGGGTCGATGCGGTTCGGTGTTCGCCTGATTCCGCTCCTGTCCGGAGACGTGCGCCTGACCAGCGCCAGAATCGTCGATGCACGCATCGTCGCCGCCGACTTTCCGTCCGGGACTGGTGACTGGAGCGCCTCCTTGCGCAATGCGCAAGGGCTGATCGATCCGGACAAGGTTTTGGCGGCGGTCTTCGGCGGTCTTCGCCAGGCGCTCGATGCCGTGCGGACCGATTCCGTGCGCCGCGTCGGTCTGCGCAACGTGGATATCGTCCTGCCCGAAACAGGCGACGTCAAGTTGCTGCATATCGCTAACGGCCGCCTTGCCGAGACCGGCCCCGAGGCGATTGAACTGTCGTTGGATGCCGACATTGACGGCCTCGGATTGACCGTCACAGCAGCAGCCTCCCGCGACGGCGGCGGCCGTATCGGCGCGCTCGAGGCCGATATCGCGATGGCGACCCCGCCGTCGGGCAAGGACGCGGCGGCGGCCGGCAGCCTGGGTCGGCTCGCCGTTCATCTGACAGGCGCCGAAGGCCAAGGCCCGGCCCCTTCGCGCCTTTCAGCCAGCGTCTCGATTGCCGACGCGGCGCTCGACCTGGAGGACGACGGCGTCGTTCCGCTCGACGCGGATGTTTCGGCGACGCTCACGGCCGGCGCGAACAAGCTGTCGCTCGACCGCGTCCAGATCAGGAGCGGCCGTTCGATGTTCGATTTCGAGGGATCGCTCGGCCCCAAGCCGCGCGATGCCGGCGACCGGGAGCCGTCCTATCGCTATGACCTTGTGAGCGACGGTTCCACCCTGGCGCCGGGGGATTCGCCGGAGCCTGCGCTTCCGTTCCTGGCGCGCGTGGCAGGAACGTACCAGACGGTCAGCAGAAAGCTGGTGGCCGATACGATCGCTTTGCGCGCCGGGCCGACCGGCGAAGTGCGCGGCAGCGTCATCGTCGCTTTCGCGCCCGGCAAGAAGCCGGGCCTGTCCGTGGCTTTCGGCGTTCACGATATGCCTGTTTCGCAGGTCAAGCAGCTGTGGCCCTGGTTTTCCGCGAAAGGCGCGCGCCATTGGGTTCTGAACAATCTCTTCGGCGGGCGGGTCCTCAACGGCAACGTCAGCTTCAGCAAGACGCCGCAGGACGCGGAAACCGGCGAGGATCAGCCGCCGGACGAAGAGGTGTCCGGCCGCTTCGAGATCGAGAATACGCGCTTCGACACGGCTGGCCGTATCCCGCCGGTGCGGGACGCCGACGGGGCCGTCGAGTTCCACGGCACCAATGTCAGGATCACCCTGTCTTCCGGGACGGTCTTTCTGCCGAGCGGGCGCACCGTGGCGGCCAGCGACGGCAGCCTGACCGTGGACGACGTGAAGGTCCATCCTGTCATCGGCTCGCTGGACATCGACGTGGCGGGCGAGGCGCCGGCGATCGCGGAACTCGCCTCCTATGAGCCGATCGATGCCATGAGCCATGTCGGCATCATGCCGAGCGACCTTTCCGGGACGGTCACGGGCAACGTCAAGGCGGATATTCCTCTTGAGTCCGGTGCCGACAAGGACAGCCTGAGCTGGCTCGTGGCGCTCGACTACAAGGACCTGTCGCTTGCCAAGCCCTTCGATGGCCAGACGGTGACGGCAGCGGATGGCAACATCACCGTCGATCCGGCGAAGGCGGTGATTTCCGCCACCGGCAAGCTCAACGGCATTCCGGCCGAAGTCAATCTGGTTGAGCCGCTGCGCCAGGATGGCCTGTCGCGCAGCCGCAAGGTCTCGCTCATCATCGATGACAAGACGCGCGATGCCTTCATGCCGGGCCTCTCGACGCTTTTGTCCGGCACCATCAAGGTTGCGGTGGATCGCAACGACGACGGCAGCCAGGCCGTTTCGGCCGATCTGACGAACGCCAGGCTGACGATTCCCTGGGCCGGATGGAGCAAGGGAGCCGGCGTTCCCGCCGATGTCAGTTTCATCATGACCGGCGACGGCACGGCGAAGACCCTGTCGCATTTCGATCTGAGCGGCAAAAGCTTCGGCATCGAGGGCCGTGTTCTGCTTGATGGTGACGATCTGGCCTCGGCGACCTTCGACAAGGTCCGGCTCAACCGGGGCGACGATGTCTCCGTCACCGTGAAACGCTCTTCGAAGAACTACGCGGTGACGATCCGCGGCGATGCGCTCGACGCGCGCTCGCTGATCAAGCAATTCACGTCCGATTCCGACACGGCCGAGAAGGCCGCCGGGTCGGGCTCCGTTTCCGTCGACGCCGACGTCAAATCGCTGACAGGCTTCCACGACGAGCAGTTGAGTGATCTGAAACTGGACTATGCCGTGGGAGGAAGCCGGGCCGGCGGCTTGCAGGCAAGCGCGACCGCCCGCTCGGGCGCGGCGATAACCATCGCGGACACATCCGCCGGCGGGAAGCGCTCGCTGTCGATGAAGTCGTCCGACGCCGGGGCTGTGCTCCGCTTCCTCGATGTCTACGAGCACATGCAGGGCGGGGCGATGACCCTTGCCCTGTCGAGCCAGGGGAACGGTCCCTTGCACGGCAGCCTCGATGCCCGCAACTTCATGGTCGTTGACGAGCCGAAACTGGCCTCCATCGTCTCCACGACGCCGGCCGGCGACAGCCGCAGCCTCAACCAGGCGGTCAAGGGCAAGATCGACACGTCGCGCGTACCGTTCGACCGCGCTTTTGCCGAGATCGAAAAGGGCGACGGCTATCTGAACCTGGCCAACGGCATCGTGCGCGGTCCATCGATCGGCACGACCTTCCAGGGCACGCTGTATGACCGCAACAACGACATGGACGTGACCGGCACCTTCATGCCGATCTACGGCCTCAATCGCATATTCGGTCAGTTGCCGATCGTCGGCGCCTTGCTGGGCAACGGCCGCGACGGCGGCCTGATCGGCGTCACCTACCGGTTGAGGGGCAGCACCGACAATCCAGTGCTCACCGTCAACCCGCTGTCGGTCATCGCACCTGGAATTTTCAGGTCGATCTTCGAGTTCCGCTAGCTATGTTTGGCAGGGGCTGGCAGGGGTTCTCTCCAGGTACTTGAACCTTCGCCCTGCCTGCGGCCATAGTCCGTGCCGATCCACATGCGGAACCATTCATGCCGACAACCGACAAACCCGTCGATTCCCTGACACTCGAAGAGGCGGAGACTGAACTTGCGCGGCTTGCCGGTGAGATCGGCGAGCACGACCGGCGCTACTATGCCGAGGACGCGCCGACGGTCTCGGACGCTGAGTACGATGCGCTGCGCCAGCGCAACGCCGCCATCGAGGCCCGTTTTCCTGAACTGGTGCGTGAGGATTCGCCCTCGCGCAAGGTCGGCACAGCGCCTTCCGGCACCTTCGGCAAGGTGGTCCATGCTGTGCCGATGTTGTCGCTCGACAACGTCTTCTCCGACGAGGACGTGCGCGACTTCGTTGCCAGCGTGCGCAGGTTCTTGGCCTTTCCGGCCGACAGGGAGATCGTCTTCACCGCCGAACCCAAGATCGATGGCCTTTCCATGTCGCTGCGCTACGAGAACCGCAGGCTGGTGACGGCGGCGACGCGCGGCGACGGCACGACGGGTGAGAATGTCACGGCAAACATCCGTACAATAAAGGAAATTCCCGAAAGCCTGCCCGCGGATGCGCCCGACGTGGTCGAGGTGCGCGGCGAGGTCTATATGCGCCGCGATGACTTCTTCGCCCTGCAGAAGCGGCTGTCGGAGACGGGGCAGGCCATCGCCAATCCGCGCAACGGCGCGGCGGGCAGCCTGCGCCAGAAAGACCCGGAAGTCACGCGCACGCGCTCGCTGCGCTTCTTCGCCTATGCCTGGGGCGAGGTCAGCGAGCCGTTGGGCGAAACCCAGTACGACGTGGTCAGGCGCTTCGGCGACTGGGGATTTCCCGTCAACGACCGCATGGTGCGCTGCCGCACCGTCGAGGAAATCCTCGAGCACTACCACGCCATCGAGGCCGAACGGGCCGAGATTCCCTATGACATCGACGGCGTCGTCTACAAGGTCGACCGGCTCGACCTTCAGCAGCGGCTGGGCTTCCGCTCGCGCAGCCCGCGCTGGGCCACCGCGCATAAATTCGCCGCCGAAAAGGCGATGACGGTGCTGAACGGCATCGATATCCAGGTCGGCCGCACCGGCGCGCTGACGCCGGTGGCGCGGCTGGAGCCGGTGACGGTGGGAGGAGTGGTCGTCACCAACGCCACGCTACACAACGAGGATTACATCAAGGGCATCGGCAACAACGGCCAGCCGATCCGTGACGGCCGCGACATCAGGGTGGGCGACACCGTCATCATCCAGCGCGCCGGCGATGTCATCCCGCAAATCCTCGACGTGGTCATGGAAAAGCGCCCGGCAGACGCCGTGCCTTACGAATTCCCGCGTGTCTGTCCCGCCTGCGGCAGCCATGCGGTGCGCGAGGAAGGGGAGGCGGTGCGGCGCTGCACCGGCGGCCTGATCTGCCCGGCGCAGGCGGTCGAGCGGCTGCGCCATTTCGTGTCCCGCAATGCTTTCGATATAGAGGGGCTGGGCGAAAAGCAGATCGAGTTCTTCTTCCAGGCCGGGGACGAGGCGCTGAGGGTGCAGTCGCCGGCCGACATCTTCACCCTGAAGGCCCGTCAGGCCGGCTCGCTTACCAAGCTGGAGAATATCGACGGCTTCGGCGACGTTTCCGTGCGCAAGCTCTTCGCAGCGATTGACGACCGCCGCGCCATCGAGTTCTCGCGCTTCCTCTACGCGCTCGGCATCCGCCATATCGGCGAGACCAACGCCAGGCGCTTCGCCCGCCATTTCCTGTCCTTCGCATCCTTCCGTGCTGCCGCCGAAAGCGCCGTTGCGCCGGAAGGCAAGGGCGATCCCGGCAACGCCGCCTGGCAGGAACTGAACGGCATCAACGGCATCGGCAGCGTGGTCGCCGAGGCAGCGGTGGATTTCTTCGCCGAAGAGCACAACCGCAAGGTCGTGGACGACCTCCTCAAGGAAGTGAACGTGCGCGACGAGGAGCCCGTCGGCGACGTCTCTTCTCCGGTTGCCGGCAAGACCGTCGTGTTCACCGGGGCACTGGAGAAGATGTCGCGCGACGAGGCCAAGGCGATGGCCGAGAGGCTTGGCGCCAAGGTCGCGGGCTCCGTCTCGAAAAAGACCGACCTGGTCGTGGCCGGGCCGGGAGCGGGCTCCAAGCTCAAGCAGGCGACGGACCTAGGCGTCGAGGTGATCGACGAGGATGGCTGGTTCGCGCTGGTCGCCAGGGACGGCTGACATGGCCGCGTTCAACGGCTTCGGCGAGAAGGCCATACCCTTCCTCAAGGCGCTGAATTTCCACCAGAGCCGCGAATGGTTCCAGGAAAACCGCGACCTGTTCGAGCAGGAACTGCGCGAGCCGCTGGGTGACCTGGTCGATGTGCTGAGCGAGCGCTTCGCGGCGGCCGGGCTGAAGTTGAAAGGCGACCGGAAGAAATCGCAGTTCCGCATCAACCGCGACGTGCGCTTCTCCAAGGACAAGCGCCCGTATACGGACCATGTCTCGGCCATCCTGTCGCCCGACGGCACCAAGATGGAGCAGGGCGTCTTCTTCGTCCACATCGGCACCGAGCGCTGCTTTGCGGCGGTCGCCTGGTGGCAGCCGGCGCCGGCGCTGCTTCTGGCCATGCGCACGGCGATCGCCGAGAAGCCGAAGGCGTTCCGCTCGATGGTGTCCAGGCTCGAGAAGAACGGCCTGCGGATCGGCGCGGAAGGGCGGTTGAAGCGCGCGCCGCGCGGCTTCGAGGCCGTTGCGGAACCTGATCTCGCGGCGACTGTGCGCAATCGCCATTTCGTCGTGCGTCACGAGATCGATCCGGCCGCGATCCATCACCCCGCATTGGCTGACGAACTGCTCGACTTCGCCCTGCGCGCCAAGCCGCTGCTCGACTGGGGCAGGGCGATCGAGGCAGGGACGCCTGCACGATAGCATTCTGCAACCAGCCGGAGACGTCTGGCGCCTGCACGAATGCGGCCAGGAAAAACAGACTGGAGCAGCGGAACTGCGGTCGCCAGAACGCCCGCTGCTCTATCGCATCATTTCCGCTGATCGCTTGGCTCAAGCGAATTCGTGTGACATCGGCATGGCCGCCTCCTACATACGGCGCTCCCAACCGGAAGGAATCCCATGTCGTCCTCGACAATCGCCGAACGCCTGCGGACGGCGAGCGATTTCTGGGAGGGCGCACGTCTCAGCGTCCCTGTTATGGTCGCCTCCGGCCCCTTCGCGGTGCTGTTCGGCGCGCTCGCCGTGGACAACGGCTTTTCCGTCTTCGAGGCATTCCTGATGAGTGCCGCCGTGTTCGGCGGCGCCAGCCAGATGGTCGGCATCGAACTGTTCGGCCAGCATGTCGCGCCGTGGCTGATCGTGCTGTCGATCTTCGCCGTCAATTTCCGCCACGTTCTCTATTCGGCGGCGATCGGCCGCCATCTCGCGCATTGGCCGCTCCTCCAGCAGGCCCTCGCCTATTTCATCCTCACCGATCCGCAATATGCGATCGCGGAGCGGAAGGTGGAGAGCGGGCGCAAGGTCTCTTTCTCCTTCTATATGGGCGCGGCCCTGCCGGTCTATCTGTCGTGGACCGCGCTGTCCGGGCTCGGCGCTTTCTTCGGCCGCATGATCCCGGATACGCAGGCGCTCGGCGTCGATTTCCTGCTGCCGATCTATTTCCTCGGCCTCGTCATGGGCTTCCGCAAGCGGCCGCTCTGGCTGCCGGTCGTGGCGGCGAGCGCCGTCGCCTCAATCGTCGCCTACAAATTCGTCGGCTCCCCCTGGCACGTCTCCATCGGCGCGCTGGCCGGCGTGCTGTTCGCCGCCTTCATGCCGATCCGACCTTCCACGAGGCAGGAGCCATGAGCACGACGATCTGGATCATCCTGGCGGCGGCGGTCGCGACCTACCTGACGCGCATCGGCGGCCATCTCGTCATGTCGCGTTTCGAGCGCATCCACCCGCGCGTCGAAGCCGGGCTGAACGCCGTGCCGGCGGCGGTGCTCACCACGCTCGTCGCGCCGGAAATGCTCCACGCCGGCCCGGCCGAATGGCTGGCCATCGCGGTCGCCGCGCTGGTCGCCCTGCGCGGCGGGCTGATGGCCATGTTCCTGGCGGGTGCCGTGGTGCTGATCGTGGCACGGCAGTTCATGGGGTGATTTTCGGGACGCGCGTCCTGGACGCGCATCATGCGCAGCGCCGTCATCCCGGAATTGGCTTTCGAGCAAAGCGAGAAAACAATGTCCGGGATCCATTCCGGAACATATCCGAGGTCACGGACTGGATCCCGGCTCGCAGTCGCGGAGCCTGTCCTCGGGCCAGCCAAAGGCTGGACCCGGGGACTCCCTTGACCGGGATAATGGGCACGATGCGCGCGCAGCCTCGCACGACGCACTTAAACGACAACTCACCCCTTCTCCTCCTGCGGGAAGGGCGCGCAGGCTTTTTCCAACCACGCCAACGTCTCGCCGTCCAGCATCGGTCCGATCTCGGCCAACACCCAGGCATGGTAGCGGTCGAGCCAATGCAACTCGTCGCGGTCGAGCATGTGGGTCTTGATCATGCGCCGGTCGAACGGCGCCAGTGTCAGCGTCTCGAAGTCGTGCATGGCGATGTCACCGCCCTCGATCTGCTCGGCCGGTGTCACCAGGATCAGGTTCTCCAGCCGGATGCCGTAAGCGCCCTCCTTGTAGTAGCCCGGCTCGTTGGAGAGCATCATGCCTTCCAGCAGTTTCTCCGTCCCGCTGCGGGCGATGCGCTGCGGTCCCTCATGCACGGCAAGGTAGGAGCCGACGCCGTGGCCGGTGCCGTGCGCAAAATCCAGCCCGTGCCTCCACAGCGCCATGCGGGCGATCGCGTCGATCTCCGAGCCGCGCGTGCCGGCGGGGAAGCGCAGCCTCGAAATGCCGATCAGGCCCTTCAGCACCAGCGTATAGCGCTCGCGCATCTCTTCACTTGGCTGGCCGACCGGCATGGTGCGGGTGATGTCGGTGGTGCCGTCCTGGTACTGGGCGCCGGAATCGAGCAGGAACAGTTCGCCTTCGTTCAGCTTGCGGCTGGTGGCGCGCGAGACCCGGTAGTGCATGATGGCGCCGTTCGGGCCGGCGCCGGAGATGGTGTCGAAGGAGACGTCGCGCAGGGGCATCTGCGTTTCCTCGCCGGTCCGGCGACGGCTTTCCTCCAGCCTCGTCACCACGGCGATCTCGTCGAGCGAGCCGGGCGGCTGGCGGTCGAGCCAGCAAAGCAGCCTGGCGACCGCGGCGCCGTCGCGCCGGTGCGCGGCACGGCTCCCGGCGATCTCGGCCTTGTTCTTGGTCGCACGCGGGATGCGCGCCGGGTCGGCGGCCTCGACGACGCTGCCGCCGTTGTCTGCGGCCAGCATCCTGAGCTTTTCCGCCGCCAGCGCCGGATCGAGCGCGATCTTCGCGCCGTCCCTGGCGAGCGCCGTCAGGTCGGATTCGAAATCGCCCGGCTCGCGCAGATCCGCAAGCTGGGTGAGATAGGCCTCGACCGTGCGCGAGAACTTGCGCTTGTCCATGTAGAGACGATGCCGGCCGTCCGCCGCGAGGATCGCGAAGCCCAGCGCCAACGGCGTGTGCGGCACGTCGTTGCCGCGGATGTTGAAGGCCCAGGCGATGGAGGAGGGGTCGGTCAGCACGGCATGGGTGGCGCCGTCCTTCCCGATCGCCGCCGCCAGCCGCGCCAGCTTGTCCTTGGCGAGTTCGCCAGCCAGCGCGTTCGGATGGAGTTCCACCGGCTCCATAGGCGCGTCCGGCTGGTCGTTCCAGATCGCATCGATCGGGTTTTCCTCGACCGGGACAAGTTCGGCACCGACCTTGTCGGCGGAGGCTTTGAGCGCCTTGACCTCGGAGATCGTATGCAGCCAGGGATCGAAGCCGATGCGCGCGCCCTTGCCGATATTTTCCCGCATCCAGACGGCCGGCGGATTGTCGATCAGGCTCTCGACGGTGAAGACCGACGGGTCGGTTTCCTGGCGCACCTGCAACTGGTAGCGGCCGTCGACGAAGACGAAGGCGCGCTCCTTCAGCACGATCGCCACCCCGGCCGAGCCGGAGAAGCCGGTCAGCCATTTCAGCCGGGCGGCGCGGGCGGGCACGTATTCGCCCTGGTGCTCGTCGGCGCGCGGCACGATGAAGCCGTCCAATCTATGCCCCGTCAGCCATTGGCGCAGCTTGGCGACGCGCGGTTTGCCGACCGAGGGATCGCCTGCCGAATCGAAAGTCTGGAACATAGGGTTGTCGCTTCTCGTCTCGAATATCGCGCGAACCGTAGCGTCAGCGACGGACTGATACAATCCGCCCTGCTTGGTCCAAACAGCGTGTGCCTGTCGCCGCCGCACATGCGATCGGGAATGGCCGCCATGCACATTCTGCACTTCACTACAAGGTCAGTATTGCTTACCTTTTTCGCGGGAGGACGGATCGAAGCCTGCAAGGAGCAAGCCCATGACCTCCAACGGATTTTTCAGGACTGCCCTGGACAACCTCATCGCCGGGCGCCAGCGCGAGGCCGGCCGCCACGTCAGCCGCTTCCTGCTGACCATGAGCGACGACGCGCTGAAGGAATACGGCTACAACCGCGACGAACTGCGCAAGGCGGCCGCGGCGCGGTTCTGAACATTCTCACCGCTTGAGGTGGAGCGTCACCCAGCCGTCGCGGTGAAGCGTGGCCACATGCCGGAAGCCCGCCGCCGCATAGGCGGCGCGCACGGCCTCCTCCTGCCGGTCGAGGATGCCTGACAGCACGGTCGATCCGCCGGGCTTCTGATGCCGCAGCATCTGCGGCGCAAGCTCGATCAGCGGGCCGGCGAGGATGTTGGCGACCACTAGGCCGAACGGCTCCCTGTCGAACGCCGGATGTTCGAAGCCGGTCGCGGTGACGCATTCGACAAGGTCGGCGACACCGTTCAGGCGCACGTTGGCAGCCGCCACCTCCGTCGCGACCGGATCGATGTCCGTCGCCAGAACGGGGATTCGCGCCAGCTTCGCCAGCGCGATGGCGAGCACGGCGCTGCCGGTGCCGAGATCGAGCGCGTCGGCCGGCTTTTCCTGCTCAACCACCTCGGCGATCATTTCCAGGCATCCGGCCGTGGTGCCGTGGTGGCCCGTTCCGAAGGCAAGCCCGGCTTCGATTTCGATCGCGATGTCGCCCGGCTCCACCTTGTCGCGATCATGCGCGCCATGAACGAAGAATCCGCCGGCGCGCACCGGCTTCAGCCCTTCGAGCGACAGCGACACCCAGTCGATGTCGGGCAGGATTTCGCGCTCGACCGCGCGCGGCAGCGACAGACCCGCAAGCACGTCGCGGATACGGTTCTCGACGTCCTCGGCATCGTCCATCGCGTAGACGGACACTTCGTGGATGTCGCGCTCCTCGTCGAGTTCCAGGACTGCCAGCGGAAGGCCGTCCTCTTCGAAGACCGCTTCCAGCGCTGGAAAGATCCGGTCGGCTTCCGCCTTGGAAGCTGTGAAATGGAGACGAACCTGCTCCCCAACCTTGTCCATGGACGCCCTCAGCCTTTCGAGGCAAGCCGCTTGAGCTTGGCGACGGCGGCATCGGCGCTCTCGCCATAGGCGATCGTGCCGGCGAACTCGCCCTTCTTGTCGAGAAGCAGGACCGAAGCGGTGTGGTCCATCGTGTAGTCGCCATCGCCGGTATCGACCTTCTTCCAGTAGATTCCGAAGGCCTTGGCCATCGCATACACCTTGTCGGGAGTACCGGTGATGCCGACGATCCGGTCGGAGAAGTTGCTGATATAGGTGTTCATGACCTCCGGCGTGTCGCGCGCGGGATCGATCGAGACGAAATAGGAATGGATGTCCTTGCCGTCGTCGCCGAGCGTCTTCAGCCAGCCGGAAAGCTCGAAAAGCGTGGTCGGGCATACTTCCGGGCAATGGGTGAAGCCGAAAAACACCGTGCTCGGGTGGCCGCGGAACGCTGCCTCGGTGATCGGCTGGCCCTTCTGGTCTTCCAGCGTGAAGGCAGCGCCGAAAGCCTCGCCTCCATAGTGGCCGCGATACCAGTCGAAGGTCAGCCAGCCGATGCCGGCTGCCATCAGGACCAGAATGCCGACGAGAATGGAGCGCATCATGAGGAAATGTCCGTGAATGGAATTCGCAGAAGCCGTCAGTCGCGCCGCCGGCGCGAACCGCAAGGTCGATATGGGGACGGAACCATCATGGGCGCATCTTACAGGCTCGCGATGGGCCGCGCAAAGCGCGCTGATGCCGCATCACCTTGCAAAAGACGGCGAGGTCTCCCACTTCATGCCGGCATTGTTTCATTCCCGGAGCGCACATGCCTCGTTATGCTGAAATCTCTGCCGTGGCGCGCATCGCCGCGGCAACCGCTTTTGCCCTGGGCCTCGCAGGCGCCGCCGGCGCGGCTGTGGCTCAGGAGGTCGGCAAGGTCGGGGTCGACTGGATCGGCAACGACATCGTCGTGGAGGCCATCAAGGATCCCAAGGTCGAAGGCGTGACCTGCCACGTCTCCTATTTCGATCGCTCGGTCGTGGACCGCCTGAAGAAAGGCAACTGGTTCGAGGATCCGTCCGATTCGGCCATTTCCTGCAACCAGACCGGCCCGATCACCATCCACGACATCGACATGTCGGAAGAGGGTGAGGAGGTCTTCAAGCAGGGCATCAGCCTGATCTGGAAAAAGCAGGTGGTGAACCGCATCTACGATAAGGCCAACGACACGCTGATCTATCTCTCGCATTCGCGTCAGGTGCAGGACGGCTCCGCCAAGATGGCGCTCTCCACAGTCCCGCTCTACGGCCAGAACGTCGTGTGGGAAAAGGGCAAGCCGAAGTAGCCGCCGCTGCATCGCCGGTTAAGGATGGCTATCTTGCGGGCGGGTCGGTGCCGTCGTAAAGCCGGCCATGGACCCGCATCTCCTGCTCAGGGACTCCGAACCGCGCATCCACCCGACGGCCGAGCTGAAATCCTGCCGGTTGGGGCGCTATGCCTCGATTGCCGAGCGTGTCATCCTGCGCGAGGTCAGCGTCGGCGACTTTTCCTATTTCGAGCGCCATTCCGAGGCGGCCTATGCCTCTATCGGCAGGTTCTGCTCCATCGCCGCCAACACGCGCATCAACGCGCTGGAGCATCCATTGGAACGCCTCACCACGCACAAGGTCGGGTATCGTCCGAACGAATATTTCCGGGGCATCGGCGTCGATGCCGGCTTTCTGGAACGGCGCCGAGGCAGGCCGGTGACGATCGGCCATGACGTGTGGATCGGCCACGGCGCGGTGATCCTGCCCGGCGTGACCGTCGGCAACGGCGCGGTGATCGGCGCCAACGCTGTGGTGCGCCGCGACGTTCCGGCCTTCACCGTCGTCGCGGGCGTTCCGGCCAAACCCTTGCGTCGCCGCTTCGCTCCGGAGACTGCCGCGCGCATCGAGGCTCTGGCCTGGTGGAATTGGCCGCCCGAGACGATCGCTAGGGCCGTTCCCGACATGCAGTCCATGACGATCGAGGCGTTTCTCGACCGCTGGGAGGCCGTTGCTTCGACTGGCCCGGATCCGGTGCGCTAACCAATCCGCTTAAGGTAAAAGATTAGCGTTAAAAAAGGGAAAACAGGTTGTATTGACGAAATACGGCAACCAGTGATTGATTAATCGAAAGTGTTCCGTATCCTTCTTCTCGGAGGTGCTTGCAGGAAAGCGAAAGGATTTCTGCAACCAAGGAGAGAAGTCATGAAGAAGTTCGCACTTGCACTTGCCATCGCTGCCGTTTCCTTTTCGGCGGCGGGTGCCCAGGCTGGCGGTTTCGGCCGTCACGGCGGTAACGTCGGCGCCTCGGGCGGGCTGATCAACGTCTCGCCCTCCATCGGGCTCGGCAACATCGGCGTCCTGAACGGCGTGCTCAGCGGCAACGCCATCCTGAGCGGCAACAACGTCTCGGGTATCCTCAACGGCAACACGACCAACGTGCTGAGCGGGATTCTCGGCAGCGTCACCAATGTCGTGACCCAGGGCAACCGCAGCTACAAGCTGCGCCGGCACTGAGGTAAGCTTTCGGACCTCACGGCCCGAAGCAGGGCAGGAGGGCCTTGAACCCTCCTGCCTTCGACCATGAAGTCGGTCCGGCCTACTGTGCCGGACCCGCCAGCCGTTCAAAGGCTGGCGCGCCAGCCCAGGAACACGTCGATCGTATCCTCCCGCGTTTCCAGAACGGACTTGAAGGTTCTCGACGCGTCGAGGCGCAGCACGGCCTGCGTCGACGGCGTCAACCGGTACGCCGCTTCGGCATAGACGCCGTGGCTGCGTTCCGTGTTCTCGAACAGGAGGTTGCGCTTGTCCTGCCAGAACAGGCCGGCCGACAGCGCCAGCTTCGCACCGGCCTTCCAGCCGGCCTCCAGCTCGGCGCGTTGCAGCCAGGACGCCAGCGGGTCGTCGCTGTCGATATCCTCGAAACGGCCACAATACGTGCCGCGCAGTTCGAAATTCCGCGGCAGCGCCTTCTTGAAGGCGATCTGCCAGGCTGGGCGGATGGCACCGTAAAGCCCGTCTGTAGCCCGCAGGAATTCCGCGCCCGCCGCCACGCCCGCGCTTGACCCGTCGGCGCCGGTCCAGGCGAACTCGCCGCGCAGCGAATAGCGCTGGAACCCGACAGCCACCGGCGGAGAGCCGAGCTGCTGCACAGAGACGAGCAAGGCGGAGCCGGACGCGCCGATGGTGAACCGGCCGAGCGCGCGAGCCAGCCGGAAGCCGGCCTGAAGGCGATTGCGGTCGGCGTCGAGTTGCACCGGCGAAAGCAGGGCCGGCTTGAAATGGCTGTTGCCGATCATCTCGAAGCTGTCGCCGACCTCAAGGATCAGGGACGTCGCATCGCCGAGGTCGATCCCGACCTGGCCCGATGCGCCGAACACCTGCTTGGCCGTGCGCGTGCCGAGCGTCAGCGGCCCGATGGCAAAATCGTCGCCTTCGCTCGAGATGCGGTAGGTCAGCGTGCCGCGCAGTTCCAGCCCCGGCCGCAACCGCCGGAACGCCTGCGCCGACAGGGTGAGCGCCCGGTCGTCCTCGATGCGCACTGTATCGTGGCGTGTCGCCTCGACCTCCGCACCCAGCGTCACAGTCGCGTCCGCATCTCCCCACTCCCGCTGCAGCGAGCCGCGCAGCAGCGTGTACCAGTCGGAGACCGCATGATCGCTGTCCAGCGCGTTGGTGGTGAAATGACGTTCGACGGCGGCCGTGATCTTTGCCGTCTGCGCCACACCAGCCTGCGCCTCGCTGGAGAAGGCGACGGCGGCGAGCAGTCCATTCGCGAACAGGGTGGGGCCGAAGGAGGCGGATCGGAGCCTGCTCCACAGCCTTGGAACTCGCCTCATGCCCTCTGCCTTCCCGTGAGACCCCTTCCGCCGTGCGGGGGTGGCGAGGCGGAAGGGGCCGGAGGTGCCGCACTGGGCGGAAGGAGCAGGCGGAATTGCCTGCGAGAAGGATAGTCTCACATCCACTTTAAGTAGAATATATTCCTATATACAACCTAGTCGTTAGGCAGGTTGCATCTTCACGGCCCCGGGAACCACCGGCACCCGTCGCGAGTTGTTCCGGACCTTTGAGGGTTTATCCATGTTCGAAAAGACGTTCACCAATGTCGCCAACGGCGTGGCCTATCGCAGCGGCCTGCCGACGACGTTCATCCTCTGTGTCGCGCTGGTGGTGGTCTGGGCCGTCAGCGGTCCGATCTTCGGTTTTTCCGACACCTGGCAACTCGTCATCAACACAGGCACCACCATCGTCACCTTCCTGATGGTGTTCCTGATCCAGAACACGCAGAATCGCGACGGCGCCGCCATGCAGGCAAAGCTCGACGAACTGATCCGCGTCACCGAGGCGCAGAATCATTTCATCGGTATCGAGCACCTGACCGAGACCGAGGTCGAGGAAATCCGCGACAAGTGCGAGAAGGCCGTAAAACGTCACGCGATGGAAAGCGCGAGCAGGCAAGGCAGGCAGAACGCTGAGGCGCAAGCTGCCCAGGAATTGAAAAAGAGTTTTGGCAAAACCGCGCCAGCCAATGCGCGTAAGTCCTCCCCTGCCAAATCCGGGCGCACGTCTGCGAAGGCAGGAGGTGCCGTGCGTTAGTCCTGGCTGCCGCCCTTCAGAAAGGCGGTGAAGCCGTCCTTGTGATCCGGGTGCCAGCGCGACAGGGCAGGGCGGTTTTCGATGACGTCGCCGATCGCCCACGCCATGCGCAATTCGTCCGTCCGCCGGTCGGTCTCGTTGTCGGGACACAGGATATAGAAGTCGCCGCGCATAAGCGCGGCAAGCATGAAGTCCACGACCTGTTCGCCCGTCCAGGCGCCCGCCGGCTTCTCGGTCGCGTTGCGCGTCAGCCCGGTATAGGTGAAGCCGGGAATGAGGAGATGGGCGGACAGGTTGGCGCCCTGCTCGTTTCGCAAAGCGTGCTGGAGACCTTCGGTAAAGGTTTTCAGCGCCGACTTCGAGACGTTGTAGGCGAGGTTGCCCGGCGGCGTGGTGATGCCTTGCTTGGAGCCGGTGTTGACGATGAGCCCGGTGCGGCCAGCCTTCAGCATCCGCGGCGCGAAAGCCTCCACGCCGTTCACGACGCCCCAGAAGTTGACGTCCAGTATCTCGCGAAAACCCTTCCCGTTCTCCCATGGCTTGCCGGTGTTGTATTCGATGCCGGCATTGTTCATCAGTATGGTCACGTCGCCCGTCGCGAAAGCGATCCCCGCGAGGCGTTCCATGTCTTCGGACCGCGAGACGTCCGTCGCCGCGGCGATGACGCTGTCGTTGCCGCGGGTCGCAGGACCGATGGCCCTGAGCGCATCCGCCGCGGCCTCCAGCCGGTCGCCGGGCAGGTCCGCCAGGACGACCTTCATGCCGAGATTCGCCAGCCGCTTGGCTGCGGCAAGGCCGATGCCGCTCGCAGCACCCGTGACGACGGCGACGTTGCCCGCTGACAGCGCAGGCAGGGCATCGGCGATTTCATTGTCGGTCGGCATTTTCTCTCCTTGGGTCCCGGCATAGCGCCGTCGCATGCTGTGGCGCGCCTGCCCTCTTTCGATCCGGTCGGTGGCGCCGGTCATCACATCGGGAATGCCGTCGCAAGGTCGCCGGCAACGGCGCGGTTCGCGCGCGCCGGACGGCAGAGGCATGGGCGCCGGTTGACGCGGCAGGCAAGAGTTCCCATCATTCCCCGATGACTGACTGGATTGCAATCCTGAGTGAGCAGACCGAGGCCGGCGAGCATATGGCGCGCGAGGTGCCTGCCATGCTCGAAAACCCCGACATCACCGAACCGCAGGTGAAGGCGCTGTTCTCGGCGCTCGAGGTTCAGGCCGATTTCGTCGAGAAACTGCGCATGGCACTGGAGAAGGTCGGGCACGACTTTCCCGTCATCACCGCGGCGGAACGGCTGGAGGAACGCTATGCGGACCTTGCCGCCTCGGTCGCGGACAAGCTGAAGGACATGCGCGCCTGAAGCGCACCGCGATCCTTCATGTCACTCTGCCAGCCTTCTGTGCGTGATTTGACCTTGCGAACGATGCTTCCTTTCAGGAGACTTGCGTCGCATCATTGCCCTTCGGGCTCGTGCCTGGTCAATTCGTGCTCGAAACGCCTGTCTGGAATGAACCATGCCCCGGCCATCGCGGCATAGATCACTACGCCGATCCATTTGTTGACGGTGAGTGCCAGAATGATCCCCGCGGCATAGGCCGCCAGGGAGACGATCTCCTTCCAGCCATGTCCTACGGCCCTGCCGAAGGCGGTTTCGGGGCCATGCAGCCGGCGCAATTGCACCACCAGGATCCCGTAGGCCAGCGCGCACAGGATCAGGTCGCCGCCATAGACAGCCACCGGAACCGGCGCGAAATGGTTCTCTCCCATGAAGGCGGTCGTCACCGGCATCAGCGAAAGCCAGAACAGAAGGTTCAAATTGGCCCACAGGACCCGGCCGTTCACCCGCTGGACGGTGTGGAACATGTTATGCAGGTTGTTCCAGTAGATGCCGACATTGACGAACGACAGGACATAGCTGAGGAAGTGTGGCCATTGCGGCAGCAGCGCGGACAAGTCGTCCCCTTCCGGCACCTTCAGTTCCAGCACCATGATGGTGATGATGATCGCCACCACGCCGTCGGTGAAGGCTTCGACCCGTCCCTTACCCATGCGCGTTTCCTCGGTCTCGGTCGATATTAGGCGCGGCCGCGTGGCCCTGTCATCGGCTTGCCGTATCCTGAATCACAGGAAAATACCTCGCGGCGCAACTTCTTGGCGTCGTGGCCGTTCTGGTGGGCGATCTTTTCAAACCGAGAGGAAAAATGCCCACCGAACAATATCATGAACCGCCGGAAGAACTTTCCCAGCAGACCCGCACCTTCGCCCGCATGGTCACGTCGCTGATCGAGGAGGCGGAGGCGATCGGCTGGTACGAACAGCGCATCTCGCTTGAGAAGGACAAGTCCGCCCGCGCCATCATGGAGAACGCGCAGAAGGAGGAGTTCAAGCATTTCGGCATGGACCTCGAATGGTTGCTGAGGGCAAAGCCGGACTGGCGCTCCGAACTCAAGGAAATCCTTTTCACCAGCGGCGACATCGTCGAGGCCGGCGAAAAGGGAGAAAATAAGGTGGATTGAGCGGCTATGCTGCGATTGCGGCCACTCCAGTCCTCTGCCTCAGGCACCGCGTCCGTTGTCGGCCACCGTGGTGGCCGGCAGCGAGTGCCGGCTTCTGCCCGGCACCACGATCATGCGCGTGATCTTGCCGCGCTTGAAGGCCTTTAGGAAACGCTTGTAGTCCTTGAAGGCGACACAGCCGTTCGACTGCTCGGGCCTGCCCCGCAGCATTTCCGTATGGGCCAGAAGGCCGTTGCGGCCGTAGGGGTTCCTGCCGTCGGTCGGGGTAAGACGGATCGCCTCGACACCGTGGAACAGCGACTCGCGTATGGTGAGCTTGTATGTACCCGGTGGCGTCGGCCCACGCATCTTCTGGTCGACATACTTGATGTTGTCGGCCATGTGGCCAATGCCGGAATGCGCCTCCAGCCTGGTGCCGTCCGGCATCGTCACGGTCGCCGCGGAAATATCGTAGACGGCCACGCCGGCGCGCGCTTTCGGGGCAGATCTGGAGAACAGGTTGCCGAACAGCCCGCCACCGCTCTCGCGCGGATTGTCGGGCTTGGCGTAGGCGAGCATGTTGCTGGTGTCGCGCTTGGCCGGCTTCGGCGCGGACGGCGCGGTGGAATTGTCCTGTTCCCTGGCCAGCCGTCGAGACGGTCCGCGTTGCGGCTTGTCGGCCGGGCTGTCGTCAATCTGCGGCCGTCGGCCCGGCAGCGGAATGGTGTCCGGCAGATCGTCGAAGACCGCCACGTCGGTATCGCCGTCTCCGCTCAATGCGTCCTCAGGCGTCACGAACAGGCTGCTGAACGGTGTGTCGGCAGAGGGCGAGGACGTTGCCGCCGCATAGGCGAGTTCGACGCTGGCGGCGCCGGCAAGAGCCAGCGCAAGGCGCGACGAACGCTCGGTTTCCGAGCGCTGCCCGAAACGGTCAGATGCGGGAAGTTGCGGTGCACTGGCAACGGCGACGTCGAAGCGCTCTTTCAGCGGCTGCGTTCCGTGGGCGGCGTCGTGCCGGGCAACCAGCATTCCTGCGCGGGAGAACGCTGCGGCCAGCTTCTGCGGCGACAAGGCGACGCTTGCGGCCACGGTCTCGAACCGCTCGCTGACGGAGATGGTGTGCGAATGCGCGCCGCCGGTCGGTCCGGCAAGGGCGACGTCTATCAGCCGCTTGGCCTTTTCGGGTTTGTTGGTCGTGCTCGCTGCGATCTCGCGCGGCACGCGGGGCATGAAGCCCGAACTGGATGAAAGCGAACTGGTGGCCGACAAGGCTCCTGCCATGCTGCCCACGAGCCATAGCGAGAGGCCGACACCGGCGCCAGGAACGGCCACCCAACGGATGATCGTCGAAGAGAGCGGGAATTTTCGGCCCGAACCGCCGGCGGGACGACCGCCCCGATTTTCTTTACGCACGAACGCCATGAACCAATCTCTCAACCGGCTTTCATCTCGACTGCGCCCACAGCCGATGTCGCAAGAGTTGAACCCCCGGCGCACCCCTGCGCCGCCTTAATGTTGCCGATTGATTCAAAAGATGGACAAAGATGGTTAATCAACCTTTGCCAGTCCCCGGTTTTTCGGGCCCGCATGCCCGAGATTGATGGTTCCCCTCATGCTCAGGAAGGTGGAAAAACCACCTATCCGGCTCTCCTGCTGCCTTTTTTGCTCGTCGAAGTCAAGCAATCGGAAGCATTTGGGCCGTCTTTCGCCGGATTTCGATGCTCTAGGCAGAATCGACATTCATCGCATCCACAGCATTGCGGCGGCGAGTTGCAGGAAGCTTAGGAAGTAGGCCGCGCGGCGGTCGAAGCGTGTGGCGATGCGTCTGAAGTGCTTGAGCTTGTTGAAACAGCGCTCGATCGTGTTACGGACCTTGTAGGCCTCGAAGTCGTAAGGGATCGGCGTCTTTCGGGT